>PBKR01000037.1 GCA_002721545.1 Nitrosomonadaceae bacterium | reverse complement strand
TACCATGAGCCTGATGAAAAGCCAGAAGAGCCTTAATGTTCAAATCAGAAACACCATCACCGTAGGTGAGCATAAACGTTCCTTTTGACTGCAAATGATTTTTTAATCGCAATAAACGACCCCCTGTCATTGTATTGATACCGGTATCTACAAGCGACACTTTCCAATCTTCCGCCGTCGGGTTGTAGTAATCGACCTGACCACTTTTCAAATGCACTGTAAGATCACTCAAGCGTGCATGATAGCTGAGAAAATAGTCTTTGATCCACTCACCCCTGTAACCCAATGCCAATGAAAAATCATTAAAACCATGACGCTCATAAATCTTCATGATATGCCAAAGGATTGGCCGCCCACCGATATCCACCATTGGTTTGGGTTTGACCTGGGTTTCTTCAGAAAGACGGGTACCCAAACCACCGCATAGGATGATTGTTTTTATGAATGAACTCATTTGTTTAATTTCTGGGTTTGTTTTTGATTTAAACCGGTCCGGATATCATATCAGTTAGAATTCCTCTGTAGTAACTTTTTCCAACGCGGAAGCTCTGGGTCCAAGAAAAAAAATTCATTATACTCGGAATCCACTGCCGTGTTCTGATCTCCTTTTTGCAATACTTCAGCTAGCTCCTCGGGTGTGCTAATAAAATGCACATCAGAATGTCTACGCAGTGGGCTTAAATTAAAGCTCCTACCATCTGAATAAATAATCACAGTCAAGCCGCCCAAATAAGCATCCAGCGCTGAAGAAGTATTGCATGTAGTAAGAACAACTTCAAAGTCCGCCAGTATTCGATGCAAAGCATCTTCTATCTCATCGACCTGCAAACCAGGATATTTAGCAAGACTGATAGCATTACCGGGATGCGGCTTAAACGTAAACTTATAATTAGAAGGCAGAAGTTTCATAGCATTTTCCACGAGCCCGAGAAAGTTGTGCGTCAATTTGGGACTTATATCTCCAAGAATTAGGACGCTACCTTTAGCTGATGCAGATACTGAATGTTTTAAAGTTTGACGGTTTGCAGAACCCGGAGCAGGCTCCTCATTTTCCTTTAAAAGATTAAGATAACGAAGTGCCTCGACCTCGACAAGTTGTTCGGATCGATATCCTCCATCAGTAAAAGCCTTCCAAGCAACTGGGCCAATGACAGCGATACGATCAGGTAAAGGCATACTACACCATTGTTTCGATTGTACGCTACGCGGATCATCGAAGTGGCTCAAAAGCCAAAAAGCCTCTGGAAAATGAAGCACCCCAATGATCTCGCCGTGACCATGCTTGCGCCAAGCACGAATTAGAGCACTCTCCCAACCCTGCTTCTCGTGAAGATAAAACCCCGTTTTTTGACGTGGCATGTCTCCGAGTGCGGCATCAAAGAGTTCCATCCACAGACAATTATTTATAGCGGTTGCCCCATTTACGGATGCCCACCAATCACCTCGCAAAATTGGCCATAGCCAGACAGCAGACCCTTTAGGATAAAAGGCCGATTGGATTTTCCTCAAGCGCCATGAAAGGGCATTAAGCCAGAACCAGTTCTTGAGCACACGCACTACAACCTTCCATGTCAAATAAGTATCAAGAAAAGAATGTTTTCCCTGCTTCTCTGAGTCAAGGTTAAAGGAACGTAACCATTCAAGACCTGTTTGCACATTTGGCACCACTGGGTTGGGCATAAAATGTTGGATCCAGTTTGTCCGTCTCCCACTGTCATGAATATACTTCGGTAGCTTCTCCCACTGCCGGGAGTAGAAATGACCTTTTGCGCAAGAAACCGGATCCAAGTGAATAAAATAAGAACACAGAAAAATATCACCTTCGCCGGAAAACCAAGCTGGCGCTTCGAGATTTCGAAGCGGCCATCGTGTCACAAGATGTACTACAAACCAGACCAAGCCCTGCACCGGATATGGCAACGCCCGATAAAGCTTACGCAGAGACCATTCTTTTTGGGGGCGATCTCCCGGTTGCCAAGTAAAATTAATCGCAAGGTTTTTGCAGAGCACATGAATTATTTGACCAAGCTCACGATTGAAACTTTTTAGAATTACGCCAGATGGTTTACGCTCTAAAAGGATTTCTTCCAGCGCCATGATACGCAGACAGTCATAAATGCCCGGCGATTTCAAAGGGCTCTTTTCCGCCAAAAGAGTCATCCACCAGAAGCTAAAACCATCCTTTTCACTAAAGTGATCAATAACACGCTTGCCACCTATTTTACTTTCACCCAGGTCATGAATAAAAGCCAGGTACTTCTTTTTGAGACGCTCTGCATGGTTTTCAAGGTAGAGCGGAATAGAGGAAACATTGCTTCTCTGCACATAACTCTGCCATGACAAAATCTCTTTCATGTCAGTGGGTGGATCGCTTTCACGGTCCCAGACAATTACAGAAGTTGTCATAGTGGCGCTTCCATAGCATCCTGGATTGCCACAGGCAATTTTAAGTTGTAGCGAAGCCTACCAATATCATCAGCGCTTCTTTTCCGAATGGAAAATGCAGCAAAACAGAGCTTGTCGTACGGCGTAACCGCCGTAACGGACGGAGCACCCCAGTAACCATAAGCGTTAATTTCTGAAGGATTGAAAACACTTAGCTGTCGAAGCAAATCCTTTACATTGAGAACAACATAAGATGCGAGTTCACCCTCCAGAAGTCCATCAAAGTTTATATATTGATGGGAACGCTTAATATCATCACAACCCTCCCCGCTTGTGAGCCTGAAAGTTGAGACCAAATGCCCGCTAGGAAGAACATGATCCCAGGCTGCAGCCAACATATCAGAAAAACGAATATTCCAATCAACACAGCTAAGTGAAAATACAATATCAAAATGTTTATCTTTTAGCTCATTTTGGCTCAAGTCCAATATGTCTCCACAAAGGATGTGAGATTCTTGATTCATTACTCTTCCAGCCTCGGCAGCTTGCGGATTTATATCCACCCCAGTATAACTCTCAACACCAAACTGACCTTGGAGTGCTAAACCCAAACCACCACAACCACAGCCAATATCAAGAATATTTTTAGATTGATCAATCTTCAGTTGTTCGATAATAACTCGTTCTGACTCATAGAATTGATGCCATTTGACGCGTTCTTCTCTGTAGTAACGAGCCAACTGATTCGTTTTATATACAATATTATTTTTTGACTGCTTTATATTTTTCATTTTCCGCAAAGCTCATATCACCAATGTCACAAGCGCTCAAATTTTGATCTAAATACTCCTAGAGCTTGCGTACTACTGAGACATTATATTAAAAAAGGGAGAGGGAAAATAACGGTACCAATCATACACTGGCATGGTCTTAAAAATCTACCCCTTGAAGAACTTCAGTTAGTGATCGCATTGCTGTCACGGGACCCAGGGAAATTCTCAGATATGTTTCGAAACCTTCTATCGAAAGTCCACCACGAACTAAAGTTCCTGCTTTTGAGAATTTATCCATGATCGCCTGTTTTCTGTCGCCAAAATCAATATAGATGAAGTTAGCCTGTGTATCCAAAAAGGGAAGCCCTTTGTCACTGGCAAATTTCAATATGTGTTGGCGCCCATCCTCAGTATCCGTAAGGTAGCTTTCTACTATTTCAGGTTGCTCAAGAAGCTTCATGGCTGCCAGAATGCCTATAGAATTCACCTCATACATGGGGCGGAACCTTTGCAACAATTGGGTTATCTCGGTTTGCGCCAAAAGGTAACCCACGCGAAGACCAGCAAGGCCATAGGCCTTGGAAAAAGTCCTGCTGACAATGAGATTCTCGTGGTCTCTTAGCATGGAAACCGCAGTCTGTTTACAGAATCCGTAATAAGCCTCATCAATCAATACTGGAACCTGGAAATGTGCCGCTTTAACAAGAATTTTATTGAGATCTTCTTCCGAAATCAATGTTCCAGTCGGGCTATTGGGATTGGCAATAATAATCAACTCTGTTTTTGGTCCGATGACATTATGTAACCGTTCAAGGTCAAGCCTCAGCTGACGGTCATAACCGACAGCCTGCCTCTCGGCACTGTATAATTGACAATAAATATCAACCATCGCAAAGGTCGGGTCCAAAACAACCACCTCTCCACCTGGGTTGACAAACAGATCGAAGCAATGACGTATTGCGGCATCAGAGCCTGCTGTAATCATGAAGTTGTCCTTGGTCATTTGGTGGAGTCGCGCTAACCCCTCATAGAGCCCTTCTACTTCAGGATAAGCAGTTAAATGATCTGATGTCATTTTAAACTTTATCTGCTCAAAAAAATCTTCCGGGAAGGCCGTGACTCGTTCGTTCTTGTCGAGCCTTAAAAATCCGTGACGCGTTTTTATATCTCCTCGTAAACGACTAACACCATCAACCCACGACTTATGCTTAATCATCCCAAACTCCTAAATCACAGCGCATCCAGTGCAGGGGTTCCTGCTATCGCGTTTACTATTGATGTGGTCTCTTCTGAGCGCTTCATAACTAGATGATCGCCACAATTCACTCAAACGAAGCTCCTTGATCGACCCCTGCGACAGAGTCGATTTATAGTCGACATCACAGGGGTTTGCTTTTCCATCCCACCATACAAACATCCTGCGCCATAAATCCGAACAAGGCTCGACAAGATCATTGGCGGGCTGACTATAAACGTTTTCCCAGGGGTTATATTGCACAAAAGCAACCTGATCCACCAAACTCCCCCAGACTGACTGCATCGAATCAATATCCTGCTCGTCTGAAAATTTAACTCCCGAAACACGGGTGATTACGGACAAGTCCGGGTACTGCGTTTGTCGAATTTTTTGGAATCGTTCAATATTATCCATAACAACTGAAAGATCGCCATTGACACGCAACTTGCTGTACAAAGGCTCTTCGGATGCGTCAGCAGAAAAAACTATCGTTTTTATACCACTAGAAAGAATAGCATGGCACTTAGCTTCATCAAGCAAAGAAGCATTGGTATTGATTTTTAAATTAAGAAATTTTCCTCGCGTATACTCCAGCATAGAAACAATGTCATTGCAGATCAGCGGTTCACCACGCGAGGCTAATGAAATGAACTCTACGTTTCCAACAGCCTGATCGATAATATGCTTAAACAAATCAATCGTCATCTGCCCCATATATCCTGCTGACTTTTGAGTAAAGGTTGGATCCGTTTCAAAACAGAAAACACAACGAAAATTGCAAATTGAAGTCGGTTCAATCTGTAGATAAGGTGGATACTCGTCGAGAATTTTCTTCTGCGGATAGATTTCATACCGGTAGCGGTGCACTAAATAACGTGGCAGGTCTGAGTCAGGGTAAGTTGCGATTTCTTCAACCACGTTCGGACTCAGGGAAAACCGCGGTTGCTTGTCTTCCTGATCCGGATCGAACAAATCCATGCAGGCCTGTTTGAATATCAGCCGATGGGCTTTAGACATCTCTTTGGTAAGATCATCCTTATCACGCAAACTGGCAACTCGCTTCATAGCCAAATCAAGCGTATCTTTATGCTGATGCTTGATCTCGACAAAGCTATTGTGCTTTTCGTAGACAGGACGATTTTTCATTTTTTAACCGGCGCTTCCTGAAAGCCATGTTTGCGAAGCCAGAACTCAACCATAGGAACTTGCCATTCATAGTCGACGTCGCAACCGCCCCAGTTTGGAATCGAGGCAATGCGTTGACCCATCCATTTTTGCGGTAAAAGCCCTTCTGCCATATTTTCCAGACACCTTGGCCGCACCACTGAAATACCCATATCCGCAAAATGCACATCGCCTTGGGAGTCACGATCACAGTTTAAAGTTTGCGGATCACCGAAAGTTTCAAAAGGCACCATAGGATGCAAACATCCATCTTCGCCTAGTTTACGTGCACGAAGCGGACTCCACATATTATAAACCGATGTCGTTACTGCAGAGTCAAAACCTTCATTTGCACGAAGGATATCGACCCCTTTGTTTATCAAGTCGCTATTCAGAGTGGCGGCGTTTGCAAACAACAAGACAATTTGTTCGATTTCCAACCCTTCCGCAGCAAACTTGCGTTTGATCTCATGGTAACCATGAGCAAAGACATCTTCTCCAAGGGCTTGTTTAGTGGCAAGCTCAGGGGGGCGTTCAATCAACTCAGCACCTTGCTCCCTGGCGATGGACATAATTTCAGGTGAATCGGTGGAAACAAAGATTCGTTCCACATACCTAGAGTTTTTTGCCGCCATCAGAGGATAAGTTGCAAGAGGTCGCCCTAAAACCGGATAAACATTTTTACCTGGAAAGCCAACACTGCCCTTACGTCCGATCATCAATGCGCAAACAATAGATTTACTCATTGCATTTGCCTCAAAGAAATTTAGAGCTTAGATTTTCAAAGCAAGGTCCATGAAAATGCTTTTGCAAGCTCTGGTTGAAAGGTGTACGGCGCAATAAAAAGGCCACGTTATTCTCCTCGGCAGCACTGAGGTCGGTAGCAGAATCTCCCACCACCAAGGCCTGGTCAGAATTAAATCGCAACCGACTCATTACATCTTGAACTACCATAGCTTTGGCTGTTGGCGCACCATGCACTTCACGGAAAAAATTGTTGATGTCGACAGCACAAAGAATCTGCTCTATTTCTTCCTGCGGCGTAGCGGTTATTAGAAAGAAAAATTGACTAGTGTAGTTTGCCTGCAAATACTCAAACACTCCAGGAACCCAAGGGGACTCTATTACAGCCTGCTGAACCAAATGTGAAAACCGGACACAAAACTCCTCAACTTGATCATCTGTTACTGGCTCCCCAGCCCAACTCAGATAAAGTGGAATTTTTTCATAGCGAGAAATACCTCCATGGGCATTATGATGTTCTCGCACCTTTTTAACCACGTCCTTTCCATAGGATAAAAACAACCGCTCGAACCCCAAAGATTTGACTGCAAGGGAATCCTTGATCACCCCATCAAAATCCCAAAATATAACCTGTTTCTCTTTCAGGAGAACATCAGCCTGTTTCATTGCATCATGGGTCATTTTGTTAAGGAAGTGACTCCCAACCGAAGTTCTCACAGCTCCTTTAAGCAATCAGTTAAGACTAAGTTTGGCGATTTGTTTGATTAATTGCTTTAACCTATCTCTTAATACGTTCACTAAGGTTAATACCGCTACCCCGCACTTCATCAATCAATTGCATCAACCCTTGCCCCAAGTCTACATGCATTGGAGGTATATACTTACGACCTAACTTTGGTTGGTAAGCGTATGGAGTGCGCACATAGTGACCAGTAAGCTTTCCTTCAATAAATTCGATATCCTCATTTATGCCAAGAATTTCGCTCAACATCTTCAGCAGGTCAGCGACACGCATAGGCTCTTGCCCGGTGAGAACAACGCTTTGGTTGCGAAAACCCTCCTCAAGCGCAACCACGCTGGCATGGGCTGCATCCTCAACATGAATATATTCACGCAAGGCATCGGGGCTTCCCTGATAACGCACCACACCAGTTTCCAACGCATCACGCACGATACGCAAAAGACCGTTACCGCTGTCTGCTCGCGGTCCATAAAGTGAGCCGTACCGCAATATAGTATAGTTCAGGCCATAGACACGTTGATATTCTTCAACATAGTGTTCAGCAGCCTGTTTACTACATTTATAGAACCCTCCTTCCCGGCTATAAACATAAACTGTACTGGCATAAACGAAGCGTTTGACATTATTTAAACAACATGCTTCCAGTACTTGCGTATTCCCAAGAATATTGACCTTAATAGTTTCGATCGGTTTATCACCAGCCTCCTCAAGGTCTGCTAGAGCCGCAAAATTATAAACAGCATCTGAGCCAGAAATAGTTTTCCGTAAAAGCTCCACATCAAACAAGTCGCCGACTATCATCTCCTGATCAACACGCTTCCAGGGAGAACTAATCTTGTCATAAATATACACCTCGTGGCCTACTTCACTTAACTTATCTGCAACGTGTGAGCCGAGAAAACCGCTACCACCCACAACCGTTACTTTTAAGGCCTTACTTTCGTTTTGGTTTTGCATCACAGTCCTTGGCTTTGAACATCGTATTCTGCCTGAGGCACTTCACTTGTAAGTGTTTTACCCATAAGAAAACGTATGGCTTCTTCAGTGGCCTCAGTTTCCATTTTGGTTCTACAGTCGATAGACATAGAACCCATGTGAGACGTCAATAGGCAATTTTCAATCCCCAAAAGTTTTCCGGTATATGGTTCATTCTCAAAAACATCAATAGCCGCGCCACTCAAATGCCCCTGCATCATCACATCGTAAAGGTCGTTCTCGTTAATTATTCCACCACGTGAAGTGTTGATAATCATGGCGTCAAACTTCATGCTGAGCAATTGTTCTCGTTGTATCAGATTCTTGGTAAGCGGGGTCAGGGGAATGTGCAAACTAATAACATCCGCCTCTTGATAAATTTGGTCTTTGGTAACCCATTCCAATATAAACTCCTTATCCAATTCATCGTTAGGCTTGATATCATTAACTAAAAAACGGATTTTACCAAAGCCCGTCATACAGCGCAACAAATGCGTTCCAATTCTACCCATACCAATAATACCTACAGTCACCTCGGTCAGCCGTCTGCCATAAATACGCTCCCATTTTCCTTGATGCATCTTAAAGTTAGAAATATGCACTGATCGTAAGAGAGTTAACATCATCCCCAATGTGAGCTCGGCTACAGCGGGGGAAGGTGCCTCAGGGGTATAGGAAACCTTGACCCCCTTGCTTCTTGCCGCGTTCAGGTCAACACCATCAAGACCTATGCCAACCCGAGAAATGAACTTGAGATTGGTAGCCCGCGTCAATACCTTTTCTGTAATGGGTTCCGTGCCAGCAATAATAACATCAAAGTCCCCGACTAAATCGGCTAACTGGTCTTCAGTGAGTTTCGTTTTGTAGGGGTTGATCAAATATTCGATACCAGCTTTTTCAAGCAACTCCAATGGAAGGCGGTTTCTGTCCCCAAATGGGACAGTAGTGATGAGTACTTTTGACAATTCCTTACATCCTCTATGAAAATAGACTATTACAAATTAAAGGTGAAACTCTTCAGAAGCCACTGTCGATTAAACACGGACAATAGTATCTACCAAGTCTCGAACAAATGACCAAAGAACAAAATTGAAAATCTCCTTATCCTTTTAATTGATGTCCAGCTTCGGCGTCCAGCAACCATGTACCGCTTAATGCCAAACGCACAGGTAGCGACATAAAGTCGGACTCTGTCCTAAGTGCCTCAGCCAACACCACACCCTTTTCTTTACCTGTAACCAAAAGAAAAATTGATTGAGCACTAGCGATGACTTTAGGTGTAATGGTCAAACGCTCGAAAGGTAGCTTCGGCCCCTTAATCGGCAACACGCTTCTTTGCTCAGCGTGTAAGGCAGAACTACCAGGAAAAAGAGAAGCAATATGCCCATCGGCACCCATACCCAGAAGCAAAATATCTATTTTTTCAGGGATCAGCTTCTCATAAGCTTTTGCCGCCGCTTTCCGGTCAGGGTTTTCGGCCTCCATACGCGCTATCGAACACCCAGACGGCACCCCTTCAACTAATAAAGTCTTCATCACCAAAGCGTAGTTGCTATCAGCATGATCTGGAGGCACACAGCGTTCATCGCTAAATAGAAACCGTAAGCCCTTCAAAGGCAAGGTAGCAGTATCAGCCCAGTATTTATAGAGGCGTTCTGCCGCTCGGCCCCCTGTCAGTACCATGTGACACACATTTTTGCAAGAAAGGACCGCGTGTATGGTTTGCTCTATAGTATCTGCGGAAAAGCAAGCCCAACTATCGGAATCAGGACTGATTAAGATACGCGGTTCCAATAAAGTCATAACATGTCACCCGAGGTTCCACCGGCATCCAAAACTGGAGCAGACAGGTTCTCATTCTCAGCCACCACCGATCTTAAGGTCGTCTCCAAGCGGTCTAATATGTTGTCCGTATTACAGTATCGCTCTTTAAAATATTTTAAGACTTCCTGTAATGCGGGGTTTGTCCACCATGCATCCACATCGTCCCAGATAGCCGCCACATGTCTCGCCGCAGACTCAGGGGTCTCATGGAATATTCCCACACGTTTGAGATCCTCGAAGTAAGGGATCGCAGAATCTCGCAGCACCCAATGGTCTGGGTTCCAATAAATAACTGTAGGTATATTCATGACAAACGACTCTAAATAAGTAGTGGCGTTGTAGGTAGCAATATAAAGCCGACTCTGACGAATCAAGTCGTTTATATTAGAACGGTCTTCATTCAAGCATATTTCAGGAAAACTATCTAGCCAGCGTGCGGCCTGATCCCAGCCATAGTCTTGCGGATACAATCGGACAGTCAGTTTTTCACAAATATGACTGGGTAGGTTTCCAACAAAGTCACGCTGATCGTTAAAATAATCAATCCACTGGCGAGAAACCACAGCACTTAACAGATACATGCTGTACCTTGGTCGCGAGTGACCTACCAGCAACGCTCCAGCTTGCTTTGCATGATGAACGCCCAACGGCTTTTTCGCTTTCAACTGTCCTACTGGCTTGATTTTAGGTCGATCTGTTTCCGACCAACCCCAACTCAGATAGTAATCACTAATAGCTATTTCATGGTCCTCGGTAAATGACCAACGTCCTATACCATAGTGCCCTCCGTGTTGGCCAATTATCAGAGGGGAACCTCGCTCCGTTTTTTCAGCCGCCCAAGCCTTGAAAACATCATTCGAGTTATGGGAATTACTGGTCCAGATCATTTTTGGTCGCTTAGGCCAAGGCATGGCCTTTGTCTGTTTAATTAAAGAACCATAACCTTCCAGATAAACAGCGGGTATCTGTCGAGGGATCAGGGTGTGGGCACAAACTTCAAAATCAGAACGGGACTCGCCAGCAACCACCCATTGCCGCTGGTCTAAATCAACATCGGTCCGCACTGCTGACACTAAAGGCCAAAATTTCGGAACCTCTCTCAAGCGTAGGCACAGTCTCATCTCATCCAGATGAGACAAGTAGGTATTCAGGAAGAATGTATCCTGATCGCATGACAGCACGCTCGCGAATCTATAGTAACAACCCTTAATTTTTCTTTTGATTTTACGCTTCCAGTTTTCATCAGCAGGCACCGTTTTCAATGCGCTAAATCGTCCTAGTCGCGTCTGCCTGACAAAGGGTACTGAGGTGAAATCTTTTAGGATGATACCATAGAGGTAATGGTTCCATTCGTCTGTGAGCGTGAAATCGATAAAGTCGACCATACCTTGAGGAACCTGAAGTTCTTCCTCGCCAGCAAGGGCAATGGTATCTGACAGATCATACTGACTGTTTGCCCCATGAACCGATGTCCAGCGATCAAACAATATCTGCGTAAAATAGCCCAGCCAGGGTCCGATCAATATTCGCCAGTACCGTAAACTGTGGTCTACATTATGAATCTGGTTGAGTTGAGCGGATAAATTGGCCAATAATCTTTCGTAAAGCTCACTCAGGTACTGATAGTCTGTATACAGCTTTTTAGGATCATCCCAGTGGTAGGGCAACACCTCTGCATCCATTCTCGACCAACGATCCTTAAGAGAGTACCGTCGGCACCACTCGCCAAGAAATAGAACAGGTTCATCGTCACGCCAAGTTTCTTCCAGAGCAGTGGTAATCAGAAAACGCTTTACCATACAGAACGACCACCATCCATCACGATGTTCTGTCCATTGAGGTAAGCGGATGCATCGGAGCACAAAAACTGTACAGCAGAATAGTACTCATTATTTTGTGCCATACGAGCCAACGGAATCAATGAACTAAGATGCCGCACAAAGTCCTCACTCTGTCCATTAAAGACACCTCCCGGAGACAGAGCATTGGCTCGCACTCCCTTATCCGCCCAGTAGGTCGCAAGGTAGCGAGTCAACCCGACCAGTCCGGCCTTAATAACTGAGTAAGTCACTGGTTTCACAGATTGCATATGGTCTTGCACATTATCTTTACGATAGAGGCGTTGGTCAGGTGAAATGACTGAGAGATCAGAGGCTATGTTAAGTATCACACCACCCCTGCCGTCTTGAGCCATGGCACTACCAAACACTTGACTGCAAATAAAGGCTCCAGTGAGGCCCACTGCTAATTGCAAGTCCCACTGATCAAGAGGAAAGTCTTCCAACCGGGTAGTTTCCAATACTCCCGAATCCCCTTTCACTTTTGGGTCGATGGCTGCATTATTTACCAGAATATCAATTCGCAACCCCGCTGTACCCAGCTCCTTACTCACGCCTCTAACTAAATCCACCTGAGAAACATCCATAACACGGGTCAAAATAAGCGAAGAATCAACATTGCCCGATAATTTTTTGCTGGCCTTTGAGAGACTTATTTCGTCAACATCTGTTAGCACAACCGTAGCACCACTCTCTAATAGAGCGGATGCATGCTCTACGCCAAGAAGCCCAGCCGCACCCGTGATGAGGGCAACCTTTCCTTTCAGGTTAAATTTTTCATATGCTTTATTCATAGTCTTCCAGCATAAAATAGTTTTTTACGAATGGACCTGTCCACCGTCAATTGTCCACACCCCTCCAGTTGCGAAACCTGCCTGAGATGAAACTAAATATAGCACCAACCCAGCCACGTCTTCGGGAGTACCCAATTTAGCTAATGCAACATCCCGTTCAAGCATTGCCTTTACAACACTATCGTCTTCAGCGAGCTTCCGCGACCAAACCGATCCATCAAATAAAATATTACCCGGAGCAACAGCATTGATACGTACGCCCTGCTTACCCAAGGGTCGAGCAATGCCGCGCACATAAGCATTTAGGGCAGCTTTTGCAACGGAATAAGTTACCGGCGCGCCGGGTACCACCTCGTTACCACAAATTGATGAGACACAAACAATAGTGCCTTTACTTTTAGCCAGAGCATTGCGACTAGCTTCTACCATATTAGTGGTGGCCCATAGGTTGAGAGCAAAAACCCGTTGCCATTCTTCCCAACTCTCTTCACCCGGAGGCACCGAACGTCCACTCCCCACGTTACACACTAAAATATCAATTTGCCCACAGGCACCCAAACCTTTTTCAATGACCTGTTGTGCTCCCTTCGGCTCACTCACATCCCCTTTAGCAATGACAGCACCCGGCAAACCACTTGCTGCGATTACAAGATCTCCTTCGTTACGCCCGTTGATGACAACCATACATCCTTGAGCATGGAGCTTTTCAGCAATAACACGACCTATGCCCCTGGAAGACCCAGTCACCAAAGCTACCTTACCATCAAGCTCAAGCCCCATAACGTTCAATCCATTCTTTACTCATTTTATAGTATGAGTTCAACGTTTCCGCATGATTGCTATCGACAGCTCGCGCAGTCTGTAAAATATAATTACCACTATAGTTTAGACCTGCAAGGAGAGAGAAAACTGCATTAAAGTCCGCATCACCCGTGCCTAACGGAACGGTAGTACCACCAAAAGACCGGTCTTTAATGTGAACATTCATAATGCGCTCGCCATAAGCTTCAAATTCTTTAGCTGGTAAAAAACCCAGAGCAGCACTGTTACCAATGTCGTAGTTGACACCAAAAAGTTTTGGGTCCAACCTAGCAATGAAGCGGGCCAGGTCTTCAGGTTCAAAACCCGATTCAAACAATATATTGACACTATTGCTGGAAAAAAACTCTTTCTGAGTGTCGAGAAAAGTTATCAGGACATCTTCTTGAACTTGGTTTTCGAGGCCACCATTATCAACCAAAGGCACAACGACTCTTGAGATTCCGACAGTAGCACATGCTTCCACAATGGCTATAAAATCTTTTTGTAACGCTTCGCGCTCTGCACCTGATGTTTTCCAAAAGGGCGCCTGCATGAAGCAATCTCCAGTCAAGGATGGAATAGCCAAACCATAACATTCGGAAAGGTCACGAATCTTTTCTTGACCAGACCGAGTAAGCAAAGGGTTCTCATACAATTGCTGCTGATCCAAAGTCCATTCCATCAAACCAACACCCAAAGTTGATGCAAGCGCGAATTCTTCCTCCCAATTGCCCCAAGGAAAGGCTTGAATGCAACCATTCACTATCGGCGAAAGACGACCTTGCATGAAGCCAATACGAATATTAGCGCTCATTCAATTCTCCTTCCAACAAGACCTAAATGAAGTTCAGTAAAGCACCTAAGCTGTAACCTATCTCTCCTCAACCAATTCAATCATTACTCCGTCAAAATCATGGCAATAAACAACCTTTACTCCACCATCCGGTGACTCAACAGGCGAATTAATGATTACACCACCCATTTCTTTAATCAAGTCGCAGGTCTTTTCAATACTATCCACGGTAAAAGACACATGAGAACAACCCAATCGATTTGGCATATTTTCTATATTATTTTCGTCAGGATGCGAATGATATTGCAAGAGCTCTATCAAAGCCCCATCGGCTCCTTTTAACTTAGCCCACTCCAAAGACAATCCATCAATCCCAGTCACACTTTCAATATAGCTCCCCTCTTCAAATTGCCGTCTCCTGAGCTCAAAACCAAGTCTAATATAAAACTTAATTGACCTCTCTAAGTCACGAACAACCAATCCCGTATGTCTATATCCTATTATCATGTTAAATATTAGCGCTCAATAAACCAGTAAAGTTAAGCTGAAAAATCACGGAATAACACTTCTGCTATTTTCCAATCCTTTTCTGAATTAATATCAACATCGCACCTATCATCTTCAGCAATCATAAGTTCAACATTATCACCATAGAGAGCAGGGTTCTCATCATATAAATTCTCTGGTCTTATTAGAAATATAAAATCATTCTTTATATAAACATCCGGGATATCCTGTCTTCTAACCTTCATATCCTTGAGCAATCCCCCGGAAAACTGTGTCACAGACCCATCTTGGTTTTTCACCAACATCCAATGTGGGTTATGATTTGCAATAGCTCTTGAAACAGACACCACAGAGTCGGGCATTTTTCTTTTTCCCAGCGAAATCGCATCATTGATATCTGTCACCTTTCGAAACGGTGCAGTAGGAAGCAATAAGGCTACATAGTCGGGACAATACCCTTCTTTTTCTTTTAGAAAATTTAAAGCATGGACCAATATAGGCTCAATTCCATCTGTATCTTTAGAAATACTCTCGGGACGAATAAATGGGATTTCGGCACCCTCCTGCCTTGCAACCTCTGCAATTTCACTTGAATCTGTCGAAACTAAAATACGGTTGACATTACTTTTCTTTGCGTCAATTATTGTCCAAGACAAAAGAGGCTTCTCATTGAAATTCCTTATATTTTTCAAAGGGATCGACTTAGACCCGCCACGCGCTGGAATAATACCTAAAACTTCCATTCCTAAACTTTTCCTCAATCAAACCTCGTCGGCCTAACAGGAAATAATAAACTAACCCATTTCAAATGTATTATTATTTACTCTGTCACTTTGCATCACAATAGACCTGCGAGAAAAATGGGCCAGAATATCGGAAGCAATCCATAGCATCCATGCTTCCAACAAATTAAAAAATACTTTACAACGTCCCTTCCAACTCTTCTAACGCAATCCAAAATCCTTCCCCACCATTCTTATGACCCTGCCAAATTTCAGGAATAAATGATGCCTCAGGGCAGCTTGCGTCAAGAATTTTCCCGAGACGGATAAAATCAATATCGCCTTCGCCAATCTGGAGCCCTTCCCCATTTACCCCTCTGGAATCACCCAGATGAAGGTGTGCGGATAAAGGTGCAATCTTCTCGACGAAATCAAAAAAATCCAACTCATAGTGATTACAAGTCAAACGAGTGTGGGAAATATCAAAACACATCCGAAGATTTAATCTTTGGCACCATTCAACAATTTCATCCACTTTAACAAACAGATTCTGAAAACGTTGTCCACCAAAGTGCCAGGGAAAAGGTGCCATTGTCTGAGGAATCAGTTCAACACCTTCCAAATCCAATTCAGTCAGGCTTTTAGCAAAGTGCTCATAATAAGTAGGAATTGTCGATGCAGGAAGAGGTTCATCCATAGTAAACCCTCCGATATTGGCAACAATCATAGGTCGCTTAGTTCGTGGGAAAAAACGCTTTAACCCTCGCGTAATGTCAATAACCCGTTGGGTCTCTTGCACCGAATACAAACGATAAGCTTCATCCAGAGCCGCTAAATCCATCAGACGACTACCGGAAAACAACTCAGGGGCATGCACTACAAAGTCACATGAGTAGGTTCCTTCCAAATACTTGCAAACATCGAGATCCATGTCAGAATAAGAGAGATGAAACTCAAAAAGATCGGGTTGAATGCGCTCTTGATATTCCTTAAAGTCATGATAGCGAACCGGCACCCCCCAAGGTCTCTGAAAAGAATATTTTTTAGGCTCTATGCGTTTATCATTCAGGTCGGAAAGGTAGAAGAAATCCTCTTCGTTAATATCATGATGAAGGGTGCAACCCAGAAGTTTTTCGTAAAACTGTGGAGATAAGCCCTGGCCTGGACTTCGGACTTTAATATGCTCTGCATTTATGACCGCGCCTTTGCTCAGAGAAGTTGCAGCAACCAAGCTCTTACCAAGGTTCTCACGGTTGATCATTTCTCCTTGAGATACCTTACGTTCTTGCCCATCTCCTAATGCCTGCTCAATTTCTCTTACCCCTTCTATCAGACGCTTAAATTCACTATGGTCCAGACTGGCGGCATGGTCAGGCCCTTCCATGGTGCGATCCAAGGTAAAATGACGCTCAACCACAGAAGCCCCAAGAGCCACTGCCGCCAGCGTTACAGCTATACCCCGCTCATGCCCCGAATAACCCACCAATTCATGGATACCTTGCAACTGCCTCATCCAAGTTAGCTGTATATCGTGCAATGGGGCTGGGTAGGTGCTATTGCAATGAAGTAAAACAAAGCTCGTATTTCTCTTGTTGAGAAAGTCGACGGTGAGCTGTACCTCTTTACGTAGACTCATACCGGTAGAGAGGATAAGCGGTTTCCCAGTATCACATAGCCGTTCTATCAGCGGAAGATTGGTCAAATCTGCAGAGGCCACTTTGTAAGCCAAAACACCCAACTCTTCCAAAGCTTCCACACTGCGTGCATCCCATGGGGTGCATAGATAAGGAATTCCTTTTTTCATACAATACGCAAATAATTTTCGATGCTCGTCAACTGAAAGCTCGAAGCGCCGAAGCAGATCCAATACATATTCTGTGCCGAGATCCTCTCCGTCTTTACGCAGGGTGCGTTGTCGGTAAACTTCATCGAGGTGACGCATTTGAAACTTGACACAATCAGCACCCATTTCTACAGCAAGATCGATCATTTGGGTAGCGCGTTTAAAGCTGCCGTTATGATTGTTGCCTATTTCAGCAATGATGAACACCCGATTCCTACCAACTTCGTAGTCACCAATTTTTAGTTTCATATACCTTCTGGGTCTAAAGAGTTTTTACCTTCCCGCGTTGACCATGCCTGCAAACCTTCATGCTCAAATCGAAATGGCTGGGTTTTTAACCCCGCGGCCTCAAGACTATCGATTAGTTCATGCCTTGAAAAAGGCGGGGAATAAAAGAGAAAAAATCCTCCTCCTCCAGCCCCCAGTAATTTACCTCCGACCGCCCCATGATCGAGGGCATCCTGATAAATCTTATCGAGCCTGCCGTTGGATATTTTTCCACTGAACTGGCGTTTAAGCTGCCAAGCTTCATGAAGGGATTGACCAAACTCCACCAACCTACCACGAAGAAGATGATTACGCGTCTTATAGGTCAACTCTACATTTGACTTAATTTTTTGATGAATGTCTTCCTTATCTCTTTGCTGACGCTGATCTTTATGGATGTTTCCAGAGTCATGGTCACTACCCGTGTCACAAAGAATTAGGCTTTCTTCCAACTCTAGCAAGATATCTTGATGGATTCTGAGCGGATGAACAATGTTCTGATCCATTCGGAATTCCATGAAATTAAAACCACCAAAGATTGTTGCATATTGATCCTGCCAACCTCCCGCCACCCCTAAATAGTGGCGCTCCGCCTGAAACGCTAACTCTGCAAGTTCGTGAAGATCCCACTGATCCTGACGGAACTGATTAAAACATCCGAGTATGGCTGCCGATATAGCCGCGGAACCGCCTAGCCCCGAATTCATTGGGTAATCTGAATGCAAATAAAGCTCAAAGCCAGTATCAGGATTTACAATCTTTAGAAGAGCTTGAATGAGGCCAAATCGTCCCACCTTAGTTAACGCTTCTTGCAAATCTTTTGCATAGAGCGACGCCCCCAAATCTCGGGAATGAATGATCACCTGCTCATCATCACGTATCCGTAACGTTGCATGGCTATAAAGCGAAATTGTGGCATTAATAACCGCACCACCTTCGCTTTCAAAGAAGTGTGTCAGGTCTGAACCTCCGCCGCCGAAACTGACCCGCACCGGAGAACGTGCACGGGCAAAAGTGCGCATCTGATCCTTCGCCGGAAAATGCTCACGACTAATGATACCTGTCAACATTCGCGCTTCATCGAGCAAAGGAATCACCCGTATACGCTCATCCAGTTGTTTTAGTAAAAGCTCGCGTGAAGTTGTTTGTTCTCCCCAGGTAAAGTTTGTATTCGCACAGGACTCAATTGGATCATCCAAAGAGACTCCTTCTATCAGTTTCTTGCGAATATCCCCATCTGTAGCCAACCCTGTTACCGCTCCTGAGGGTTTTGTGGTCAGAATAACGCCGTAGTGATTTGCATCAATCCTGACTAGAGCTTCTCTTATTGGGCTGGTTTCAGGAATTAAAAATAATTTCAAGTTCACAGCGCACCTTTCTTCCCAGATTCAATCCATTGACATAAACGAAAATAATCTTCAGGGACACCCATATCTATAAAATCGGTTTCCAGGAATACAGACTTTAGTATTCCTGAGTTTGCCAGTTTTGGAAACAATTCGCGCTCCAAAGAAAATGGCTGACCATTCCAGTCCTTAAACAAATCTGCATTTAAGTGGTAAAGGCCAGCATTGATAAATCCAGGACCAGAGCTATGCTGTTTCTCTTTAAATGCAACAACTTTATTATTTTCTACCTGAACACTTCCGTAGCGCTCTGAGTCTTCCACCTGAACTGTAGCCAGTGCAGGTGCTTCAGCTTCGAAGACCTGCTGAACACCTGAGCCCAGCCAAGTATCTGCATTTGCAACCAAAAATTCCCCTGTCAATTGAAGTTGCTGAACAGCGAAGGCAACAGCACCCCCCGTGCCTAGCGGCTCGGATTCTTTTAATGTACGTATCTCACAATTTTCAAATCGGTTTTGCTTTCGACAGGATTCCAGGAAAACTTCTATAGAATTAACTTCATAATGAAGCAAAAATGCTAAAAGACCAACCCCCTGATCAAGCCAATTTGCTATTTGATAGCTTAGAAAAGGTCGGCCATTAACTGGAGCCAATGGTTTTGGAACATCTGATACTGCCGATCGCAGTCTCTTTCCAAATCCACCAGCCAACACAAGTAATTTAATTTGTTTCATTACATCACAAAAAGGAAATATAAAAAACAAATTCAGACAAACTTATTTTAACTCAAAAAAAATTTATCGATATGTTCATTATTCAGCGAACCTGGCTGATGCTAATCCTAGAAATAAATTAAAGTGAATTAGGGGCTCCCAAAATTT
>PBKR01000036.1 GCA_002721545.1 Nitrosomonadaceae bacterium | reverse complement strand
AATTACGTAACAAATTACTTGACTTGGGGCGCTTTTCTCGGCTAATCTGCAGATTGATTGTCGGCTAATATAAGTGTCGAGATATATTCTCGTCACAAAGGTTTTGAAAGTCGTAGTACATATTTGAAATGGATAGGAGGTTAACAACATGGCAACAACATACGGTTCAACTGGAACAGCGGCCACAGCTTCATCCGGCTCCTGGGATCAATCACTATGGTATGACTCAAGGTGGTATAAATTTGGTATGGGTCTTATGCTAGCAGTAGCGATCTTCTGGATTTGGTACCAACGTACCTTTGCTTATTCACATGGCATGGATTCGATGGAACCTGAATTTGAGAAAGTATGGATGGGTTTATGGCGAGTTCATATGACAGTAATGCCTACATTTGCATTAATCACTTGGGGCTGGATTTGGAAAACAAGGGATACCAAAGAACAATTGGATAACCTAGATCCAAAACTAGAAATCAAGCGTTATTTTTATTGGATGATGTGGTTAGGCGTTTATCTTTTTGGTGTGTACTGGGGCGGTAGCTTCTTCACCGAGCAAGATGCTTCATGGCATCAAGTAATCATACGCGACACTAGTTTTACTCCTAGTCATGTCGTGGTATTTTATGGTTCTTTCCCAATGTACATTGTCTGCGGAATCGCTAGCTATCTATACGCTATAACCCGTTTGCCACAGTACAGCAGAGGCACATCGTTTCCTTTAGTGTTTGCGATTGCTGGTCCTCTAATGATTCTGCCAAACGTTGGTCTTAACGAATGGGGACATGCTTTCTGGTTCATGGAAGAACTATTTAGCGCACCATTGCATTGGGGATTTGTGATTCTGGGTTGGTCTGGCCTGTTTGCAGGTGGAGTTGCAGCACAGATCATCACACGGTACTCCAATTTGACTGATGTTATTTGGAACGGGTCTGACAAGGTCATTTTAAATAACCGGTTATAACAATCGGTTCTGATCTTTGTAGTTTCTTCCCTATCTGCCCTTTAAATTAAATAATAGAGGGTAGGTAGGGTTACATTCACCTTAAAATAAATTATTTTTAAACCCTTGACCATAAAATCAAAAAATTTTCTTCTTGTAAATACTGCGATGATACTTTATTTTATCGTTGGGTTATATGTAGGCATGGCAAACGCACATGGTAATGTGCCATTGGATCAAGATGATTGCGTGCGAGGAGCTAAAGGAAGTAAAGTACATCTAAGCGCTTACCAGCCTCAAAATGACTCGATTGAGAATTATTGCGGAGAAATCCCTAAAGAGGGTGAGATTTTTTTTGTAGTTGATTTGATTGACCGAGCTTTACGAAATATGCCTGTCACAATGAGAATTGTACGTGGTACTAATGAAACTGATGATGAAACTGTATCTTTATTACGTACGGGTCATCATCCCGATGGAGTTATAGAAGGCAGAGTGAATCTTGATAAAGGTAATTATACGGTATTTATTACAGGGGAGAGTATTCCTCCTGTTCATTACCAATATCCTTTAAGTGTACAACAGATAAATTATATTGATTTTGCTCGAACTGTAATTACTTTATTGATAATTTCTTTATTACTTGTTTTATTTATGTATAAATTTGTAAAATGGAAATTAGTACGAAACTGGTTTTCTTCACGTCAGATTTAAGTTTCTTTAAACTTAAAATATAGATATATTAATTGTTATTAAGATAGTGTACCTTTATAAACTCTTAGACTTACCTTTTTTATAACTTATTTGATAACATTAAAGATAAATGAATATTACCTGTACTGATATTGATTTGGTAAGGCAAGTTAAATTAGGAAACCGTAGTGCTTTTGATAGCTTGGTGGTAAAGCACAAGCAAAAGCTTGCCCGTGTTATAGCGCGATATATTAAACTACCTCAACAAATTGAAGATGTTGTGCAGGATACTTTTATAAAAGCATATCTTGGGATTATGGCATTTCGAGAAGATAGCCAGTTTTCAACCTGGATACATAGGATTGGTGTTAATGCAGCTATAGATTTTTTATCATCTGAGCGGAGGCGCATTCCATTATTTCAACCACCCCTTAACTCTAATACCAATGAATTTATCATTTCAGATATTATTGATGATAGTAATCCAGAGCGTATTTTTATAGCTCAGCAGACAATCTTAAGCGTATTAAATAGATTGCCTGAAGAGTTACGTACTGCAATTCTTCTGAGAGAGATTGATGGATTAAGCTATGAAAAGATTGCAAAAATTATGGATTGCCCAATTGGTACAGTTCGTTCGAGGCTATCTCGTGCTCGTGCAAATATAGAGATTGAATTAAATTTAATTGGATCCTCTTTATCAAAAAAACATGATTGTAGTTCCACCTAGAATTCAATTTAACAAAAAAATCCCTTCAAGTTTAGTAATTTTAGCTATGAGCTGTATGCTAACTTTATTATTAGGATGCGATAATAAAGGTCCTGCAGAAAAAGTGGGGGAGGAAATTGATGATGTTGTTGAGAATATTGGTCAAGAAATTAATAAAATAGAGAAATATACTACGAAAAAAATTGATAAAGTAACAAAGGATAGTGTCGAGAAATTAGATGAAGCTGCAAAGAGCACCGCTAAAAAATTTAATGAAGTGACAAAAAATACAGCTAAAAAAATTGATAAAGTAGCAAAGGACAGTGCCGAGAAATTTGATGAGGTTACAAAAAAAACAAACAGAGAGATTGAGGTGGTTAGTGATGAGATTATGGAAGAAGTAGTAGAAGCTGTTAAAAAAACAAGCGCAAGAATTAAAGAAGCTAGTAGTATTCAGGATAGAATTAAGAGTGAAGAGTAAAATTTTTACCTAATGCGTATAAAGAAATCACCTTAAATATTTTGACCCTTATTTAACAAGGCTATAAAGATAAATGATTTTTTTCTTTTTAAAGTCAAGAGAAGGGGCCTTCTATGCTACTAATACTATAAATATTGAAATACAGTTTTATTTTTAAAAACCCAGTATTTAATACTGGGTTTTTTTGAAAAAACTACTATATTGTTTGTATATTTGATGCTTGTTTTCCTTTCTCACCCTGAATTACATCAAATGAGATTTTTTGCCCTTCAGTTAGGGTTTTAAAACCACTCATATTAATTGCAGAAAAGTGAGCAAATAAATCTTCACCACCATCATCAGGCGTAACAAACCCGAATCCTTTTGCATCATTAAACCATTTAACTGTACCTGTTGCCATGTAATTACTTCCTTCTAAAAATAATGGGAAACATTTTAAAAATTATCTGATTCTAGGTTTTTACAAGGACTTACACGGATTCACAAGGAATAACACGGATAACAGTACTGCAAAAACTCTTAAAACAAATACCTTTTATATTATTACTCCTATTATTACTAAATGTAAATAAATATTAATTAGAAACTTGTAGAAAATAGGGGTTCAATATCTTAATCTATTATTTGTTAATAGATATCTCTAGTATAACTAGCAATGATCTCCTATATACATTTTTGCTATGGTAATTTTTTGATTCTTTAAGTAATAACTTATTGCACATATATGGCACATATTGAAAGTATTTATACAATGAAATATTATGATGACGTCATATATACAAATGTATAGCCAAGCATAAGGTATAGAGAAATAAATAGATAGACAGGTAATTTTAGGAGGTGAGGCTCCCTCCAGTACACTACCTGGATAGGGGTAGCTGAATAGCTGGAGAGAGGTCGTCACACCGTTAAGCAACGCTAGGGTATCCAAACTAGCGGCCTTTTTCTTAATTTGGGAGAGATTAAAAAAAAGGACTTATATCCCATTTAACAGGGATATAAGTTTGAAAACAAAAAATATAATTAGTTCAGTAATAAATAATAATTTTTTTCTCTATTGACTTTTTGTGCTATAAAAGAATTTCATTAGGTTAGAAAAACTGAATTTAAGGCTGGGAGCTGCTGATATCAGCTTAAAAGTGAAGAGATAATGCATACATTTTTAGTCTTAGTATCAAGAAAATAGGTTGCTGATTTAGATGATTTGGGCTGTAACTTTAGTAATATTGGTTTTATTATTTATTCTTCCCAGGCAAACAGGAACTATATTGTCTGTTATTTTAGTGGGTATTGGTATAATCGCATTAATTGATTATTTAATTTCCAGCCAAAAAGAAAAGGAGCAAGAATTGGTTTCTGTATTTGTTTCATATTCTCCTGTTTCATGTGGAGAGGAATCTCCAGTATTATTTAAGGTTATAAATAATAGTAAAAAAATGATTAATAGAGTCAGTTGGAATATAATTGCAGAGAAAAAAGGCTACAGCACTAATTTAGTGGATTATGATTCTTTTCCTAGCTATCAGGGAGAGTACTCTGCAATCAAACATAATAAAAATTCGACGCCATATTCTATAGATCAATCACTTAGGCCAGGAGAGATTTTTTCGGCCTGTTATAAGGTGCCCTTAATTAAAGAGACGCCCCCTATGCAGGCGCTTATTTGGAAGGTGATTAATAAGTACTCTGAGTTTCAATAATATATAATTATTTTGTACTTGTTAGTCTTGGTTATTAACAAATTTGCAAGCAGCAGTATACAAAAGATATATTTAATATTATTGTAAATAATAGTTTAGAATCATATATATGAAGCGAACTAAAATTCTTACTAAGCACCTTATAGGTAAATCTTTATTATATTATCGCAATAAAGAAAATAGCGATTTATTTAAAGAGGCTGCTTCTATAAGGTTATCTGAGGAAGAGATAATTAGTAAAGTCTGGGCTAAAGGGCAGCCTGTTGAAAATAATAATCCAGATGAGTATAGAAAAGATGAATGTGGTGCTTGGATATATTTCTCGCATTATAACAATAGAGATTCACAGTATGGTTGGGAAATTGATCATATTTCATGTATAGATGATGAGGATTTAGAAAATTTAAATAATCTTCGTCCTTTGCAGTGGCAAAATTATGTCTGCAAGGGATCAGGAGAACTTGCTTGCATTGTTACTTCCAACAAGGCGAGTAATGGCCCTATAAAAAATCCAAAATAGCGATTAAAGTTATAGTTTAGCTACTATCTTTGTGGCTCAGTTCACAATAGGGTAAAAGTCATAGGGTTCTTTTTAGGCGGGTTCACTCTACAATATCTTTCAAGTATTAAGTAATGAAGCAGAAGGTTGAAGTTTATGGGCATTATTACCATCTCAAGTATTTTAATGTCATTATGTGGCTTGTTTGCTTATATAAACTATAGATTCATTAAGCTACCTACTACCATTGGTGTAATGATTTTAGCCATGGTTTCCTCTGTTGGTATGATACTTATTCCTAGTGTATCTGATGTAGTAAGACCAGTTTTATCTGGGTTAGATTTTTCGGATACCGTTATGCACGGCATGCTTAGTTTTCTATTATTTGCCGGTGCTTTGCATGTCGATTGGGGGTTGCTTAAAAAACATAGACTTATGATCCTTACCATGGCCTTATTTGGGACTTTGTGCTCCACTATTGCTGTTGGATACTCTCTTCATTATTTACTTACTATTTTTGATATCCAAATAGATATTATTTATGCATTCTTATTTGGTGCTCTTATTTCTCCTACAGACCCGATTGCTGTTCTGGCTATTTTGAAAAGGGCAGGAATCCCAAAGTCATTAGAAATTAATGTGGTTGGGGAATCTTTATTTAACGATGGTATGGCTGTAGTTATCTTCACAGCATTACTAGGGGTATTAGCACAAGGGAATGCTGAAGTCTCACATGTCATTATTTTATTTGTGGAAGAAGTGTTTGGCGGTATCGTATTGGGCTTTATTCTGGGGTTTTTAGTATACTATCTAATGTACCATGTAGATAATTATAAAGTAGAAATTTTGCTTACTTTAGCTTTAGTGATGGGTGGTTATGAGCTTGCACGTTATATGCATCTTTCTGGACCAATAGCCATGGTTGTTTCCGGACTAATAATTGGAAATTTGGCACATTCAAATGCTATGTCACAGCAAACACGTGACTATTTAAATGGGTTCTGGGAGATGATCGACGAAATTTTGAATGTTTTGCTATTCATGCTGATAGGTTTTGAGTTATTGCTAGTAATTTCAAATATCTCAGCGCTATATATTGGTATTATTATGATTCCATTGCTATTATTAATACGATTTATACTTATTTTTCTTCCGGTTTTTATATTCAAAATATTCAAAGAGTTTGCACGCGGAACTGTTCCTATTTTGACATGGGGCGGGTTACGTGGAGGGTTATCTGTTGCTCTTGTTCTTTCCTTGCCAGATAATGAGATACGTGACATTTTATTACTCATAACCTATTGTGTAGTTGTATTTTCAATCATAGTACAAGGCCTTACAATAGGTAGGCTAGCAAAGAAATATACATAAAATAATCAATTAATTAAGAAGCTAAATTTTCAAATATTTTAAGTTCAATTCTTTCTTATAAGGCAAAATAAAGCAGGAGGAATAGGTAGAAGAAACATCTTATAAAGCTTATGATACGAACTAATTGCATCCATCAATATTATAGAAGTATATAAACATTTAGATATGCTACAGTGTGGTGATATTAGCTAGTTATTGCTTTGGGCATATAAATAAAACATTGAATTTATTGTGATTATATACTCTAAGTATAACATTGATAATCATGTAATACATAGGAAGCTTGACGTACTAGTTCTAAATTCAGTAATATTTTCTTTTCTCCATAAAATAAATTTACGTTATAAAGAGAGCTGCTTTAGGTGTTCTTAAGGCATCCGCCAAAAGAATTAAACGGGAAGTCGGTGCGTTTTAATATGTTAGAACAATGCCGACACTGCCCCCGCAACGGTAAATGAGAGAAGGGTTTGCTTAACGCCACTGTGCTTAGCCATGGGAAGGTGCAAATCTAGGAGTAATCCGCTCATGAGTCCGGAGACCGGCCTAAAGATAAAATGTATTATTGCGGTCGGGCAATATACAACACTATGATAGGTTAACATCCTGATCTGGCTGTTTATTTCTGATTCCTTCCACAATATTTATAGTTATAACGCATTATTGGGCATAGGAAGTAGTTAATGAAAGACTACCGTTTGTTAGTAATTGCGGTTCTGTATCTGAGCGTTTTAGGAGCTGCATTAGCAGAAAATGGAAATTCAAGAAAGGCAGTAATTATTACTGCAAACCGTACTGCCCAGACGGCAGATGAGATACTTTCCTCAGTCACTGTTATATCACGTAAAGATATTGAGCGTCGGCAAGTAAGATCTGTAGTAGATTTGTTGCGCGGTACGCAGGGTATTAGCATTGCTAATTATGGGGGTCCTGGTAAAAGCACATCAGTCTTTATACGTGGTACTGAGTCTGATCATATTTTGGTGCTTATTGATGGTGTTAGAGCAGGTTCTGCTACATCTGGCGGTGCAGCCTATGAAAATATTCCAATTGAGCAGATCGAACGTATAGAGATTGTACGAGGACCTAGATCTAGTTTATATGGTTCTGAAGCAATTGGTGGTGTGATTCATATATTTACGCGTAAAAGTAGAAAAGAGGGTCTAACTCCAAGCTTTAGTATAAGTGGTGGCAGTTACAGTACCTTTGCTGGTTCTGCTGGCCTTGCAGGAAGAAAGAAAAATGGTTGGTTTAATATAAATATTAGCGGGAAGAATACAAATGGATTTAATTCTTGCACCGGAAAATCATTTCCAAATGGGGCAGGGTGCTATACCAATGAACCAGATAAGGATGGTTATCATAATGTAGCAGGCTCTTTTAGAGCTGGATATCTATTTAAGAATGGATTAAATATTGAAACAAATTTTTTACAGTCTTCTGGTAAGAATAATTATGATGGAACATTCTCTAATAAATCAGAATTGACGCAGCGGATCTTTGGTGGGAAAGCACTTTATTCTCCTTTCCCATTCTGGAGAATTACTTTTACTGGAGGTCGTAGTCGAGAGAATAGTAGGGATTTTTTAGGGAAGAAATATACAAGTAGATTTAATTCTCGGCGAGATACAATTACCTTACAGAATGATTTTACATTAAATAAATCTCACTTATTAACAGTAGGTGCTGATTATAAAAAGGATAATGTTAGCTCTAGTGAGGATTTTACAGTTACTTCACGAAATAATTGGGGAGTATTTGCTCAGCATCAAGCAACAGTTTTTAAACAAAATTTAGAATTGTCTATAAGGTATGATGAAAATGAACAATTTGGCGGGAATGTAACCGGCGGTGTTGGTTGGGGCTATACTGTTACAGAATGGTTACGACTTACTGCAAGTTTTGGGACCGCATACAAGGCCCCAACATTTAACGAATTATATTATCCAGGTTATAGTAATGCTAATCTTCGGCCTGAAGAATCACTAAGTTTTGAATTGGGAACCAGTGGAAAAATTAAACAAGCAAATTGGGCCTTTAATATTTATGAAACACAGATTAGTGATCTCATTGCATACGATGCTACTATTTTTGCACCAAATAATATTAATAAAGTTAAAATTCGTGGTTTTGAGGGTATGATTTCCACGCGGATCAAGGGTTGGCAAATTAGTACTAATTTAACTTTATTGGACCCTCAAAATAAATCATATGGGGTTAATAGGGGAAACATATTGCCACGCCGTGCTAAACAATCTTTTCGCCTTGATGTAAATCGAAAATTTGATAAATTTACACTGTTTGGCTTATCATTTAATGAATCTAGGATAGGTACTCAACTTCTTGTTGTAGGTCAGCGTTATGATGATTTAGCTAATATACGTAAACTGGGTAGTTACGTTAAACTAGACATACATGGTGAGTATAAGATGAATCAAAACTGGCTTTTACAGGGCCGTATCGAGAATATTTCAAATGAGCGCTATGAGACAGCATCATTTTATAATCAACCAGGTCGAAATTTTTTTATTACTTTACGTTATCAGCCATCATAATCTGTTAAGGACATTTCATAATGAATTTATCCATTCGTAATCAGTTGGCTATAGGTGTTGGGCTGGTGTTATTAATGACTCTTACACGAGAATATCATTTTGCATCTATACATAGTCTACCAGGTGCTTCTTGGGCAATTTTCTTTTTAGCTGGTTTTTATTTACGTGCCGTATGGCCACTAGCTGGATTTTTTATATTAATATGGGTGCTAGATTTTTCAGCTTATGCTTGGGGAGGTGCTAGTAGCTTTTGTCTTACTTCATCCTATGCTTTCTTGTTACCAGCTTATAGCTTACTCTGGTATGCTGGTAGCTGGTATGCTCGGCAATATCAGCTCAAATGGCAGACATTACTACCGCTTTCTTTCAGTTTAATTATTGGCGCAGCATTTTGTGAGATTTTCTCAAGTGGTGGGTTTTATTTCTTCTCAGGGCACTTTGAAGAAACAACTTTAATTGGATTCGGTCAGCGACTAGCCCAGTATTTCCCCTATTATTTTGGTTCTTTAGTTTTTTATATTGTAATCTTTGCCGCTATTCATATTATGTTTGCATTTGCTCCACGCTTATTTAAGTTGCATAACAATAGAATGATATAAATCAGAATGGATAAATACGACCAAGAAGAACGTTATCGTATACGCATGAAGCGTAAAAAAGAGGTCGTTGATAAGGCTATAGCGAGTGCAGATATAGAACGGGGTTTATTACTAGTACTAACTGGTAATGGTAAAGGTAAATCAAGTTCTGCTTTTGGTATGATAGCACGTGCTTTGGGTCACGGTATGAAAATTAGTGTGGCACAGTTTATTAAAGGTCGCTCTGATACAGGGGAAGAGGCTTTTTTTAGGCAACAGAATAATGTGAATTGGCATGTCCTAGGAGAGGGCTTTACTTGGGACACACAGGATTTGGCTCGTGACATAGAAATCGCAAAACAAGGATGGGCTATTGTAAAAGAAATGCTTCAAGATCCTTCTCAACAGCTTATTGTACTGGATGAATTTACCTATCCATTAAAATTTGGCTGGTTAGATTTAGCAACAGTTTTAAATGAAATTAATAGAAGGCCTGCTATGCAGCATGTAATAATCACGGGTCGGGGTGCCCCTGAGGCTCTTTGTGAAGCAGCAGACACTGTAACTGTTATGGGTGATAATAAGCATGCTTTTCACTCGGGAGTTACAGCGCAAAAAGGTATAGATCTGTAATTCTTTTTAGCATCTTTTTAATTCTTCCTTTAGCTTCTAAAATTCACTTAAAATTCATAATGAATAAAATATTATTAATATCGGCTATATTATTTTCATATAGCATGGCTTGTGGAGCAAATGATCTTCTAAATAAGGGGCAGGATTACCCTGATGATCTTGTTGCTGGTGTAGATGCATGGTCAAAAGGAAACTATGTATTAGCACATAATTTACTGCAACCTTTATCTGCAGATGGGGATGCAGTCGCACAATATATTATTGGGTTAATGTATTTTCGTGGAAAAGTTGTTCAGAAGAACTATAAAAAATCGATAAAATTTATGCAACTTTCAGCAGAACAGGGATATTTTTTTGCGGAACATAAGCTAGGAAGCATCTATTTCAGTGGTTTACTTGGGAAACCTGATTACAAGAAAGCTATAAAATGGTTCCGTCATGCATCAAAACAGGGATACGCACCTTCACAATATTTCCTGGCTACTTTGTATGAAAATGGAGATGGGATACAGCAGGATTACATTCGTGCACATATGTGGTTTAGCCTGTCTGCTAAAAAAAATATAATAGCTAAAGATGAACGCGATAGAATTGCTATGAAATTATCCCCTTCTCAGATCACTGATTCACAAAGAATGGCGAGAGTATGTGAAGAGGAGGGTTATAGGAATTGTGACTAGCAGTAATAATTACTGCGGAGGTTATAAAAGAGCGTAGAAGTTCTCTTGCTTGTATATTTTCTAAATATTATGAAATGGATGCCTTAGCTATGGTAAAAGTAGTTGCATATTTTTCAATGGAAAATGAGAGGTATACATATATATTAAAATTCTATTGTCCTTTATTTGGATGGTCCTGAGATACCCAGATCAGCTTATTGGTATCTATGCCAAGCTTAGAAATTTTATTAATTAGTTGGTTTAGTAATTCCGCAGGCAGGGTTTTATCTCGTGCTAGAATCCACAGGTATTTCTTTGTCGGACCAATTACAATAGCCCAGCTATAATTTTCCTTATCAAGATTTACAACATGATATCCACCATAAAATGGCCAAAAAAATGATACCTTTAATGAGCCAATGGTAGATTTATTAATAAATTTAGCCAGGCCGGTTATATTTTGCCATTGCTTTGTGTCTGTATTGTAGCCTTTATTCATTACTTCAATATTACCATTTGGAAGTAATTTATATTGTGCTGAAACATTACTTAGTCCTTGTTCGAAAGGGTGATAAAGCCTAGCAATTTCATACCATTTGCCCATATAGCGATTTGGCTGAAAATTATCCACAGGTAAAATGCCATCAGGTGCGTTTATAGTGCATGCAGAGAGAAAATAACACACTATAAAAGAGAAGGAGAGTCTATTAATAAAAATACTTTTGCTTCTTTGAATATAACTAGCTCTATAGATAGAAAGGATTATCATGTTTTACATGATGCTCTAATTTTTTCTTTAAGGAGTGGTTTCATTCTAGCAGCACAAATTTTTTTAAAGGCAATTCTAGGAAGCATTCTTTTACTAAGGAGTCAAGTTATCCATAAAGCACCTGCTCGGTTCCCAGAAGTACAGTGTATTAGAATAGGATGGTCTGTATTTTCAATTATTTTAATAAATTTAGAAAGATGCTCATAATGAATTTTTCTAGATGTAAAAGGGATATTGATATATCTCATCAATGGAATTTTTTAATTGACCTAGAATCAAAATGTTTTAACCTTATTCATCTAATATATTCCCTTCAATAATATTTTCTGAGAAACTTTGGTAGGCTTCCTTGATTTCTTTAGCCATCTTATCAGGAAATACGTGAAAGTCCCTATTATTTAGACCATCTATAATGCTATCTGCAACAACTTGTGGAGATTCTGCTATTTTTAATATATCTGGCACATTAGCAATCATATCTGTTGCAATAGGGCCAGGATGCACACTCATAACAAAAGTACCTTGCTCATTTAGTATTTCTCGTAAAGATTGAGTGATTGAATAAGCAGCAGCTTTTGACGCGCAATAAGTGGCTATTGGAACAAAATTCTTCATAGAAGCTACTGAGTTAATCTGGATAAATACACCGCCACCATTTTTTTTTAGGACAGGGGAAAATGATTGTGCCATACGAATAAGGCCATTAACATTTATTTCTAATTCATAATTAAGGGAATCAACAGCATTATTATTTAAGGGCATAGAGCGGGTATTGACTCCAGCATTATTCACTACCACTTCAACATCTTTTGCCTGATGTGAGGCTGCAATAATAGTTTCTAATTTTTCTAAATTAATGCTAATGGCTTCGATTCTTTTGCCATATTTCTCAATCAATGGCATTACTGTATCTGTATTTCTTACGGCAGCGTATACTTTGGCAGCTCCTTTTTGTAAGAAGGTCTCGGTTATTTTTTTTCCAATACCTCTGTTTGCACCTGTTACAAGTGCAATTTTATTTCTAATATTATATCCAATTGGCATATGTATTTCCTTAAGTATTATATTTTCAGAATATCAGCTTATAGTACTATAAGCTGATATTCTGGTGAGCTTGATGTTGCTGACTTGATTTTCTTAAATCCATATTAATGGTTCTAGGTAGTTATAGTTTAACTTGTGCTACATAACTAACACAAAGCTAAAATAACAATAACTTAGGATTTGATATGGGTTAAACAGTGTAGGCCTATATAAGATTTAGTTATTATTTGAAGCATTAATATATAAGTTGTACTCATAATATTAATGTCATTTTTTAATATGAAGCGCTAAATTGATTAATTTGCATATGATAGCTCTGCATATAAGGAGAAGATAATGTGGAAATTATTTTTAATGACTTTTTTTATTATTGTAAGCACATATTCATTTGCGGAATGGGTGGTGATAGAGAAAAATAAAAATGAGGGCATAACCCGATATGTTGATATCAGCACAATTAAAAAGAATAAAAATAAAGTTAGAATGGTTGATTTAATTGATTATAAAATTAAGCGTAAGGCTCTTGATGATAAATTTCTATCTATCAAAATAGTGCAGGAATATGATTGTAATAACGCTAGAAAAAGAATATTAACTTTTAACACTTATAATGGAAACATGGGTAAAGGAGGGGTTATATATAGAGATACTTCACCAAATGAATGGACAATAATCCCTTCTTTTAACAGCACTAGATTTAATCTTTGGGAGATAGCCTGTAATAAATAAATACTTCGATTGCATATACTTATCTATCCTTCAAATCTAGATTTAAATTCATTTGCTCGAAAATATTTTACTTCATCTGCAGATTTCCCCTTTTCTATTTTGATCTGGCCATATAGCTCAAGTAGAACTTTTGGCCAGTTTCCTCTTTCTTTAAAAGCACATATTTGTTGACATGTATGATTTGTTTCATTATCTATAGCAGTAATTGAGCACTCTACTGCAAAAACCTCGGTATTATTCTCAAATAGAAACAGGATAGAATTAAGGCCTCCAGTTTCACTTTGAGTTTTTTCTGTTATTTTAAATTTCTGGGAGTTATATAGAAATTCTACTGTATATGTATCTTCCTTATTTGAGCTATTGATACCTTGTAAATTTAGCTTATTCCATTTATCAGAATCGTCTCGTTTTAGCCATAAAGGGTAGTGTTCAATTTCTTCCCAAATTACAATTAGAGCCCTATCTAATTCAGTAGATTTCGCGAATTGGGTTAGCCTTTCTTTACGCTGCAAATGCTCTGCATCATTCTCATACCTTTGTTCCAATTCTTGTTCATGTTGTTTGATTACTGTGGTAACAGTTTTATCGATTTTAGATTTGAAAAGGGATATCTCTTGTAGATATGGGTCTTCATCTATTCGTAATAAATTAATTTTATTCGAATGCACATGATTTTTTTTGTACCAATAAGCACAAAGTATAATGATAATGAAGGCAAGTAAAACAATTAAGGTTATTTCTACATTCATGGTTTATTTGATTGCTCGCTTTAAAGAGGCAGGCTAATGTCAATATTAACAGAAAGTATAGTTAGGTTTTTCATAAGCCTTTGATTGAGAAATAACTTCTATTTGGCTCCTATTATTTCTAATAAATTACCGAATCATAAATAAATATATTTTTGTAGAATTAACTATTATTTTATCTTAAAATGCAGTAAATTTGATATCACTATTTATAATGATATTATCCTCGTTTAATTTTTAATAGTATCAAAATACATAGTATCAAGCAGAAAAATAAAATTCTTCTTTTAATATATTAGATACTAAGATTAAGTAATCTATAAATTATTAATAAATTGAATGAGGCTGGCTCTAAGTTAGAGTGAATTTTGTGAGTTTTTAAAGTATTTATTAATCGGCATAGTAAAAAATAAAATTTTTTTGAGCCGGTTGAATAAGCTTGAAATTATAAATTTGCACAGATAGGATAATAATCTAGATCAGCCTTGATATTACATATTTTACTAAACAAGAATCTCAGAAGCTATAATGTCTTGTTTAGAGAGAGCTATATATGATTAGACTAAAAGAATTATTTAGAAAATTTATACTTGTAAATGCAACATTATTTATGTGTTCTTTTCTTGTTATTATAGGAATTGGTTTAGCAGGGATTAAGGCCATGTGTCGCAGAAAAAGTAGTAATTAGAAGATAAACCCTTTATTAGTTAATAATAAATTAAATAGGGTCTACTATTAAATTATATTTATTCAGGAGCTGATAATTTTCTGGTAGATTTAAAAACTAAATTAATATTATTGGTATTTCCAATATCAAGATTTAATCCTACAAGCTTATCTAGTATACTTGGTAAATCCATATAGCTTTGAACACAATTAAACAGTTTTTATTTGGCTGTTTGTAGGCACTTATTTACATTTAAAATACAACAATTTACGGAAGAGGAGAAAATTAATGGCAGATCAGGAGAATAATAAAGAGATGAAGGAAGAAGCAAAGAAGAATGAAGAAGAATCAATCAAATCTCAAGAAATAGCTATTGAAACACCGGTTAATTCTGCGCTACCTCAAAAGAATGGTGGAAAAGGTACGATGCTTATTTCTTTAATTGCGTTGGCTTTAGCTTCTTATAGTTTCTTTTCTCCTGCACCACCAGCCCCAAAAGTAGATTTAAGTAAAATTGATCAAATTGACAAAGAAATTAATAAGAAAATTGACAAAATATCTTCAAAAACAGCTAAAGAGTATGAAGGAATACGGAAAGACATAGATGAATTATCAGCTAGTGTTCTTAATGAACAAAAGGGAATAAAAGATAATCTTGATGCGGTCACTTCTAGCGTATCTCAAGCACATAAAATTATGACGAAAATGAATCTGGCTATTGTAAAAAATGAGCATAATCTTGAATATGCAATTGCTGATTCAGCCGAAAAATTTGAGCAACAAAAGAAGCAATTAAGCTTAGGATCTGGGTTTTCTAATCTGATTACAGAGATACAACCATCCTTGAGCATCTATTGTAAGCGTGCTAATGTTGCTTATATTAAATTGGTTAAAACAGCTAAATCAGCCAGTAATTCGGTTGCGGTTAATTGTAATTTTAGTAATTCTGGAGTTTTAAAAGCAAATATTGTTCCGGGATCAATAATTTTGATAGGTGGCAAGGGTCAGAAGGTCATAGATAATGCAGTTGAGCGTATAGATAATGGTGAGGAGATTACTATTCTTCCTGGTCGTAGCCACGATAAGCAGTACCATATTGTTCTTACCGGTGGCGGCGCTTCAAACATGAAAGGCGGGGTCATGAAGATGTCTTTTCAGTCATCTACAGATAAAGCTGCATTGAGTATAATAAAACGTAAAACTAATAAAGAAATTACAGAACAACAGCTTAGAGAATTGACTAAGAAAAGTCATATCTTCTCATTTCTTCTTTAGCTGCTAACTTTTAGAGTTTATTAGTGTGCGTACTGTGCTGTTTTGATTAATATATCGCAGTACAGTATGGCAGTAACTCTGAGTAATTTATTTTATTGGTATATTAAAGTATTCATCTGGATAAGGTTCATCTTCTAAGGTAAAGTGCCACCATTCCTTTTTATGTGGCTTAAATCCATATTTTTGCATCATATGACTTAAAAGCATCCTATTTGCACGTTGTTGAGCTGTAACTGAAAGACTGTTGGGATTTGAGGTATTGCTAAAAAAATCCCAATTTGTTCCCATATCTAACTCCTCTGGTTTAGCTCCATGTAAAGAGATAATTGATACATCAACAGTGCTCCCTCTAGAGTGGCTTGATTTATTTGCTAGGTAACCTTCTTTAAATAATTCTTTTTTTTCTATTTCAGGATAATAGTAAGATTTCATTTTAATATCAGTTGAATCTTTTGCCCAACGTATAAAATGATTAACTGCTTGTTGAGGCCGGTATGCATCGTAAATTTTTAGACTAAGCCCAAAAATAGCAAGTTCAGATTGAATTCTTTTCAGTGCATTAGCGGCTTCAACTGAGAGAAGTGCTTTTGGATTAATGTAACCATCAATGCGTGTACCAACAAAATTATTTTTTGTGAAGTAGCGTAAATCTAAATTTATGCTTGGTATGTGTTTCTTAAGATCTACAAAATTATCAGGCATATCTTTTGATATAGCATTAGTTGATACCATGTAATTAACCATAATCAAGAAATATATAATTTTTCTAAGCATAGGTTGATTATAAAATAATAAGTGTTTCTTGATACAAGAGGGGCCTATTAAAGGCTCCCATGTAATATTCATTCTATATATAATCAGATTATTATAGAAATATTATTGGTATTAATAGGTAACTCATTGGAGTAATTAGAGTAATTGCTAAAATATTTAAATAGGTGCCTGCTCGAGCCATTTGAGGTATTGAAATTTGACCAGAGCTAAAGACAATTGCATTAGGGGCAGTAGCAACTGGAAGCATAAAGGCGCAGCTAGCAGCAAGAGTCATTGGTATAATCAATAATATAGGATCAATATAAACAGCAGTTGCAATTCCACCTAAAATTGGTAATAGAGTTGCAGTAGTTGCTGTGTTACTAGTGAGCTCGGTTAAGAATACTACCAAAGTAATGATGGATAGTATTAAAATAAAAACATGGAAGTTCGTAAGAACAGATAATACTCCACTTAACCAAATAGCCAATCCGCTACTATTTATCATAGCTGCTAGGCTAAGCCCCCCACCAAATAATAATAATATTCCCCAAGGGATATCCTTTGCTGCAGTCCAATCTAAAAGGCGGCTATTTTTTTTATACTTACTTCCTGATGGGATCAGAAAAAATGAAATTGCACCAGTTAATGCTATAGTTGTATCATTTAATTCAGATAGTCCTGGTATTTGCTGTATGGCTGGCCGTGTGACCCAAGCTAAGGCAATAAGAATAAAGATTACTGATGTACGTTTTTCAGCTGTACTTATAGGCCCCAAAGATTTTAATTCTTTATGGATGGTTTTAATAGAAAATTTAGTATATGGAAGATAGAAAGTGAATATCATGCGTGTTAATAATAGCCATGAGAGAGGTAGTAGGATGCATACAATTGGTATGCTAAAGCTCATCCATTTAGCAAATCCAATATTAATTCCATAGGTGTCTTCCATGAATGCCGCCATCATGGCATTTGGAGGGGTGCCAATTAGTGTACCAATGCCTCCAATACTAGATGCATAAGCAATTCCAAGTAATAGGCAAATGGTAAATTTATCAGAAGTTTCTTTAGATTGCCCTTCTAGCATAATTTGCGCAAGTGAAATGGCAATAGGCATCATCATTATTGTCGTTGCTGTATTACTAATCCACATAGATAAAAATGCACTAGCGAACATGAAGCCTCCAATAATTGAGTATGGATGGTCTCCAACTACACTTAAAATTATGAGTGCTAGGCGCTTATGTAAATGCCAGCGTTGTAAAGCTATTGCAATAATAAAACCACCTAAAAGCAGAAATATTACAGGATGAGCATAGGGAGCTGCAGCTTCACGAACGGCGCTTATTCCCATTATTGGGAATAAAACAAGAGGAAGTAAGGACGTAATCGGTATAGGAAGGACCTGTGTAGTCCACCATGATACCATCATCATACCAATACCTGCAGTAACCCAGGCTTCTTCGCTCATGTTAGTTGGTGGCACTGATATTAGAGTATATATAAGTGCAGATAGACCTAGAATTAGTCCTAATTTTTGAGGCATTAAGAATTGACCTTGATAAAGAGTGCTAATAAAAGACCTGTAAGTGTATTTTATGTGAGACTAGTAAGTGTGTGTAGATTATCACCTAAATAAATCTCTGTAATTAACCTAGGGGTAATAAATTAGTCATAATTTTATCTAAGTTTTTAGGTGAGATTATTTAAAGCTTGTAAAATTTTAATGCAAGCTCATTAAAAAATAAGAATTTCTTATAAAGTTTTATAAATTTAAGAGGCTGATTAGGTTAATATAATGATTAATAAAAAAGTGGGTAACTTGTGGAATTTTTCATGTATTCACATTGCCCTATATATAATATATTGATTATAAGGGATATTATATCATCTATAAGGTATTTTATTTCAGCGCCAATTGATGTAAGTTTAATTTAAGGGGTCTGTTTGATGGATATAAATAATATACAAGAGAAATTAGCGGTATTTTCTGATCAACGTGATTGGAATCAATTTCAAAGCCCTAAAAACTTATCTATGGGACTTGTTAGAGAGGCATCTGAGCTACTTGAGATATTTCAATGGCTTACAGAACAGCAATCTCGTGAGATAGTTAATTCTGACAAACAAATGTTATTAGTAAAAGAAGAAATTGCTGATGTATTTTTATTCTTAGCCAGGTTAGCTGATATATTAAATATTGATATAGAAAAGGCTGCTTTGCAAAAAATAAAAATTAACAAGATTAAATATCCAATAAGCCTTTCAAAAGGAAATATGGAGAAATATAATAGAAGAAATACCAATGCTTATTAAGTTTCAGCAATATTAAATTAGAGTTTAAATTATATTTTTTAAGTATCTAGATATATATTTACAAACAGTAGTTTGTATTTATTACTTTATATTTAGCATTAATAAATAAGAAAGTTATATTTTATATTTTATACCGAAATTAGGTACTAATCGTAAAGTTAATGCATGACATACCTTACATAGATAAGTGGCAATCTTTATGTTTAAAGGCCTTTCACATTTTGGCGTATAATTTGGTTATCGTCTTTAGCTTATTGAATGTAGTTATTTATTTATAAACTCTATAAATGATATTTACTGTTTTATATAGGGCTATCAGCTATACGTAGCTGTTTCAATATTGATACCCGTATACGCTGAGCTGCGAATAACTCAAATTGATGTCCGTATTCACCCTTGTACCGTTTATTTGCTTCAGCAAGCCCAACCATGCCAGCTTGAATAAGATCATCTATTTGTATTGAAGTAGGTAGTTTTTCCATCATATGACGCGCTATACGCTTTACAAGAGGTGTAAATTTTTTAATGGCTTGCTGTTCTATTTCAAGCTCTTTTGCTGAGGTATGTAAAATAGCGGTATTCATAATAGTAGATTCTCCTCAGGTTATAATAATTAAATATTCAATTAAAACCATTAGTTATTTGAGTTTTTTAAAGCTTTATCTGTTATAAATGTAAGTTGACTCCTATATAAATCCCCCACGATACAAAAAAGGTTAGGATTAGCCCTAAAGTAAGATCCAGTATGTCCTCTTTTTGTATGCTGTTTGAATTAAAATTCTGCTCAATATTATTTAGCTGTTTCATTTTCTCTTTTTAAATTAGTTATTAATCGATCACACTTAGAGTCATTGGCTCTTAAATAATTTTTATTTTTTCATGAGTTTCAAGGCTGTTAGCAATTTTATTTAAATTTCATTGTGTATTCTTATGTTTCTTAGCTAAAGAAAATTTATCATAATTTATGCATATAATTCATATTATACAGTATAATATGCATAATGTGTATATAATTATAAGGATTTTTTGTGTCAATTACTACGATTGCTAAATTAATTAGGGCAGCTCGAAACAAGCATAGTCAAAAGGAGTTTGCACAAAAACTTGGTGTGAAACAGTCCTCAATTAGTCGTTATGAAAGTGGGAAGGTAAATCCATCAGTACAGGTTATTGAGCACTGTATGCGTTTAGTGCATGCAGAAGAAATGGAGTTAATACCAACTGCTGATGAATTAGCTATAAAGATTAAGGCAGATCTTGCTGAATCTGGGCAGGGTAAATTAAGGTTAGCATTGGAAAAGTTAATTGAAGTTCTTGCTCAGCATCGAAAGGATGGCTCGATAATTAACTAACTGGAAGAATTAGAAAATAGAGGATATTAAGTATTGAAATTTTATAATATAAATATAATTATTGATAAGCAAAATACAAATTAAAAGGGAAGGGGAGGTAATAACGAAGGGGGTTCTCTTTCTTCTTTATCCAACCGTATCTTGTTTGCATACATTTATCAATTTCATTTTTAATGAATTTTTTATCTTGATCCTTTCTATCACTTATTCCGCATGGATCTTCTGTCTGTTTACAATGTAATAGATCTAAATAGCTACCAGCCTGATTTTTTGTTGGATGCGCTCAACGACTAGCAGCGCAACTACTTAAAGTTATAGTCATCATCATAATTACAATAATTCTATACATTTAAAATTTATAAATAATAAGAATCTCAAAATTGCTACAATTAAGTATATCGTACAGAAATAATCTTTCTTAGCCTAAATATGATTTAGAGAATAAAAGAGTAAGTTTCTTAGTTGACAGTATTTATTAACTAACTTTGATTTACTTAAAATTAAATATTTATTTTATAATAAATGGGTTTATTAGTGACTGGATAGCGAATACGAGAGGAAAAACGACGGAGAAATAGGCTATTGGAAGTGAGAAAATGATCCAAGATTTGTAGTCTGCTTTAAGGCTAGATTGATCAACTATTGAAGTTATTTTTAGTGAAACAAAATAGCCAGCAACAATGATGATAGCTGATATCATCATACTTATAATAGGAGATGTAATTTCTTCTGATTGCGTAAAGTTTAATGACTGGGCGATTAGTTTTGTTAAACCACTATTATCTACAGTCGCTAGAAAGCAAAATCCTGCTAAAAGATGTATAAAAATTCGAAAACGTGGTGATTTATCCCATCTGCTATTTGAAAGTTTGTTGTTTTCACTCATCAAATTACTCCCTGCATAAATAGGGTAGATCTTTTTATTTTTATTACTGCTTCTATCCTAATAACCTATATAGGTAAGGAAAGTCTAATATCAAATAAAATATTAATATTTCATTGGTAGAATTACTTTATAGTACATTTCTATTCTAATTTCTTAAAAATAAACAGAATATAAACAATTTATTTATTATTTAATTTTTATGTTCTAGCTTCATCACGTCTTCTATTTTCATACCCATTTTGGTTTCCCCACCGAAGACAGTTCCTGTTTTTTTATTACTTAAGTATTCTAAATTAAGGCTATAAATAGCCTTAGGTAGTGGAAAATATTTAACTTCTTTTATTAAGGCGGGGCCTTTGTGCATATAAAAATCAATAAATTCTCTAATTTCTGTTCTTTTTGCAGATTTTATATTGACATAAATAAAAATAGGCCTAGATAAGGGCTGATAAGTTGAATTCATAACAGTTTCATAGGAAGGAAATACTGCCCCATTACCGCTATCAATGGCAACTGCCTTAAGCTTCTTTTTATTTTCTATATAATAAGCAAAGCCAAAGAAAGCAAGCCCATTTTTATTTCTTGATACACCTTGAACAAGAACATTGTCATCTTCAGAGGCAGTAAAATCACCTCGGCTTGATTTTGGTTTTCCAACTATTGCTTCAGTAAAATAATCAAAAGTACCTGAATCTGCACCTGCACCATAGAGCGTAAATTTTGTAGCTGGCCATGCTGGATTTATCTGATTCCATTTAGTAATTTTATTCTGTGCAGCAGGCGACCACATTTTTTTTAATTCTTTTATTGTTATTGTATTGCTCCAATTATTCTTTGGATTGATTACTACTGTTAAGGCATCAAATGCTACAGGCATTTCAACATATGCAATGTCATTCTTTTTACATTGATCCATTTCTTTTCGTGTAATTGGGCGAGAGGCATTTGTAATATCTATTTCACCTCTACAGAATTTCTTAAATCCACCACCGGTTCCAGATATACCTACTGTTACCCTAGCCTTACCTCTTTTAGCAATTTGAAAATCTTCAGCCACTGCTTCCGTAATTGGGTAGACAGTACTTGATCCATCAATTCTAATGGTTCCAGCATTTACAATACTCACCCCAGCAATATTCATGAATATAATTACTAATACCAGGAATATATTTTTCATATAAAATTTTATCATTTTATTTCCCATTTAAAATTAGATAGCCAATTGAGTTCTAAACATGAACGTATTCAACCCATCTGGCTTCCCACCATTTGAACTCTTGGTTAATGGGGAATTATTAATT
>PBKR01000035.1 GCA_002721545.1 Nitrosomonadaceae bacterium | reverse complement strand
GCAGACCGTGGATGAGGCGTTAAGCCTTATTTATAGCTCTAACAGTTTTGCCCCTGAACTAGGCCATCTCATGCATGAGGCTTGGAAATATAAGCGAAGTCTATCGGATCAAGTCTCAAATAAAACCATTGATGAAATATATGAAGCAGCCATAGAGAGTGGGGCTTATGGTGGTAAGTTGATGGGAGCTGGCGCTGGCGGATTCATGGTATTTATGGTAAAGCCAGAATCACAAGAACGGGTCCTAAAGAGGCTTAAAGATTTGACCTATGTCCCCTTCGAATTCGAAAATTTTGGCAGTAAAATAGCACTTTACCAACCCAATGGCTTGGGATAGAGCTTCTTCTTAACAAATCTTGTATTCCTTTAAACTAATAATCCTCTAAACAAACCTATCTTTGTTGAAATCAGCAAGGACATCTTAATGAAAATCTCTAAAGTATTGATTACAGGAATTGCCGGTTCTGGAGGAAGCTATTTAGCTGAATATATTTGCCAAAATCATCCTGAAGTAGAAGTTCATGGCCTCGCATATTCTCGAAGTACTCGCCGAAACCTTTTAGAAATTGAATCTAAAATAACCTACCATGAAGCGGATCTCATGGATTTTGGCTCTGTTTTTGCTGTTTTGGAAAAAGTAAAACCAGATGCTATTTTCCATCTAGCAGCTTTTGCAAATGTGAAAGCTTCCTTTATTACTCCTAATACATTTTTGGGCAATAACATTTTGGGAACCAGCAATCTTTTTGAAGCTGTTCGTTTGGCCAGATTGGATCCTGTTATACAGCATTGCAGTACTTCGGAGGTTTATGGGCAGGTTGACCCTAAATATATACCCATCAAAGAAGATACTCCTTTGAATCCTGCCAGCCCCTATGCCGTATCCAAAGTGGCTCAGGATTTCCTTGGCTGGACTTATTTTACCAGTTATAAGATGCGGATCATTCGTACTAGGATGTTTACTTATCTTAATCCAAGGAGAACCGATCTGTTTGCCAGTTCTTTTGCTAAACAAGTGGCGTGGATTGAAAGAGGACTGCAAAAAGAGTTGGCCCACGGAAATTTGGATTCGGTAAGAACAATCATTGATATGCGTGATGCGATGAAAGCCTATTGGTATGCTGTCAAATATTGCCGGCCAGGTGAAATTTATAATATTGGCGGAACCACTACCATGAAAGTCGGCGAATTTCTGGACAAATTAATCTCAATGAGCAGCACAAGGATTCCAACACGCTGTGATCCGAGTCGTTTGCGACCAGCAGATGTAACCTTGCAAGTTCCCTGTGTCGACAAATTTATAGAAGAATCTAATTGGCAACCAGATTATTCTTTTGAAGAAAGCTTGGAATATCTCCTCAATTATTGGAGAGAAAAAGCTGATGAGGAAGTACTTAGCAATACCAGGGTATAATTATTTTTTAAAAAGTTTTATTACTAAACATGATTCATATAAAATATATGCTCTCTTATAAAGATTTTTCGTTGTTTTCTGATTCTTGAGCAATACTCATAGACAATTAACAACACTAAACAACAGGAGATATAAAAGTGAATAAAAGGGCAGTCATAATTACAGCCCCAGGGTTTCAGGATGAAGAAGTCGTTTATCCCTACTACCGCCTATTAGAAGAAGGCTATAAAACAGATATAGCCACAAAAGATGGGGAAGTGGTTTATGGTAAATATGGTGTACCTGCGCGGGCTACGATGAGCGTTTCTGATTTGAAAGTCGATAATTTTGATATGGTGATTTTGCCGGGAGGCTTTGAGGCTCCGGATCGGGTGAGGCTTTTGCCCGAAGTACAGGAATTCGTCCGGAATATGGATGAACAAAAAAAACTCGTAGCCGCCATTTGTCATGGCCCCTGGATAATGATCTCTGCTGGAATTACCAAAGGCCGAAAGATGACAGCCTTCTGGAGTATTGAGGCTGACATTAGAAATTCAGGTGCTGACTACCAACATAAGGTTCCCGTAGTTATTGATGAGAATTTCATCACCTCTCCTCATTATAATAACAATGGCGATTTCATGAAAGCTGTTGTGAACTATTTTAAATGAACTTAAATGACAAGGTTTATGTCGCCGGACATACAGGGTTAATTGGTTCAGCGATTTTAAGAAGGTTAAAAGCGGACGGGTTTTCAAATGTCATCTTCCGTGAGCATTCTGAACTGGACCTTATGAATCAGCACATGGTCCAGAAGTTTTTTGGGGAAGAAAAACCTGATTATGTGTTTTTCACTGCAGGAAAGGTAGGTGGGGTATACGCCAACAACACTTACAGGGCGGAATTCATTTATGAAAATTTGATGATGCAAAGCAACGTTATTCATCAAGCTTATCTTAACGAAACCAAAAAGCTGATTTTTTTTAGCTGCTCTAGCGTATACCCAAAAATGTGCCCGCAACCTATGAAAGAAGATTATCTGCTCACAGGCTCTCTGGAGCCAACAAATGAACCTTTTGGCATCGCAAAAATTGCAGGTATGAAAATGTGTGAATCCTATAACCGACAATATGGAAGCGATTTTATTTCTGTCATTCCAACCAATGTCTATGGGATCAACCAAAACTTCACACCCATGGACTCCCAGGTTGTTCCGGCTATGATCAGAAAGTTTCACGAAGCCAAAACAAATAATGCCCCTGAAGTGGTCATCTGGGGAACTGGTCGACCCAGTAGGGACTTTATATTCGCTGATGATCTTGCAGACGCTACAATTTTCATAGCTAAGAATTATTCAGAAAATGAGCCGCTAAACATTGGCACAGGGAAGGATTATACTATCCAGGAATTGGCAACAACTATTCAGGAAGTAGTCGGTTATAGGGGTAAAATAGTTTATGACACGTCTCAACCAGAGGGTGTCATCATGAAACTTCAAAACATATCCAAGCTGTCGGAACTTGGATGGAAATATACAATAGAGCTTAGGGATGGGGTTAGCTTGACCTATAAAGATTTTCTGGAAAAGCAACGTTTGGTATAGGGAAAAACAGCTTTAGAAGCCCCTCCCCTAATATAAAAATAAAAAACTCGTGCGAATCCCTTGATCAATAAGATAAAAGTATCGTCAAAAGACCGCAAGGCTCTGGAAAAGTTACTCAAATATCGTTGCACTCAGGAAGACAACCAGCCAAAGGACTATAAACAAAAAGTAGTAATGAAACCTTGGGGCTATGAATTTCTAATTTTTGAAAATGAAAGTGTAGCTATCTGGTATTTGCGCATCGACAAGGGACATTCTACATCGATGCACTGCCATCCTCTCAAAAAGACCTGCCTGATCAACTTGTCGGGCGAGGCCTTGTGTAATACACTTGAACGCCGGAATTATTTAAAGACCATTGAAGCTGTTGTCATTGAAAATTCTGTGTTCCATTCCACCAAAGCATTGTCCGCGAACGGTAGCGAGTTGCTTGAAATTGAAACCCCCCCAAATAAGATTGACTTGGTGCGTTTGAATGATTCCTACGGGCGGGAGATGAAAAGTTACGAGGGGTCTATGGAAATGCAGACAAAAAATCTGAACCGTTTCAATTATTTTTATTTTAATGAACCTGATGAAAAAGCTAAACCTACCCACTCTTATAATGGTTATAGTATTACCATGGAGGCCTACGCAAATAACGAGGAGTTTCAAGAAAAATTCAAACTTGAAAAAAATGAGCTTTTCTGCCTTTGTCGGGGGCAAATTTCAATAAAAGGCAAGAATGAGGTATTGCTGAATGTTGGAGATGCGTATAATGGCCACACTAAATTTGTCGCATCAGAGGAAAACTTTAAAATCAGTTCTCCAGTTCTTATCCTCAAAGCCAAGCAGCAACTCCCGACAAACTAAAATTAAAATTCTATACCTAAATGAAGATATCTAAAGTACAAGTCATCCTGCTGCAAAAAAAATTAACCTCCGCGATGAATATTTCAAGAGGAGGCTTCGATGTTCGGACCCATGCTGTGGTTAAGGTGACAACCGACCAAGGGATAACAGGATTGGGTGAAGGTGTTGGTGATGCATTAATGATAAAATCTATAATTGATGGAAAAATGGGGGACTTGGCCTTTGGTCTTGATCCCATGTCTATCGAGTCGATCAGAAAGAATCTGATAGACAGCCAAGTGTATCTTGAGCGAAAGGGTTCCGTTATATGCGCAGCAAGTGGGATTGAGATGGCCTGCTGGGATATCATGGGCAAGGTGCTTAATGTTCCAGTTTACCAACTGCTTGGCGGCCTTTACCGAGATCGATTGGAAACCTACGTGAGTGACGTTTACTGGGAAAAAGACCCTCATGCAATGGCCAAAAATCTGGAGCGCATCCTCAAAAAAGGATTTAAAACTATTAAGGCGCATCTAGGATGCGAATCTCCTGAAGCTGATGAAAAAAGAATTGATGCACTGCGCTGTACTGCGGGAAATGAAACTAACTTGATGATCGACTTGAATGGTGGATACACCCCGCAGGAATCCATGGTCGCATCCCGTCTTTGGGATAAATTTAATCTTTTTTGGCTTGAGGAACCACTAAACCCTAATCAGGTAGATGCTTTAGCAGACTTTAGGTCGCGCTCAAAATTGACCATTGCCGCAGGGGAAAATGAATTCCGTCTGCATGGATTTAAGCAACTGTTTGACCATAGAGCAATAGATGTCGCCATGCCGGATATAGGTCGGGTCGGCGGTATCCAAGAAGCCAGAAATATCTGTGCACTTGCAGAGTCTTATGGCATTCCTGTTTCCCCTCATAATTTTTCATCCGGTATTCTCTTAGCTGCAACAATTCATCTCATGGCGGCAACCCCAAACACTTGGCTCCTGGAACTTGACAGTTCCAATAACGCAATTTATGAGGAGTTGTTGGTCGCTCCTTTAGAAATTTCAAATGGATTAGTCCACGTGCCAGACCAACCGGGCCTCGGGGTAGAGTTGACTGATGAAATTATAAGACAATATGGGGTTGAATAGAAGATGGAGACCTTTTGCGCTAACAAAGCACCATGATCCAATCCTCTCCCCTAAAAAAATACAAAGCTATCCTGTTCGATTTTGATGGTGTGCTAGGAAAAACAATGGAAGATAACCATAAGGCCTGGGCCCACTCATTAGCACCTTATGGAATAGAAGTTGAACGTGAAGAATACTTTTTAATGGAAGGGGCACCTCCAAAAAAGGTGGCTGAAATATTTTTAAAAAAAAAGCATCTGAGCTTAGAACCTATAAATGATATAGTACGAATCAAAGAAGAGTATTACTTAAAAAATCGGTCTTTTACGCTTTATGAAGGCGTGCAAGAATTAATAGGAAACCTTAAGGCCAATGGGTTGCAGCTGGCTTTAGTGACAGGTGCTAGTCATCGACGCCTGATGGGTACCAACATAGCTTCATTTTTAAACCAATTCGATGTCTTAATCACTGGAGACCAAGTCTCTCAAGGGAAACCCAGTCCAGAACCTTATTTACTTGGGGCACAAAAATTGGGCACAATAATATCTGAATGTCTCGTTATTGAAAATGCACCAATGGGTATAAAATCAGCCAAAGAGGCTGGAATGTACTGTGTTGCAATTTGTTCAACACTGGACAAAGAACATCTGGCTCAAGCAGATATAACTTTAAATACAATTGGTGAGTTGTTATCCTTATTTGGTCAGTAAAGCCCGCCGACCCAATTCGTAAAACTCCTAATTTATAAAAAATGGGCAGTTTTAAATCGAACTCTAAAAATAGTTAATGCGAACTCCTAATTTTGGTGTAATTCCCAACCTATCAAAAAGTTTTTCCCGCGAATTTTCCCTGGAAATGTTTCGTAGAGGAAGCTTCACACGCCAATTCGAGTATCAAGTCAAACACGCTTTTGATCAAAAGATTTTTCAAATCCCTATTTATTTATGTATAGGTCAGGAGTTCAACCCCGCAGCCTATTCAATGGTACTGAAGGATTTCCAGATATTCGCCCAACACAGAGCCCATGGTATTTACCTTTCCTTCGGGGCTCCACCTGAGAAGCTCAGGGATGAGCTGATGGGTTTGCCATCAGGTTGCTCGGGGGGTATGTCGGGATCCAATGCCATCCAAGGGCCGGAAATTAACATGTTTGGGCATAGCGGTTTGATGGGAGAACAGGTTCCTATTTCTGTGGGAGCTGCGATGGCTTCCAATCGACCAACCCTTACCGTTTGTGGGGATGCTTCCGTTGAAGAAGATTATATTTATCCCTCGCTAGGGTATGCCATAACTAAAAAACTACCCGTACTGTTTATTTGTGAGGACAACGGGCTGAGTATTCTAACAAAAGTTGAAGTGCGCCGAAATTGGTCCGCGGTTGATATGGCACGGTCACTGGGTATGCCAGCGATCGAAATCACTGATGATCCATGGCTCATCGCCCATCATATTAAAGAAAAGAAAAAAGACCTGCCAGGGTTTATCAATATTCAGACCGTGAGAAACCTCTGGCATTCCGGAACCGGGACCGATGGGCCACCGGAATGGGATCGTTATCAGTTGGTGAAAAATGAAATGACTCATTTAGGCCTCCAAGCAGAAGTTGAACAGATTGAAACTGAAACCACTTTACAAGCAGAGCAAATATGGGAAAAACAACTGCAGAAACTATCAGCGAAATAACACGGAAACACCTTACCGAAGATAACGGACTCTTACTGGGACAATGTGTGACCGCCGTTGGTTGGATTGGAGGAAGTGTTCCCGATTGTGAGGGAATTGCCGAGATTCCTATGACTGATGTGGCTGGACCAGGTTTTGCGGTTGGATGCGGACTTATGGGACGCCGGCCCATTTTCGTGGTCCGCTATCAGGGGTTCATGTGGTACAACTCCAGTTCTCTGATTAACTATGCCGCTAAGTCCAAACAAGTCTGGAACCGCCCCTGCCCCATATTTATTCGCTCGGTTGGAATGGAAGGTAACGGCATTGGACATACTGCTTCATCCTGCGTTCATAGTATATTCATGCATTCTCCCGGATTGCCCATCGCCGCTCCCATGAGCCCTATCGAATACCAGTCGGTTTGGGATCATTTTATGAGTAACGACGATCCAATTTATGTCAGTGAGCATCGGCGAAGCTTTCCTTCATCTCTTGAAATGGAAAATATTGTTCAAGATCAAGCAGATATCACAATCATTGCCATATCTGCAAGTCGTTTAAATGCAATCGAAGCTGAAAAAACTCTTAGGGAACAAAATATAAAATGTAATTTATTCCACCTTTTGTGGCTCAAACCTTTTAAGCCGACTGAAGAAATGATTCAAAGTTTGAAAAAAACCAAAATGGGTTTGGTTATAGATTCAGATTATGAGATTTCTGGAGCATCCAGATCTCTGGCATACGAACTCATGCATAAAACTGGAGTTCCGGTCCACGCATTAGGTCTAGAAGATCGTGTTTGCGGTGTGGCGCCTGAATTAGAAAATATAACTCCCTCGTCTAAAAAAATCGTGTATACCATTAAACAATGTATTCAACAAAAAAGAACAATGGATTTTTCACTCCCCGCGTGAGCCCTGGAGTCAACCCAGATATACAAGTTTTCATTTGCACCGTTTTATTTACATTAAATTTTATTATTCAACCTAGAAATTTACCCTATGAATTATAATTTATCCGAGTCTAGTTGGGGAGAAGAAGAGATAGAAGCCCTTCATAAAGTAATTGAGGCTGGCCGATTCACTATGGGCGACCGTGTATTACATTTTGAAAGAGATTTTACCCGAAAATTTGGCGTTAAATACGCCTTAATGACCAGTTCAGGTTCTACCGCGAATTTAGTCGGAATCGCTTCCCTATTTTTTAAAAAAGATCGACCTCTACGACGTGGAGATGAGGTTATTGTTCCATCCATTTCATGGGCCACCACATTTTATCCCCTACAACAATACGGTTTAAAACTGAAGTTTCTCGATGTTGGGCTGGAAACATTGAATATGGATGTTTCGCAGTTGGAAAGAGCATTGACCCCAAAAACCAAAATGGTCGTTGGCGTAAGTATTCTGGGGAATCCCTGTGCTTTGGACGTAATAAGAGACTTTTGTGATGAAAAGGGGCTCATTTTTTTTGAAGACAATTGCGAATCTATGGGGGCCGAACTCAATGGAAAACTCTGCGGAACTTTCGGCGATATCGGAACCTTCAGCAGTTTCTTTTCCCATCACATCTCCACGATGGAAGGTGGAATTTTGGTCACCAACGATGAAGAGCTCTACCATATCGCAAAATCGATAAGAGCTCATGGGTGGTCCAGAGATCTTCCAACAGATTCAAAAGTTTTTGAGAAGGGAAACAATGACTTTTTTGAAGCTTACCGCTTTATACTGCCTGGATACAATGCGCGACCATTAGAAATGAGCGGGGCAATCGGGATTGAGCAATTAAAAAAGCTAGATCAAATGATTGGTACTCGGCGAAAAAATGCCGACCTATTTGTGCGCTTATTTGGGTCCGATGAGCGATTTATTATCCAACAGGAGAACGGCAAAAGTTCTTGGTTTTCATTCACCCTGATTCTTCACCCCGACCTCAAGGTGTCCCGTCATCATATTAACCAAGGACTGCGAGATGCAAATATTGAATTCCGTATTATTACAGGGGGTAATTTTCTTCGCCATGATGTGATTAAATACTTTGATTACGATTGTGTAGGGGAAATTCAAAATGCCAACATAGCCCATGACCGAGGATTTTTCGTCGGTAATTTCCCACGCGATATTACCAAGGAGATCAAATATCTCCATGAAGTATTGAACCCACTGGTATCCTAAAATAAAACTATGGAAGCAATTATACTTGCAGGAGGATTAGGGACACGACTTCGGGAAACTGTGACCGATGTACCAAAACCTATGGCGCCAATATCCGAACGACCTTTCTTAGAGTACCTCCTGAATTATTGGATTGGACAAGGAGTAGATCGCTTCATTTGTTCGGTGGGATATAAATGGGAAATCATTCAAAACTACTTTGGTTCAAGCTATAAAGGTGCTGCAATCGAGTACTCTATTGAAAAAACTCCGTTGGGTACCGGTGGGGGTGTCATGCTGGCTCTAAATAAGTTGGATAAAAAACAACCCTGTCTTTTGCTAAATGGAGATACTTTTTTCAAGGTTCCCCTTGCCAACTTTCTAGAGTTTCATAATCAGGAGGGTGCGGAGATTAGCCTTGCTTTGCACCATGTTTCCGGAGCGAATCGTTATGATTGGGTTATCCTAAACAGTGATAGTTCTGTTCAAAGGTTTGAACTTCGTTCCCAGAACGTCAAAAGTGGTTTGATAAATGGTGGTGTTTATTTGCTTAATCCGGAAATTCTCAAAGTTGAAACATGGGATGGGTCAAGTAAGCTTTCCTTGGAGTATGATATAATTCCTAAAGCTCTCAATAAGAAGAGAAAACTCAAAGGATTTATTTGTGCAGAAAAATTTATTGATATCGGAATCCCGGAAGATTACCAAGCCGCCGCTACTTTTTTTGAAAATTAAGGTACTTAGTTTGAAACTAGGAGATAGATTTGGGTCATAAAATACTTGTCACAGGTGGGGCTGGGTATCTGGGTTCTACCATGGTTCCAGAGCTACTTAAGGCAGGAAATCAGATTACAGTACTGGACAATTTCTTCTACCATCAAAATAGCCTCGCCCATGTCTGTCATGAAACAAATCTTAAAGTCATAAATGGCGATATCCGCCTCAAAGAAGTTATGATACCTGCAATGAGCGAGGCAGATATCATCATCCCTCTCGCAGCGTTTGTAGGAGCCCCTCTATGCAACAAGGATCCGGTAGGGGCTACCACCATAAATCGGGATGCTATTTTGATGATGTTGGAACTCGCCAACGATGACCAAGCCATCTTAATGCCAACAACAAACAGCGCCTACGGGTCTGGTAGTGATAATAATTTCTGCGACGAAGAATCCGAGTTACACCCGATAACTCAATATGCCAAAGAAAAAGTAGAAATTGAAAAAGTTTTAATGGATCGTAAAAACTCTATAAGTTTTCGCTTGGCAACTGTTTTCGGAATGTCGCCACGCATGCGTATTGACCTGCTGGTCAACGATTTTACCTATCGTGCTGTTCACGACAAATTTATTGTCCTGTTTGAGAGTCACTTCAAAAGAAACTATATTCACGTACGAGATGTGACCCGAGTATTTCTCCATGGTATTGCCAACTTCGACTCCATGCGGGGAAATATTTTTAACGTTGGTCTTTCCGAAGCCAACCTATCAAAAAAAGAATTGTGTGAGGCCATCAATATCCACGCGCCGGATTTCATGTTTATCGAAGCACCCATTGGTAAAGATCCAGATCAGCGCAATTATATCGTTTCCAATGAAAAAATCGAAGGCACGGGTTTTAAGCCTGCTCACTCACTGGATGCTGGAATTCAAGAGCTGATCAAGGGTTACACAATGATCAAGAACACTAAACATGGCAATGTATAAATAATGAATCTAAATAACATCGGGGAATTCGTAGAAGACTCAGGATATGAAATTTCAAAACGTGAGCTAATTGCTGAAAATATTCGCTTTTCTATTTTTTTAAATACCATTACGCAAGATGGGGAAGTAGCGATTAAAGATTATATGTCGATTTCGCCAAAGAGTTCTGATGAAAATCAAATTACAGGCGTAATCACCTTACCTGTAGATAATGAAAAGTATGGCCTTGTGAAAATTTACCGACCTCCCATCCAAGATTTTTCCTGGGAACTCCCAGGGGGTTTTATTGAACCGGATGAATCACCCGCTATATCCGCTATAAGAGAGTTGAAAGAAGAAACTGGATTGATCTGTGAAGAAGAAAACCTTATTCATTTGGGTACTGTCTTTCCTTCCCCTGGGCTTATATCCGGCAAAATGTGTATTTTTTCTGCCGAAAAGTGCACGCCTGTTCCAGAAAGAGAAGAAACCGAGTCTGGGGTTTCTCAGTTTAAGTGGTTTTCTGAGGAAGAAATTGATGAATCAATTTCAAAAGGGTCAATTTATGACATGGCAATGTTACTTGCGATTCACAAAAGAACAAAGCACTTCAAAAACCTAATCGACTCCACAAAAAATCTTTCCAAATAGCTACCGCAGTCAAGGCAATAATGAATTTAGCACCTTGTTCCCGTCGGACTTTATGTTGTATCTCAAAAAAGATCTGCAATGAAAAAGATTTTTACATACGCCATGATCATTGCATAAAATCCTAATGCGAACCTTACGCTTCAAGGCCTTCAACTATCATAAGAAATATGGTATATTCCAACGGCTCCCAGTCTTTAAATAATTTGAATCGGCCAACCTAAAAAATTTTCAAAGAATTTTTTCATGAGACGGTTACCCTTTAACAAAACAAGAATTCTTCTCCTTTGCATTGACATAATCATTACAGCAACATCCTTGTATGTAGCCTTCTTAATCCGCTTTGACAACAATGTCCCCGAATCCATAAAAATAGTATTTTTTCAGGAGCTTTTACCCCTCATTGTTGTTGTCCGGGCTTTTGCTTTCATCGGTTTCGGCTTTTATACCGGCCTGTGGAAATATTCCAGTATACAAGACATCACCAAGATTGTTTATGCAGTTTCTATAAGCTCTCTCGTCTTCCTTTTTATACTCGTTGGAATGGACCGGGTCAAACTCTTAACAATAAAAGCCATACCCTTCACAGTACTGATTATCGATTTTTTATTGGTGGGTATAATGTTGAGTAGTACCCGCCTGTTCTGGCGAATATGGTTTGAAAAAAATCAAAGAAAACTTTCAATTAATAACGGATTAACTACTAAAGTGCTTATTCTGGGGGCAAATGAAACTGGGAATGAGCTCATTAAGCACCTTAAAAACAACTATCCACAATACTCCATAAGTGGGTTCATAGATAATGATCCCAAAAAGGCTAATTACTCCTTATCCGGAGTCCCGGTTCTAGGAATGGTAGAGGAACTGGAAACCATTGCAACCAAACTCGAAACCGAACAAGTTTTAATCACAACCTCTGTTCTGCCAGAAAATACCCTGAACGACATAATCAAAGTCTGTCAAAAATTGGGCATACATTACAAAAAAGTGGCGTCGATTTTTGATATTTCTTCAAAACAAATTCAGATCACTCGAATCACCGATTTCCAGATCAGCGACTTATTGGAAAGGGCAGCGGTACATTTAGATCTGACATCAATGGAAAATATGATCCGCGACAAAAGAGTTCTTATAACAGGTGCAGGAGGATCAATTGGCTCAGAGCTTTGTCGTCAAATTATCCGGTTTAAGCCTTCTAATCTTATTATGATAGATATTGGGGAAAATTACCTTCACCAACTTAAAACCGACTTGTCAAGTTACAACTCACAATCAGAAAATCATTATGTATTATGCTCGATCATAAATGAAAAAAAAATGAAAAAATTATTTGAGGAATTCAAGCCTCAACTTGTTTTTCATGCCGCCGCCCATAAACATGTTCCATTGATGGAAGAAAATATTGACGAAGCCATTTTAAACAATATTCAAGGAACTAGGATTGTCGTTAACCTGGCAAAACAATTTGGCGTTAGCAAATTTATCCTCGTATCAACCGATAAGGTGGTTAATCCAACCAGCATTATGGGTATGACTAAATACGTCGCTGAAAAATATGTAAAATATTCCCAAAATCAATCCAACACCCAGTTTATCTCCGTTCGATTTGGTAATGTACTAGGGACCAACGGTAGTGTAATTCCATTATTTTTAAAACAAATTAAGGAAGGAGGGCCCATCACCATCACCGATCCACACATGGAACGGTATTTCATGCTTATTTCTGAAGCATCTCAGCTTATTCTGCAGGCAGCTGTATTGGGAAATGGTGGCGAGGTTTTTCTACTGGAAATGGGAAAACCTGTAAAGGTCATAGATTTGGCAAGAAAAATGGTCCGTTTGTCGGGCTACACACTAGAAAAAGATATCAAACTACAAATTACTGGTATCCGAAAAGGAGAAAAACTATCCGAAGAGCTTTTTAGTTCTGAGGAGGAAATTTCTGCTTCATCACACCAAAAAATTAATGTCGTAAAAAGCAAGGCTAACAGTTTTAAGCTCCCAGAGGAGATAGATGCCTTAATTCAAATGACTAAACATAGTACTGCGGAAGAAATAAAGCTCAAACTGGCTAAATTGATTAACACTAGATAGATCACCGTATTCTTTATAAAAACTCTTATTGTATTACTGTAGTAATCTCTAAAAAATAGGGTTTGAGAAAGTTATATTAACTGCATTCCTATAGCCACCTACACAATTCATATAAAACACCCTATTTCGCAAACGCTATAAAGAAAAATTTAGGCACCCTAAAAAGAAATCGACTTCAGTATGCCCCTCCCCCGAAAGTTATTTTTAGTAATACTCCCTCTGTTTATTGTCGCAATATTTTTTATTGTCGAATATCAGAGTGGAGTTCGCCCACGTCTTGCGCTGAGTAAAATACTCTGGAAGCTCGATCCACATCATGAATGACGCACAGCCATTTTTGGTGATCCATCTGAAGAGTTGATTAAACTTAGATTGATAAATAAAGAGGAAAGGATTACTTTCCCAACCACCGAAAAGGGCACCCTATATTTTCGTGAAAAAAGGTTCGACAAGCTCAAAAAATTTTAAGATCGAGTAAAGCAAAACTCGCCACCGGAATAAAATTGCCTATCGAAGACTTATATGAAAGGAGGGCGCTAAAAAAAGAGGTGGACGTTTTTCAAAATGAACAGATTGAATTTTTCAAAAATTTTGAATCCATTACATTACTAGAATGCTTATTCAACCTTCCTCTACCAGAAGCTTATAGGGATATATTGCTTATGGTATTGCATGACAGGATTTCTCGGGGCCTTCGATCAAGCGTGCTTGCAGACATCGACGGAGATGGGCACTGGGAGCTAATTGGGATGGAAAATCCATATATTAAGCTAACAACAGGAACTTCTGATCCCAAGAAAGGATTTCACTCGGCATACGATTTGCCATTTCCGGTACTCAAAGGCCACGATACTAACAACACTCATACCGCCTTTCAGGCAAACCTATTTAAACCTCTAGGCTAAGAGAGCGCAAAACCCTTAACTAAAGGACTTACCAAAACTCCGCACAGGACCTAAACTAGACAAACGGTCATGCTTTCTTTAGCAAGCATCGAGTTATAGATATTTCTGGCGTCCTCATTTGTTTACATTTGGATATCTCTAAGAATGGTGAGCGCAGAGAGATTCCTATTAATCAGACTTTGAGGTCAGTTCTACAGGGACTAATAAGAAGACTGGACAGTCCCCATGTCTTCATTGATGGTGAAGGGAATAGACTTGGAGACGTGAAGAAGTCCTTTAAGTCAGCACTTAAGAAAGCTGATATAAGAGATTTTCGTTTCCATGATCAGAGGCACACCTTTGCTTCTCAGCTTGTCATCAAGGGAGTTGACATAACAACCTTGAAAGAACTGCTTGGTCATAAGACTCTTACCATGACTTTGCGGTATGCCCACCTTGCTCCAGGACACAAACTGAACGCAGTTGAGTTGCTAGATGAAACAACCTACATCAAACCAACTGCACAGTTTCACCAAAAAGGACCTAACCGTAAACGGCTAAGTCCTTAATATAAAAAGTGGAGCTAGCGGGGCTCGAACCCGCGACCTCTTGAATGCCATTCAAGCGCGCTCCCAGCTGCGCCACAGCCCCAATTAAAAAGTTTAACTATAAAACACCTAAAGATTGATATTAGCGATAATACTTTCCCTGTCAAGAAGAAATTCTTTAATGCTTTTGCTGCTATTGCCTTGTCAAGGTTTCACTATATAATACCTAGCAAGGTTTTTATTTCCCCTTTACCTGTTCAAGTAAAAATAGAAATTCCTTTCTCCAAATCTATTAAATACTATGTTTAAAAAACTGCAACGACGCATTAGAAATATTTTCATCACCGGGGTTCTAATCACCCTGCCTATTGCATTAACTTATTTCATCTTACAGTTTCTTTTTAAAAATCTCGACACATTATCCCCTGTTT
>PBKR01000034.1 GCA_002721545.1 Nitrosomonadaceae bacterium | reverse complement strand
GTGGTGGATGATTTATCAAGACCCAGCGCTTCATACAGCTCATTTGGAACACTTGGAAAAGTTGCGTGTGCTATAGCTGAAAATATTACACCGCAAATAAACAAAATCATGCTTGACCAAAGCTTTACAACCATTTTTATATCTCCTAGTGTTCCGAAGCTATTGTTTTCTTTATTATTCTTTGATTCCGTAGTTCGCAGATTCCCTGAATCATGCTAAGTATCTACTTTAATAGGCCAGCAGGTTAACCCGACATACACTTCCTGTCAAGAAATTTGCACCATAAAATAGCCTTATAATTAAACTGGATTATTAATATCAATAAACGTATGCTTAATACCAAATTTCTTCGCAAGACTCTCACCCAACTCCTGTACACCATAACGCTCTGTTGCATGGTGACCAGCTGCAATAAAAGCTACTTTTGATTCACGGGCAACATGCACAATTCTTTCTGATATCTCTCCAGTAATATAAGCGTCTACTCCCAAATGAATAGCATCATCAAAATAATCTTGAGCGGCTCCAGTACACCAAGCAACATCTTGTATACGCATATCTTTATTACCAATTATCAATGGTTTACGCAGCAATACTTTCTCTATACTCGTCCCTAACTCTCCAAGTGTTAATTCTTGTGTAGAAGTGCCATACATTGCAATATTCTGCTCGCCAAAACGTCCAGCCTCAATAAAACTAAGCCTCTTACCCAATTGTGCATTATTTCCTATTGTAGGATGTGCATCCAGGGGCAAATGATAGGCAAATAAACTAACTTTATTTGCTAATAATAATTCGATACGTCGCTTTCTTATTCCAACTAAGCGTGTATCCTCACCTCGCCAAAAATACCCATGATGAACCACTATTGCATCTGCATTTTCATCAATAGCTGCATGTAAAAGTTCAAGAGAGGCTGTAACACCGCTGACAATTTTTTTAATCTCGCTACGACCCTCTACTTGTAGTCCGTTTGGACAATAATCACTAAAATGTGAGATATTTAGCAATGTGTCCAAATATGATTCAAGCTGTTTTAATAGCATCTTTGCAATCCTTCGGATAAAAACCTAATGATTAACATTAAATAAATTAATTTTTCTGTACACTAAAATGCATAAACTCTGGTTAATTTTCGCACAAACAGCAACAGTATGCCTTGCTATATTATTTGTCATTTCTACCATGCGTCCTGAATTACTACCATGGATCCTACATAACAATGACAACGATAGCTATATAAACGATAGCGTTGTAACACTAAAACAAGTTATTCCAGACCAAGAATCTATTACTAGCAAAGATTCTGCTAGAAACAACATGTTAAACCTCAATAGCTTTAGTGGTGTTACTAAAAAAGTGATGCCATCAGTAGTGAGTGTATTTACTAGCCAAGAAGTCAAGGTATCTAGACATCCTTTATTTAATAATCCTAATTTTCGTGATCTTCTTGGTCTTGGAGATCAACTAGAAGAGAGAACTAGGCGTAAAACTGGGCTTGGTTCCGGAGTAATTATAAGTCCAGAAGGCTATATCTTAACTAATCATCATGTAATAGCAGCTGCAGATGAAATAGAAATCGCACTAAATGATGGAAGAAATGCAAAAGCAATGTTCATTGGTTCAGACCCTGAGACCGATCTTGCCGTTATAAAAGTTGATATGAAAGGACTACCATCAATTACATTTGGCCACTCAGATCAGGCTAAGGTTGGAGATATAGTTCTTGCTATTGGCAATCCGTTCGGTCTTGGGCAAACAGTAACTATGGGGATAATTAGCGCACTTGGAAGAACATTAGGAATTAATACTTATGAGAATTTTATCCAAACAGATGCTGCTATCAACCCAGGTAATTCAGGTGGCGCATTAGTAGATATAAAAGGAAATTTAATTGGGATTAATACATTAATATATTCAAGATCTGGAGGATCAATGGGTATAGGGCTATCTATCCCAACAATTGTTGCAAAAAAAATAATGGAGCAAATAATTAAGACTGGCAATGTAACTAGGGGTTATATCGGGGTAGAAGTACAAGACCTCACAAAAGAATTAGCAGAATCATTCAAACTTACTGATACTAAAGGTGCAATAATTGCTGGTGTGCGTCCCAATGGGCCTGCTGATAAAAGTGGGATAAAATCAGGAGATATACTAATTTCAGTAGAGGGGAAACCCGTCACCAACTCATCAGACATGCTTAATCTAATTGCAGCATTATCTCCTGGCCAAACCGCTAATTTCATGGTGCTACGAAAGCAGGAAAGAAGGCCTTTTAAAATCCGTATAGACAAGCGACCAAAACAGATGCAACGTAATTAGAGATCAGGATATTAAAAAGAAGTTACAAAAACTGATAGCCGCCAATGCATCTCGCTATTTTTTATAATTCTGAAAGATTATTTTGTTATATCGCTACTCTCTGATTGTTGGCGATCTGGGGTAGGCGCAGATTTTTTTAATAAGCCTGCTGCTGCTATCCCGACTTCAAATAGAAGATAAAGCGGTACTGCTAATATGAACTGAGAGACTACATCAGGTGGAGTTATTACTGCACTTATTACAAATGCACCTACAAGAACGTAGCTACGTATCTCTTTTAATGTCTCAACTGAAATTATACCAACTCTCACAAGAATAACTACAAATACTGGAGCCTCAAAAGAAATCCCAAAAGCAATAAACATAGTGAGAACAAAATCAAGATATTTACTAATATCAGTCATTACTGCAACACCCTGCGGTGCAAACTGAGTTATAAACTCAAAAACTAGAGGGAGAGCACCAAAAAAAGAAAAGGCCATACCACATAAAAATAAGACACAACTAACGAACACCAATGGAAATACTAAGCGCTTCTCATTTGAATACAATCCTGGTGCAACAAATGCCCATATCTGATAAAGAGTATGCGGTAATGTAATAAGAAAAGACGCCATCATAGCAACCTTCATTGGTATAAAGAATGGCGTCGCAACCTCAGTTGCTATCATCTGTCCTCCCAAAGGAAGGCTCTCTAGAAGAGGCTGCGCTAACATAGTATATAGCTCCCTTGCAAAAATAGAACAAGGAATAAAAACAATTAGCATCACGCTAAATATACGTATTAATCTAATGCGCAGCTCAGTTAAATGTGAGACAAATGTATTATTAATACTCATTTTGTAGAACGCAATGGATCCATAGACCAAAGGTAATAAAATTAAAAAAAGGTGGTGATCAAGTTCTATTGATGCCCCCCCTTATACGACACAATGCTCCTTTAATGCTACAAATAAATTGGGGACTAATAGGCCGCTATTTAATAGAATCACTGCTTGGTGGAGATGAAATAGATTCTGTCAGATGCACTTCCTCTCTTGTAATTTTAGTATGCAATTTAGATGTTTTAACAGTTGATTTATGAGAATTTTCTGCAGTTTCAAATTCATCTGCCTCTTCTAATACTGAATTTTCTAGTGAATGGACTTCCTTTTGTACCGATTCATCTAATTTATTTAATTCATCTACTGCCATCTCCCTCTGAATATCATTTTTAACACCACTAATATATTGGTGCAAACGTCCCAAAAGATAACCAAGAGTGCGTGCTAACTTAGGTAATCGGTCCGGACCAACCACTATTAAGGTAATCACTATAATTACCATAATTTCAGTAAAGCTAATATCAAACATAACTTATAAAGTTAATAAGAAAAAATAAAATGACAATCTTTTTCCAAAGAAGCTACTGATTTTACTGACTTCTCCCTTGTACTGTCATTAATCATAATTTTGTTTGTGTCTTGTCTTTAGTCTCATCCTCGGCATTCTTACCACCAACTTTCAATGAAGAAGAGCCTGCTTCATCCTTATCTTTCATACCATCCTTAAATTCTTTCACTGCTCCTCCTACATCTCCTCCAATATTACGAAGCTTTTTAGTACCGAATACAATAACAACAATTACTAAGACAACTAACCAGTGCCAGATGCTAAATGAACCCATCATCCACTCCTTTAACTTGGGTTAGGAACCATAACTGGCAATCGTTCCGTACCACCAATAATATGTGCGTGTAGATGATATACCTCCTGCCCACCTACTCGACCCGTATTGATAATAGTTCGAAAGCCATCTGTACAACCCTGCTCCTTTGCTAATTTAGGAGCTAGTAAAATAATTTTACCAAGTAAATCTTGGTGCTTCTTTTCAACATTATCCAGTGATGCAATGTGTAATTTTGGTATCAACATAAAGTGTACTGGTGCTACCGGGCGTATATCATGAAACGAGAAAATATCTTTATCCTCATAAATTTTATTACTTGGTATTTCACCTTTTATAATTTTACAAAAAATACAGTTATCCATATTTACCCTGGCTTTCTTGATGCCTTTTCCTCTATTCCTGACACTCCCTCACGACGTTCTAATTCTGATAATACATCTTCTGGTCTGATGTTATGCTTAGCTAACAGCACCAAACAATGGAACCAAAGGTCCGCCATCTCATACGTAATATGCGCTTTATCACCATCCTTAGAAGCCAGCAAAACCTCGGTCGCTTCTTCTGAAATTTTCCTAAGTAATTGATCCTGTTTTCCGGACAATAGCTCCACAACATAAGACCCATCTGAATTAGATGCCTTACGTTTCTCAATAGTGTTTGCTAAACGACTAATAATATTTAACTCTTTCATTTTTTTATATTCCTTTGGGGTTCTTAATTTCTGGAGCTGATATTATCCACTCTTCATTTTTAAGTAGTTTATTAAAAAAACAACTGTGTCTACCTGTATGACAGGCAATCCCACCCACCTGTTCCACAGTTAATAGTAGAACATCTGCATCACAGTCCAAATGAATTTCTTTTACAATCTGCGTATGACCAGATTCCTCGCCTTTGCACCAAAGCTTCTTACGTGAACGAGACCAGTAAACTGCTTTACCTGTTTCTAAAGTGCGTTTTAGCGCATCACGATCCATCCAAGCAACCATCAAAACAACATTGCTGGAAACCTCCTGAGTTACGACTGGAATCAACCCACCTTCAGACCAGTTTATTTTATTTAGCCAATTTTCAGACATAGCTATATAGCCCAGCTTCAGATTTTCCTAATATCATTCTACCACTACAACCTAACTTCAATACCCTGTTTCCTCATATATTCCTTAGCTTGGCGTACAGTATACTCACCATAGTGGAAAATACTTGCTGCCAATACTGCATCTGCGTGCCCTTTAAGGACCCCTTCCGCCAAATGATTCAAGTCTCCTACCCCACCGCTAGCAATAACTGGTATATCTAATGCGTCTGACACAGCACGAGTTAATGGTAAATTAAAACCTTCTCGAGTTCCATCTCTATCCATACTAGTAAGGAGTATCTCACCTGCACCAAATAACTGCATCTTTTTTGCCCATTTAATAACATCTAAACCAGTAGACTTACGACCACCATGGGTAAATACCTCCCATTTCATTGACTCTGTATTATTACATGCTTGTTTAGCATCTATAGCTACTACAATACATTGCGCTCCGTATTTTTCCGCAGAATCAGACACTAATTTAGGATTCAATACTGCTGACGTATTGATACTTACTTTATCAGCACCTGAATTTAGCAACCTACGTACATCATCAACATGACGAATCCCCCCTCCAACAGTCAGCGGGATAAATACTTGAGATGCAACTTCTTCAATTATTTTAAAAATTAGATTACGATTATCTGAACTAGCTGTAATATCCAGGAAAGTGAGTTCATCAGCCCCCTCCTCATTATAACGACGCGATATTTCTACCGGATCTCCTGCATCCTGGAGCTCAATAAAGTTCACACCTTTGACTACTCTCCCATTAGTCACATCTAAGCAAGGAATAATTCTTTTAGCGAGGCCCATAGGGATAAACCCTTCTTCCAATAAAAATGACTATATAAAACATTAAAAGATAAAATTTTTATAGATTCGATGGCTAAATGCCTAAAAAATATAATTCTTTTATGCTTTCATACTAAACTCATCAGCGAGCACCTGTGATTCTCTAAAGTCTAACGTCCCTTCATAAATTGCACGTCCAGTAATGACACCTATTATACCTTTAGCTTCTACTTCACATAATTTACTGACATCTTCAAGACTAGTTACTCCTCCACTGGCAATAACAGGAATAGTAAGTTCTCGAGCAAGCTTCACTGTTGCCTTAATATTAATGCCATTTAACATACCATCCCGACTAATATCAGTATAAATAATAGCCACAACACCATAAGCCTCAAATTTTTTAGCCAAATCAATTACATTATGATCAGTAATTTTAGACCAGCCATCTACTGCAATCTTGCCATTTTTAGCATCTAAGCCAACCATAATCTGGCCAGGAAATTCATTGCAAGCCTGATGTAAGAAACTGGGAGTGCTAACAGCTGCCGTCCCAATAATAATATAAGAAATACCCTCTTCTAAGTAATTCCTTATTGTATCGAGATCTCGAATACCACCACCTAATTGAATCGGAATTTTTCCATCAATAGCACCAATAATGTCACGAATCACAGCTGTATTTGTAGGTTTACCAGCAAATGCTCCATTAAGGTCTACTAAATGTAAACGCTGAGCACCTTGACCCAGCCAGTATTGAGCCATTGCAACTGGATCCCGAGAAAATACTGTAGCACTCTCCATTACACCCTGTTTGAGCCTTACGCAGTTTCCATCTTTTAAATCTATGGCAGGTATGATTAACATTTCAAATAATGAGTAATAATTGTATTGAAATTAAATTCAAAATTTAGCTAAACTATATGCATTCCCTAGCAACTAAAAACTGGTTGCCAATGTACAAAATTCTTCAGTAATATCAGCCCCGCCTTATCACTCTTCTCTGGATGAAACTGTACAGCAAAAATATTATCTTTTGCTATTGCACAAACAAATGGAAAAGAATAGACACTTTTAGCTGCTACTTGATTCTGATCAATAGTATCTACAAAATAGCTATGAACAAAATAAAAACGCTCGTCTTTCGCTATACCCTCCCAAATTGGATGGTCACCTAGTTGGTTCACCTGATTCCATCCCATATGTGGGACTTTCAATTTTTGTCCTCCAGTATCAATCATAGACGCGTCTGGAAACCGCCTTACTAAACCAGGCAAAATCCCTAATCCTTCTACATTCCCCTCTTCGCTATTCTCAAATAACATCTGTAAACCAATACAAATTCCCAAGAATGGCTTTTTTTCAGCCGATTCAACAATAGCTTCCCGTAAACCAAGAGCATCCATTTCCCTCATACAATTTGGCATTGCCCCTTGTCCAGGAAATACCACACGAGCAGCTTTTCGAACCTCATTCGGATCACTTGTAACGATAATTGAGGTGGCAGGTGCAATACACTCAAAAGCCTTAGATACTGAGTGAAGATTGCCCATACCGTAATCAATAATTGCTATATCAGCCATGCCAGAAAAATAAATAAGGAAATTTAGAGAGAACCTTTAGTAGATGGAATTACATTAACTGAACGAGGATCAAGCTCTAATGCAATACGTAATGCTCTACCAAATGCCTTAAATACAGTCTCTGCCTGATGATGAGCATTATCACCAGACAAATTATCAATATGTAACGTCACCAATGCATGATTAACAAAACCCTGAAAAAATTCGTTTATCAAATCAACATCGAATTCACCTATGCGAGCACGCACAAATTTGATATTAAACTCCATACCGGGGCGGCCGGATAAATCTATTACCACCCGTGATAAAGCCTCATCTAAAGGAACATATGCATGACCATAACGACGCAACCCTTTTTTATCACCTACTGCTTTATAGAATGCTTGCCCCAAAGTAATACCTATATCCTCCACCGTGTGATGTGCGTCTATATGTAAATCTCCTTTAGCAATAATTTTTAAATCTATCATTCCATGACGCGCTATTTGATCTAACATGTGATCTAAGAATGGCACACAAGTATCCAATGTAGCCTTACCTGTACCATCAAGATTAAGATCTACACTAATCTTAGTTTCCAATGTATTACGAACCACTTGTGATTTACGCATGAGAATTTTAATACCTAAAAATTGATAAAATTAATTACCTACTTTCATAATACATTCCTGTAGCGCCCGTAAAAATTGCCTGTTTTCATCAGGCGTCCCAATTGTTACTCGCAAACAATTTTTTAGTAAAGGATGCGATCCATCAAGATTCTTGATTAGTATATTACGCTGTTTTAACCCTGAGAAAATTTTGCTCGCTTTTCTAATACGGAACAATATAAAATTTGCATCCGATGGAAAAGCTTCAACTCCATCTAATACATTCAAATTTCTATTCATAGCAACTCGTTCAGCCTTAATTGCTTGAACCTGATCCTGCAAAATATCAGGGTGCTGCAATATTTTTTTTGCTACTACTTGTGTCAAAATACCTATATTATACGGTAATCTAATTTTTTCTAGTTGCATTAACCATTCTGTTCTACCTACAAGAAACCCCAACCTTAATCCTGCAAGCCCAAGTTTAGAGAGTGTACGCATCAATAGCAAATTAGGATACTCAGAAAGTTTTCCTATGAAACTTGAATCAGCAAAAGCATGATAAGCCTCATCTATGACAACCACACCAGGAGCAGATTCAATAATACGTGAAACAGCCTCCACATCAAATAAATTTCCTGTTGGATTATTAGGATAGGCAATAAAAATTACTGCGGGTTGGTGCTTAAGAATAGCTTCTAGCATGAAATCCAAGTCTAATTCAAAATTAGCCCTAAGTGGAATACCAACATATTTCATATTAGTATAGGCAGCTATCATACGAAACATTATAAATGATGGCTCAATGCTCATTAATATTGCACCTGGCTTAGCTAAAGATAATGCGATAATTTGTATAATTTCATCCGAGCCATTACCTAAAATAATATCCATCTCAGAAGGAACTTCCATCGTTTCGCATAAAATAGCCTTTAATGAAGCACAGCTGGAATCAGGATAACGATTGGTTGTAATAGCTGCGACAAGTTGCGCAATCTCTTTGCGAAGTACATCAGGTAAAGAATAAGGATTCTCCATAGCATCTAGTTTAATCATGCCGGATGATGGCGGCACATGATAAGGCAAGAGCCTGAGTATTTCTGAACGGACAAATCGATCTGATATATTTGGCATAAGCTTTGTTGAATATACGGATGAAATTTATTTATAACAGATATGTAATTAGCGTAATTTGTGATTTACCCAAATAGCTACTGTAAATAACAACATCGCACCAGCCTGATGAGATGCTGCTAAAGGTAAAGGCACGACCATTAATAATGTAGCTATCCCTAAACATATCTGTATTACCAACATAATTAGAAATAAGTTGCAAACAAAACGAGCAGAGCTTGGTAGTATAAGTCGCCTAGATTTATACCAAAAAATAGGAATGAGTATTGCTAGTATCCAAGCAATCATACGGTGGTCAAATTGAACCGTTGCCATATTCTCAAAAAAATTACGATACCAAGGCTCTAACATAAATATTTCAGGTGGAATAAAATTACCATTCATTAAAGGAAAAGTATTGTAAGCTAGGCCCGCACGAATACCAGCAACAAAGCCCCCAGATAGGACCATAAGAAAAATTATACCAATAAGCACTTTAATAAAAAGTTGTAAGCTTCTAAGTTCTTTACTTATATCTAGCCTGCTATTCGGATCCAATAGCCCTAGAGCCACATGAAACATAGCAGCATGTATAATAAATGCCAGACTCAAATGAGCTGTTAAGCGGTATTGACTAACATGAGGGTCATCTATTAACCCACTTTTCACCATATACCAGCCCATTAGCCCCTGTAATCCGCCTAATAGAAAAATACCTCCAAGCTTAAAACCTAAAAGCCAGTCAATTTTTCTGCGCACAAGAAAAACTAAAAATGGGACAAAGAATACTAAACCAATAACGCGCCCCAATACCCGATGAGCATATTCCCACCAAAAGATACCTTTAAATTCTTCAGTGCTCATACCTTTATTGACTTCTTTATATTGAGGTGTTTCATGATATTTCTTGAAAACTTCTTCCCAGTCACTTTCAGTAATAGGGGGAATTGTGCCAACAATAGGCTTCCACTCAACCATAGAGAGTCCAGAATCTGTGAGTCGTGTAACACCACCCACGACAACCATGGCGAATACTAAAGCACAGCAAATTAAAAGCCAAATTGCTATAGGTTTCTGCATTAAATTTAAGATACTATTTCATTCTTAGAAGGCGTTGTCGGTCTCGTACCCATTCCTTCTGTTTCTCGGATTCACGCTTATCGTGCTGTTTTTTTCCTTTAGCCAGGCCAATTTCAAGTTTAATTTTACCAGACTTATAATGCATATCTAACGGCACAAGGGTATATCCAGCTCGATCTACTTTACCAATAAGCCTCTTAATCTCCTCAGCATGTAATAACAACTTACGCGTACGTGTTGGATCAGGTTTTATATGAGTAGATGCAGTCGACAAAGGGCTAATGTTACACCCTAAAAGATATAATTCACTTTTACGAACAATCACATAAGCTTCTTTTAACTGCACACGCCCTGCCCTAACCGACTTTACTTCCCAGCCCTCAAATACTACGCCAGATTCATATCTTTCCTCGATAAAGTAATCATAAAAAGCTTTTTTATTTTGAATTATACTCATGCAAAGAACAAAACAAGTGAGTTTCGCGTAGGTTTAGTGTATTTTAACAGCTTTTCATTATTAGCTCTTATTGAGATAATAATTGAACTTATGGCGCACATCAAAAAATCAGTTCTGGTAAATCACTCTGCAAGCCAAATGTTTACATTGGTAGATAAAGTAGAAGATTATCCTAATTTTCTTCCTTGGTGCGGTGGATCTTCTGTTAGCGTACAAGGTAATAATGTTACACATGCAACTGTTAAAATTGATTATCTTACTGTCAAACACAGCTTCACTACTAAAAATACTCGTCACCCTCCCGAATTAATTGAAATGACGCTGCTTAATGGTCCATTCAAAAGCCTAGATGGATATTGGAAATTTATTCCACTAGATAAAAATGCCTGCAAAATAGAGTTCCAATTAGATTATATCTTCTCAAATAAGCTGTTAGAACACTTAGTAGGGCCAGTGTTTTATATGATTGCTAATAGCTTTGTGGATGCATTTATTAAGCATGCAGAGAATGTCTACGGAAAATGAGTGAACTGATAGAAATTGAGGTTGTTTATGCCCTTCCTGAAGATCAAGTCCTAGAATATCTAAAAATACCTAACGGGACAACTGTCGCACAAGCCATACAATCCTCCAATATCTATAATAAACTTTCTGAGACTCAACGACATAATATGAGTTTAGGCATATTTGGTAAATTAGTTAAATCTGAAACAATCTTACATAATCATGATCGTATAGAAATTTATAGGCCTATAACTATTGATCCAAAAGAAAAACGTAGAAAACGGATAAGGAAATCTATTTTAAATAAGAAATATTAAACCTGCAGATGATGAAAAAAAGACTTAATACCGCTTAATCATATAAGATAACATGATAATTATTACTACTATTCTTTTATGGATTGGCTAAGTTGATACCTCAGGCAGATGTTGAACACATATAGATAAAACATCCATTTATTCTGGACAAACATAATGTTATAACTCTAACTGATAAACTAGAAAATACGAATATTCACTATATTTAACAAGCAAATTTGCCCTCAGCTATAAGGATTAGATATAATTACCCTTTGCAAGGGATCATTATCATGCGACTGGCTCAGAAAGCACTAACATTTGATGATGTTTTACTATTGCCTGCTCATTCTGTAGTTTTACCACGTAACGTAAATCTTTCGACTCAGCTTACTCGTACTATCTCTCTTAATATACCATTAGTTTCTGCTGCAATGGATACAGTTACAGAAGCAAAGCTTGCTATTATTCTTGCTCAAGAAGGTGGGATTGGTATCATCCACAAAAATATGTCTCCTGAATTACAGGCATCTCATGTAGCTAAAGTTAAGCGATTTGAAAGTGGAATAGTAAAAGACCCCATTACAATTCCTCCCCAAATGACCGTACGGGAAGTACTTGGCCTTACTCAAAAACATAAGATATCTGGTCTACCAGTAGTTGAAGGACAAACTATAGTTGGTATTATCACAAATCGAGACTTACGTTTTGAAACTAATTTGGATCAGCCAATAAGTAACATTATGGTCCCAAAGAATCAGCTGATAACAGTAAAAGAAGGTACTACTAGAGAAGAAGCAATGGCGCTATTACATAAACATCGTCTAGAAAGAGTATTAGTAGTAAATGATGATTTTGAGCTGCGCGGACTAATTACTGTTAAAGATATTACCAAAACTTCTGAACACCCCGATGCTTGCAAGGATGAACAGGGGCGTCTACGTGTTGGAGCAGCAATTGGCATAAGTAAAGAAGATGATGTTAGGGCAGAGAAATTAGCTGAGGCTGGTGTTGATGTAATTATCGTAGACACTGCACATGGCCATACCCAAGGAGTACTTAATAAAATACTACGAGTTAAAAAACAATTTCCAGATATCCAAATTATAGGCGGAAATATTGCTACTGCTGATGCCGCAAAGGCATTAGCTGATCATGGTGTTGATGGCGTAAAAATTGGAATTGGACCTGGCTCTATTTGCACAACGCGTATTGTTGCTGGCGTTGGTGTGCCACAAATTACAGCAATCAATAATGTATCTTCCGCACTAAATGGAAGCGGCATTCCAACAATTGCAGATGGTGGGGTACGTTATTCAGGTGATATTGCAAAAGCCCTGGCTGCAGGAGCAAACTCTGTAATGCTAGGTGGCCTGTTAGCAGGGACTGAAGAAGCACCTGGCGACATTGAATTATTCCAAGGACGCTCTTATAAAACTTATCGTGGTATGGGATCGGTCTCTGCTATGCAACAAGGATCTAGTGATCGATATTTTCAAGATAGTGAAAGTAATACTGATAAATTAGTTCCTGAGGGTGTTGAAGGACGAGTTCCTTTTAAAGGTAGTGTTATAGCAGTAATCCATCAACTTATTGGTGGAGTACGTTCAGGAATGGGCTACCTTGGTTGTGAAACTATTAATGATATGCATAAAAAAGCCGAATTTGTTGAGATCACATCAGCCGGTATTCGGGAGTCTCATGTTCATGATGTGCAGATTACCAAGGAAGCTCCAAATTACCATGTTGAATAGGGGCTAACCCCCACATGCAACAGAAAATTTTAATCCTAGATTTTGGTTCTCAATACTCCCAGTTAATTGCAAGGCGAGTTCGGGAGACTAATGTATATTGTGAAATTCATCCTTTTGATATAACAGATCAATTTATTACTGAGTTCTCTCCTAACGGGATAATTTTATCAGGGGGTCCTGCTTCTACCACAAATAGCGAAACTCCCCGTGCCCCACAAATAATATTTAAACTAGGTATTCCAATATTAGGTATCTGCTATGGAATGCAAACAATTGCAGCACAGCTTGGTGGGGCAGTTGAAATATCAAATATACGAGAATTTGGTCATGCAAGAATTTATATTCAGGAGCAAACAAAGCTACTAGGCCATATTAAAGATTCAATAAATGGGAGCAGCTGTAAGCCTCTAAGTGTGTGGATGAGTCATGGCGATAAGGTCACTAAGACACCTCCTGGCTTTAAAATTATAGCTAGCAATGATGCAGCCCCAATCGCTGCCATGGCTGATGAGGAAAACAAATTCTACGGCTTACAATTTCATCCTGAAGTTACACATACACCTACAGGGAAAAAGATTATAAACCGTTTTGTCCATGATATCTGTAGCCTTGGTTATGACTGGAATATGCCTGATTATGTGTCAGATGCAGTTGCTAAGATTCGCTCTGAGGTAGGAAAAGAGGAAGTTATTCTTGGGCTATCAGGCGGTGTGGATTCATCTGTTGCAGCAACTCTAATTCACCTTGCTATAGGCAAGCAACTTACTTGTGTATTCGTAGACAATGGCTTATTACGCCTGAATGAGGCTGAGCATGTCATGAATACCTTCTCTAAGAATATCGGATTAAAAATTATACATATAGATGCAAGTAAAACCTTTCTAAAAGAATTACATGGAATTTCTGACCCAGAACAAAAAAGGCGTATCATTGGGCGTGAATTTGTTGAAGTATTTCAGCTAGAATCATCAAAAATAAATAATGCAAAATGGCTTGCACAGGGAACAATTTATCCTGATGTAATTGAATCTGCTGGCAGCAAAAATAAGAAAGCTAATACTATTAAATCTCACCATAACGTTGGAGGCCTTCCAGATTCTTTGCATTTGAAATTACTTGAACCATTACGTGAATTGTTTAAAGACGAAGTGCGGGAACTTGGATTAGTACTAGGATTAGCACATGATATAGTGTTTCGTCATCCTTTCCCAGGACCCGGTTTAGGAGTCCGTATCCTTGGTGAAATAAAATATGAATATGCAGAATTATTACGAAGAGCTGATGCAATATATATAGAAGAATTACGTTCTGCAGGGTGGTATGAAAAAATATCACAGGCTTTTGCTGTATTTCTACCAGTCAAGTCAGTTGGAGTAATGGGAGATGGACGTACGTACGAGTACGTTATAGCGTTAAGAGCAGTTAAAACACAGGATTTTATGACTGCTGAATGGGCAGAGCTTCCTTACACGCTATTACATAAGATTTCAAATCGTATTATCAACGAAGTTCCAGGGATAAACCGTGTTGTTTACGATATTTCTGGTAAACCCCCATCAACTATTGAATGGGAATAGACGAAAAAATCGTTTAAAATCAATAACTTAGTAGCATTTAAAGCAATAAGGTATACAAATGAAAATAATAGGCGACGCATGATTAAAAATTAGAAACAATTATGATATTGAAATGTGTCTTGAAAATGGATGGGAATGTGTGCAAGGAAGGCATTATGATGCCTTAATTAATAAAAAGAAAGTTGAAGTTAAGAAATCAAAATCAAATTCAGTAATTATTAAATGCCAACAACTAGCAGAGATTGAATTGAAACATGAATTATCTGATATATTTTATCTATATATTTTAACAGATAAGACACAAGATAATATTTTAGAAGCAATTCAAATTAAGGCACTTGATTTATGTAAATGTTTAAAAATAACATCTGAAAATGCAAAGAATATCATTAATGTTCATGAAGAGTTTAAATGCACCATACAAACTACTATTAGTATTAGTAAAATAAAAAAACAATGCAATTTTGAGAGTTACCAAGTAGTTACCAAGTAAAAATAAAAGATTATAAAAACAATGGTTTACAGACTAAAAGTTATTGAGTAGGAATAATACTACGAAGCAATAGAGAAATTAATGAATATTAGTATATGTTTGGAGCTAGGTATCAATGAAAATTTTACTTCTTACGGTATTGATTTTGTTATTAAACGCTTGCTCAACTACAGTTGCGATTTTAGATGTTGCTGGATCAGCTGTAATTTATACGGGAAAAACTGCTATTAACACTGTAGATATGATAACCCCAGACCTAGTTAATAGAGAGGAGGAGGGTGAAGAAGATAAAGAGAGTGAAGATTAAAAAAGGTCTCTAGTCAAATTCCATTTTAGTTATGAAATTTCAAAAGAGACCTGTTCTAAGAAGAGAATACTATTAATAAGTTGCTATAAGAGTAACCCTTCCTGTTATAGGAGCACCTGGCATGATATTGTTATCATTATGTGAAGCTACATAATAATTTGTATCAAATAGGTTCTGGATATTTGCCTGTATCCGTAAATATTTATTAATTTTTCCATACAGAGCAGCATCTACCCGTGTGTATGATGGCAAGGTTACCTTATTACTTTCCTTGGTAAACATTGCGCTACGACCTACTACTCCAAATGCAGCGCCGAACCATGGTGTAAAGTCATACCGACTCCATACAGAGTACATATTCTTAGGTAGTTCTTTTAGCGTATTACCAGCATTTGATTGGCCAGATTTAAGTTTACCTTCCATATAGGTATATGCACCGAGAACACTCCATTTATCAGTTATATTACCATTTAGTCCAACTTCTACACCTCTGGTCTGTGTACCCTTACCTAGATATGTTGTACCTGCTTCCTCACCAGTTAGAATCACATTAGTACGAGATAACTGGAAGAATGAGGTGGTAAAAGATAATCTTTCAAGAACGTCATATTTAACCCCGCCCTCAATATTAATAAACCTTTCTGGATCTAGTGCGGCATTAGATACCTTCAAACTTTTTAATTGATCTCCACCTCTTGGTTGGTGTGTCATGCTCCAACTACCGTAAACAGACACTTTTTTGAGGGGTTTAAGTATCAACCCAAAGCGTGGTGATATATGATCATCTCTGGATCTAAGCATGCTATTGTCATATTTACTACGAGTATCTTGCTCAAATCTATCGTAACGAATCCCAGCAGTCATATGTACCATCGGATGCAATTCTATATGATCTTGTATATAGACCCCAACCCCACTAGTTGTGTAACGATGATTACTTTTTCCTTTTGAGGCAGGATAAAGCGCCCATGTCATTGTGCCATTATAAGTAGGATTAAATGCATCAACGACATTTGAGCTTGCAAATGTGCCTTGGTTCCTTACCTGATCTGTAATCTGCCTAAATACTTCTACACCAGTAATCATATTATGCTTGACCGGACCGGTATTGAAATTCAAAATCAAGTCTGTTTGATTAAAGAAATTCTCACGATCAGTTTCATCGTTGTAGGCACCAAGCTTTACTGTATTAGCGTCTGTTACAGAACCATTTGCATAGATATTTTGATAAAATTTATCAAAGATCGCATAATCAAGACGGTTACGAACCTTTATATTATCGGTAAATCTATGCTCAATATTCATACCAATCGATTTTTTATTGGTATCTGTTGGACTTAGTTTTGCACTACCGAAGAATTTATCCCTATTCATTTTAGGACCGCCTTTCCATGGCTTACCATCCTTTGATGGAATTCCTCGGTCTCCAACCCTATCATCTTTAAATAGTTCTGCCTGAATGACAATTTTAGTCTTGTTAGTAGGCTTAATAGTAACCGTTGGAGCTATACCATAACGCTGAATATCAACTCCATGACGATGACTTCCTGAATGTTCATATAACCCATTAAAACGAAAAGCCACTTTATCATTCAAAACATAACCTGTATCTAAGGTGAATCGCTTATGATCATAAGAACCACCTGAAAACTTAAGTTGATGCGTTGGATTCCAGTTTGCTTCCTTTCTAACACGATTCAATAGACCACCTGAACCAGCACGACCAAATATCAAAGCATTTGGCCCTTTTATAACTTCTAACTTTTCAATATTGTAAAAATCACGAAAATGCTGAACATCATCACGTACGCCATCAATATAGAAGTCACCAGTATTTCTCTGGCCGCGGAAAACTAGTGCATCACGATTTCCTTCACCAGATGACAAGCCGATACCTGGTACATATGCGACAGCATCTTGTATGCTAAGTGGCTGCCTATCCATAAGTTGCTTCTGTGATATAACCGTTATCTGTTGTGGGGTATCACGTAATAAAATACTCTGGCCTTTATTTAAAGCGCTACTTGTTAAATTTGGCTCAATATACCCATAATCAGCACCACCAGGCACAGTCACTTCTGGAAGCACTGTTGCACCTTCTACAGATCCAGATGCTGTTGCTACTGCAGCTTTTTGTATTACATAACTACTCGCAATTGGGTTTAACGACAGTTGCTTAACTGCTTGAAATCCACTGCCTTCTAAAATAAGATTAAGCCCTTTCTTTATAGAGTGCGAACCCTTAACTCCTGCTGTTGTAATTCCCTCTAGTTCAGAAGCATTATAATCAATAGTTACTCCTGTCTGTTTTTTATACTCTTCTAGTGCTGCACTCAATGGGCCGCCAGGAATATTGTATGTTTCATTTTTTAATGTTGTAACAAGATTCCCTACCCCATCTACAACCCGCTCTATTCCGGAAGATCGACCCACAGCATCTTCTATTGTCTCTGCCTTAGCTGCGTCAGCTAATGAAGCGGCAACAGCTTTACCAGGTTGCGCTATAGTTGCTAGCCCAAATATGACCAGTAAATATAATGAGATTTTTGAAAAATAATTTAGTTTACCTTTCACAGTCTTCCTCCTATAAAAAACAGCTAAATAAGCTAGCTTGCTCAAAAGGAGTTGAGCTGGCTTGCCTAGGCCACCAGATTAAAAGCTCTGATGGATATGGAACATCTATTCAAATTTGTAAATACCTTACAAATTTGATTTTTATAAAAAAGGCTGGCTTGCCCACAGGGAGTTGAGCTGGCTGGCCAAGGCCACAAGATTAGGAGATCTTGCGACTACGGAACAACAATTTTAAATAACTTATATTTGCAAATCTATATCTAAAATATAATAAGAATGATTCTTATTATACTTAATTTCATAACATTTGCAAGTTCTAATTAACCTCTATAGTTAATTTTTATCCCTACACTCCTGAAAAAAATAACATTTTATATATAAGATATTGATATTAAAAATAAATATAATTCGCTTGCTTTTTTTAAAAAATAACATATAATTGATAATGATAATGATTATCATTACGAATAAGTAAATATTAAATATTTAATTAATTTATTGCTGCTACCTAATTAGCGCCTTGCTCTAAAAATCTAGATTTGCAAGCCATTTCAGTTCTTAGGCCAGCCAGTTATTTAATTACTTATAAGGAATCAAAAAATGAATCAACTCCAAAAAAATCTTGTAGATTCTACTACTTCTATTCGGACCCAAGCCTACAAGAGGACTGAAAAATCTATTTTTTTAAGCTATTATCATAGGTCTATAATTATCAAATACCTATTGAAATATATTTTTAAAATAAAAGCTTTAAATTTATTAAGATTTAAATTTAATAATCAAAGGACAACCCATTCTTTAAGAGGTAACCGGGCACCACAGTTTAAACCCAAGATCTTATCTTGCTCTCCAACCTGCCCTTCAATCCTTAATAAAGCGCAAACCAATCGCCCAGATATCTCAAATAAATATGTTTTGTGTATAGGTGGCCGCGGAAAATTGTACCCGGAATATCGATGCCTGATTGAATCATTAGGAGGTAAGCTACTTATTTACCGTGGCAATCAGAAGGGCGATACAGATCGCTTACCTGATCTTCTAACTTGTGCAGATATGGTTATTTGCCCAATCGACTGTGTCAACCATGAAACCTATTTTGCTGTAAAACATTTTTGCAAAAAATCTGGAAAGCCATGCGCACTTCTAGATCATTGTGACTTAACAACCTTCGGCAAAGGTATAGAAACATTAGCCGGCGCAGCAGCATAAAACATAAGATAAAATTTTATGACATATTGGGCTAGTAGAAGCTAAATCTAAAAATAATTACATTTGACTCTGAAGCCAATTCTCAGTGCCAACCTTATGCATTACATCTAGCTGTGTTTCTAGCCAATCAATATGCTCCTCAGTATCTTCTAAGATTTTCTCAAACAATTCTCTTGAAACATAATCATTAGTATCTTCGCATGCAGTAATTGCAGCTGATAGATCATCACGCGAAGCTAATTCTACCTTTAGATCACATGCCACACATTCCTCTGCTTTTTCTCCCACCATCAATTTCCCAAGATCTTGAAGATTAGGCAGCCCCTCCAGAAATAAAATCCGCTCAATTAATAAATCAGCATGTTTCATTTCTGCTATAGACTCTTCGTATTCATGCTTACCAAGACTATTAAAGCCCCAATTCTTATACATACGCGCATGTAAAAAATATTGATTGACAGCTGTCAATTCATTTTGTAGCTGACCGTTTAATAATTGAATAACCTCTGAATTACCTTGCATATTTGCCTCCTCAGGCTAGAATCTCGTATATACGAGTGGGTTTGAATAAAGCTATCTAGAAACAGCCTCTCTCATCAATTCCTGTTCCAATACCTCTTGTGCATGAGTAGCACAGATACCACATTGCATACTAACTCCAAGGCACTCTTTTAGATCCCTCATCCGGCCAGCACCCTGGCAAACAGCTTCACGAATTGCGGTATCTGTCACACCTTTACAAATACAAATATACATGATTAACGTAACAAATCAATACTTATTTAGTTAATATTAATTTACCACTACGTGTACGACGTAAACGATACTCATTACCGCTATGCTGAATCAAAACTTCATTTCCATGCAAAAATAAAGACTCGCTATAAATAGATCTAATAGAACTATCTTTATTTAGTCCTTTCACAGGTTTGGTAACTATTGTTGGTTGATTCATTTCGGAGTTAGCTGTTGCAGTCATTTTCTATTCCTCTTGAAAATGTAAATGATAATTATTCTTATTATAAATACATTTTATAGCTAAATGCAAGCACTTTTAGCAGATTATCTTTAATAATAAAACTAACCAGTTTTATAGCAAAGAAATAATGAGAAAACCATACAACAAATAACGCTATACGAGAAAAATTACAATTTTATTCATAATTTAATAGTCCAATCATACCTACCTAAGAGTTAAATAAACTTAATGTTTACTGTATGCCTGCTATTTAATATAGCTATAAATTAAAAAAGTCTCATAATGTCCTCACAATTAAACTAAGTGGTTAGGGTATAATCTTACTATTCAAAATTATGTATTGCTGAGAATTTCCATGCCTATTTACGAATACCAGTGCAGATCTTGCGGTTCTAAGAAAGAACACCTTCAGAAATTAAGTGACGAACCTATCTCAATTTGCCCTTCATGTGACAGCAATGCATATATTAAGCTTATTTCTGCTCCAGGCTTTAAATTAAAGGGTAGTGGCTGGGATGCCACTGATTTTAAAAATAGCTCTATGCCAAAAATAGATCCAAAGAAAAACAATAAGCCTATACCTGAAGCTAAGCCTAAAAATAAACCTGATGTCTTGGCAAAAAACAACAAACCTTCTTCTACAAAATAAATATCTAGCATGGAAAATTTTTTAATATGAAACGATACTTTATTACTGGGCTTCTTATTTGGGTCCCTTTAGGCCTTACTGCTTGGGTTCTTAAATTCTTAATAGGAACCATGGATCAATCTTTACTCCTACTACCTGATAGGTTTCAACCTGAACAAATACTAGGCATGAAGGTCTATGGGGTTGGTACGATTCTTACTTTACTTGTTGTATTCGTTACAGGTCTAATGACTGCAAATATTATTGGTCAAAAACTCCTTTCATTCTGGGAAGGGGTATTGTGGCGTATCCCTGTTGTCAAATCAATTTACTGGAGTATTAAACAAGTAAGTGACACAATATTCTCAAGCCAAGGAGAAGCATTTCATAAAGCGTTACTTATACAATATCCAAGGAAGGGACTGTGGACCATTGCATTTATGACAGGGCAACCTGGTGGTGATGTTGCAAATCACTTAGACGGAAGATATATCAGTGTTTATGTTCCAACCACACCTAATCCCACATCAGGTTTTTTCCTAATGATGCCAAAAGACGATGTAATTGAGCTAGATATGAGTGTAGACGAGGCATTGAAATACATTATTTCCATGGGGGTTATCTCTCCTAATGGTAACAACAAAAACTTTACCAACAAAATAGACAGTGAAAAGAAATAATATGCGTACTAATTACTGTGGGCTCATTGATACCCAATATCTAAATAGAACCGTCACACTATGTGGCTGGGTGCATCGCCGCCGTGATCATGGGGGCGTAATTTTTATTGATATGCGCGATCGAGAAGGCCTAGTTCAGATTGTATGTGATCCAGATAATATCTCAGCATTTCAAATTGCAGAAAAAATTCGAAATGAATTTGTATTGAAAATTACTGGATTAGTTCGCCATCGCCCACAAGGAACTATTAATACAAACCTTACAAGTGGAGAAATTGAAGTCCTAACGAAATCAATTGAAATTCTCAATACATCACTAACTCCACCTTTCATGATGGATGATGAACATCTTAGTGAAACTGTACGCCTAGAACATCGATATCTTGATCTTAGACGACCACAGATGCAGAAAAACTTGCGACTACGCTACAAGGTCACAATGGAAATTCGTAAATTTCTCGACCAAAAAGGTTTTATTGACGTAGAAACACCAGTACTGACCAAATCCACTCCAGAGGGAGCAAGAGATTATCTTGTTTCATCACGCATTAATGCTGGCCAATTTTTTGCACTACCACAATCACCACAATTATTTAAGCAGCTACTTATGGTCTCAGGGTTTGATAGATACTATCAAATTACAAAGTGCTTTCGTGATGAAGATCTTCGTGCTGACCGTCAGCCAGAATTTACACAAATTGATATAGAAACATCTTTTCTCAAAGCATCTGAAATTATGACCCTGATGGAAGAAATGATCTGTAATTTATTTAATAGTAAATCACAAATACAAATACAAGCCCCGTTCCCCCGCATGCCATTCTCTGAAGCTATGTTGAAATATGGCTCTGATAAACCTGATTTACGAGTACCATTGATACTCACCGAACTTACTGATGCCATGACAGAAGTGGAATTTAAAGTATTTCGTGAGGCAGCCCAAAAATCTGGTGGGCGAGTAGCAGCATTATGCATTCCCCAAGGGAATAAATTATCTCGCAAAGAAATTGATGACTATACTAATTTTGTTGGAATTTATGGTGCAAAAGGGCTTGCTTACATTAAGATCAATTCTTTGAAAGAAGGACTTAAAGGACTACAATCACCAATATTAAAATTCTTATCAGAAAAAATAATAAAAACTATTCTTGAACGTACTTCTGCTAAAGATGGGGATCTAATATTTTTTGGGGCTGATAAATTAAAAATAGTTAATGAATCTTTAGGTGCATTACGCGTAAAAATTGGCCAGGACTTAGGGCTTATTGAACATGGATGGAAGCCACTATGGGTAGTAGATTTTCCAATGTTTGATCGAGATGAGGGTGAAAATAAATGGCAAGCTCTTCATCATCCATTTACATCTCCTGCTGATGGCCATGAAGATTTATTGGAAACAGAACCTAGCAAAGCTTTATCAAAAGCATTTGATATGATACTAAATGGCTCTGAAATTGGAGGGGGATCAATTCGTATCCATCGCCGAGACATCCAATTAAAAGTATTCAAAGCTTTAAATATAAAAACACATGAAGCCCAAGAAAAATTTGGCTTTTTATTAGAAGCTTTACAGTATGGAGCCCCACCTCATGGGGGTATTGCTTTTGGACTTGATCGTATCATTACCTTAATGGCAGATGAAGAATCAATACGTGATGTTATTGCTTTTCCCAAAACACAGCGTGCTCAATGCTTATTAACTCAGGCGCCAAGTTCGGTAGATGAAAAACAACTTAAAGAACTACATATAAGAATAAAGTGAGCTCAGAAAAAAAACTAAAAGCTCTAAATTAATTTAAAAAATGGTGGTCGACTACTCAAACTAATACTTCTATCTAATACTATGGAGAAATATAAAGCTCCTATTTCTGTTTTAGTAGTGATTTACACTTCTAATCTACAGTTTCTGTTACTAGAAAGAGCCGATCATCCTGGTTATTGGCAATCAGTAACTGGCAGCAAACATCAGGATGAAACATTACCGCAAGCAGCAGTGCGTGAGACTGCTGAAGAAACAGGGCTAAACGCTGACAATTTTTTATTAACTGACCTAAGACTCCAAAATACTTATGAGATTTTTCAAGAATGGAGGTGGCGTTATGCTCCGAATGTAACTCATAATACTGAACATATTTTTAGCTTATTACTGCCAAAACCTGTTCCAGTTGTGGTTTCGCCAAGAGAGCATCTGCGATATGCTTGGCTTCCTAAAGAAGAAGCTATTAAAAAAGTTTTCTCATATAGCAATGCAAAGGCAATACGTAATTTATTATCCTCACTTAAAGTACATAATAAAATTATTTAATTTATAAGGCTACAGCAACTAACTCCTAATAATTTAGTCTTATTAGTATAGTATATCTTTCTTATTCAGTAATGGAGTAACCATGCAAACAAAACTAATTGATTTTAATCAATTTGATACGCTACTAGATGACGCTTGTGAAAGACGCATTATTGAGGCAAAGAATGTACTAGGAAAAGAGGCAATAATACTCTCTCATCATTATCAAAGAGCAGATGTTTATAAACATGCGGACCTTACCGGTGACTCACTTGGGCTTTCCCGCCTTGCAAGCCAGGTTGATGCAAAATACCTAGTATTCTGTGGCGTACATTTTATGGCTGAAGTAGCTGATATTCTGTCAAAATCAAATCAAATATCTATTCTTCCTGACCTATCAGCAGGGTGCTCAATGGCGGATATGGCAGACCAATCTAAGGTAGAAAGAGTCTGGCATGAAATATCAGAAATATTGGATCCAGATAAAGTTATTACACCAGTAACATATATTAATTCAGCGGCAAATCTAAAATCGTTCTGTGGGAAGCATGAGGGTACCGTCTGCACCTCTAGTAATTCCCTTGATATTCTAAAATGGTCTTTATCACGTAGAGAAAAGGTACTTTTCTTCCCAGACCAACATTTAGGTCGTTGGAGTGGATATAAACTAGGGATTTCAGAAAATGAGATGCAGGTCTGGGATTTTGATGAACCCATGGGGGGTCTTACCAAAGAACAAATTAAGAAAGCTAAAATATTATTATGGAAAGGACACTGCTCGGTTCACCAGATGTTCCAATCACAGCATATTATACGATTTAGAAATAAATATCCTGATGGGATAGTTATTTCACATCCAGAATGCAGTTTTGAGGTTTGTGTAAATTCTGATTATGTCGGATCTACTGATTTCATCATTAAAACAATAAAAAAGGCAAAAAGTGGTACTCGTTGGCTAGTAGGGACCGAGCTAAATCTTGTGAGCCGTATTGCAGAAGAATTTAAACCTGAAAAGAAAATCATACAGTTCATGTCCCCAACTATATGTATGTGCTCGACTATGGCCCGAATTGACCCACAGCATCTTGCATGGTCATTAGAGAACCTAGTGAATGGAAAAATAGTAAACCAAATTAAAGTACCAGAAGATGATGCAAAATTCGCAAATCTTGCACTACAAAGGATGTTAGAAATTTCATGATACGGTAGCTAGTACAGAAACTATTAAGCATAGATTCCATCTATAAATACTATAAATAAAAAGCATTAAAATAATCTACTTTATAGTACGTATCATATAAGGCATGATAGTCTATAGTCAGAAAAATAATGCTCCTAAATTTAAAAGAGCTTAGAACTATCCGAAATAAGTAATTAGTATTCTTAAAATTCAAGACAACAGAAAATTTTTTATAATATATTACTATTATTCTGATGCAAGAATCATCTAGTCTAATTTCTTCTGCTGCTAAAAAATTAAAAGAAGGTAAAATAGTAGCTTTTCCAACAGAAACAGTATATGGACTAGGAGCAGATATTTCAATTCCATCTGCAGTAGACCGTATATTTGAAATTAAAGAAAGACCTATAAATCATCCATTAATCATTCATTTCTCTAAAATATCTCAGTTAAATTATTGGGCGCAGGAGATACCAAAAGCAGCTTATCTCCTTGCTAAAAAATTCTGGCCTGGTCCCCTAACGCTAATTTTGCCACGTACTAATCATGTCTCTTTAAATGTGACGGGTGGCCAAAACATGGTTGGACTAAGAATACCTGACCACCCAACTGCGCTTACTCTATTAGATGCAATGGGACCTAATAAGGCGCTGGCTGCGCCATCAGCTAATCGCTTTGGAAGAATCAGCCCTACAACTGCAGCTCATGTTTTTGATGAATTAGGACATAAAGTAGATATGATTCTAGATGGTGGCTCGTGCAAAATAGGTCTTGAAAGCACAATTGTAGGCTTTAAAAATAACTCTGTAATTGTTCTACGACCAGGTGGGGTTTCGTTAACAAAATTAGCTGAAGTACTAGATGAAGAAGTCATATTTCTAGAAAAAAAACAATCTGATATTCGTGTATCAGGCTCTCTAGACTCCCATTATGCTCCATTAACACCACTTGAGGTCTGGCCAATTAAATCATTATGGGATCGTTGCTGTGAAATAGAAAAACTAGGTTTAAGCCCAATATTACTGGGATGGTCACCGGAATTTATTACTAAAAAAACCAATAAAAAATACATTTGTTTCCCAATGCCCAATACGCCAACTGATTATGGCAGACAGCTCTATGCAACTTTACGCCAATTTGATAATGGGCAATATGATTACCTATTATTAGAAGCACCACCTGATACCCCAGATTGGATAGCAGTATCAGATCGCTTACAACGAGCAAGTTTTACAGTATCCACATCATAGGCCGTGAAATTTATCAATAAATCATACTAAATTAATATTTGAATATTGGTTATGAAAAATAATAAAATTTCTGCAGTATTGTTTGACGTTGATGGAACAATAGCTGAGACCGAACATAATGGTCATCGCCTTGCCTTTAATGCCGCATTTAAAGATTTTAGCCTGAGCTGGGATTGGAATACCAAATTATATAGTGAATTACTTGATATTACAGGAGGAAAAGAGCGCATCCGCTACTATATTGAAAAATATGCGCCTGACAAACTGAAAACCAGTGAATTAGACGCGTGGATTACTCATGTACACATTACCAAAACAAAATATTTTTTATCGTTACTCAATCGTGGTTTAATTCCACCCCGCCCAGGCATTATCCGTCTAATTAAAGAACTACGCTCTGCCAAAATAGATATTGCAATAGCATCTACTACCACACTAAAGAATGTGACTACACTTTTACAATCCACCTTAGGCAAAAATTGCCTTTCTTGGTTTAATGTCATTGCAGCAGGCGACGTCGTTCCCCAAAAAAAACCAGCTCCAGATATTTATATTTGGGCTCTTAAGCACCTAGGATTACAAGCACAACAATGTATAGCTATAGAAGACTCTGAGTGTGGATTAAGAGCGGCACTTGCCGCAGGGCTTACAACAATTGTTACAGTAAATAACTACACTGAAAAGCAGGATTTTACCGGAGCATCTTTAGTATTATCTGATTTAGGTGAACCATCCGAACCATTTACCATTATATCAGGGACGTCTCATAACAATAAATTAGTAAATATAGAAATGTTAAATAAGATTGCCTTCCATAACGATAAATTAACTTAGAGAACAAATCTCAACAATCTAAATAAATTAAAAAACCATTAATACCTATGATCTATTACCGTGCTCTTCAAGATGACATTTAATTTCTATTGCTTTTGATAATGCCATATCAGTCGTTTTACCTAATACAGTAAAGTGTCCCATTTTACGATCAGGACGTGCTTCTAATTTGCCATATAAATGTAATTTAGTAGAGGGCTGCTCTAAGACATGACTCCAATCAGGCTCACCTTTCTGCCACAAATCACCTAAAATATTAACCATTACAGCAGCACTATGCATTTCTGTATTACCGAGCGGTAAACCACACATTACTCTGACCTGTTGCTCAAACTGTGATGTAAAACAGGCATCAATAGAATAATGCCCACTGTTATGGGGGCGTGGTGCGATTTCATTAATCAGCAACTGACCATCTTCCAGTACAAAAAACTCTACACATAATACGCCTTGATAATTTAGTCTCTCAGCTACTTTAGCTGCTATGTCTTTAGCCTGTTGGGCTAATTGAGCAGAAATTCTCGCTGGAATTATACTAATATTTAGTATGCCGTTAACATGCTGATTCTCAGAAACAGGAAAACTAATTAGTCCTCCATCACTACTACGTGCAACAATGACAGAAATCTCGCAACTTAGTGGCATTAACCTCTCCAATACACAAATTTCTCTATTTAAATCATCTATTGCCGCTTTTAATTCTTCCTCACTGTTTACACGTCTCTGTCCTTTACCATCATATCCAAACTGACAAATTTTCAGAATGCCAGGAAGAAGATTTGTATGATTAATTTTTACTCTTTCTTCAGTATTATCAATAATTGCAAATGGCACCACTGAAAAATTATTTTCTACAAGAAATTTTTTCTCAGAAATTCTATTCTGTGCAATAGATACGCTATGTGCATCAGGACTTACTACACATACTTTTGCTAGTTCATTGAGCGATTCAGCAGGGATATTTTCAAATTCTGTAGTAATGGCCGCACAATGAGTACTCAATTCTAATAATGCATGATTATCTGCATAATCGGCACAAATAAAATTATCTGCTACTAGTCCTGCAGGACTTTCTGACGCTGGATCTAATACAGTTACTTTATATCCTAAACTTTGTGCTGCCTTTGTAAACATGCGACCAAGCTGGCCACCACCTAGCAAACCCAACATTTCCCCAGGCGTAACAAGCATTATTTTGGCAACTTCATGGCTAATATTTTTTCCGCTTGCTCTTGCCGGAAAGAAATCAATCGTTCACCTAATTCACTATTATTAATTGCCAGCAAAGATACAGCAAATAAACCAGCATTAGCTGCACCCGCATCACCAATTGCAAAAGAAGCAACTGGTACTCCTTTAGGCATCTGTACAATAGAAAGTAAGGAATCCATACCTTGCAAATGCTTTGAATTTACAGGCACACCTAAAACTGGCACAGTAGTTTTTGCTGCAATCATACCAGGCAGATGTGCCGCACCACCTGCACCAGCAATAATACATTGAATATCTAAGCCTCTAGCTTCTTCAGCAAATTTAAATAACAAGTCTGGTGTTCGATGTGCAGAAATTATTTTGACTCCATGCGTTATATTAAAATTTTCCAATATAGCAACAGCATGTTTCATTACATTCCAGTCACTATCACTGCCCATAACAATATAAACTAATGGATTAATCATTTTAAAATTAGAAAAGCTGTTAAATAATAGAGTGTGCCAATATTTGCAGTAACTCAAATTTTGAGCCTATGAGTTAATTGTGTAATATTTTTCACAAAAATGCACCATTTAATCTCAGGCCCAAAAGATGACATTAGCGCCCTTATAAGAATATAATTTAATCACACTATGCTTAATGGTTATACAATTTTTTTCTTTATACAATATTTTTAACATAAAATTATCCTATTTCTGCCAACAGAACCTGAATAATACACATAAATATACTAAAAAGATTGATTGCTGCCTACGTTGTATAATTGCAAATGATATATACCAATATCACGTATAAAATAGGTGAGGCAAATACAGATAATGCAAGCTTATTCTCTACTTCCCTACTAGCATCTTCTGATTCTAAAACAGCTATCGGGATAAGCTCTCTCTGTAAAACATGGCAGCAGCATGTCATGATATTTCCTAACTTGAATAAACTGGAATGATCATATCTGAAAAAACGTTATTTGAATCTAGCCTTACTAGTCTCAATTTTTTACACCGAGGGAAAGTAAGGGATATCTATGCTGTCGATGAAGATAAATTATTAATCATACAAACAGATAGACTGTCTGCCTTCGACTTAATTCTACCCACACCGATCCCTGGAAAAGGTAAAGTGCTAACAGCTATGTCCAATTTCTGGTTTAAAAAACTAGAGCACATCATACCTAATCATTTGACTAATATTCAGCCTGAGTCACTTGTATCAAATAATGAAATAGATCAAGTATCAGGACGTTCTTTTGTAGTAAAAAAATTAAAGCCAGTACCAATCGAAGCTATTGTACGGGGCTATATTGCAGGGTCTAGCTGGAAAGACTATAAAAAGAATAATAAAATTTGTGGGATTACGATTCCCACTGGGTTAGAAAAAGCCTCTAAATTACCCAGTGGGGCAATTTTTACACCTTCAACCAAAGCTGAAATAGGTACGCATGATGAGAATATCTCATTCTCAAAAGTAGAAAGAATTATTGGTAGCGCATTAGCATTACAAATACGTGATATAGCGATAGCCTTATACACGGAGGCAGCAGACTTTGCTGCAACTAATGGTATCATTATTGCCGACACTAAATTTGAATTCGGCCAAGATCATGCAGGCAAGCTGTATCTTATTGATGAAGCACTCACTCCAGACTCATCTAGATTTTGGAAAGCTGATAAATATAGCCCTGGGGAAAGCCCTCCAAGTTACGATAAACAAATAATTCGAGACTGGCTAGAAATGCGCAACTGGAATAAAAACCCCCCCGCCCCTATTCTGTCTAATGATATTCTTACCAAAACTTCTTATAAATATCAGGAAATTTTAAACCTTTTAGTAAACATATAAGTATTTCAGAAAAGACTTATTAACATTTTAGTTCCTAATATATATAGCAATATTACAAATATTTTCCGAATAATTTTTGTCTCTATAATATGAGTAACCTTTGCACCTATAATAGCAGTAGCCATACTGAAAGCAACTATCCCAGCAAGAGCCGGTAAATAGATGTAACCCAAGCTATATTCTGGCAGTATTTGAGAATGAGTAATGCCGCTATAGATATAACCTATTGTTCCAACAATCGCAATAATACAACTAACTGGTGCAGAAATACCAATAGCATGCTTCAGACGCACATTACAAGCAGAAAGGAATGGAATAGTCAATGTTCCTCCGCCAATAGCTACTAAACTAGACAATCCACCTATAAATCCTCCCACAGTAAATATTCCAATTTTTCCCGGAAGAATCCTATTAGGATTAGGGGTACTATTAATAACCATTCTAGTTGCAAAATAATAAATAAACAGAATAATAAAAATACTCAAGTATCTTCCAGGAAGATTATGCGCCAAGGCCACGCCACAGAATGTGCCAAAAATAATGCCTGGCATAATCAATCTTACAATATTCCAATTTACTGACCTACTCATATGATGAATTAGCAAACTAGGGATAGAGGTAAAAATTATTGCTGCCATGGAAGTACCAAGAGCAAGATGTACAATAAAATCAGAGACGAAACCTTGTACACCAAACAAAAAACTTAGTACTGGCACCATTATCAATCCGCCACCAATACCAAATAACCCGGCGAAGAAGCCTACAACTGCACCTAAGCACATATAAGCTAACCACCATTCCACTTTATTACTTAACCAAGTTGTAATTTAATTTCATATAACTTTATCCTATTTTATTTATAAAATTTAAGCGATGAAATTTTTTTACATAATCTCAATAATATATTCCCCTTCCTCAGGGTCTATGGGTGTAATAGATAGACGATTACCCTTTTGTAAAATTCTTATGCCTCTCAAAACCAGAATAATTCATAGCTCTTTGATAGTAATTCATCTATTTTTACTGATGAGTTTTACGTCTACATTAAGCCATATTGGGAATTCTGAAATAGCCTTTTGATCAAAATATTTACTATTGGCTTCAAATTGAGTTGCATCAGGATATGACAATTTACAAACCTTAGATAGTGGCTTAAAGAATATATAGCTCGGCTAATACCATATAAAGAAATTATAATTTATTACAACCTATCATTAAAATAATTTACTCTGATCTAGTACCGCTTTATCAAGCAGGGTCTGCATATGATCAATTTTACGCTTAAAATTCCCCATATCAGAGCCCCCTCTTGTTTTCGCAGAAAGAAACTCATGAGCTATATTTAGCCCAGCCATAATAGCAATTCGCTCAGAACCTACTACCTTGCCATCCTCACTGATCTCGCACATCTTTTTATCAAGATATGCCGCTGCTTGAAGAAGCTCCTCACGTTCTTCTTCAGGGCAAGTAAACCGAAACTCACGGCCCATAATGGCTACATCTACTGCGCTATTCTTAGCCATTATTATGATCAGGAAACTGAGTTAAAAGAGATTCCAAGCGACTAGAAGCCCCATTTATTTTTTCTGATAGATTTTTATTCTCACTATTGGCCTCTGCTAATTGCTCACGCAATTGAGTACTCTCTGTATGATGGCGATCTGACAAATTTTTATTTTCACTAGCAGACTCTGCTAATTGTACTCGTAACTGGATAATTTCAGCACGTTGACGGTGACACAATTGTACAAATTGGTTTATTTTTTCTTCTAATAATTTAAGTTCTTCTTCCATCTCGAAACTATAATTTGAAAATCCCTTCCTAGTCAACTAGGAACAGAATGCTCTATATATTGTTTTAAAGCTAGCTTGATAGATACAATAATCTAAATGCACATTTATATTAACTACTCATAAATATAATCTCTTAATTACGATTCAATATCAAATTTACACTCATACCCCCTCACTGTCACTTATCTTCTTGATTTATTATGATTAAACTTAAAAAGATTTAAATTATTACCATGTTCAATATTAAGTATCATTCACTCAATTTATATTATTTCTGATATTGTTCTCCCATGCTTAATATTCACAATACATCAAATTATCAATTATGCTTAAGATTAATGAGTCATGCTGCTCCCTATTGGCTAGCACTTACATTAACTTTATTCAGCACAGTTCTAGTAGCAACAACTCATGCTGTTATACCCATATTTATTGAATCAATGCTAGATAGCATTTTTGTTAAAAGAAATTCTAATTCTATAGAATTTATCCCTTTAATTATTATAATACTATTTATTGTGCGAAATTTATCTGACTGTATTAGCTTGCATGGAACATATTGGATAAGCAATACTTTAACAACAAGCATACAAATTATAATCCTTAACAAAATTTTAAGGTTACCCACTTATCATCATCAATACCAAGCTGAAGAAAAATTTTCTTCAGAGCTTACTTCTAATATTACCCAGATTACTGATGAAGGAATAAGATCCTTATTCTCCTTTATAAGAAACCTATTTACTATTATTGGCTTATTAATATGGATTATCTATCTAAATTGGGATTTATCTTTACTAGCTTTAATGATAGGACCAATAATTTTATTAAGTATGCGGGTAACTCATAACCAATCACACCGAGCAGATAAAAAAAAGCTCCTGACAACAAAACACTTTTTACAAACAATAAAAGAATCCATAGAAAATCAACAAGTAATATTACTACATGGGGGACAGCAGAATATATGTAAACGCTTCCAAAATGGATTGGATCAAATACAACAATCCAGCATACAGAGTACTAATATTCTTCGAGACCCATTAATTCATATAATTGTAGCTATCGTCCTATCACCTATCTTTTATCTCTCCATTCAAAATACCTTTACTGATGAGGTAACAGTAGCGAGCTTTATCTCATTTATTATTTCAATATTAATTTTATATTTATCTTTAACCCAATTAATTAAAGCAAGTGAATCCCTACAGAACTGTCTATCTTCAGCAAAAGATATCTTCTATATCTTAGATTTAGAAACAGAGCCCGATTTGGGAAAAATTGTTCTAAATAATATACAAGGCAAGATAGAATTTAAGAATATTAGCTGTAACAAAACACTACAAAATATATCATTTGTTATGAGGCCAAAAGAAAAAACTGCACTTGTTGGTTCTTCGGATGAAGCAATAAATACTCTAGTTAACTTACTACCAAGATTAATACAACCATCGAATGGTGAAGTCTTACTAGATAATCATGAGTTAACAAACATTAAATTAGAAAGCTTACGATCTAAAATTGGTTTTTTATCAACAAAAATAAAATTATTTAATGATTCGATTGCGGCAAACATTGCTTTCGGGGACATGGGGCACTCAACAGAAAGTGAAATAATTGCAGCTGCACATGCTTCTCATGCAATTGAATTTATTAAGAAAATGCCACAAGGAATGCAGACACTAGTAGGTGTAAATGGTATAAAACTTTCCAGAGAGCAAAATCAGCATATTGCTATTGCACGACTATTTCTCAGGAATCCACCTATCCTTATCCTAGATGAAATAACTACAATTCTAGATCCTAAATCAGAAAAGCTAATACGGTTAGCGTTAGATAATTTAATGAGGAATCGTACCACTTTAATTATAGCTCGTCGCAAAGAGACCTTAAAAAAAGTTGACCGCATTATTGTAATAGAAAAAAATCGTATTGTAGAAAGTGGCAGCCATAAAACACTTCTTTCTGAGAAAGGATTATACGAAAAAATTTATCCGCTATACCATTGAATTTTGAATTAAAGTGCATAAGAATTATTCTGGCTACTTAAAACTCCCTGCATAATATAAAATATAACACTCATTAACATTATTTAATCTTGTCGTAGAATACCAAAATAGATAAATTTGAAATTTACTATATTAAACTGGGAAATATTTTATGCGGTGTGAAAATACAGACAGAGATCTTTGCTATTGCAGTAGCAATCTATTTATACGCACCAAATCTTCCTCATCAAGCTCTCCTGCCGCCGCTTCAAGCCTTAGACTCGACATTAACAGATTAAAGTATGCTCTACTAAGATTTCTCCGAGCAAGGGAGTGTAGCCCCTGTGCATTCAACACATTAACCTCAGTTCTAACACCAACCTCCTGCCCAAGCTTAGTTGATTCAAACTGGCTTTGGCTAGATTTCACTGCCTCTATTTGTGCCTGCACCAAGGCCCTACCATTAGTAAAATTAAGAAATTCTTGACTAACAATAAGTTCAGTATCACGATAAGTATTATTCAAATCGTGACGTACTTTTTCCTGAGTTGCCATAGCCTCTCGTACTTTAGACTGTACTGAAAATCCACTAAATAATGGAACATTTAATTGAAGCCCAATTTCCTTTGAAGTCAGGTCTATTCCCCTTCCAGTAAAAGTTCCACCTACACCTTTCTGATTACTATAAAGAGCAACCAGATCTAGGGTTGGATAGTGACCTGCCTTAGCTCGTTTTACCTCATGCTCTGCAAGTTCAAGAACTAATTGCTGTACTCTAATTGCAAGACTATTCTGTTGGGCCACGACAAGCCACTCATTCATATTCTCATACTTTAAAGAAAATAATTTTACGTCATGATTTTCATTTAAGCGTGAGGTGACACTAGGGTATCGCCCAGTAATCTTCTGTAGCTTACGCTTATTAATTTCCAACAAATTTCTAGCAACAATCAGCTTTGAAACTGACAAATCAAAACGGGCCTGAGCTTCATTAGTATCGACTATAGTAGAGTTACCAGCTTCAAAATTTGCTTTAGCCTGCTTCAATTGACGTTCAATAGCCCTCTTCTGATCTTCCTCCACTCGAACGTCAAACTCGGCAATTAATACGTCAAAGTATGCTCGTGCTACACGCAAAATTAAATCTTGAGCAGCTATAATAAACTTTGAGTCTGCTTGCATAACCTGAATTTTAGATTGCTCATAGGCTATAAAATTTTGCATTCGGAAAAGTGGCTGGACAGCCTGAATCGTTATTCCGCCTCTATTAAGCCCTACTTCTGGAGAACCATCTGGGTTAATCATTTGTCTTTTCCTTACACCTGCAAGCGTCAGATTAGGCAATAGTCCTGCCCTACCCTGTGGTATCTTTTCTTGAGCTGCCCTATGCTCAGCCCGAGCAGCAGCATACTGTGCATCCTGATCTATTGCTTCACGATAAATATCAACTAGGTCTGCAGCATTTAATGGGGCGTGCGAAAAGATCAACCAAGAAATTAATATTGCATAAATATTTTGTGGCATATTCAACATAATTCTGAATTAATTTTCTGGGACCTAATGAATTTAGAAGATAAAAATATTAGGGGAAGAATTTATTGAATTTAGAAATCAAAAAATAAATTGATTCTTCTGTTGAACGTTCCTTAATTTGGCAATACATGTCTCAAAAAGACCTGTTCTACTATAAATGCCTTCCTTTACACATGTTATAAGAGAAGCATGCATAATCGGTTCTTCTCCCTCTACTGCAAATAAACGGCCACCAACTACAAGATTTTTTTGAAATTCTTCTGGTAATACTGGCACCGATCCAGTAAACACAATAACATCATATGGCCCATTTTCAGGACAACCATGAAAAACATCCCCTACGTCCAAAGTTACATTAGTGATATTGTGGGCTTGCAGATTTTTCTCTGCAATCATTTTTAATTCTGACTGGACCTCAATACTATATACATATCCACCCTTCTTAGCTAGTAATGAAGTCAGATACCCACTACCACTTCCAATTTCAAGTATCTTGTCAGTCTTTTTAACTTGTAATTCTTGTACAATACGAGCCTCCATTTTAGGGGCAAGCATCACTTCTCCATAGCCCAATGGTATCTCCATATCTACAAATGCTAAGGAACGATAAGGTGTAGGAACAAACTCCTCTCGCCTCATCTCAAAAAGTAATTTAATAACTTCTGGGTCCAATACATCCCATGGACGAATTTGTTGCTCAACCATATTAAAACGCGTTTGCTCTAAATTCATATTTATTCCTAAATAAATTCTTACCTCATACTTGCAATTATTTCATATTTCCTTTAATTTCGCAGCATAAGCTAGGGGTCCATTTCCAAAAACTTGGAAGATCGGTGAGAAAGTCCCTTAATACCTGACACGGGTAATGCCGCCGTAGGGAAGCTGGTGTCACCGCCCATGCTCCTTAAAAGGCACTTTAAGGAGCATACACTATGAATTCCGTAGTTTTTAATCACACAGACTTTTCTAACCAAACTGCTGAAGTAGATGATGCAGCAATAAAACCCCTGCCTAATTCTCGTAAAATATATGTACAGGGCTCTCGGTCTGATATCCAGGTGCCAATGAGAGAAATAAGTCAATCTAATACACCTTCTAATTCAGGCTCAGAAAAAAATTCAAAAATATATGTTTATGATACTTCTGGCCCTTATACTGATCCTGAAAAAGAAATTGATATCCGTTCTGGCCTACCTATGGTACGCGAAAAATGGATAGAAGAACGTGGTGACTGTGAAATCCTTTCTAAGCCTGCTTCTGTTTATGCTAGAAAACACCTTACTGATCCAAAATTTAAAGAAATGCGATTTAATCTAAAATGCCGTCCTCGCTGTAGTAAGAATGGAGCAAATGTGACACAAATGCATTATGCCCGTCTTGGTATTATTACACCAGAAATGGAATATATAGCAATTCGAGAAAATCAACGTTGTGAAGAATTGGTATCACAAAATCAGCATATACTTTCTCGCCAACACTCAGGCAATAATTTTGATATGCCCCCACCAAAATTTATTACTCCTGAGTTTGTTCGCGATGAAGTAGCAAAAGGTCGCGCTATTATTCCTGCAAACATTAATCATCCTGAATCTGAACCAATGATTATAGGGCGTAATTTTCTTGTGAAAATTAACGCCAACATAGGCAATTCACCACTTGGATCCGGAATCCAGGAAGAAATAGAGAAAATGACATGGGCTATTCGTTGGGGTGGAGACACAGTTATGGATCTATCTACTGGAAAGAATATCCATGAAACACGTGAATGGATAATTCGCAACAGCCCAGTTCCAATTGGAACTGTGCCAATTTACCAAGCACTAGAAAGGGTAGATGGAAAAGCAGAAGACCTAACTTGGGAAATATTTCGTGACACTTTAATTGAGCAAGCAGAACAAGGAGTTGATTACTTCACTATTCATGCAGGAGTTAGGTTAGCCTACGTACCTATGACAGCTAAGCGCATGACTGGTATTGTTTCAAGAGGCGGATCAATCATGGCTAAGTGGTGCCTTGCCCATCATAAAGAAAGCTTTCTCTATAGCCGCTTCGAAGAAATATGTGAAATTATGAAATCTTATGATGTAAGCTTCTCATTAGGAGATGGTTTGCGTCCTGGCTCAATTTATGATGCTAATGATGAAGCACAATTTGCAGAGCTTAAGACTTTAGGTGAATTAACCAAAATTGCTTGGAAGCATGAAGTTCAGGTAATGATAGAAGGTCCTGGACATGTCCCTATGCACCTCATTAAAGAAAATATGGATTTACAGTTGAAGGAGTGTAATGAAGCCCCATTTTACACACTGGGCCCACTCACCACAGATATAGCCCCTGGCTATGATCACATTACTTCTGCTATTGGTGCGGCTATGATTGGCTGGTACGGTACAGCAATGCTCTGCTATGTGACACCAAAAGAGCATTTAGGCTTGCCTGATAAAAAAGATGTAAAAGATGGAATCATTACCTACAAGATTGCTGCACATGCTGCAGACCTAGCAAAAGGACATCCTGGTGCACAGATTCGTGATAATGCGTTATCTAAAGCTAGGTTCGAATTCCGATGGGATGATCAATTTAATCTCAGCTTAGACCCAGATACAGCAAGACAATTTCATGATGCAACTCTTCCACAAGATGGAGCTAAGCTTGCTCATTTCTGCTCAATGTGCGGGCCACATTTTTGCTCTATGAAAATTACTCAGGATGTTCGTGACTATGCTGACAGCATTGGAATAAATGAAGATGAGGCTCTTAAAAAAGGTATGGAAGAAAAAGCCACTGAATTTGTAAAAAAAGGGGCTGTAGTCTATAGCAAGACATAATACCTCTTAAGCACAACTAAACTTGATTCTATACCCTAGACTTATACCCATATGTGTTCGTATGTTTACTGTTAAGATAATCACATGGAATTATTGCTAATTAAGGCATTTATCCTTGGTATTGTTGAGGGCCTAACTGAATTTTTGCCAATCTCCTCTACTGGCCACTTGATACTAGTAGGTGATTTATTAGATTTTAATAACGAAAAAGGAATGATTTTTACAATAGTAATACAGCTAGGAGCTATATTAGCTATTTGCTGGGAATATCGCACCAAAATTAATAATATATTAATTGGAATTGGTTCTAAAACAAATTCTAATCAGTTTATATTAAACCTATTTATTGCATTCTTACCTGCTGCAATTTTAGGCTTGATGTTCATCAATATTATCAAGCAATATCTTTTTCATCCAATACCAGTCGCAATTGCTTTAATTGTTGGTGGTATCATAATTTTATGGGCTGAACAAAGAAAACAAATCGTAGATGTAGCAAGCATAGAAGATATAAACTGGAAACACGCCTTAAAAATTGGTTTAGTCCAATGTTTTGCATTAATACCAGGAACTTCTCGCTCAGGAGCCACTATCATTGGAGGATTATTATTTGGCTTATCTCGAAAAGCAGCAACAGAGTTCTCTTTCTTCCTAGCAATCCCTATCATGTTTGCTGCTACATTCTATGATGTTATCAAGCACCGTGAACTTCTAAATATTGATGACCTAGGTATATTTAGTATTGGATTCATTGCTTCATTTGCTAGTGCACTTCTAGCAGTTCGTGGATTGTTACGCTTTATTAGTAATCATAATTTCACAGTTTTTGCTTGGTATCGTATTATTTTTGGCTTAATTATCCTATTCTCAACCTACTCTGGAATAATGATATGGTCCACAAGCTAGATAGATTTCTTTCATCTTAAAATATAAAATTTAGCTTTGTATCCATGGTAATCCCGCTGCCTTCCATCCCCCTTTTAAGCCACGATGCCCATCTGAGTCTTTATCTCCCTCGAAACCCTCCAAAACATTAAAACAATTTAAATAGCCTGATTCAAAAGCAGCTATAGCGGCCTTATTCGAACGAACACCACTTCTGCATATAAATAGTACTGCTGATTCTTTTGGCACCTTCAGCGAAAGATGTTCAAGGAAATTAGGATTGGCTTGCATACTTGGAAAAACTTGCCACTCAATCTCAACAGCACCTGGGATTCTCCCGACCCAAGACCACTCTGCTTGAGTACGCACGTCAACTAATCTAGCACTAGAGTCTTCTTGCAAAAATAAAAGTGCTTCTTTAGGGAGAAATGCCCCTTCATACGGTAAGCCCTCATCTTTGGCCCGTAATTTAGCTTTATTTAGAATTTCTATAATTGGTCCCATATCATTCCAAGAATTTAAGTTTAAAAATATTGCACTATCTCAGATTTATAACCCATAGCTAAGAATACTAATAGAAATAGTATTCTGCAAGAGTTGTAAATACCAAATATATTATTTAGTTATAATATTTCAATTTCATGAAAATATTATCTTACAACATACTACTTAATTTACTACAAACGTTTTTTTTGCTCTTCCTGATATAATCAATATTTGGTATTTTCCTCAATTCTTATGCTATGTTAAGCTCTGAAACTAGTTTGGAGAGAAAAAATGGCAGCAGCTGACGTTCTAAAAATGATAAAAGACAACGAAGTAAAATTCGTTGATTTACGATTTACTGATACTCGAGGTAAGGAACATCATGTAACTATTCCGGCACATGCTTTCGGTATTGATAAATTTGAGGATGGCCACTCATTTGATGGCTCATCAATTGCTGGCTGGAAGGGCATCCAAGCTTCAGATATGCTATTAATGCCTGACCATAAAACAGCCAACCTTGATCCATTTATGGATGAACCAACTCTACTACTTACCTGCGATGTAGTTGAGCCTACAGATGGTCAGGGCTATAGCCGTGATCCACGATCACTAGCACAAAGAGGTGAAGCCTACCTCAAGTCAACTGGTATAGGTGACGTTGCTTATTTTGGCCCTGAGCCCGAATTCTTTGTATTTGACTCTGTAACTTGGCATACCGATTTAACTGGTTGCTCAGTAAAAATTGAATCTAGTGAAGCCGCCTGGAGCTCTAAGAGAAAATATGAAAACGGTAATATTGGCCACCGCCCTATGGTTAAAAATGGATATTTTCCAGTACCTCCGGTTGACTCTTTACAGGATGTCCGTTCAGCAATGTGCCTTATACTTGAAGAAATGGGCGTTGAAGTAGAAGTACACCACCATGAAGTCGCCACTGCAGGCCAATGTGAGATAGGAACTAAGTTTAGCAGCCTTGTACAGCGTGCTGATTGGACTCAGATACTAAAATATGTTGTACATAACGTTGCTCATTCCTATGGCAAAACAGCAACTTTCATGCCAAAGCCCATCGTCGGCGATAATGGATCCGGAATGCATGTACATCAATCCCTTTGGAAAGATAATACAAATTTATTCTCTGGGAATGGATATGCTGGCTTATCTGAGATAGCATTATTTTATATTGGTGGAATAATAAAACATGCAAAAGCTCTAAACGCAATTACTAATCCAAGCATAAACTCATATCGGCGCTTAGTCCCTGGTTTTGAGGCTCCAAGCAACCTTGCCTATTCAGTAAGTAATCGCTCTGCTGCAGTGCGTATACCTCATACAAACGATTTAAATTCCCGCCGAATTGAGGCACGCTTTCCGGATCCTACTGCCAATCCTTATCTTGCCTTTACTGCCTTAATGATGGCCGGATTAGATGGTATACAGAATAAAATTCATCCAGGTGATCCTATGGACAAAAATCTATATGACTTACCACCTGAAGAAGCAGCAAAAGTTCCTAACTCTTGTATCTCTCTGGAAGAAGCTCTTAATCACCTAGACTGTGATCGTGATTTTCTTATACGAGGAGATGTATTCTCTAATGACATTCTAGATGCTTATATTGAATTAAAAATGGAAGAAATTGTTCGTTCTCGTATGGCAACTCACCCGATAGAATTTGATATGTACTATAGTTTATAATTTTGTCGATAATGGCGCTGATGTAAATATAAAATCATAGAAAATGAAGCACGCTCATAATCTGAGCGCTGAGTTAGCACTAATATACCAAACTCATGCATACAAAAAATCATTAATCCCAATATTTAATAATTCAATAAAGGAAAATAATTGATGCATATTTTTATGCTTTCATTAACTACTATTTTGTTATTAGCTATTGCTAGTTGTAGTAATGAAAACGAAGAAGATAAAAATCAGATACAAGGGGCAGTACCCATAGGTAGCGAAATAACGCTAGAAGGGCAATTACCATCATCATTAACAAATGGGCTGTCTCCAGAAGAGCAATCTAAGCTTGAATCAGAAATATTACCAAGTGGTTCTCCAGACAATCAAGATTTAGAAGAAAAATTTCTGAAGCTGAAAGAAGATGCTGAGAACGGAGATGCAAAAGCACAAACCACTTTAGGTGTAATGTATTTTACAGGACAAGCTATATCTAAAGATGAATCTGGGAAAATATTAAGTACTGATGCTGCTAAAGCCGCTGCTTGGTTTCATAGAGCGGCTCTTCAGGGCAATGCTGATGCAGAATTTAATCTAGGCCTAATGTATGCAACAGGGCAAGGTGGCTTAACTCAAGATTCTACTAAAGCAGTCGAATTTTTTCAAAAAGCGGCTCTAAAAGGAAATGCTGACGCACAAAATAACCTTGGCGCAATGTACCAGTTGGGAGAAGGCATAGAAAAGAATGATGTTAAAGCTAAAGAATGGTATACAAAATCTGCTGCACAAGGAAATTCTGATGCACAAGCTAATCTAGAAACATTAGATTAGCTGTATATTGTATAACTGAGAAAGGTATAAATAAAATTGTATTTTTCTTAATAATCTATTTTGTATTAGAACCGATCAATAATAACGGCTTCATCCATGGTTAATTTCCCACTTCTAGCCCACGCACCTTTAGTACTTTTCCCAATAGCTACAAACATTGTTATAACATGATCTGTTGGAAGATTAATAATCTTACCTACTCTTTCAAAATCAAAACCAACCATTGGACATGAAGCATATCCCATTTCCTCTGCTGCTAACATTAAAGCCATTGCTGCAATACCGCATGACCGCATACCTTCATCCCGTTGTACTTGTGCATTGCCACTATAATATTTCTCAATTGCGGGAAGAATAAACTCCTGAACTGATTGCGGGGCTCCCTCCCAATAACGTATAGGTTTCTTGCTCCAAGACTGCAGATCTGCAGTTAAAATAACTAGCAATGAGGAATCTGTAACCTGCGGCTGATCCCAAGATACCGCCCGTATCTGACATCTAAGCTCAGGATCCTGTACTAATACAAAGCGCCAATTTTGAATATTAAAAGAAGTCGGTGCAAGTAAAGAGAGTGTCATCAGCTGCTCTATCTCTGCCTTATTCATACGATGATTAGGATCAAAAGATTTAATAGCGCGCCGTGAATTAATTGCAACTGAAACATCCATACTATTTCCTCATATTAAAACTACAAATAATTTAAAGTTATATTATATAAATTTCCAGAATTGAAATAAATAATTTTTACTGAAACAAGTAAGATATATTATTGATTATGCAATATAATATAATCTGAATAAGGCTTGCTAGCCTAATATCTATTGATAAAAGTCCAAACTGTCCCAATATTTCATTATAGTGAAGAAATTATTTCCTCTATAAATATTCACAATTTTTACAAAATATTGCAACTTTTCAAGAATATGAGTAGTCTTATATATTAGAAGCTTAGTGTAATTTGAAAACCAAGGAGAATATATGCAGCCCGAACTACAATACCCAAACCAAACTCAATCAGTAAAACTTGCAATTGTCCGCAATAAAGTGCTTCGTAATACCTTCTGGATGCTAGGTTTAACCATGATTCCAACAATCATAGGTGCGATGATTGGAATGAGTACAAACTTATCTTTTATGGCTCAATCCCCAGTTATGGGCATGGTAGTAATGCTAGCAGTAATGTTCGGATTCATATTTGCAATAAAAGCTACCCGAAATAGCATATGGGGAATTATTTTACTTTTTGGGTTCACTTTCTGCCTAGGATGGTTCCTTGGCCCACTACTGAACACTGCTTTACAATTCAGTAATGGTCCGCAATTAATAGGTCTTGCTGCAGGAGGCACTGCCACTATACTGTTTTCCTTGGCAGGATATGCAACAGTAACGCGAAAAGACTTTGGATTTATGGGAAACTTTCTATTTGCAGGAATGATCTTATTGATAATCGCAATGGTTGCAAATATATTTCTTGGAATACCAGCAGCTTCACTGGGTATATCAGCAATTGCAGTATTATTATTTTCTGGTTTTATTCTTTATGACGTAAGTAGAATTGTAAATGGTGGTGAAAGAAACTATGTAATGGCGGCTCTAGGTATGTACCTGAATGTTTTTAATCTTTTTGTACATTTACTACATTTATTAATGGCATTTGCAGGGCAAAGAGACTAAAAATTAAGACATATTTGTCTGATCAGAATTGCAAACGTAATCTGATCAGACAAATATATAAAATATATATTTTAAATCATTTCTTTCTCTCTCCATTGTTCTAAAAATTTTTCCCAATGCAATTCAGTTGATTTGCCCAAGGTAGCACGAACTAATTTATTCTCATAAATATACTGCTCATCATTTAAAATTCCCCGTATAGACTGAAATCGCAAAAATATAAGATAAGTATTTACTACGTCAGTTTCACAATAATTCCGTATTTCTATAATTCTCCCATCCTGATATTTTTCCCATACTTTGGATCCATCTATTCCTAATTTTCCGGGAAATCCCAGCAATTGAGACATATCATTTAATGCGACATTAGCACGTGGCTGATGCAAAGAAAGAGAATCCATTAAATCTAAGTGCCGAGAATGATAGCGATTAAGATAATTATTCCATTTAAAATCGCGATCATTCTCACCAGATTCCCAGTAACGATGCGCCCGAATACCATGAATCATGCTACGATAATGCAATACAGGTAAATCAAAGCCATTCCCATTCCAAGATACTAATTGAGGAGTATATTTATCAACACCTTCAAAGAATCGCTTAATAAGATCTGCCTCAGAATCTTCCTTATTACCTAGAGACCACACACAAAAATCATTTCTATCACGCAGTACGCATGAAATAGCAACAATTTTTTGTAAATGAAACTGCAAAAAATCACTTCCAGTCACTTGCCGACGAAACTGAAATTCCATCTCAGCAATATCACTAGAAGAAAGCTCAGAACCAAGCCTATAAACCTTTCTCAGCCCATCTATATCAGGTACTGTTTCAATATCAAAAACAAGAGTTGGATTCAAATACACCTCTATAAATAAATTTATTCTGACTTCAATCTATGACTATTTTTATTTATTTAAGAAAACATCAGTTGAAAGATACCTATCACCACGATCACATACGATAAAAACAATTACAGAGTTTTCTACACTAGAAGAGACCTGAAGGGCTGCAGATAAGGCTCCTCCCGATGAGATCCCTGCAAATATCCCTTCTTCTCTAGCTAAGCGCTTAGTATAGTCTTCTGCATCTTCCTGAGAAACTAACATGATTCTATCTACTTGTTCCACATCATAAATTCTTGGTAGATATGCCTCTGGCCATTTCCTGATCCCAGGGATCTGAGCCCCTTCTTTAGGCTGTACTCCAATAATATTGATTGATGAATTTTTTTCTTTCAGGTATCTAGAACAGCCCATAATTGTACCTGTAGTCCCCATACTGCTTACAAAATGAGTAATTTTACCTTTAGTATCATTCCAAATTTCTGGTGCCGTACTTTTGTAATGTGCTAATGGATTATCAAAATTAGAAAATTGATTCAGAATAAATCCACGCCCCTCTTTACTCATACGTTCTGCTATGTCCCTTGCTTCCTCCATCCCACCCTCTTTTGAATTCAATACAATCTCTGCGCCATATGCGCTCATAGACTGACGTCTTTCTACACTTAGGTGCTCTGGCATTACTAAGATCATTCGATAACCAAGCATTGCAGCAACCATCGATAAAGCTATACCAGTATTTCCGCTAGTAGCTTCTATCAAAGTGTCACCTGGCTTAATTTTCCCACGTTTCTGTGCATTTAAGACCATAGATAAGGCTGGGCGATCTTTTACAGATCCTGCAGGATTATTCCCTTCTAACTTAGCAAGAAGAATATTACTAGTCTTACCTGGCAAGCGATTTAATCTTACCAAAGGAGTATTACCAACAAAATTTTCTAGATTCTTGAACATTTAAAGAATAAAAATATTTCTGACATATAAAATCTACCCATTTTCTACAACTACTGTTCGATTTTCTGGAAACCATACACTAAAAGAACTTCCCTTCCCTGGTTCACTAACAATTTCTAAATGTGCCTGATGACGGCTCAATATATGTTTAACAATTGCAAGTCCTAAACCAGTTCCACCAGTTTCTTGTGAACGGCTTAGATCTATCCGGTAGAAGCGTTCAGCCAAACGAGGAATATGTTCTTTATCAATACCAATACCGCTATCCTGCACAGTAAAAACACTTTTCCCATTTTCATAGCTCCATCTCAAATCAACCTTCCCTCCATCTGAAGTATATCGTATAGCATTAGTAACAAGGTTACTAAATGCACTTCTTAATTCATCTGCACTTCCTCGTAATTTTGCATCAGTATTAAGAGTAAGGTTAATATGATGACGCCCCGCACTTAAAGATTCTGCCTCATTGTATAACTCATACAATATTTCATTAATATTAATATTTTCATCTTGTACCTGATTTTGTGTATTCTCAAGTCGTGAAAGTGTTAGTAAGTCCTCTACTAAGCGTTGCATACGACTAGTCTGATCAGTCATGAGAATAAGAGCTCGCTTACCCATTTCCGATGATATCCAATTTTCTTCAGCTGCCGTTTCAAAAAAACCACCAATTACTGTCAAGGGTGTACGTAATTCATGCGAAACATTAGCAACGAAATCTCTTCTCATTGTCTCAACTCTTTCAAGACTTGTAATATCTCGGCTTATCAGTAATTTTTGCTTGTCTCCATACGGCACTAGCTGTAAAGAAAGAATTAATTCTTGATTCCTTGCCTGTTTAACTACCAAAGGCTCACTGTAATTATGGGTTAATAAATACTCAGCAAATTGTTGCTGCCGCACTAGAAATGTAATTTGTTGATCGGCGTCTCTTTTAAAATCTATACCAAAATGTTTCTCAGAAACTGGATTACACCATTCAATACGATCTGATTCATCTAGAATGATCACACCCTCAGGCATGGCTGAGGTTGCTCGCCTGAGGCGTTCAAATGCCTGGCTTAATTGTTGATTACTTTGACTCTGAATCCGTATAAGCCTAGCTAATCGTGCAAATACATCACCCCATATACCAGAGCCATCTGGTACAGCAGTAGATATAGGGTCCTGAATTTGTAGCCACTTATCTAAAACAGTTAAATAATACAAATGATAGGCCACAAGTAATAATAATGACACACTATAGAATAATAGCGCAGTAGTAATATCTAAAATCAACCATAGCCCCCCAGCTACAGCAGTAAGTAGCATAACAACTATTAAATTTCCTGAGAAATGGTACAAGTAATTTATTCCTAAGAATAAAACAAAATCATCATTTCTATATTACCCCATAGCCTATGCTCTACCAACAGATAGTCGATAACCGGATCCTCTTACAGTTTGCACTAATCCGTCTTTTCCAACAGGCTCCAATATTTTACGTAATCTTCTAATATGCACATCAACAGTTCGATCTTCAACAAAAATATGATCCCCCCATACCCCATCAAGTAATTGTGGCCGAGAGTGCACTCGCTCTGGATGGGTCATTAAAAAATATAACAACCTAAACTCTGTTGGGCCTAATATTATTTCATTGTCATTTACAGTAACTCGATGCGTAACCGGATCGAGCTTTAATCCATTTATTTCAACAACATCATCCGCAACCTCTGGTGAACGTCTTCGTAAAACCGCCTTAATCCTTGCAATCAATTCACGGGGCGAGAATGGCTTTGTAATATAGTCATCTGCACCCACCTCCAACCCAGAGACTTTATCACTTTCCTCTACGCGTGCAGTAAGCATAATAATAGGAATATTCTTAGTCCTAGGGACTCGTCTCAATGTTTTCGCAAGCTCAATCCCACTCATTCCAGGTAGCATCCAATCGAGTAACACTAAATCAGGTAATACATCATTCACTATTTTAATAGCTTGCTCTGCATCCTTAGCACAAAATGTTTCATGCTCAGCTTGTTGCAAGCGATAAGAAATTAATTCCTGAATTGCTGGCTCATCTTCTACTATTAAAATAGCCGCCATTTATATTTTCCTTTGATAGGATCATAATACTATTTTAGTACTAAGGTAACGTAAAAAGAATACAAATTTACACTAGAATATGTAATGAATAACTCAATTTAAGTAGCCTTTTAAGAATATTTCCTGAAATAACATAAAAACTTAAGAAACATGATTAATGTGCCATCTAGTTTTATATCTTACCCTGTTTATTTTCATAGGCAAAAAAAAGGCGCTTCCATTACATAAATAAAATGATAGAAATACTAATACTTGGACATTCTAGGCACATACAATTATATCTTTAAGCCCATAGAACATGAGGCTGAGAAAATATTTTTAATATAGCACCCTCTGCTAAATCCAAGATAGTAATGATAAATAATATGAGCTTGAGGCCTATCTGTTTAGCGCTTATACAAGGATCTTTCCAATTCATTGCTTTGCTTGGAGAAGTTACATAATGGCAATGCCAAGAGTAGCAAATGAAAGCTTAAGAAAATGCAGTTTATTTACTTCTAATCTCCTATATCAAGGATTTTTTTAAGATAACCCCCTGTATAACTAGACCTATGCTCTGCAACTTCCTCTGGAGGGCCTTCAGCAATAATCTTCCCACCAGCATCACCTCCTTCAGGACCAAGATCAATGATCCAATCTGCCGTTTTAATTACATCTAAATTATGCTCAATTACAACTACTGTATTTCCATGTTCTCTTAATCGGTGTAGTACTTTTAACAGCATATCGATGTCTTTAAAATGCAGTCCTGTAGTAGGCTCATCAAGTATGTACAAGGTACGCCCTGTATCCCGCTTTGAAAGTTCTAATGATAATTTAACTCGCTGGGCTTCACCTCCTGATAGTGTTGTAGCTGGCTGCCCTAGCTTAATATAACCTAATCCCACATCTAGCAAAGTTCTTAATTTACGAGCCAAAATTGGGACTTGAGAAAAAAAATCATACGCCTGCTCAACGGTCATTTGTAAGACATCAAAAATATTTTTGCTCTTGTATTTAATTTCAAGTGTTTCACGGTTATAACGTTTACCGTGGCAAATGTCACAGGTTACATAAATATCTGGTAAAAAATGCATTTCCACTTTAATTAAACCATCTCCCTGGCATGATTCACAACGACCACCTTTTACATTAAAAGAGAATCTACCAGGACTATAGCCTCGCTCTCGTGCCTGAGGGACGCCTGCAAACAATTCTCGTATGGGCGTGAATAAACCAGTATAAGTTGCTGGATTAGATCGTGGAGTACGCCCTATTGGACTCTGATCCATATTAATAACTTTATCAAAATACGCTGTTCCTTCGATGGACTGAAAAGATGCAGGCTCTACACTACTCCCATATAGATGTCGTGCCATAGCATAGTAAAGAGTGTTATTTACAAGTGTAGACTTACCAGAGCCAGATACGCCAGTGACACAAATAAACATACCTATAGGCAAACTAAAATTAACATCCTTCAAATTATTACCTGAAGCTCCCATGATGAATAACCAACGGTCATCTTTTGGTTTAACTCTCTTTATAGGCAATTCAATATCTAATTCCCCAGATATATATTTTCCAGTAAGAGAATTTTTATTCTCAAAAACAACTTTTGGCCCACCCTGAGCAACAACAAGTCCACCATGCTCACCTGCTCCAGGACCCATATCAACAACATAATCAGCGGAAAGTATTGCATCTCGATCATGTTCCACGACAATCACACTATTACCAAGATCACGTAAGTTTTTTAGAGTGCCTAGAAGACGCTCATTATCACGTTGATGCAATCCAATAGATGGCTCATCTAGAACATACATTACACCTGTCAGGCCTGATCCAATTTGACTCGCTAATCGAATACGCTGTGATTCACCCCCTGATAATGTATCAGCAGAGCGGTCTAAAGATAGGTAATCAAGCCCAACATTATTTAAAAACTGTAAACGACTGGAGATTTCATGGATGATTCTCTCAGCAACGGAGCGCTTATACCCACTGAGCTTTATTTTATTAAAATAATTTCTTGCCAACTTCAGTGGCAATGCATTAATTTCATAAATAGTTTTTCCACTAACCTTAACGTGGCGAGCTTCACGGCAAAGACGTGCTCCTTCACACTCTGGACAAATTTGAGAATTTAAATACTTTGCTAACTCTTCACGAACCACTAATGAGTCTGTTTCTTTATAGCGGCGCTTTAGGTTAGGAATAACGCCCTCAAAGGAATGCTCTCGTTTAATTCTAGATCCATTCCCATTTAAATAGAAAAATAATATTTTTTCTTTCCCTGATCCTTGTAAAATAATATTTTTAACATCTAAAGAAAGCTGCTCAAATGGCTCCTCTAAATCAAAATCATAGTGCTGTGAGAGGCCCATTAAAATCTGGAAATAAAATTGATTACGCCGATCCCATCCTTTAATTGCGCCTGATGCTAATGAAAGATGAGGAAAAGCAACAACCCGATTAGGATCAAAGAAAGTAATCTGACCAAGACCATCACACTCTTTACATGCTCCCATTGGATTATTAAAAGAAAATAATCTTGGTTCTAATTCTGCCAAAGAATAACTACAAATTGGACAACTAAATTTTGCAGAGAATAGATGCTCATAACCAGAATCTATTTCTACAGCAAGAGCCTTCCCATCAGAATGACGCAATGCTGTTTCAAATGACTCTGCAATACGCTGCTTACTATCTGATGAAACCCTTAACCTATCAACTACTATTTCTATAGTATGCTTTTTCGTTTTTTTTAATCTTGGTAGATTATCAATTTCATAAATTTTCCCATCAATCCTTAAACGCACAAAGCCTTGTGCACATAATTCTTCAAAAAGATCTATTTGCTCTCCCTTACGTTCTACTACAAGCGGAGAAAGAATCATTAATTTCGTATTTTCTGGAAGTTGTAATACGTGATCTACCATCTGTGAAACACTCTGAACTGAAAGAGTAATCCCGTGATCTGGACACTGTGGATCTCCAATACGTGCAAATAATAAACGCATGTAATCATGAATTTCAGTGACAGTACCAACTGTAGAGCGAGGGTTATGAGAGGTTGCTTTCTGTTCTATAGCAATTGCAGGAGAAAGCCCCTCAATCAAATCTACATCTGGTTTCTCCATTAATTTAAGAAACTGCCTAGCATAAGCTGAAAGAGATTCTACATAACGCCTCTGACCTTCAGCATAAAGAGTATCGAATGCAAGTGAAGATTTGCCTGACCCCGACAATCCAGTAATCACGATTAATTTATTACGTGGTAGGTCAATACTGACATTTTTCAGATTATGGGTACGTGCACCACGAATTTTGATAAGTTCCATCGGCTACCTAAGCACTGTGCAACCTGCTAATATACCCAACTTTCCATTATTTTCCTAATTTGATTAATGTCTGACTCTTCGCCTCCTGAAAAAATGTCTCTAATTGAGATGCGTGCTACTGCCGGCTTAGCAGTAGTCTATGGATTGCGAATGCTTGGAATGTTTATTATTCTCCCGGTGTTTGCGTTCTACGCAGAGAATCTACCAGGCGAAAATAATTACACACTAATCGGTATTGCACTTGGTGCTTACGGTCTTACTCAGGCAATATTACAAATCCCTTTTGGCTGGCTATCTGATCGTATAGGACGTAAACCTGTTATCTATTTTGGTTTAATTCTATTTGCTGTAGGAAGTTTCATAGCGGCTTCTGCTGATAATATTTATTGGATAATACTTGGCCGTATTGTCCAAGGCTCTGGTGCAATCTCTGCAGCAATAATGGCATTAGCCGCTGATCTGACCCGTGAAGAACACCGTACCAAAGCAATGGCCTCAATAGGTATGACTATTGGCACTGTATTTGCCCTATCACTCATCATTGCACCTACACTAAATCGACTAATAGGAGTACCAGGGATTTTTATCATGACAGGTATGCTGGCATTATTAGCTATATTAGTAGTCTACAAAATTATTCCTAATCCGCAGCTTTGCCGTTTCCATTCAGATACTGAAGCAGCTCCTGGGCGTTTCGTAAATGTACTACAAGATTCTGAATTATTACGTCTTAATTTTGGTGTATTTACATTACATGCAACACTTATGGCACTTTGGCTTATAATTCCGGTATCATTACGAAAAACTGGGTTAGAAATAGATGATCATTGGCAAATATATTTACCAGTATTATTTATTTCAATGTTACTCATTATTCCAGTAATCATTTACTCTGAAAGGAAAGTTAAACTTAAACCAGTATTTTCAATAGCAGTATTTATATTACTAGTAAGCCAAGTCCTATTAACTTTCACCCTTGATTCCATATCGGGCATGGTATTTGCTTTGTTAGTATTCTTTACTGCATTTAATCTACTTGAAGCCAGTCTGCCATCTCTTATTTCAAAGATTTCTCCGGTAGGCGCAAAAGGAACAGCCATTGGCATATATAGCAGCATCCAATTTTTAGGAACATTTACTGGGGCAACTGCTGGGGGCTATTTATATGAGTATTATGGCAGCTCAGCATTATTTGCATTTTGTGGCGCTCTACTGGCATTATGGCTAGTACTCGCTATTACTATGAAGGCTCCAGCAGCTGTTCGCACCAAAATGTACCAAGTAAAAGAAATGGAAGTAGGTAAAGCAAATCAATTATCACAGATGCTAGCATCTGTGAATGGTGTACACGAAGCCTTAGTATTAGCAAATGAAAGAGTCGCTTATCTAAAAGTTGATATTAATGGATTTGATAAAACAAAAGTTGTACAAATACTAGAGGGGGAAGTATAAATGGCATCAATAAATAAGGTGATATTAATTGGAAATCTTGGTAAAGATCCAGAAATTCGTTACATGCCCAATGGTGAAGCAGTTACTAACATCACATTAGCAACTTCTGAAACCTGGAAAGATAAAGCAGGGGAGAAAAAAGAAAAAACTGAATGGCACCGTGTAACTTTTTATAGAAAACTTGCTGAGATTGTAGGTGAATATCTAAAAAAAGGTAGCTCTGTCTATGTTGAGGGTAGACTTGAAACCCGTAAATGGACTGATAAAACAGGTGCTGATCGGTATACAACAGAAATCATTGCAAATGAAATGAGAATGCTGGGTAGTAGATCTGGAACCACCAGCTATGAGGGAGAAAATAAGAATAATAAGACCTTATCACCTAAAGATAACGTTGCAAACAATAATCCCACTACAAATAATCCTAGTAGTGGGTTTGGAGATATGGATGACGACATACCATTTTAAATAGAAATACTATATATGATTTTTAATACTAATCTCATACGCTAATATCTCTATTAAGATTCATGGATTTTTATGTTTATATCTGCAATAAATAGTAAGTTAATAATAAATTCTATAGGCATATAAAAACCCAAGAAAAAATATACTACAGTCAAATTATAAGTAAATCTCCAATAAATTAAATTTATTAGCTTACTTCTCTAAGTACTTTCATTGGTGGATTTGATAACACATTACGTGTCCCCAACATTCCAGCTACTAACACACCTATAACCCCAACCAATAATCCTATCAACCATATCCATATATTAAATGTATAAGGAATATTTAATGTAAATTTACCAATAACATATCCTAGCGCACTGGCCCCCATTGAAGAAAATATACCGGATACGGCACCAAGTATAAAAAATTCTATTGCCCATATATTAAGTAATTGTCTACGCTTTGCTCCCAAAGTACGGAAGACTGCAGCCTCATAAATACGTTCATCTTTGGCAGAAATGATTGCCGCATACAAGACTATTAGCCCGGATATAAGTGTAAATAAAAAAACAAATTCAATTGCTTTAGTTACTTGCTCAATAACTTTTTGTACCTGCTTAATAATAGTTTCTACATCTATAACCAAAAAATTTGGAAAAGATTTTATCAATTTGTTCATCATATCTATGCTACCCTCTGGCACATAGAAACTAGTAACATAGCTTTTTGGATATTTATCTAATATACCTGGAGGAGTTACCGCAAAGAAATTAACACGGAATGAATCCCAATCTACTTTTCGAATACTACTCACAACAGCAGAAAAATTACTACCCGCAATATCAAAAGATAGCGTATCGCCCAGCTGCACTCCTAATGCTTTTGCAACACCTTCCTCCATAGATAAAACTTCTTTTTTCCTAGCTCCATTTTCCCACCATTGCCCATCTATAATCTGATTATCACTTCGTATATCATTTTCCCATGAAAGATTAAAATCCCTTCTCAGCAATCTTTTTGCTCGTGTATCTGAATAGTCTTCTGGTAATACTATTTTGCCATTAATAGAGATGATCCGCCCCCTTACCATAGGGTAAACCGTGGGCTGCAGGATCTCATTGTGCTGAAAAAATGCTGCCAATTCCTGTAGCTGGTCTTCTTGAATATTTACTAAAAAATGGTTAGGTGTATCCGGTGGAAGATTAGTATGCCAGTTTTGTAGTAAATCACCTCGAATTAACGTCAAGGTCAACAACGACATCAATCCTAACCCAAGTGATACAGCTTGAATCGCACTGGTACTAGCACGCCTCCATATACCAACTAACCCATATTTCCATGTTCCCCCTACTGTACTACGTAGGCTTGAAATAATTTTTATTAGAAGAAAGCTAAGTAGACCAAAAATTATTATTGCAACAATAAATCCAGTCATAACTAAAAAACCAAGATGCATGTCGCCAGCTTTCCACAAAAACAATACTGATAATGCAGCAAGCCCCAATGCATAGCCTGCTAGGCTTTGAACACTAGCAGTGCCCATATCACATCGTAAGACACGTAATGCCGGCACATTACGCAAATTGAGTAAAGGTGGGAAAGCAAAACCTAGTAATAGCACTAAACCAACTAATATACCTTGTATAAAAGGAGATAAACTTGGTAAAGGTAATTCAATCTCTATCATTTTAGAAAGCCAATAAACTAGAGCTTCCTGAGAAAAAAACCCTAACAAGCATCCCACTATGCTTGCAACAAACCCAAGTATGATGAAATGGCATAGGTATAAATATAATATCGCATTCTGTCTTGCCCCCAGACAGCGCATAATTGCACACCCATCTTGGTGACGTGTAGTAAACCGTCGCGCTGCTAGTGCTATTGCTGCTGCTGCTAAAACTACACTTGCCATAGCTGCAAGGCTCAAAAATTTTTCTGCCCGCTCAAGCGCCGCTTTAATTTCTGGACGAGAATCACGAATACCCTGTATTCTTTCTCCTGGCTCTAAATTGGGCTGCACCCAATACTTAAAATCCTCTATCAAGCTAGCATTACCGCTAATTAATAAGCGGTAAGAAATACGACTACCTTGCTGTATTAACCCAGTTGCAGGAAGATCAGTTGCATTAATCAATAGTCTTGGCCCAGGGTTTATGAACCCAATTGAATAATCTGGTTCCATAGTAATCTGCGAAACTACTATTAAGCGTGCGTCTCCAACCTGAATTACATCCCCCTGTGTTAGTGCAAGGCGAGTAGCAAGTTTCTCCCCTACCCATACTGAACCAGGTAATGGAATACCATCAGCAACATAATCATTTTTGTATGGAATTGCCTTGCCTAGATTATCTGTAATACGTAATTCACCACGTAATGGATAACCAGCAGTTACCGCCTTTATCCCAACCAAAATATTTTTATCTTCTTTTACTACCATACTAAGAAATTTAAGCGAGGTAGAAGTATTTAGTCCACGCTTTACTGCCTCTCTAATGTAATCCTGTGAAAAGGAGCGATCAGAGGCAATAACTAGATCTGCGCCAAGTAGTTGGTTTCCCTGTCGAGAAAGAGCCAATTGAACCCGATCGGTAAAAAAGCCTATTGTTGTCATTCCACCCACTGCAATTATCAGTGCAAATATCAGGACATGTAACTCACCTGCACGCAGATCACGATAGAGCATGCGTAAAGAAAGCTTAAAAAGATTCATAGTATGTATCTCATGACCTCATATTTATTTAATTTATCTAATTAATCCTCAATTCTTCCGCCATTTAACCGAATTTGTCGCGTACAACGATTAGATATTGTTTTATCATGGGTTACCAGAATCAACGTAGTCCTTTTCTCACGATTTAATTCAAACAAAAGGTCAACAATTTGATTGCCAGTAGATAAATCTAAATTGCCAGTAGGCTCATCAGCCAATAATATTTTTGGGTCTGTAGCATATGCACGCGCAATAGCCACACGCTGTTGTTCTCCTCCCGAAAGTTGTTTTGGATAATGATTAATACGTGCCTCTAATCCTACCCGCTCAAGAATTTCAAATGCTATTTGATATGTATTACCTACACCTGCTAGTTCTAGGGGTAGCATTACATTCTCGATTGCTGTAAGCACAGAAAGTAACTGAAATGATTGAAATACAAACCCAAGTAAATGACCACGTAATTCAGCTCTTCCATCTTCACTCAATGAAAAAATATCTTCGCCATTAAGATATACTTGTCCACTAGAAGGAATATCAAGCCCTGCTAACAAACCCAATAAAGTAGATTTTCCTGATCCAGACGCTCCCACAATTGAAATAGCTTCACCAATACTCACTTCCAAGTTAATATCCTGCAAGATAGTGAGAAAAGTATCACTACTTTGAACACGTTTAGTCAGAGAGATTGCTTGTACAATAGGCTTTATAATTAAATTATCTGTCATGAGAACCTTTCTAATTACTTTAAATATTTTATTACTCAGTGTCTCGTCTAGTATGGCCCATAGCGATGCAGATATTGCCATGTCCCCCACTAAATCTAACACCATTATGGTATATGGGGACAGTTTGTCAGCAGGATATGGCTTACCACAAAAGACCGGATGGGTAAGTCTGCTAAAAACAAAGCTAAAGAGAGAACAATTAGTCTACCAAATAATTAATGCCAGTATTAGTGGAGAAACAACATTAGGTGGCCTTAAACGAATTAAACAAGCACTTCACCGTTACCGCCCTAGCATTGTAATTGTTGAGTTAGGAGCAAATGATGGGCTACGCGGTATACCTATTAAATCTATCTATAATAATCTGGAAGCAATTATAAAAGTATGCAAGAAAAATAAAGCATCAATACTATTAGTAGGTATGCGCCTACCCCCAAATTATGGAAAAATATACACAAAAGAATTCTCCAATATTTACCATAAAATAGCGAGCAAACATGAGCTTAAGTTAGTTCCCTTCTTGCTAGAAGGATTTGGTGATAAACTAAAATATTTCCAAGATGACAGAATGCATCCTAACAAAATCGCACAAGAAAAAATTTTAATTAATGTGTGGAGGGTCCTACAAAAAATGATTATGCCTAGTTCAGAGGCATCTTAATATATTGTGATATCTAACTTCTTCTCTAATATATCAATTAATTATGTTCAGATTCACTTGTGAGATGAAATATATATTTCTAATATTAATAGAATTAATTATTCAAATTCACCTTTAAGCAATATTAAATTTAGCATGTTAAAAATAAGCTTTTTTCTATGTGTCACCACAAATATGCTATATAATTTCTTGACTAAATGATTATTTCGCTTTAGATTGCAACATCACTATTTACTAGGAATTTATGCAAATGGATTTTATCCATATTATATCAGGGCTTATTGAATTACCTTGGTGGGGTTATCTAGTATTTACCTTAGTTGTTACTCATATCACAATTGCTAGTATCACTATATTCTTACACCGCCACCAAGCGCATCGTGCTCTAGAATTACATGCTATACCTAGCCATTTCTTTCGTTTCTGGTTATGGCTTACTACAGGCATGGTAACTAAAGAATGGACAGCAATTCACCGTAAGCACCATGCTAAATGCGAAACTATAGATGATCCCCATAGCCCCCAGATTCTTAGTATTGGAAAACTATTATTGGAAGGATCAGAACTCTACCGTAAAGAGGCTAAAAATTTAGAAACAATGGAAAGATATGGTCAGGGAACTCCTAACGACTGGATAGAACGTAATATTTACGCTGCACACAGTGTGTCAGGTGTTGCTTTAATGCTTATTATAAACCTAATTCTGTTTGGACCAATTGGGTTAACTATATGGGCAGTACAAATGGCTTGGTCACCTTTATTTGCTGCTGGAATTATTAATGGTATTGGGCACTATTGGGGTTATCGTAATTTCCAGCCAGAAGATGCAAGCCGTAATATTATTCCATGGGGTATTCTTATTGGAGGAGAAGAACTACATAATAATCACCATGCATACGCGACATCTGCACGACTATCTAATAAATGGTATGAGTTTGATATTGGCTGGATGTATATATGTATCCTAAAATCAATGGGACTAGCAAAAATCAAGAAAATGGCACCTAAATTACGCCTTAATACCACAAAGACAAAATGTGATTCAGATACGTTGCAAGCAGTAATTCTGCATCGTTATGAAGTATTAGCAAAATATGCCCATTCTCTAAAAAAGACTTTTGCCAAGGAAATGAAACATTTAAGAGAAGAGGCTATACAACATGGCATAGACAAAAATACACTAAAACGCTGGGTTCTAGCAGACTCTAATACCTTGCAAGAACATGAGCGTGCTAAACTTAATTTGGTTTTAAGTAAGACTAGAACATTAGATAAAGTATATACTATGCGTGAAGAACTAATATCTGTGTGGCAGCGCTCTACAGCTACTAAAGATGAGCTAGTAAAACAACTAGAGGACTGGTGCCACCGTGCGGAAAAAAGCAATATTGAGGTGCTTGAAAAATTCTCTCGTAGACTGAGATGGTATGCGTAATAAATAAGGCAATAGAAATTATTTAAGCTTTGCCTCCTTGTACTTTACATGCTTACGTACCACAGGATCAAATTTAGAAATCTCTAATTTCTCCGCAGTAGTCCTTTTATTCTTAGTAGTAGTATAAAAATGTCCAGTCCCAGCAGAAGACTCAAGTTTTATTTTCTCACGCATGATGTAAGCCCTAAATTCTTATATATTTAATATTATGATACTACCCTAAATATTAGTTCCACGAGCACGTATTTTTGCCAGAACCACATCAATTCCATTTTTATCTATAATTCTTAATCCGGCATTAGATAGGCGTAAACTAACCCATTTTTTTTCACTTTCAACCCAGAATCTACGTTGCTGCAAATTAGGAAGAAAACGACGCTTCGTTTTATTATTTGCATGAGAAACATGGTTACCAGATATAGGCTTTTTACCAGTGACTTCACATATTCGTGACATAACAACATACTCCGGAATTCATAAAAAAGAGGCATTATATACTGATTTCTTCAAAAAGTTGGTATTATTATCTAAGAATCATCAACAATTATAAATAGATACATGCTAGCAACGAATATGCAGCATGACACTTAGACTATGAAATATGCATTTAAATTAAAAAATAATTCAGAATCATAATGTTACGCTAATATTTAAAAATAAATTCATTTTTAGGTTAAACTTCTCTTCCCTAGGACAGCTTCTTAAAATTATCTATGCCCAAATTACCCTTACTTAGTACTAAGCACATAATTCTAGGAATAACTGGTGGAATCGCCGCGTACAAAGCAGCAGAAGTTACACGTATTTTAGTAAAAAAAGATTTGGATGTGCAGGTAATAATGACTGCTTCAGCCTGTAAATTTATTGGCCCTACCACATTACAGGCTTTAACTGGAAAAACGGTACTTACAGATTTATGGGATAGCCGTATTAATAATAATATGACGCACATAAACAGCTCACGTGATGCAAGTGCTATCCTTGTCGCCCCTGCTAGTGCAAATTTTATAGCTAAGCTAGCAAATGGCTTTGCAGATGACCTCTTATCAGCGCTATGCTTAGCCCGGAATTGCCCTTTATTTATTGCTCCTGCAATGAATTGTCAAATGTGGGAAAATTCTGCCACACAACGAAATTTATCCACCTTACAGCGTGATGGAGTGATAATTCTCGGCCCTGATAATGGTTCCCAAGCATGTGGAGAAATAGGTATGGGACGTATGACTGAAGCTCAAAATTTAGTCAAAGAGATGCTAGCTTATTTGCAGCCAAAATTATTACAAAACAAACATATTCTTATTACTGCAGGGCCAACATACGAAGCAATTGATGCAGTCCGTGGTATTACTAATCTAAGCTCTGGTAAAATGGGTTATGCAGTTGCTAATGCTGCGCTAGAAGCAGGGGCAAAAGTCACTCTAGTTTCTGGCCCAACAAGCATTAAACCCCCTTATAAAGTATCTCTAATTAATGTAGTCAGTGCACAAGAAATGTTTACAGCAGTAAAAAATCATGCTTCTAGTGCGGATATTTTTATAAGTGTTGCTGCAGTTGCAGATTTCTTTCTTACTAACAATAGTAAACAGAAAATAAAAAGAACTAATAGTAATATATCACTAACATTCTCTCCTAATCCTGACATTCTTGGATTTGTAGCTAAATTAACCAAACCACCATTTTGTGTAGGATTTGCAGCAGAAACAGAAAACCTTGAAGAAAATGCAGAGACAAAAAGAAATAAGAAGAAAATACCTCTGCTTGTTGCTAATTTGGTTCCAAATACTATTAATTCTGATGAATGCGAGCTGGTCCTATTTGATGATGAAGGCAAGCATTTACTACCGAAGGCTCTAAAAGTTGAGCAAGCAAGGCACATAATTAAACATGTGTCATTACTATATAAGAAATGGAAAAAATAATTTTATGGAAAAAATAGAAATAAAAATTATTGATACTCGCCTGCAAGATCAACAACCGGCCTATGCAACCCCTGGTTCTGCTGGGCTAGACTTACGAGCTTGTATTAAAAACCCTATAACTATAGAGTCAGGAGAAACTAATCTTATTCCAACTGGAATTGCTATGCACCTTGCAAATCCAAACCTTGCCGCTATGATACTTCCACGTTCTGGCCTTGGCCATAAACATGGGATCGTATTGGGTAATTTAGTAGGCCTTATTGACTCAGATTATCAAGGACAAATTATGGTTTCTTGCTGGAACAGAGGCCAAATACCTTTCCAGCTCAAGCCTCTAGAAAGAATTGCACAACTTGTAGTAGTACCGGTTATGCATGTTAATTTCAGTATAGTCAATGAATTTAAGAAAAGTATTCGAGGTGAAAAAGGCTTTGGAAGCACGGGGACCCAATAAAATCAACCTATGCGCCTATTTATTATATTTTTTCTTCTTCTTTTTCTATCATTATCTGCCAATGCAGAGATACCAATTATCCAACTAAAAGTTTCTGATTACAATATTCTGGCTGAGGTTGCGTACAAAAAGAAATATCGTATTCAGGGGCTGATGCATCGTGATACTTTAGATAGAGATAGCGGCATGTTATTTGTATTTCCTGAAATTAATCATCATAGTATGTGGATGGTTAATACATATATTCCATTAAGTATAGCGTTCCTTGATCAGGAAGGAATAATAATTAATATTTTTGATATGATGCCTCTTACAAAAACAAAATATTCTGCTACTAGTAAAGCTAAATATGCCCTTGAAATGAATCTCGGCTGGTTTAGCTCAAGAAATATTCAACCAGGAAAAAAAATAATAGGGCTAGAAAATGCCCCTAAAGCAGAATAGGTGATCAATTGTATCTATGTTATAACAACCATCACATCCCAGGTAGCATTCCTTTAAGCCCTCGCATCATCTTTGCCATCCCACCTTTATTCATTTTCTTCATCATTTTCCGAGTCTGATTAAATTGAACTAATAAACGATTTACTTCTTGTACTGAAACACCTGCTCCAGAAGCAATACGTCGCTTACGCGATGCTTTAATAATCTCTGGTTTAGAACGTTCTTTAAATGTCATTGAATTAATAATACCCTCAGTACGCACTATAGCCTTATCATCCATTTGAATATTCTGAACAGCATGCCCTAATTGTGCAGGTAGCTTGTCTGCTAGTGCACTCATGCCTCCCATATTTCTCATCTGCTGAAATTGCATCTTAAAATCATCCAAATCAAATTTCTTTCCTGATTTGATTTTTTTAGCTAATTTTTCTGCTTCATCCTGATCTACGCTACGCTTGGCCTCCTCTATTAGCCCAAGTACATCCCCCATGCCAAGAATACGAGATGCCATACGATCAGGATAAAAGGCCTCAAATCCTGACATTTTCTCAGCCACACCGGTAAATTTAATTGGTTTACCTGTGATGTACCGTGCTGATAAAGCCGCCCCTCCACGAGAATCACCATCTAATTTAGTTAGAATAATGCCTGTCAAAGGTAATACATCTGCAAATTTCTTAGCAATATTTATTGCATCCTGCCCTTGCATAGCATCAACTACAAACAAGGTTTCAATAGGTTCAAGTATAGTCTCTAATTCTCTAATTTCAGCCATCATAGGCTCATCTATGGCTAAACGACCTGCAGTATCTATAATCAGAACATCATGATGATGCCTACGAGCAAAGTCTAACGAAGAAATAGCAATTTCCCTAGGTGTATTACTTGTTTTTATTGGAAAAAAATCTGCTTTTACTTGATTAGCTAAAACTTCCAATTGATCAGCAGCAGCTGGGCGATATATATCACAAGATGCCAGCATAACTTTTTTCTTTTTTTGCTCTATCAGCCATTTTGCTAATTTAGCACTACTTGTTGTTTTACCAGAACCCTGCAGTCCCGCCATAAGAATTACAACAGGAGGTACAGCAGCAAGATTAATTTCAGAATTTTCCTGTCCCATTATGGAGACAAGCTCTTGATGTACTACGCCAATCAGGGCCTGCCCAGGAGAAAGGCTACCTATTACTTCTTGACCAATAGCTTTTTCTTTAACACGAGATATAAAATCTTTGACTACAGGTAAAGCAACATCAGCTTCTAATAATGCCATCCTGACTTCTCGTAAGACTACCTGTATATTGTCTTCAGTAAGTCGTGCTTCCCCTCGTATAGATTTTATAACTCCAGAAAGCCGATTCGTAAGATTGTTGAACATGTGAAATGCCTGTCATGAAAAATTGGTGTAGACTACCTTGTCCTTATCATTTTAGTCTATTAAATTTAATGTCTAGTATTTTAACTTATCTCTTAGCCTGCCTGCTTTATGGATCAATTGGTTGGTATTTCTGGCACACCAAATGGAAAAATCCAATTAAGCCTACGGATGGCAATAATATAACTACAAATCGAGAAAATTATGTAATTTTCATACCACTTATATTACATACCTATGTACTATATCAATCTATATTTTCTGGCGCTGGATTAAGTTTTGGTATTGGTAATGCCATCTCTTCTATCGTGTGGCTTACTGCTATAATTTATTGCTGTTCAGGCTTCTTCTATCGACTTGATATCATGCAGACAATGATCGCGCCAGTAGCCGCAGTTGCAGTGTTACTACCACTTGTATTCCCATCACCACACCCTTTAACCAATACTGAATTTCCTGCATTTAAAGCACATATTCTAATTGCTATGATGGCATACAGTCTACTAACTATTGCTTCTTTACATGCCTTACTTATGGCGATAGTAGAAAAACGGCTACATCACCCCGCCATGTCCTCATTACTAATAAATTTACCTTCCCTTCTGGCTATGGAACAATTATTATTTCGCATAATTTGGGCAGGATTTATATTACTAACATTAACTTTAATCAGTGGCGTAGTTTTTTCAGAAGAAGTTTTTGGCCAGCCAGTAAGATTTACACACAAAACTTTATTTGGATTCATTTCTTGGGGAATATTTGCCTCTCTGTTAATTGGTAGACAGCTATATGGATGGCGAGGTCGTATTGCTATTCGCTGGACCCTCATAGGTTTTACTATCTTATTATTAGCTTATATTGGTAGTAAATTTGTGCTGGAAGTTATCCTACAACGATAATTTAAAGGCCATAAGGAATTTAGACAATACTTGTAATAAATCTATAATCTCTACCGCTAGGTCCTTGACAAAACCCCCCTCTCCTTTGATACTAATTTCTTTCTATTAAGATAAAAAGATTTTTTGGAAGATTTACCGTTATATGTACTGCTAATTGCAGTAGCTATTTTGTTAATCCTATCTGCGTTTTTCTCGCTTTCTGAAACTAGCATGATGGCAATTAACCGATATCGGTTAAAATTTCTTGCTAAACAGGGGCATCGTGGAGCCAATTTAACTACTAAATTACTAGCTAATACTGATCGATTACTAGGAGTAATCCTTCTTGGTAATAATCTACTAAATGCTGCGGCTGCAACATTAGTTGCTATAATTATTTCTACTGCTTTTGGCCATAATGACCTTGCCATTTTCATTGGTACGATATCCGTTACATTTGCGATTTTAGTATTTAGTGAGATTACACCAAAAGTAATTGCAGCAACCTATCCTGAGCGTATTGCATTAATTTCAAGCTATATATTAACCCCACTATTAAAAATTTTTTCCCCAGTAGTATGGTTTGTAAACCTATTTGTTCAAGCTATACTTTTTATTCTAAGAATACAACCTAAAGAAAATAATGCCATAAACAAACTTGAGTTAGAGGAGCTCAAAATCCTTGTTTTGGAAGAAGGGCATTTTATTAGGAAGAAACACCAAACTGTATTACTGAATTTATTTGATTTAGAATCCACAACAGTGGATGATGTAATGATCCCTCGCGGGCAAATCGAAGCAATTGATTTAGAATCAGGAGATAAAACCATAAAAAATCAGGTACTTACATGCCATCATACCCGTATACCTGTATATCGAGGAACGCTGGATGATGTAACCGGAATAATTTCTGCACGCAAAGTCTTAAACCAAATGAGTAGTGGTGAAATTACTGCTCTTTCACTTGGGAAGATTATACGTGAGCCATATTTTATCCCCTCAGGTACCCCTCTCTTCTCACAATTACAATTATTCCAAGAAAATCATGAACGAGTTGGATTTGTAGTAGACGAATACGGGGAATGGATGGGATTAGTCACTCTCGAAGATATTATTGAAGAAATTATTGGTGATTTCACCACTAACTCTCCAGTACAATCAGGTTCCTATATAAAACAGAAAGATGGCAGCATAATAGTTGAAGGAAGCAGTTTATTACGAGACCTTAATCGGAAATTAAAACTAAATCTTCCATTACAAGGACCAAAAACCTTAAATGGACTAATTCTAGAACATTTCCAAGATATCCCAGAAGCTGGAACAAGCTTTAAAATTGCTGGATACCCGATGGAAATTATCCAGACCCATCACCGAGTAGTTAAGGTAGTTCAAATTTACTCTATCCAAGCATCTCCAGAAAATAATAAAGATATTTAAATCATATAAAGGAATAAGACCGAATTTTTCTGATACTTTATTGTAAAAACTGCTATACCACTAATGCCCTACTACAAATTAGCTAAGAATTCTTCAACTCACGAAGTGCCATATTAAAGTTAATAGAGGACAAGTATAAATATAGGGACTCTCTTTCATTTAAGCTACACTTAATTGATAATAGTTATTTCGCATGATCCTGGGAAAATCAATTCAGCTATACTTATCTTAAATTAATTTAGCATATGTCTTTAATAATTGGATTAACTGGTGGAATAGGTAGTGGAAAAACTAGCGCTACAAATATTTTTTCTGCTGAAGGAATTACTGTTATTGATGCAGATAAGATTGCTCATGAACTAACAAAAAGTCAGGGTATTGCTATCCCGCATATTAAAAAAGAATTTGGCCAGGATTTTATTTCCAAGGATGGAAGTTTATATAGAGAAAAAATGCGAAACTTAATTTTCTCTAATGCCTACTCTAGAAAGAAACTTGAAGATATCCTACACCCACTTATACAAATCGAAATAAAGCATTGCATTGAGACTGCTTCTTCTCCATACACTATAGTTTCAATACCGCTACTTCTGGAAACTGCTAGCTACAGTGAAGAAATCAATCGTATACTTGTAATAGATTGTGATGAAAAATACCAAATTAGCCGCACTATTTTACGTGATGGGCTAAATGAACAAGAAGTACGTTCTATAATAGCAGCACAAGAATCACGCCAGTTGCGTATAAATAGAGCAGATGACGTTATCGTCAATAATGCAGATATTTGTACCTTAGAAAATAAGATAAAAATACAACATAATAAATATCTCAGCTTATTAAATAAATATGCTGAGGTGTAAAATAACAATTTAGAAATAAGATTAATTTGTAAAATTATATAGTAATGGGAAGAATTACTATGATATATAGATGATTTATGATGATATCTATAATAATAATTGAATATCATTTATATTAATTAAACTAGATAATATCATGTTATTCTGTATAAAATGGATCATATTAATGTGAATTGTTACGAACACCCTCTAAATGAGAAAGTCCGCACTATGCTAAGGCTAGAGGATTTATTTGAAAAAATAGAATTTTTCTCAAATAAAGATCATGCTGCAGAACATCACTCGGCCATTCTGACTCTTTTTGAAATCCTGAATGTTACTAGCCGTGCTGATATTAAATCAGATTTGCTACAAGAATTAGAACGACAAAGAAAATCTTTAGAATCCTTGCGCAAAAGTCCTAAAGTTTCTGAAGAAATCCTTAATCAAGTATTAAATGATATTCAGTCTGCTTCTAAGGGAATGCTTAATATGGCTGGGAAAGTAGGAGATAACTTACGCGAGAATGAATGGCTGATGGGGATTAAACAGCGTGTAGGAATCCCAGGCGGTGCTTGTGAGTTTGATCTGCCCTCCTACCACTATTGGTTACACCTAGATCCAAAAATATGCCATGATAATCTGAATGAATGGATCACACCCTTATTACCCATTCGAGACAGCTTGAAGATTATTCTTCGCCTCCTTCGAAATAATGAGAAAATTTTTCAATTTAAATCTAATGACGGAATGTTCCAAAAAATGGGACGACAAGAATGTGCTGCACACTTACTGCGTATAAAAATAGATGAATCTATACCATGCTTTCCCGAAATTAGCGCAAACAAATATGGCCTTACTATACATTTTTTCAATGCTAAGCCAGGACATAAAGCAAAATTATATGAACACCAATTAGAATTTGAATTGTCTTTTTGTATATTGTAATCAATAATAAATAGGCTCGTTCCTAAAAATAGATTATATTAAATACTTGGTTAAATTTATTTTTCAATACAAAATATTTATTTGCGACCTCGCATCATGGCTACCCCATGTCCACCATGCTCCCAAGCTATAGTAAGATCTTCTAACCACATTCCCCCAAGAGCATAGACTGGAAGGGAAAAATCACGTATGAGAATAGAGAATCTTCTCCAACCAATCGGAACGACCTCTGGATGGCTTAATGTTGGTGATACTGGCCCCAACACTACAAAGTCGATATTCAAACGATCAGCTTGAAAAAGCTCCTCCGTATTATGGCATGATGCTCCACATAAATTAGCCTCTGGGCGACTAGTGGCCGCCATTAGTTCAACTGAAGTTAAATGAATTCCATCCATTCCAAATTCTCTAGATAGCCTTGCATCTCCATTCATTAAAACCTTCACATCATAAGAATGTGCAATCTCAACCACTTGATACGCAAATAAGCGTAACTCACTTTTTTTCATTGCCGGCTCACGTATCTGTATTATCTTTATTCCTCGTTTAAATAAATTTTCTAATGCATTTAATGCGCCTTTTACACCTAATTCAGCAGCATTTGTAATTTGATATACGGAGGGCAAACTAAGCGCCTTTAATATAGATACACTAGTAGGCAACATAGGTGAAACTCTAATATTATCTGCCATCTGCCAACTTAAATCTTGACCTTCATGTGCATATGGATGACCATACCATTTTTCTACCCTATAAAAAAACAGTCGTACAGTTTGATGGGAATAAGTGTGAACTCGAGTAACCCACGGATAAGCAAGCTCTATTTGTATACCCAATTCTTCCATCATCTCACGATTCAATGCAGATAAACGAGACTCGCCAGGCTCTATTTTGCCACCGGGGAATTCCCAATACCCCTCGTATATCTTTCCTTTAGGCCTGCGAGTTAAAAGAAGACCCCCATCAGATCTAGCTATAATCGCAACGACTACTTCAATAATGGGGATAGACATACAGTAAGTAAGTAGAAATATAGTTTATTGGTATAAATATTTTTCTAGCTTCATTTATATTTAAAAAATCAGCTACGATAATCTGAATTTATTTTTATATAATCATAAGAAAGATCACAGGTCCATACAGTGGTAGAACTTTCCCCCCTTTTAAATAAGACACGTATAGTAATCTCTGGTTTATTCATAACATTACTTCCATCTTTCTCACTATAATTCTCCGATACTCTGCCATTCTCGAACACTAATAAATCATCCAGATAGAATTGTAGGTCATATACGTTAAGGTCTTGTATCTCTGCATTACCAATAGCCGCAATTATTCTCCCCAAATTTGGATCAGATGCAAAGAATGCAGTCTTAACCAGTGGTGAATGTGCAATAGCATATGCGACTCTAGTGCATTCATCCATATCCTTTCCGCCCTCAACTCTGATTGTAATAAATTTTGTTGCCCCTTCACCATCTTTAACAATTCCTTTTGCTAGATGTACAGCTACTTCTGTTATAGCATTTTGTAGTTCAATATATTCTATACTTGTATCATCAAGAATCTCTTGATTATCAGCCCTTCCTGTAGCAATTAAAACAAAAGAGTCATTAGTTGAGGTATCACCATCTACAGTAATTCGATTAAATGAGTTATCTACTACATTATTTATCATCTTTCTAAGAAGTGCCTGACTAATTGCCGCATCAGTAGCCAAATAACTCAACATAGTTGCCATATTTGGACGGATCATACCTGACCCTTTTGCAATCCCTGTAATAGTAATTACTGAATCACCAAGTAAAATCTTCTTAGAAACTGCTTTAGGTACAATATCTGTAGTTAGAATTGTTTCTGCTGCTGAATACCAATTGTCTGGACTAAGATTAGCTACTACTATTGGTAAACTTTGAATAATCTTTTCTACTGGTAATGGTTCCATAATTACTCCAGTAGAAAATGGTAAAATCTGACTGACATCACACTTTAACAACCGAGCTAGCTCAGCACAAACTAATCGAGTATCCTTGATTCCTTTTTCACCTGTTCCAGCATTAGCACTGCCAGTATTGATAATTAAGGCGCGAATAAAATCTATTTTTGACGCTACTGGAGAACCCCCTTTATTTCTCTTAATTATATGTTCTTTAGATATTATTACTGGCGCAGCACAAAATTTATTTTGTGTAAATACTACTTCAATTCTAATATTCTCATCTAGAGCAATTAATAATAAATCTTTATGATTAGACTGCCGAATTCCTGCTTCAGCAACACCAAGAGACACACCCTTAATTGGCAATAATTCACCTAAAATATCAAATGATGGATTAGCTGACATAGTTATTAAATCTAAATATTTTATTATTAATTACTCTATCGTAACTCATATCTTATAATTTATTCATATCTACTAGATTCTTTACTAACGATAGTTTTATAATCTGCAAATTATTAGTAATTACATTTCAAGAGAAAAATATGAATTTTGATAAAGAACTTGATGTACGGGGCCTTAATTGCCCTCTTCCCATTCTTCGTTCAAAAAAATATTTAGCTGATATGACTTCAGGACAAATACTTAAAATACTAGCTACTGACCCTGGCTCAGCTATTGATTTTCAGGTTTTTTCTGATCAAACTGGGAATGTCTTACTTTCTCTCTCAGAAACTAGTAAAGAATTCATATTCTATATAAAAAAAAGATAAGTTGTCACATAGAAATTACTTAGCACTATGAAATAAATTAAAATATAGCGCAGCAATTAAGTACCAACTAAGCCAAAAATAATAAGTATCTCATTTATTTAAATAATCTAGTCATTAGAAAAATTTAATAATAACTATAATTATTTTTTACTGGTGCCGATACTCTTAACCTCATGAACCGCCTTGATGAATCCTGCATTCTTATACAATTTATCTACTGTATCAGGATTAGGCTTTGCTCGCATACAATCTAAGCGAATATGACTAGCAACTGGCATATTCCATTGCAATTCTGACAATAATTTATCTGTTGCAGAATAATCATTACATACTAATACCATATCACATCCTGCATTAAACGCAATTTCAGCACGCTGTACAATATCTCCAGCAACTGTAGCACCTTTCATACTCAAGTCATCACTAAAAATACAGCCTTCAAATCCAAGCTGACCACGTAATATTTCTTGTAACCATACGGCTGAAAATCCAGCAGGCTGTAAATCAATTTTAGGATATATAACATGCGCTGGCATAATACCAGCAAGACCATAATTAATCATCTTCTGGAATGGGATCAAATCATCAGTCTCTATATCTGTATAACTACGATTATCTACTGGTATTTCAATATGAGAATCTTCTTGTATATAACCATGACCAGGAAAGTGCTTTCCAATTGCTTCCATACCACCTAGTTTCAAACCCTGCATTAGGCTATGAGCCAGCTCCCACACAGCTTTTGGTTTACGATGAAATGCACGGCTCCCTATTATGTCGCTATGGCCATGATCTATGTCAAGAACAGGTGTAAAACTTAGATCTACACCACCAGCTCGCAATTCTGCTGCAAGTACGTAGCCTGTTAACTGCGCTAAGTAAGACGCCCTGTCAGGAAATTCATCCCAAATTTTTCCTAACTCACACATAGCAGGTAGTTTAGTAAAATCATTTTGGAATCGTTGAACTTTTCCGCCCTCATGGTCAACTGCAATCAATAAAGAAGGAGATCTTAAAGAATGAATCTCAGTAGTTAATTCTGTTAGTTGATTAAGCGAAGAAAAATTACGTGTAAATAAAATTACTCCTCCCGCCATAGGGTGCAGAAGCTTTCTTTTATCATCTATCGTAAGCTCAGTACCTACAATATCAAACATAACTGGACCAAGTGCCATTATTTTTCCAAAATCACAAAAGCACAAGCTAGATTTATCTCATCACTCATCGAAAGATGATGTCTAATAATCCCTTCATTCTTAATTAACATACCCAATTCAGGATGAAAATCATAATAAGGCTTACCCATAGAATCATGAGCAACTCTAATATTTCCCAAACTAACAGGGTAGCGCAATCCAGTTCCCATTGCTTTAGAAAAAGCTTCCTTAGCTGCAAAACGCTTAGCTAGAAATATTTCTTTTTTACCACTCTGTATAAATTCATCCCACTCATTCTTTGTTAAAATACGCCTAGCAAAGCGCTCACCATATCTATCCAATAATCGTGCGATACGTGAGGGTTCAACAAGATCTGTCCCAATCCCATATATCATTATTTTTTTCCTAGAATTAATTTCTTCATCTCTTTAACTGCCTGCTCAAAACCAACAAATAAAGCACGAGCAACAATAGAGTGTCCAATATTTAATTCAGAAATATTAGGTATTTCAGCTATAAATTGCACATTATTATAATTTAATCCATGACCTGCATTAACCTGCAAACCCTGATCAATTCCATGTTTTACAGCAGATCTAATCTGTCGTAATTTATCTTGTTGCTCTTCTATAGTTAAGGCATCTGCATAATGTCCTGTATGAATTTCAATTACTGAGGCTCTGGCCTGAACTGCTGCGTTAATCTGTTCATGATCGGCATCAATAAATAATGAGACTCGAATACCAGCCTCAGATAGCCTGCTACAAGCATATTTTACCTGCTCAAAATGCTCTATAACATCCAATCCTCCTTCGGTAGTCAATTCTTCTCGCTTTTCTGGTACAAAGCAAACATCCTCTGGCTTCATCTCTAAAGAAAAATCAATCATTTCATTAGTCACAGCACTCTCTAGATTCATCCTAGTCGTAATACGTTCACGTAAAATCTTTACATCATAGTCTTGAATATGGCGCCTATCTTCGCGTAAGTGCAGTGTAATTGAATCTGCCCCGGCCAATTCAGCAATCAAGGCAACGTCAAGTGGATGCGGATACATTGTCCCTCTAACTTGCCGTAAGGTTGCAACATGGTCAATATTTACACCCAACTTAATCATTATTTCTACATAATCCTTAATAATTGCCGGCTATATAGTGGCTGCTCACCAAGATAATGCCTAAATATATAGCGCATGAGTATTTTACTTTGCTTCCGAGTAACGATATCAGAATAATCGTTTCTTTCCATGTCTAGCAGAGTTTTTCCACGTAATTGTGGATAAGGGCTATTATCGTTCCCATTTGCCCTTATTGGACCCCGCTCAATTTCGTAGTAATAATTTTCATCTAAGTTTATTGGCTTACCAGATGCTACATCTTCATTAAGCACTAAAGCATAACCTAGTTCTACCAGCATACATTTCTCGAAATGACGCAAAATAGGAAAGTAATCTTGCTGTGCATTTAACGCAGACAAAGTCTCTTGGTAGTAATCAAATAGGCGTTTGTGGGGATCATCACGATGAAGCAATCTTATTAGTAACTCATTTAAATAAAAGCCACAGATTAGGGCCATACCCTGCAAGGGCTGCTGCCCACTCTGCCATTCTGCCTTATGAAGCGTTCTTAATTCAGACTTTCCTGACCAAGTTAGATGTAACGGTTGAAACGCCACTAGTAACCCTCTAAGCGCTGATTTAGGTCGTTTTGCCCCTTTCGCTACTAATGGCACCCTCCCTAAATTTCGAGTAAAGGTCTCTACTAGAAGGCTAGTCTCTAGATAAGGGTATGTATGCAGCACAAAAGCAGGTTGTGCATCTTGTCGCAGCTTATCAACTGTCATTAATTTACTTTCTAAAAATTATCTTGGTGTTAATTAAGTTTTTATCAATTTATTCATAGCCTAAAGTCTTTAATGTATGCAAATCATCAGCCCACCCATTCTTTACCTTTACCCAAACTTCAAGGTATACCTTACTACCAAATAATTTCTCCATATCTATACGGGACTGAGAAGCAATTAGCTTAAGCTCTCTACCATCCTTACCTATGACCATAGCTTTTTGGTTCACTCTATCCACAATAATAGAGGCATAAATTTTCCGCAACCCACTTTCATTTATAAATTTATCTATAATAACGCTTGTAGAATAAGGTATTTCATCCCACATTAAACGAAATAATTTCTCCCGTATTAACTCTGCTGCAAGAAAACTCTCGCTACGATCTGTCACTTTCTCGCCGCTAAATAGAGGCAAGCCTTCTGGTAAATGAAGGCGAATTTCTTGTATCAGATCTTGAGTCTGTGTTCCATGTTCAGCACTTATAGGAATCATCGCAGAAAAAGAGAATATTTTAGAAATACTTTCAAGGAATGGGAGAAGTTTTGATTTATCTGATATACGGTCAATCTTATTAATAACAAGAATTATTGGTTTTTCAACAGGCAGAAATTTCAGAATTTGCTCATCCCTTTTATCAAAACACAAGGCTTCTATCATAAATATTATTATATCTACACCATACATACTTTGTGTAACATTGCGGTTCATTACACTATTTAAACGGTTCATATGCTGTATCTGAAAGCCAGGTGTATCGACAAAAATAAACTGTGATTGATCATCAGTTAAAATTCCATTAATACGATGCCTTGTCGTCTGTGCCTTTCTTGAAGTAATGCTAATATTCTTACGAACTAAACAATTTAATAGTGTTGATTTACCAACATTAGGGCGCCCAATAATAGCAATATATCCAGTATGAAAATTTCTAGTAACCATTATCTCAAAATATAGTTAATCAAGTATTAGCAACCCAGATATAGGAAATAAAAAGGAAATTTTCATTTCTGATTTATCTGCTCATAGGCTTTTTTTGCTGCTTCTTGCTCTGCACTACGACGACTTGATCCTTCTCCTATAGCACAAATCCTAAGCTTAGTAATAACACACTCTACACAAAATGTTTTCTGATGAGCCTCCCCTGTAGTAACAACAACAGAATACTGAGGCAACATTATTTTATGACTCTGTAAATATTCCTGTAGAATCGTTTTAGGGTCTTTACCAGAATTTTGTTCATAGAATCTTGGGAGTAGAGGAGTAAAAAGAGTGATAATAATCTCCTCAGCTCTTACAAACCCCCCATCTAAATATACTGCACCCAAAATAGCTTCTAGAGCATCTGCAAGAATTGAGGGGCGATTACACCCACCACTTTTACGCTCTCCTTCTCCAAGCTTAATATAATTTCCCAAATCAAGCGTTTTTGCCAATTTAAATAGTGCTTCCTGATTAACTAAATTAGCACGCAATCTAGTTAAATGCCCTTCAGGAAGATTTGAGAAAGTCCTAAATACCAACCCTGCTACTGCACAATTAAGAATGCTATCACCAAGAAATTCAAGACGTTCATTATGTGAATGGCTATAACTACGGTGAGTCAATGCCTGATATAAATATTCAGGATTATTAAAGTTATAACCAATTCTTTGACAAAGTTCGTTACTGTCCATTTACTAATAGGGTTTTATATGGTTACTACCAATTATTATTTCGCTAGTCTCATTACAATCTACACACAATGAAATATTTATAAATAATAGCGTTCTAACTGAACAAGAAATACTTAATACTATTTATTAGTGAGTAAAAAAGATTACGGTTAATAAACCCACGCTTTTTTTATACCTCACGCATCTCCACATAATATTCTCTAAGACTTATTCTTAGTTATTTGATAGATAATCCAATGCGACTTAGATCGCTAAAGTTCCACCAAACCATAAATGCTTGACCAACTATATTACGCTCAGGAACAAAGCCCCAATAGCGACTATCACTACTACTATCACGATTGTCTCCCATTGTGAAATAGCTTCCAGTAGGCACTTTACAGGTAAAGCCAGAGTGGCTATAAGTACAATTTTCATACGATGGAAACTGACGAACACCCGAAAGCTGTACACTAGGCATTTCTGGGCTAACAATTATAGTATGATTCTTCCCATTCATTGACTCCACATATCCTTGGCTATATACATAGTTTATACCTGACTCAACATAAGTATATTCACCTATTGGTCTCATATTCACTGAGATGCCATTAATAGTCAATTGTTTATTACGATATGTTATTAAATCCCCAGGGAGCCCTACTATACGTTTAATATAGTCCTTTGATGGATTCTCTGGATATCGAAAGACCATTACATCACCACGCTCTGGTATATTTATATCAAACACTTTATGATTAATAACAGGCAGCCGGATACCATAGGTATATTTATTAACGAGGATGAAATCTCCCACTAACAAGGTTGGAATCATTGAGCCTGATGGGATCTTAAAAGGCTCAACCAAAAAAGATCTAAGACAAAATACAATAAAAATTACTGGAAAAAAACTTTTAGGGTATTCTATCCACCATGGCTCCTCATCCTCTTTTCTACGATTATGTCGTAATATAAAATAATCACACAGCCAAATACCCCCAGTAATTGTCAACAAGATCAACATAATAAGAGGAAAATTCATTTCGTTCCTTGTTAAATAATATCTAATAGACTACAAAAGAAAACTACATACTTATTTGCTTACTTAATCTTTAAATTTTTCCTTATTTATCACCTACCTTCAATACTGCCAAAAAAGCTTCTTGTGGAATTTGTACATTACCCACATTTTTCATTCTTTTTTTACCGGCTTTTTGTTTCTCTAGTAATTTACGCTTCCTACTAATATCACCACCATAGCACTTGGCAAGGACATTTTTACGCAATGCCTTAATACTTTCTCTTGCAATAATATGCGCCCCAATCGCTGCCTGAACTGCAATATCAAACATTTGCCGAGGAATCAAACCACGCATTTTTTGTGCCAATTCTCGCCCACGATAATGACTATTTTTACGATGGACTATTAATGACAATGCATCTATTCTTTCACCATTAATAAGTATGTCTAATTTAACTAAATCAGCTGAACGAAATTCCTTAAATTCATAATCTAACGAGGCATATCCACGACTTGTAGACTTAAGCTTATCGAAAAAATCCATAACTACTTCATTTAGAGGTAGCTCAAAAGTAAGCATTACCTGCCTGCCCATATACTGTAAATTTTTCTGTATGCCTCTTTTACCTATGCATAAAGTAATAATAGCACCAACATACTCCTGAGGAACAAGAATAGTTGCATCAATAATTGGTTCCCGTATTTCCTCTATTTTAGAAGGCTCTGGCATTCTAGATGGATTATCAATCTCTATTACTGTACCGTCACGCATAACTATCTCACAGGCTACTGTAGGTGCAGTTGTTATAAGATCTATTTTATATTCTCGTTCTAATCTCTCTTGCACAATATCTAAATGTAATAAGCCTAGAAATCCACAACGAAAACCAAAACCCAGAGCTTGTGATGTCTCGGGTTCATACTGTAATGAAGAGTCGTTTAGGTTTAATTTCTCCAGTGCATCACGTAAAGATTCATACTGATTTGACTCAATCGGATACAATCCAGCAAATACCTGTGGTTTAATCTCTTTAAAACCATTTAATGGATTATCAGCAGGGCATTCTGCTAGGGTAATAGTATCACCCACCTGCGCAGACTTAAGCTCTTTAATACCAGAAATAATATAACCAACCTCTCCTGCACTTAAGGATTCCCGACTCTCTGATTTTGGAGTGAATATACCAACTTCTTCACATAAATAATCAGTACTACTCGCCATTAATAAAATTCTGTCTTTAGGCCTCAGAGTCCCATCTATCAATCTTACCAACATAACAACCCCAACATAACTATCAAACCATGAGTCAATAATCAGGGCTTTCAATGGTGCTGCAGGATCTCCCTTTGGTGAGGGAATTTTTTTTATTATCTCCTCTAGAACATCCTCTACACCTTCTCCTGTCTTAGCACTAACACGTAATGCATCTTTAGCATCGATGCCGATAATGTCTTCAATCTCCTCAATAACTCTCTCAGGTTCCGCCGCAGGCAGATCAATTTTATTTAATGCAGGTAAAACCACAATATCTTGATCAATTGCAGTATAACAATTTGCTACAGTCTGAGCCTCAACACCCTGTGATGCATCTACAATCAATAACGCCCCTTCACATGCAGTGATAGATCGAGATACTTCATACGAGAAATCTACATGTCCGGGAGTATCAATTAAATTCAGAAGATAAGGCTTTCCTTCTCTTGAAATATACTTAAGCGCGACAGTTTGTGCTTTTATAGTAATCCCACGCTCACGTTCCAAATCCATCGAATCTAATACCTGCGTTTCCATTTCACGATCTGATAAACCACCACATAAATGAATGATACGATCAGCCAAAGTAGACTTGCCGTGGTCAATATGTGCAATAATAGAAAAATTTCGAATTTGCTGCATTTAAGATATACACCCGATGATTAAGAAAATAATAGTCAAAGATCAATATTGTAGAAATTAAAAAGGGCACAATATGTGCCCTTTTTAATTTCTGGCTTGATTCCAAAAACTTATGACTAATCTATGTTCTTCTAATTAATATACATTTTAACGAATTTTTACTAAATAATCATCTAGAGCCTTAGGATCTAGATAAAAATGACAAATCTCTTCATCATCCTCTCCATGAAGTACTGGAACAAAATTACCATACCTCTCTTTTAAGACTACATTACTATCTACATCTATTGATTTAAAATGAAAGCCAAGCTTCACTTTTAACTTATTCAAACTAGAAACCATATCAGAGCATAGATGACAATCTTCTCGTATATATAGAATAAGATCAGGCACTATTTATCTTTCTCTCCATTAAGCTTCATAGTAACAAAAAAAGTCGTACTGCCACGCCTAATTAACAAGGCAATATTCCGCCCATCTTTAATTTTTCTAAGTAATTGATTAAAATTCTCAACTGTTGTTACATCTTGATTATTAATTCCTAGAATTATGTCATTAGGTCGAATTCCGCTACTACTGGCTACACCCTGTTTCATGCTTTCTACCAATAAACCATGATTTATCTCAAATTGCCTTTTCTCGCCTTTAGAGAATTCTCTTAACACAAGCCCTAAAAGATTATATGCATTAGATTTATCATTATTTTTATTTGCAAGGCTAGCTATCTTTTCATCTGCTGGGAATTCTTCTACCTGAACTGTCAATTTCTTTTTTGCATTATTTCTCCATACCTGTATCAACACCTCAGTCCCCGGTTTCGTAGACCCTACAATACGAGGCAAATCACTCGACATCTTTACAACTTTACCATCAAACTTAATAATTATATCTTTAGCTTTTAGCCCTGCTTTATCTGCAGGCCCTCCTTTTTGTACTAAAGTGACCAGGGCCCCACTCGGTTCATTTAGCCCAAATGACTCAGCTAGCTCTTTTGTTACCTCTTGTATCATCACACCAATTCTGCCACGGCTTACTTTTCCAGTAGCTTTTAATTGATTAGAAATATCTGTAGCAACATCAATAGGAATAGCGAATGACAACCCCATGTAGCCGCCTGTACGACTATATATCTGTGAATTAATACCGACTACTTCTCCTTTCAAATTAAATAATGGACCTCCTGAATTTCCTGGGTTTATAGCTACATCAGTTTGAATAAAAGGCACATAATTTTCTTGTGCTAATGACCTGCCTTTAGCACTAACAATACCGGCTGTTACGCTATTCTCAAAGCCAAACGGAGAACCAATTGCAATAACCCACTCACCTACCTTTAAATTGTCTGGATCTCCTTGGGTAACCTTAGGCAGATTGTTAGCTTCAATTTTTATAAGAGCAATATCTGTCTTACGATCAGCGCCAATTATTTTAGCTGGAAATTCTCTTTTATCATTTAATTTTACAGTAATTTCATCTGCTGAATTCACTACATGTGCATTGGTCAATATATAACCATCACTACTAATAATAAAACCAGAACCTAATGATCTAGACTCAGGTGCTTCTGGTAACTGGTCTCTGGGAGAAAATTCATGCGGAGAGTGACGACGAAAAAACTCATAGAATGGACTATTCTCTGGAAAATTTGGTATTCTGGGGAAAATTTGATTCCTAGATTTAGTATGGGTCTGAACAGTACTGATATTTACAACTGCAGCTCCATGCTCATCAACAAGATCAGTAAAATTAGGTAACTCTCTAGCCTGTGCAAAAATAGGAAAAGAAACCAAAAATGATATAATCAAGATAAATTTATGATTCATTCTATTCTGCCCATTTAACTTTATAATTCTTAACAGAGTTCCCAATTTGCATTACTGTCACTGGCGGCACTTCACCTATTATTGTTACTACATTGTCCCCCACCGTACGATTATAAATATTAATAGCACCTTGTGGAGGATAAAATTCATGTGCTTCAAGAGGTTCATTTTGTGTAACTGGCCTAATAAATACTGAAACTGAAGCTAAACCATCTGATAATGTGATATGTCCAACAGGTGTGGATTTCCCAGAAAAAACACGCTTCACCTCATTAGTCTTTGAAAATCCAGAGGGTAAATTTTCCACTTGCCAGCCTAATTCATTTTTTACTACCTTGGAAGAAACAGGATTGGTAATATGTAGTTTAGTATCTCTTTTAGAGTACTTAGGAGTTAATAATTCTTTATCTATTTCACCATCAATTTCTAACTGAGTAAATCCATACTGTTCTACCACCTGATCCCTCTCCATTACGGCTGCTTTCAGTAATAAGCCAGTACTAACATCTACCCATAGCCTCTGGCTATATCGCATATGATCTCTAGACTCCAATATAATTACTTGACAATCACGATTACTAATTCTCTCCCTTCCAACTTTTTTCACAATATAATTATTATTAATGTTGCTAAATGGCTCGGATAACAACGCCGGGAAAAATTTCTTTAGTCCTCTCTTCCCGGTGACTAGAGTCTTTCTATCAGGAAAATAACGTTTAACTTCATTATTATTACGAACTACTTCACGAGGTGAGCCATCAAGCACTTCTATTCTCTCAAAAACTCCTTCAGCATCTACCATATGTACGACACGAGATGTCTCCATATGACCATCAGATGAGTATACAAAAATACCAGTATAATTATGCTTCCGGGGCGCATCAATAATTCTTTGTAACCAAACCTGAGCCTCTTTTGATGCACTCTCATCTACAACACTTTGTAAAACACCCCTAGTTCTTATTGATGTACTAGGCGCATCATCTGAATATGCGGGCAATATAAAACTAAAAAATGATAGCCCAATAACAACTACCACAAAATTTCTTATCATTTTTTGGAAAATCACTTATATGGACGACTAGCAACTGTTCGCATATAAGGAGACACGCCACGAATTGAAGTAAATTCCTCATGTGCAAACATATAGTCGTTAAGTCGAGTTGGTGCTGAATCATGAAGAGCTGATTCATTGCCTTTAGACTCCTGATTTTTTACCAAAACAGGACTAGGATCTATAGCAGATTCAGCAAATCTATTCTTTATTTCATCCTGTGGAATAATTGCTTTATCAGCAATACGATCAAAGCTCTGGTCCATTGTCTGACCACCCATCCATATTACTATAGCAACAGCTGCTACTATTGAAGCGGCGACTGCAAATACAAATGTCTGGCCTTCTTTGTTATATCCCTTATTAGATGAAACTGGTGATGTTAATACAGCTGACTCTATATCCATTTTACTTCTTATATCTGACGAAATATCCGACGTTGATATTACTGGCTGTCGTAACGCATCTCCAATCAGGTGATATGTTTTCCATTTATTCCGCAGCTCTTCCATTTTCTCTATTTTAGTTATGGTATCAGCCATATCTGTATTATCCAATTCACCATCCATCAATGCAGAAACTTTATCTTCCATACTGCCATCCTTTTTCTTAATTTATTTCTCTCTTGCTTTCTTTAAATGATAATAACTTATCTGAAATTACTTCCCGGGCTCGAAATATCCGAGATCTTACTGTTCCAGTCGGACAGTCCATGACATTTGCAATTTCTTCATAACTTAAACCTTCTATTTCTCTAAGAGTAATTGCTGTACGTAGTTCTTCAGGTAGTTCATTTAATGCCTGATGTACTATTTGTGCGGTCTGCTTGCTTATTAGCTCGCTTTCTGGGGTACTCAAATCATGCAATTCACTACCTTCCTTAAAATTTTCTACATCCTCAATATCAAAGCCAATAGAAGCTTTAGATACACGCCGCTTCTGAGCAACTAAAAAATTTTTTGCAGCATTAATACCAATACGATAAAGCCAAGTATAAAATGCACTGTCACCACGAAAAGATGATAGCGATCTATATGCCTTTATAAAAGTTTCTTGTGCAACATCTTCAACTTCAGCTGAATCACGAATAAACTGTGACAATAATCTAATTAATTTTCGTTGATATTTAATCACCAGCAACTCAAACGCCTGCTTATCCCCACGCTGAGCACGTTCTACTAACTGTTGATCAATCTCCCGGTCACCCATAATCCGCTCATCTCTGAATTTAATGAATTATACCAGTGATCACTGCCACATTATGGCACAATATTTCAGAGATTCACTCAAAAACCGGGTTCTATTTACAAAATAATACTTTTTCTCATTCTATGTATCTACCTTTATTAAGTGACAACATAAACCCTATATTAGTTCATATTCAAACAAGGTTATTCAAGGATATTAAGATATAGCATATCCAAGCTCAAAGTCTGTTATGATTTTTATATAGTAGATACTGAAAATTTAATAATATCTAGAATTTAAATTTTAATACCTATGTCTTATACTCATTTTGACACACTCATTATTGGCAGCGGCCTTGCTGGACTGACACTTGCACTTAATGTAGCACAAACTAAAAAAGTTGGCCTTATAACTAAGCAGAATTTACTAGATGGAGCTAGTGGGTGGGCACAGGGTGGTATTGCTGCAGCCCTATCTGAGAACGATTCACCAGACTCTCATATACGTGATACCCTCAATGCTGGCTCTGGATTATGTAATGAAGCAATTACACGATCCGTACTAGAAAATGGGCCACAAGCAGTCCAATGGCTAATAAATCAAGGGGTTCCATTCACTCGTGACCAAAAAAATAATACTGGCTATCATCTCACAAGAGAAGGGGGTCATAGTGTACGTAGAGTAATCCATGCCGCAGACACTACTGGTCAAGCTGTACAAAAAACCTTAGGTAACAAAATTCTCAATCATAAAAATATTTCTGTTCTTGAGAATCACATTGCTATTGATCTCATAACTAGCAGTAAATTAGGCCATAGTGATACCAAAAACAATTGTTGTTTTGGAGCTTATGCGCTAAATAACCAGTCAGGCAAAGTCAGAACTATATCTGCACAAAATACTATATTGGCAACTGGAGGTGCTGGTAAAGTTTATCTTTATACTACTAACCCTGATACAGCTACTGGTGATGGAATTGCCATAGGCTGGCGTGCAGGCTGCCATATTTCTAATATGGAATTCATCCAGTTTCATCCTACTTGTCTGTACCACCCACACGCCAAATCATTTCTAATATCTGAAGCAATAAGAGGAGAAGGGGGTATTCTAAAACTTCCAGATGGAAAACGATTCATGCCATTTCATAGTGAGCATGGTGAACTAGCACCTCGTGATATTGTGGCACGTGCCATAGATTTTGAAATGAAAAAACGTGGTTTAGACTGTGTTTATCTAGATATTTCACACAAACCTGCTTCTTTTTTAAAGAAATATTTCCCATTTATTCACACCCGTTGCCTTGAATTAGGTGTTGATATTACAAAGCAACCTATCCCAGTTGTGCCTGCCGCTCACTATACCTGTGGTGGTATAGCTACAGATTTAAATGGAAAAACAAATTTAGATAATTTATATGCAATAGGAGAAACTGCTCATACAGGGCTACATGGTGCTAATCGACTAGCAAGCAATTCGCTACTGGAATGTCTCATATTTGCCCAGGCAGCCGCTAAAGATATTTTGAATCAAGAGTCTACTCCTCATGTGCAACTGCCAAAGTGGGACGAAAGTAGAGTGAATCATGCAGATGAAGAAATAATTATTTCTCATAACTGGGATGAATTACGAAGATTTATGTGGAGCTATGTTGGCATTGTTAGAACCACCAAACGTCTACAACGCGCTCAACACCGTATCAATCTATTGCGTGAAGAAATAAATGAATATTATTCTAATTTTCGTGTGACTAGCGATTTGTTAGAACTTCGTAATTTAGTTGATACTGCAGATTTAATTATACAGAGCGCTATGTCACGCCATGAAAGCCGTGGATTACATTTTAGTCTAGATTATACAAATACCCAGCAACATGCAAAAAATACTATCTTAAGAAAATAACCTATATTCTAACCATTTTAGTAATTTATATTTATTAAAAATATACTCTATATCTCATAATGAATTCAATTTGGAGCTCTTTTTTACAGAAAAATAATGCAATCATAGAAAATAACCATATTATTCATTATGGTAATGCCGCTGCTGAACTTAAAAATACGCACTCTAATACAGTAATAGCTGATCTCTCACATTATGGACTGATTCATTTTTCTGGTGAGGATGCCTTACCATTCTTACAGGGACAATTAAGTTGTGATGTCAGAGAAATTGATCACCGTACAGCTCGATATGGTTGTTATTGCACTCCAAAAGGACGAATGCTAACCACTTTCCTTATATGGAAAGATTCCAGCGGCTATTTAATACAGATACCAACATCTCTACTCAGTTCATTAGAGAACAAATTGTCTAAATATATACTACGTGCCAAAGTACAATTAAATAACAGTAGCAATGAATATATACGTATTGGAATTGCTGGAGACCATGCTTCAGAAATAGTAAAAAAGATATTTGGAGAAATCCCTAATCAATCTCTTAGCATAATTAACAATACATATAAAAGTTCCATTTTCTTTACTCAGAACCGTTTTGAAATTATTACTACACCTGACCATGCACCAAAGCTATGGGATCAATTAAAAAAAGATGCTATTCCAGTTGGTAAGCCTTGCTGGGATTGGTTAGAAATTAAAGCAGGCATTCCAATTATATTACCTAGTACCCAAGAACAATTTATTCCTCAAATGGTAAATTTAGAAGCTATTGGAGGTATTAGTTTCAATAAAGGGTGTTACCCCGGCCAAGAAATCGTTTCACGCACTCAATATCTTGGTAAAATTAAACGCCGCATGTATCTTGCAAAGATAAAAACAGAAAAACCTATTATTGCAGGAGATGACTTATACAATGACAAAGAACAACCTTGTGGAATGGTAGTTAATGCAACCCTCTCACCTGAAGGTGGATACGATTTACTAGCCGTGATACAAATTGATAGCGTAAAAAATAAATTTATATATTGGAAAGACTTAAAAGAGGCGGCATTAGAAATCATGCCGTTACCTTATATACTAAAATAATTACTACACTATTTTTGTAATTTAATGATCTGTAAGAAAGAAATCATGCACATCATTCAGATTACGTGTACGTCTCATTGGTGGGAGGCTTTGCCATATTCGTTTACCATAAGATTTAGTAATAATGCGATGATCACATATCATTAATACACCACGATCAACCTCGTCACGAATTAATCGCCCTACTCCCTGTCTTAAATTTATTACGGCATGTGGAACCTGATATTCCATAAATGCATTACCACCTTCTTGATTAATTTTTTCAATTCTCGCTGCTAGCACAGGATCATTGGGAGGTGCGAAAGGTAATCTATCTATTATAACTACTGATAGAGCTTCACCACGAACATCCACTCCCTCCCAAAAAGATTGACTACCTATAAGTACAGCGTTACCCATTTCACGAAATTGGCCTAGCATTTCAGAGCGGGACCCTTGACCCTGCAATAACAAAGGGGAAACAATTCCATCTTGTTCAAACAGATTCAATAAGTTGTCATATATTTGTTGCATTGATCGAAGGCTGGTACACAATATGAATGCACGACCATGGCTCACCTTTAATACTGGGAGTATTGCCTTAACAATATTTTCAACATAGCATCTATCATTTGGATCAGGCAAACCAGTAGGCACGTAGAATAAAGCTTGATCAGAAAAATTAAACGGACTTTCCCAGCTAACCGTCCTTACAGAACTTGATTCCGGGTCCAAGCCCATTATATTGCAATAATGTGAAAAATCACCATTAACTGAAAGCGTTGCAGAAGTAAATATCCATGCTCGAATAGAAGAGCTTATATGCTTATTGAAATGTTCTGCAATAGATAGGGGCGTTATATTTAATTGTAAAGTATGGCTAAATGTCTCTATCCAACAAACAAATCCCTCCATTTCTGCCTGATTCTCCCAGCAAGTAATCTTACCAACGACTTCTTTTACTCGTTGCCAACAATTATCTAGCCCCTCTGAACGAACAGATTGGCTTTCTAACATTGAGTTTATTACAATAAGATTATCAAGCAGTTTATTAAGGTTCGTTCTAAATTCCACATTTTTTATTATTGTAGATTTAGGAAAACGCACACTCTCACTATCTATACTAAGGCGCAAATCACGTGCAGCCTTCTCTACTTCTAAAATTGCATCAGATAAAGCAACGAAATCTTTAGCACTCTTAGCTCTTTCAATATTAATCTCTTCCATCAACTGTAATAATTGACCGGTACTTACTGATTCACCAAAAAATAGGCTTGCAGTCTCCGGTAACTGGTGTGCTTCATCAAATATTACTGCATCACATGTAGGAAGCAGCTCTGCTAACCCCTCATCACGCAATAATATATCTGCAAAAAATAAGTGGTGATTAACAATTAGAAGATCTGCTGAAAGAGCTTTCTTTCGAGCTGCTAGTACAAAGCATTTGTTATATTTTGGGCAATCTGAGCCAAGGCAGCTCTCTCTGGTTGAAGTAACACGTTGCCAAATTGATGCATTCTCAGGCACTCCATTTATACCACTTTTGTCTCCATTTTTACTGGACTCTGCATAGCGCTCAATCAATTTTAGATATTCTTGATCATTACGACTAAGAAACCCTTCTTTTACCGTATGTTCTAAATTATAGTGGCATACATAATTAGCACGACCTTTCAATAAAGCAATTTTTACAGGTACATTAAGTGCTGATTGAACAGTATGAATGTCCCTCTTAAAAATCTGATCTTGTTGAGTTTTTGTGCCAGTCGAAATAATTATTTTAGCCCCTGCAAGAAGCGCAGGAACTAAATAAGCAAGAGTTTTTCCAGTGCCTGTTCCTGCTTCTGCAATAAGAATATTACTATTAGCTATAGTATCAGCTACCATCTCTGCCATGTCCTTCTGGTGAACACGCGCTCGATACTCAGGTATGAACTTAGAAAGTATACCGTCAATAGCAAAATAAGATTCTAAATTTGGCATCCAAGGTTTAATAAGGCTATAAATAACTATAGTTTACTATAGCCAAAAAAAAACCGACCCACCATCCCGTCAGAAAGACGGGGGGGCGGATCGGTGTCTTGCCTGTCTTACCTTATAGCTTGGTAAAGACTGGAATCACAGGACCATGTATGCTATTGATGTTG
>PBKR01000033.1 GCA_002721545.1 Nitrosomonadaceae bacterium | reverse complement strand
CTTTACTTCTTTCTTTACTTCTTTCTTTACTTCTTTCTTTACTTCTTTCTTTACTTCTTTCTTTACTTCTTTCTTTACTTCTTTCTTAACAGCTGACCGTGCAGGAAGCTTCTCTTTTATTCGGGCCGATCTTCCAGAACGATCACGTAAATAATAAAGCTTAGCACGACGTACATCTCCTCTGCGTTTAATTTCCACATTATTAATTAATGGAGAATACGTTTGAAAAGTACGCTCTACCCCTTCACCACTAGATATTTTCCGAACAGTAAATGCAGAATTTAAGCCTCGATTTCTTTTCGCTATTACTACTCCCTCGTAGGATTGTATACGACTTCGCTCTCCCTCAACAACTTTTACATTAACAATTACAGTATCACCAGGAGAAAAATCTGGCACATTCTTATTTAAACGTTTAATCTCTTCTGCTTCTAATTGCTCAATTAGATTCATCTTTACTCCTCACTTTAATTCACTTTATTTTTATTAGCCCCATAGGCTATCTTAAATTCTTCCAATAACTCCTTTTCCTCTATAGTTATACCTTGCTCAATTTTTGATTTTAATAAATCTGGCCGTCTGAGCCAAGTTCTACCAAGTGATTGTTGTAAACGCCAACGCCTAATTTTATCATGATCACCTGATAACAATACATTAGGGACAACATTTCCCAAATAAGATTCAGGCCTCGTATAATGAGGACAATCCAACAATTCATCTACAAATGAATCTTGACTTGCTGATTCGGGGTCACCTAAAACACCTGGTATTTGTCTAGCTATACAGTCAATTAGCACCATCACAGGAAGTTCTCCACCAGAGAGCACATAATCACCAATAGAAACCTCATCTTGTACTTGTTGCTTTATCAAGCGCTCATCTAAACCTTCATAGCGACCAGAAATTAATATCAACCCAGAAAGCCTACTAAATTCTTTTACTAATTTATGATCAAGTGTTCTACCTTGAGGAGTAAGATAAACTACCCTAGTATCACTAACCCCACATTTCTCCTGTCTTATTTTAGCAGCCGTGACACACTTTTCTAATGGCTGAGCTAACATCACCATACCTGGGCCGCCTCCAAATGGCCGATCATCTACTGTACGGCGAGTGTCCTTAGTAAAATCACGTGGATCCCATGTATGTAAATTATATAAATTATTTTTTTCTGCACGACCAGTTACACCATATTTGGTTATGCAATCAAACATTTCTGGAAACAAGGTAATGACGTCAAATTCAAATGTCATTGTCCGTTATCCTATTAATAATCGGATTCCCAGTCCACAATAATCTGGCGTGCCTCAATGTCCACTTTTACAATCACTCTATTAATAAAGGGAATAAGTACTTCTTGCTCACCTTTCCTTAAACTATGTACTTGCAGAATATCATTAGATGATGAAATTATCCCAACCACACAACCTAGCTCATCACTCTTTAAATTAATTACTTTTAGACCAATAAGGTCTTCCCAGTAATAACCATCTGCACCGTCATTTGATAAAATGGGTAACTTATCTCTGGGGATAGCGATCAGCAGATTCTTTAACTGCATAGCTGCCGCACGATCAGCACACTGATCCAGTAAAGAAACTAATATTTTATCAGTATGAGCACGGCCTTTAATTACCTTAACCTCACGCCACGCTCCATCTCCATTTCCAAGCCACCAAATTGGGTAAACAATTAACCCATCTACAAATTCAGTAAACGGAAATATTTTAACCCATCCGTTTACTCCATAGGAACCAATGATCCGACCCATTACAACCATAGGGGCTGATCTTTCTTTTTCCTTATTAGCTATTTGATGCGATTTTTTGCTCTGCGCCAAATTTCTTAACAAGCCTTTTTACAGTATTAGATAATTGCGCGCCCTGTGACTGCCAATAAGTAATCCGATCAAGCTTTACACGTAATCCTTCCTCATCTTTCGATGCAACAGGATTATAGAAACCAATACGTTCAATGAACTTACCATCACGGGCATTACGTGAATCTGCTACTACCATATTAAAGAACGGACGCTTTTTAGCACCGCCTCGTGCTAGTCGAATTATGACCATATCAAATTGCCTATAAGAAATTCAAACAGAAAATCATATGATTTTACGGCAATTTTCCTCATTTAAGCAAGTAAAATACCTTGCATAGTGATAAAAATATTTAAGTAAACCTCATGTAGCTTGGTCTTTTTAGTTGAATCTTAATTATTTAGTGTGCCTGATCCCAATTCTCTCCAATTCCTATTTCTACAAGAAGTGGTACATCAAGTTTTACAGCATTCTCCATAAGAGAAGGCAATGCCATTTTTATTACTTCTATTTCTCTATCAGGAACTTCTAACACCAATTCATCATGAACTTGCATAATAAGCTTAGTATGCATTTTATTTTTTAAAAGCCAGTCACGTACAGCAATCATTGCGAATTTAATAATATCTGCTGCCGTACCTTGCATTGGCGCATTAATTGCAGCACGCTCTGCTGCTTGCCTTCTATTACCATTGGAGCTATTGATCTCTGGTAAAGATAATCTTCGACCAAATACAGTCTCCACATAACCATTCTTCTTAGCTCCATCTCTTGTGCATTGCATATATTTCTCAACACCTGGGTAACGAGCAAAATATCGATCCATAAAGATACGGGCAGCGCTCCTCTCAATCCCCATTTGCGAAGCTAAACCAAACTCTGACATTCCATATATTAAACCAAAATTAATGATCTTGGCATAACGGCGTTGCTCACTATCTACTTGATCAAGTGGTACACCAAATACTTCTGCTGCAGTGGCACGATGTATATCTTCCCCATGAGAAAATGCCTTTAATAGCCCCTTATCTTTTGATACATGCGCCATAATACGTAACTCAATCTGCGAGTAATCAGCAGAAATAATACTATGCCTCTCTGGAGCAATAAATGCTTCACGAATACGCCTCCCTTCAGTAGTACGTATGGGAATATTCTGCATATTAGGTTCAGTACTAGACAGCCGACCAGTTACAGCTACTGCCTGAGAATAATTAGTATGTACCCTTCCAGTATCAGGATTTACCATAAGAGGAAGTTTATCCGTATAGGTTGATTTGAGCTTGGCTAAACCACGGTAATCAAGCAGAATCTTAGGCAAAGGATAATCTAGTGCAAGTTGTTGCAATACTTCCTCATTTGCAGAAGCAGCTCCTTTCTTAGTCTTTCTTATTATAGGAAGTTTAAGCCTAGTAAATAAAATATCCTGCACTTGTTTAGCAGAATTCAAATTAAATGGTTGGCCTGAAATTTCAAATGCTTTTTCCTCAAGCAATAGCATTTTTTCACCAAGCTCTCTACTTTGTATTTCTAACATATTTATATCTAGCAATACGCCATTATTTTCCATCTCATACAAGACTTCTAATACTGGCATTTCTAAAGTAAGATAAATATTCTCTAGTTTAGAATTACACTTAATTTTTGAATATAAGCACTCATGCAAGCGTAATGCAATATCAGCATCTTCTGCCGCATACTTTGAAGCAATATCTATATCTACCTGATCAAAACTGATTCTACCTACACCCTTCCCTGTAACTTCATCATAAGTGACAGTTTTAAAATCAAGATGACGTAATGCAAGGTTATTCATATTATGTGGACGATGAGATTCCAATACATAAGACTGTAACAACGTATCATGCATAATACCCCTTAGAGCGATACCATAATTAGCAAAAATATGTTTATCATATTTAAGATTTTGCCCAAGCTTAAATTTACTAGGATTCTCAAGCCAGGGCTTTAACTTATTTAAGACAAATTCTATCTCCATTTGCACAGGAGCAGCAGCATAACAATGAGCTAATGGTATATAAGCAGCATGATATGACTTAACAGAAAATGATATTCCAACAAGTTTGGCTCGCATTGGATCTAGCCCAGTAGTTTCTGTATCAATAGAAACCAGACTCGCATTATTAATATACTTAATCCACTCCTCTAACTGATTTTTAGACAATATAGTGTGATAATTTGTAGCTATATTTTCAATGCATCCATTCTGATTTATATCTGTTTCCTTAATGCCGCCCCTAGATTCTATGAGATCGACCCTTTGACTATCAGTAATTTCCAAATTGGGTTCTTTATTCTTCCTTAACGCATGTAACCAATTTCTAAAATCTAACCTCTCATAAATCTCAAATAATTTCTCTGTATCCTGTGGCTTCAACTCAAGATCTTTTAAGCAAACTGGTAAAACTACATCACATTTAATAGTAACGAGATTACGCGATTTCTTTAGCCACTCAATTGTATTACGTAAATTTTTACCAACTACACCTTCTATTTCCTGAGCATGTTCAATAATATTATCTAGCGTACCAAATCGTTCTAGCCATTTTATCGCCGTCTTAGGACCCACCTTATCCACGCCTGGAATGTTATCTGCTTTATCACCTACCAGAGTCAGATAATCAATCATTCTGTCTGGCTTAACACCGAACTTAGTGAATACACCAGCCTCATCAAGGATTTCATTACTCATGGTATTTATAAGTGTTATTTGTTTATTCACCAATTGTGAAATATCCTTATCACCAGTAGAAATAATACATTTCATCTTTTCTTGCTCAGCTTGCTTTGCTAATGTTCCAATTACATCATCAGCCTCTACTCCTTCTACTATTATCATTGGCCAACCTAAGGCATTTATGCATTCATATAACGGCACAATTTGTGCAACAAGATCATCTGGCATAGGTGGGCGCTGAGCTTTATAATCTGCATATAGATGATCACGAAAAGTCTTTCCTTTTGCATCAAATACACAAGCGCTATAATCAGCATGATGATCATTATGTAAACGATGCAGCATATTAATTACACCTTTGATAGCACCAGTTGGTTCGTTACGATTATTTCGTAAATCAGGAAGGGCATGAAATGCACGATACAAGTATGATGAACCGTCAATTAACAACAGAGTTTTCATAAAGTTCTTATAAAGGTTATTTATGATTAGATAAAATAAATTATTTAATAATATAACAGCTGAGCATACAGATAACTGGTCCTCACATGAATCATGGTGTATTTCTAATAAATCACCTATTGTAGGCTCCAATCCGCAATGACAACATGAGTTATATAATAATACCTATCAAGATATTAGCTAGACTTTTAAGTATTTCTTACATGTAAATATATTTTTATTAGGCTTGTCACGACCAATGTAGCCATAACAGATGGATTTAGTACACTTGACGAATTAATGGAAGCACTTACACTAATACAAATTAAACTAGAAAAATGTTAATAATTCTAGTCTACAATAATTTCTGGAGCTACTTTCTCTGCTAGTTTAAAAGCTCACTAATAATTAAGAATATGATTACTATATAAGATATGATCTTAATACAAATAATAAATTTTTCTAATCAAATAGCTAAAGAAATATTTAAGTATTGTATAACCTGTATCTATGAACCTACTGTGGTAAAACTGAAAGCCCAATTTACTCTATAATATTAGATGTAGTTAGTATGTATAAATTAATTAATCAATGGACCATTAAGCTAATTTTTCTTATACTGTTATTAATTTTTGCAGGGACTACAACCGCACAAGAATCATTACAACCACTTAACCCACCAGAATTACCAGAGCTACCAGAATTGCAAACCGAATCTCCAGGTACAGATGATCCCACTTTAGAAGAACCCCTTGTCATTATTAGGAAACGAGGAGAAGATAAAATTGAAGAATATCGTGTAGATGGGAGAATTCAAGTAATAAAAGTTACTCCTCTTATTGGTCTTCCATATTATATATATGACGATACTGGAGATGGATCATATGTTAATGATGGTGTGCTAGAAGATGGAGTGCGCCCTCCAATGTGGCGAATATTTCAATTTTAATTTTATTAACAAATAAAAACAACTCGCTCTTTAATTCCTATTTTTATCTAAATATTATTCATGTCTGTTTTCACTACCGTTACTAAAGAGCAACTTTCTATTTGGCTTCAAAGCTATTGCATAGGTGAATTAATCGACTTACAAGGTATATCGTCAGGCATTGAGAACACGAATTATCTTGTTACAACTTCACATAGAAAATATATTCTAACTCTTTTTGAGAAGCTCTCTTCCTCTGATCTACCCTACTATCTGAATCTTATGGTATATCTCTCAGACCATAATATACCTTGTCCTGTTCCAATTGCAGATCTTAAAAATAATCTCTTTGGAAATTTGAATAATAAACCAGCAAGCCTTGTTACCTATTTACCTGGAAGCCAAATTGAGGACCCTACTCCAGAGCAATGTGCAAATGTAGGGAAATTATTAGCAAACATGCATCTATCTACTCTATCTTTTAAAGAAAAAATGAGCAATATGCGTGGCCCTGAGTGGCGAGAAACTGTAGCACCAACCCTCATACCACTACTTCCATATGAAGAAGCTAAATTTCTTCAAAAAGAACTAGATTTTCAATCATTACATCAATTTGAAGGGCTACCACAAGGTGTAATTCATGCAGACTTATTTCGTGATAACGTACTATTTAATAATAATAATATAAGTGGTGTAATAGATTTTTATTTCGCATGCAACGATGTGCTATTGTACGATCTTGCTATTGTTACAAATGATTGGTGCATAAATAAAGATAAGCAGATTAATAAAGATAATTTATTAGCCTTACTTCATGCATACCATCACATACGCCCGCTTATTACTGATGAATTAAAAATGTGGCCAGTAATGCTACGAACTGCAGCTCTACGATTTTGGATATCAAGACTATACGATTACTATCTACCTCGGGGAGGGGAAATTATTCATGCTAAAGATCCAAATCATTTTAAGCAAATATTACAAGAACATTTGTTAGCCCAGGATAGACTGTCTGAAATATGGATTTGAAAGAAAATCAGTGAACCAAAATTAGATCTTAAGCTCCGCTATAAGAAAATAGGAGATATACCAAGCAATGAAAATAAAACAAGTTGGAACAAAACAAGGGTTACAATGGATTCTAAATGGTGTATACCAATTCCGCCAGAGCCCTTTAGTTTGGATTATCCTTTGTAGTGCATTATATATAATTATAGCAACTCTTTCTTATGTACTACAGTTATATGGACTCCTTGTATTTATAATATTATTTCCAGCTCTTCAAGCTGGGCTATGGGCTGGTTGTCGAGCACTTGAACAAGGTGAAAAATTAAAATTCTTACATTTATTCTCAGGATTCAAAACAAGCCCTGTTCCATTACTTACTTTAGGTGCAATTTCACTAGTAGGGCAACTATTAATTTTTGGCATAATATCAACAATTGCTGGCGATGTTGCAATGGACTATGCAATCGAAGGAGCTAGGGTTAATGAAGAGACTGAAGTAATTAAGGCAGCTGATAATATGCTATCTGCCCTACTTGTAGGATTAATATTGCATATACCTCTTATTATGGCTATTTGGTTTACACCATTGTTAATAGTATTTAATAAAATTCCTCCGTATGCAGCCATGAAATTAAGTTTTATTGCCTGCCTATCAAATTTTATAACCCTCCAGGTTTTTATTACTTCTTTATTCCTATTGGGAATCATAGCCCTCATACCCTATATATTATTTGGTTCTGTTGCATTGAGCTTTGGATTAGTTAATTTTGTACTTATGCCAATAATTTATGCATCAATTTATGCAAGCTACAAAGCTATATTTTATGATATTTAGTATAATTAAGTTTATTAGCTTTAATTGACTTTAATCAAATAGAAAGAAATTTAGCATATTCCAGTGATAACCATTTTGTTCCATATTCATTGAATTTAACCTGAACACGCGCATCTACACCAGCACCTTCATAGCTCACAATTACACCCACTCCAAATTTCTTATGAACTACTCTTTTCCCTATATTCCATTTTGATGAGTCTATAGCATGAACCTCTAATGAACTGCTTTTTTTCTTTAGAATTGAATCTTTAACTGAAACATTATCCCTATAATTGCTATCAATAGATATCTCTTCTATATCCTCAAATTCTTGTATAGGATGTAGAACTTTTAATAAATTTTTAGGAATTTCATTTAGGAAACGAGAAGGAACATTGTAATGAGTCTGCCCATGAAGCATTCGACTCTGTGCAAAACTAAGATACACTCTCTGCTGTGCACGAGTTAGCGCTACATACATGAGACGGCGCTCTTCTTCTAGCCCTCCAGCCTCATTATAACTATTATCATGGGGGAACAACCCTTCTTCTAGGCCACTGAGAAAAACACTGTGGAATTCTAACCCCTTTGCAGAGTGCACTGTCATCAGCTGAATAGCATCCTGATTATCACTATTCTGATATTCACCTGCTTCTAATGAAGCATGAGCTAGAAATGCTGTAAGACTACTGTCTTCAGATTCTTGAATGTAAATTGTAATAGCATTAATTAATTCATTCAGATTTTCTAGCCTATTCGCCCCTTCACGATGATTATTATAATAATCTGCCAGTCCACTATGAACTAACATATGATCAACTATTTCTGGTAATGACAACTCTGAGCAATCATGCCGCATTGATTCAATTAAAAACACAAAACTGTTAATCCCTTTTCTTGGGGCATCTATATTCTTATTCTCAATCCGAGACGCTGAACTTCTACCTTTTCCCCCTTTACCGCAGCTCATTTCTAATGCTGCCTGCCATAGGCTTCCTCCTTGCTCCTTAGCACTATCTTGTAACTGTTCTAAGCTACGTGCGCCAATTCCACGAGTAGGAAAATTAATAATTCGTAATAATGCATTATCATCATCTGGGTTAGCTATCATTCGTAAATATGCTAAGGCATGCTTGACTTCTTGTCGTTCAAAAAAACGTAATCCACCATATACTCGATAAGACAAAGAAGCATTAAATAAAGCATGTTCTAACACACGTGATTGTGCATTAGAACGATATAGTACCCCTATTTTTGAAAATCTTACCCCCTCTGTATGTAATGATTTCACTTCATTTACAATGAAGGAAGCTTCATCAAGATCAGTTGGTGCATTGTAGACTTTCAATAATTCGCCATGATCTTCAGCAGTCCAAAGATTTTTATCTAAGCGACCATTATTATTACGTATTAATGTATTAGCAGCATCTAATATATTGCCATGTGAACGATAATTCTGTTCTAATTTGATAACTCCTGAAATATGAAAATCTCGCTTAAATTCTTTCATATTTCCAGTATTAGCACCACGAAACGCATAGATACTTTGATCATCGTCACCTACAACAAATACTGACGATTCACTCCCTGCAAGTAACCTAAGCCATTTATATTGCAGCTGACTAGTATCTTGAAACTCATCTACTAATATATGGATAAACCGGCTGCTATAGTGTTTCTGTAAAACTTCATTACGAATAAGTAATTCATAACTACGTAATAAAAGTTCCGAAAAATCTACTACTCCTTCCTTATTACACTGCTGTTCATATGCCAAATAAAATTCGACCATTTTACGTGTAAAATCATCATAAACCTCAACCTGCAATCCTCTTAGCCCATCATCTTTAGCATTATTAATAAACCACTGAACCTGCCTTGGCGTAAATTTCTCATTATCTACATTAATATCTTTTAGAACTCTTTTTATAACAGCCAACTGATCTGATGAATCAAGAATTTGAAATGCTTGTGGTAATCCAGCATCCTGATAATGGGCACGTAACATCCGATTACACAAGCTATGGAAGGTCCCCACCCACATACCCTGAATATTAATTGGAAGCATATTAGAAATACGTGCCCGCATTTCCTTAGCCGCCTTATTAGTAAAAGTAACAGCTAAGATATTATGAGGACTAACCTGCCTTGATTGAATTAAATATGAAATACGAGTAGTAAGCACTCGTGTTTTACCGCTACCTGCACCCGCCAATACCAAAGCCGACTTCTCTTCCAAAGTAACTGCTTTTACTTGCTCATTATTAAGACCAGAAAGAAGTAGAGACATTAAATGAGGCTGTTACCAGCAATATATCTAAACTGAAATTATACAGCCTCAATCAATTCCTTGAATACCAAAGAACCATAGATTACTTATTTCTTCTTTTTCTTAACTACCATATCTAATATTAATGGTGTCAATATTAGCTCTATCGCCAATCCCATTTTCCCACCAGGAACAACTAAAGTATTTGGACGCGACATAAAAGAGTCATGAATCATAGACAAAAGATAGGAAAAGTCAACTCTCTTATAGTCTTGAAATCTGATTACAACAATACTCTCATCCAATGAGGGAATCTCTCTTTTTATAAAAGGATCAGAAGTATCTACAGTTGGCACTCTCTGAAAATTAATATGAGTACGTGAGAATTGAGGAGTAATGTAATGTGCATAATCATGCATTCGCAATAAAATAGTATCTGTTACTGCCTCAACTGAATAACCACGAGCATTTGTATCACGGTAAATTTTCTGAATCCACTCAAGATTAACTGCAGGCACAACTCCTACCAACAAGTCTACATATTTAGCTACATTAGCATTACTACTCTTCACTCCTCCATGTAGCCCTTCATAGAATAACATATCAGAACCTTTGGCTATAGGAGACCAAGGAGTAAACGTTCCAGCTTTTTGTTTATAAGGAGCTGCTTCTTCTTCATTATGTAAATAAAGGCGTGTCTTACCCTTACCATTTTTACCATATTCTTTAAAAAGTGTTTCCAGTTTCTTAAATTCATTTGCTTCAGGCCCAAAATGGCTAATAGGATGGCCATGATCTCTCTCTGATTGAGCTACAGCTTTTTTCATAGCAGCACGATCATAGCGGTGAAAGCTATCTCCCTCTACTACAGCCACATTAATCTTTTCTCGATGAAAAATTTGCTCAAAACTATTTTTAACAGTTGAAGTGCCTGCACCAGATGATCCGGTAACAGCTATAACAGGGTGTTTTTTTGACATACAAGATTTCTCCTGGAACAATAAAATAATACGGATAAAAAATTACCCAAAACTACTAAACATTTAATAAAATTTTTAAAAGAGAGAATTATAAACCTTCTATCTCGATATAATACGGCTTTTATTATTAGATTATCAAGGGAATAAGACGTAACTTACTAAATATTATTATTTGTAATAATATTTAGTAAGTACTATGTGCTTATTAAAACAAAGCGATTTCTTATTTATTAATATTGTAAAAAGAAAAATACCTATAATTAACAATAATCAAGTAATCTTCAAGTTATAATTATCTGCTTAATAGCGAATAATTTTATGCAAGAAAAATACAATCCAAAAAAGATAGAGCTAGAAGCTCAACGTTACTGGGATAAAACTCATTCTTTTAGCGCTACTGAAGTGCTAGGAAAGAAAAAGTACTATTGCCTCTCAATGTTCCCATACCCATCTGGGAAACTCCATATGGGGCATGTTCGCAATTACACAATTGGCGATCTACTGTCTCGCTATTACCGCATGCAAGGTTATAACGTCCTACAGCCAATGGCTTGGGATGCTTTTGGCTTGCCTGCAGAGAATGCAGCCATACAAAATAAAGTGCCTCCAGCAAAATGGACTTATGACAATATAAACTATATGCGAAAGCAACTAAAGAGTCTGGGATTAGCTATAGACTGGAGTAGAGAATTTGCCACTTGTGATCAAGATTACTATCGCTGGAATCAATGGCTCTTTCTACGGATGCTAGAAAAAGGAATCGCTTATAAAAAAACTCAAGTGGTGAATTGGGATCCAATAGATCAAACTGTATTAGCTAACGAACAGGTAATAAATGGGTGTGGATGGCGAACAGGCGCATTAATTGAGCGACGTGAAATTCCTGGTTATTACCTTGGTATCAAACAGTATGCAGAAGAGCTACTCAGTGGCCTTGAAAAATTAGACGGTTGGCCAGACCGCGTAAGAACAATGCAAGCCAATTGGATTGGCAAGAGCCTTGGTGTAGATATCGTTTTTCCTGTAGATAACCCAAACAATATCCAGAAAACAATAAAAGTTTTTACAACCCGAGCGGATACTCTAATGGGTGCAACTTATGTTGCAATAGCTGCAGAACACCCAATAGCATTATATGCGGCAAAAAATAACTCAAATATTTCTCATTTTATCTCTGAATGCAAAACCAGCGGCACCATGGAAGCAGACCATGCTACTCAAGAAAAAAAAGGAATATCTACCGGGCTGTTTGTTATCCACCCACTTACAGGAAAAAAATTATCAATATGGATTGCAAATTATGTATTGATGGGATATGGCGAAGGTGCAGTTATGGCAGTACCAGGGCATGATGAACGTGATTTTGAATTTGCAAAGAAATACGATTTACCAATAAAACAAGTTATTTCGATACCAGCAGAATCTCAATCTAAGTCAAATTCAGCATTTAGTACTGAACAATGGCAAGAATGGTATAGCTCAAAAAAAGGAGTCTGTATTAATTCTGGGAAATACGATGGAATGTGCTTCCAGACAGCAGTTAATACTATTGCTACAGATTTATCTGAATTAGATTTAGGCACTAAGAAAACTAGATTCCGTATACGTGACTGGAGTATTTCCCGCCAACGTTATTGGGGTTGCCCAATTCCACTTATACATTGTAGCAAATGTGGGACAGTACCTGTTCCAAATGAACAACTACCAGTAGTGCTGCCAGAAAGTATAGTTCCAGATGGAACCCGCAATCCATTAGACACAGATCCATCATTTTATAACTGTAACTGCCCTAAATGTGGCAAGGCAGCAAAACGTGAAACAGATACAATGGATACCTTTGTTGATTCATCTTGGTATTACATTCGCTATACATGTTCAGATCAAAATGAATCTATGGCTGACTCGCGTTCAAACTACTGGTTACCGGTAGATCAATATATCGGCGGAATTGAACATGCAATTCTGCACCTTTTATATTCACGTTTCTGGACTAAAGTAATGTACGATCTAGAATTAATTAAGTTTAATGAGCCTTTCTTGAATTTACTTACTCAAGGAATGGTATTAAATGAAATTTTCTTTAGAAAGAACAAATCTGGAAAAATCACTTATTTCAACCCTATTGATGTTGATATTCAAACAAATTCCCAAGGAAAATATAGCAAGTTAAGCTTACGTAAAGATAAAAAACCAGTTGAATTTGGGGGTATAGGCACTATGTCAAAATCTAAAAATAATGGTGTGGACCCACAAAAATTAGTTGATTTATACGGTGCTGATACCGCAAGATTATTTATAATGTTTGCAAGCCCACCTGAACAAACACTCGAATGGGCAGATACAGGAGTAGAAGGTGCATTCCGATTTTTAAATAGGCTTTGGAATCAAGTTTACAAACATCTACAACCGGGCATAATTCAGACTAAATCTAACAATAATATATCTCCCAAACTTAAATCTATGCGTTTCCAGCTTCACTATACTATTGCTAAAGTTAGTGATGATCTAGAAAGACGGCATACTTTTAACACAGCAATAGCTGCAATAATGGAATTGATGAATACTCTCACTAAAATTCATGAATCAGATAAGAACTCTCATAATTTAAGACAAGAGTCTTTAGAAAACATTGTTATCCTTCTCTCACCTATCGTTCCTCACATATGCCATGCATTATGGAGAGAACTAAGACCAGAAACTGAATTACTTGATCAGCCATGGCCAAAAGCCAACAAAGATATACTGGTACAAGATGAGATTAAAATGGTTGTACAGGTTAATGGCAAACTACGTGGCCAGATACATGTAGCTAAAGAGGCAGAACGAGAAGCTATTGAAAATATCGCCTTAGAAAATAAAAAAGTAAAGAAATTTATTGGAAAAAATATAGTAAAAAAAATAATAGTAGTGCCAAATAGACTAGTAAATATTGTCATATAAAAAACTAAAATAAATTTATATCCGCTGATAATCTATTAAATAATATTTAGTAATTTCTTAGCACGAATCTAATAATTCTTTTAAAAATATATTTGCGAATATAATTAATGTACATTCAGCCAGAAAATCTTTCACAGAATCTAAAGAAACAACTCTTAACATTTTATACTGTATGTGGAGATGAACAATTGTTGGCCATTGAGGCTGCTGACTTGATTCGCACAGCAGCTCATATTAATGGCTATATAAAAAAAGAAATATATACAATAGATGCTCAATTCAAAAAATCGGATATGCTTGTAAGAAGCAACAGCTTATCTCTATTTGGGGAAAAAAAATTAATTGATATACGAGTACCTTCTGGGAAACCTGGAAAAGAAGGTAGTAAAGCTATTGAGGATTATTGCCATTCCCTACCATCAGATACACTAACCCTAGTAACATTACCAAAAATAGATAGGCAAGGAAGAATAACTAAATGGTTCAAGGCCCTTGAAAAAATGGGCCCTATGATCTCAGTTCCATTAATAGAAACCAGTAAGCTCCCAAACTGGATTAATCAACGTCTAAATGCCCAAAACCAAAGAACTGATCTAGACACTATAAAATTCTTTGCTGAAAAAGTAGAAGGAAATATTCTAGCAGCTGATCAGGAAATTAAAAAGCTTGCACTACTATACCCACCTGGAGAATTATCTTTTGTTCAAATAAAAAATGCAATAATGGAAGTGGCAAGATATGATGTTTTTAAATTATCAGATGCAATGGTTACAGGAGAAATCGCTCGTTTCTTCCACATACTAAAAGGTTTGCAAGGAGAAGGAATTGCTACGCCATTTATCCTGACAATACTTGTAGCACAGATTCGTTCATTGATTATTATTCGCAAAGGATTAGATACTGGAAGGCCTTATGCACAACTAATGAAAGAAGCAAAGATATGGGGAAACCGTCAAAAATTAATGGAGAATGCCGCCAAACGAATCGGATTAAAAAAATTAGTCCAAGCATTATTACATGCTGCAAAAATAGATAAAATAAGCAAAGGTATCGAAAAGGGGAGTATTTGGGATGAAATAGAACAGCTAGGATTACATTTTATATCTAAGGTACGTTAGGACGAAGCATACTAATAGTATAAATTAATAAGTCCATATTATTGTATTTTTTAATGCCAATTAACCTTAATTGCTATACTGTATCAATATTTATTTAAAATTTAGGAATCTCAGAATGAATAATGTAGATATCAAGACCTACATGCAATTAATAGGGCGTAAAGCTCGCGATGCGTCAAATACAATGGCAAAAATAGATTCTTCCTACAAAAATATAGCCCTTACTGAAATAGCAGCTTCAATCCAAAAAAATGAAAAAAAACTATTATCTGCAAATAAAGATGATTTAGAAACAGCAAGGGGTCAAGGTCTAGAATCAGCTTTGATAGACCGACTGAAATTAACTTCTAAAGGCGTATCAAATATGGTAGAGGGTCTATTACAAATATCTGCACTTACCGACCCTATTGGGAAAATAAGTGATTTAAATTATCGCCCCTCTGGAATCCAGATTGGAAAAATGCGTGTACCCCTTGGTGTAATTGGCATTATTTACGAAGCGCGACCTAATGTTACAGCTGATGCAGCTGGATTGTGCATAAAATCAGGCAATGCAGCAATATTACGTGGCGGTTCGGAAGCATATAATTGCAATCAAGCTATTGCTAAATGTGTAAGAGAAGGCTTAGTGAAATCTGGCCTTCCAGAAACAGCAGTACAAGTATTAAATACCACTGATCGAGAAGCTGTAGGTGAGCTAATCACTATGAAAGAGTTTGTAGATGTAATTGTTCCACGTGGAGGCAAAGGCCTTATTAAGCGTGTTTCAGATGAAGCGTGTATTCCAGTTATTAAACATCTTGATGGTGTATGTCATGTGTATATAGATGAAGGAGCTGATTTGGATATGTCCATCAGTATTGCTGACAATGCAAAAACTCAACGCTTTGGAACCTGTAACACTATGGAAACTTTACTAATACACAAGAAAATTGCAAGGAAAATACTCCCTCTCCTATGTAAGATTTACCTTAATAAAGATGTTGAGCTTCGAGGTGACAAATTTTCTTGTGCTATTGTAGAAGAAATGGTTCTAGCTACGGAAGATGATTGGAAGACTGAATATTTAGCACCAATTATAAGCATCAGAATAGTTAGCAGCCTAGATCAAGCAGTAGAGCATATTAATTCATACGGTTCACATCATACCGATTCCATAGTTACAGAAGACTATGCTCGTGCCAGACGTTTCCTACGAGAAGTGGATTCTAGTTCAGTAATGGTAAATGCTTCTACTAGGTTCGCTGATGGCTTTGAATATGGCCTAGGCGCTGAAATCGGTATTTCTACTGACAAAATACATGCGCGAGGACCGGTAGGGCTAGAAGGGCTAACTAGCGAGAAATTTATTGTATTAGGAAGTGGTCAAGTCCGATAATAAATAACATAATTTATATAGCATACTATGGCTCAGCTTATTGAAATCAAAGTGCCTGATATTGGTGACTTCAAAGAAATTCCTGTTATCGAAATACTAGTGCACCCTGGAGATAGCATAGAAAAAGAAACCTCTATTATCACACTGGAAACAGATAAGGCTACAATAGATATTCCTTCCCCTTATAGTGGCACAGTAAATGAACTTAAGGTAAAAATTGGTGATACAGTTTCACAGGGGTCAATAATACTTATACTAAAACCAATAGCTGTCTCAACAAATTTCCCTCCTCACAATAAAAAAGTTACTCAAGTAGAAGAACATGTGTCATCACTAGAAAATCCTATTTTAGTTCAACCAACTACAGTCCCTCATGGTGACATCCATGCAGAGGTTGTTGTATTAGGGGCAGGACCAGGTGGTTACACAGCAGCTTTTAGAGCAGCTGATCTCGGAAAAAAAGTAATACTAATTGAACGCTACCCAGTACTTGGAGGGGTTTGCCTCAATGTCGGCTGTATTCCATCAAAAGCGCTACTACATATGGCCAAAGTTATAACTGATGTAGAAAAATCAGTTCAGATGGGTATTAATTTCAATACACCTAAACTTGAATTAAAAAAAATAAGAAAATGGAAAGAATCAATTGTTAATAAACTTACTAGTGGCCTTGCCACGTTAGCAAAGAAAAGAAATGTAAAGGTCGTACAAGGAAACGGGAAATTTATTACTCCCAACATGATTTCAGTAAATACGCCTAATGGCCAGACAACTGTTTCCTTTGAATACTGCATAATATCTGCAGGATCAAGTGTAATTCACCCCCCTGATATTATCCAAGATGACCCTAGAATTATTGATTCAACAGGTGCTTTAGAACTTGAAGATATTCCCAAACGAATGTTAATTATTGGCGGCGGAATAATTGGCTTAGAAATGGCAACAATTTATGATGCCTTTGGAAGCAAAATAAGTGTAGTAGAAATGCAAGATCAATTAATTTCTGGTGCTGATAAAGATCTTATTAATCCACTATTTAGAAGGATAAATAAACGCTATGAAGCAATCTATCTTAAGACCAAGGTTAGTAAAATAAACCCACAGAAAGACGGGTTGAAAGTTACTTTCGAAGGGGAAATGTCTCCAGGAACTGAGATCTATGATCGAATTTTAGTTGCAGTAGGGCGTCGTCCTAATGGGCATGCTATAGAAGCAAAAAATGCAGGAGTCCATGTTACTAAACAAGGCTTCATTCCGGTTGATAATCAGCTACGAACAAACGTACCTAATATTTTTGGTATCGGAGATATTGTAGGAGAGCCAATGCTTGCTCATAAAGCAACTCATGAGGGAAAACTTGCTGCAGAAATTATTGCAGGTCAAAAAGCTGCCTTTGATGCTCTCACTATTCCTTCAGTAGCATATACAGACCCAGAAATAGCCTGGATGGGCTTAACTGAAATTGAGGCTAAGAAACAGGGTATTGATTATGAAAAAGCTAGCTTTCCATGGGCTGCAAGTGGCCGTGCGATTGCCATGGGGCGCGATGAGGGGATGACAAAGTTACTAATCGATAAAAATACACGTCGCTTGCTCGGTGCAGGTATAGTCGGTATTAATGCAGGAGAACTAATTTCTGAGGCAGTCCTTGCGTTAGAAATGGGTACTGATATGGAAGATATAAGCTTAGCTATACACCCTCATCCGACATTATCAGAAACTATTAACTTTGCTGCTGACATAGGAGAAGGATCTATAACTGACCTTTATATGCCGAAAAAATAGTCTAATTTATTAATTTGTTATGTAAAGGACTAAGTTATTTCTAATTAACATCTAAAAATAAAATTACATACACTCTTATAATAAAAAACTCTTATCTCCATTTTCAAATCCAATAAGAGTCTGCTGGTTCTCTTTACCCAAAGCAATTACCTTGAATAATTCACCCATTTCAGCAGGACTTACTAATTTCTGCATTTGATTAGACATAGGTAAATAATCTCCCGTATTATCTACTGGTATTCGTGATAGAATTTCTGTGATACCACAGTTAATAAGAAATTGTGCTTGAGAAGTGTAGCCTAATAATTGTAGCCCCTCCCTTGTAGCTGCATCAGAAATAGAAGTAAAATCCACATGACTTGTTATATCCTGCAAGCCTGGAAAGTAAAATGGATCATCATGGGCATGGTGCCGATAATGACACATCATCGTGCCACGATTCCGCTGCTCATGATAATACTCGCCATGCCCAAAACCATAATCAATAAGTATAATTGCTCCTTTTTCTAAAATACTTGCAAGGCTACTAATAAATCCACGTGCTGCAAGGTTAATTTCACTGGTATATATTGCAATATTATTATCGGAATTGACCTGAGGGATCACTTCTTTTGCTATTTCAAAAAGTTCTCCCTTAATTAGTAAACGGTCATCCCATTTAAACTCCTTGCCATCCCACGCTACACCACGCTCGAATAAATCATCATTACATCTCACTACTAAATGAAAAGGCATAGCATCAAGCACTTCATTTGCAAGTATTAAACCATTGAATTTATTTGGAATCATCTCCAACCATTGGATCCGAGGGAGAAGATGAGGAGCAAGTTTAATAAATAGTCCATTCTGCTGATCTTTTAAAGCTCCGCTTACTTCAAGAATAAAATAATTCTTTGGTAACCTATTAAGGCTTTCTAACTCAAGCAATATATCTAATGCTAGCTTACCGGTCCCAGCTCCAAATTCTAAAATATCACTGCTATCTTTACCTACACTCTCTATTATTTGTATAGCTTGTTGGGCAATTGATTTACCAAATAAAGAAGAAAGCTCTGGTGCAGTTACAAAATCTCCAGCACAGCCAAATTTAGTAGCTCCAGAACAATAATACCCCATTCCAGGAGAATAGATGGCGAGCTCCATATAGCGTGCAAATGGAATCCAGCCTCCTGCCGCAATAATCTCTAAACAAATCATATTCTTCACTGCGCAACTATGCTGCGAGGCAAAATTTTCTGGTGTTGGTAGTTTTAGCATCGTAGTTAATATATCTTTATGGTAAATTATCTAGACTTTTAGGCTCTAAAATTAATTAATATTTAAATATTACAGGAAGCCTTGTTAATACATATAATTTCTGAATATTTATAATAGCTCTAAGAATCTCCCAATAGAAACTTACAATGCAAGATAAAACTATACTAATTACTGGAGGTACTAAGCGTATAGGTGAAGCTATCTGCCGAAGACTTCACTCTAGCGGTATGAATCTAATGATACATTACCGATCATCTGAGAGAGAAGCACAAACACTTCAAACTTCACTTAATCAAATACGCCATGGATCCGTTGCAATTATTCAAGCTGATCTACTGGATACTTCTCAGATACCAATTCTAGCCAATAAAACAATGGAGAAATTTGGCAGAATTGACTCTCTAATTAATAATGCTTCTAGCTTCTATTCTTCATCTATTGGGAAGATAACAGAAAAATCATGGGATGAACTGATTGGTTGTAACTTAAAAGCCCCTTTATTTTTATCTCAAGCAGTGGCGCCATATCTTAAAAAACAAAGTGGCTGCATTATTAACATTATTGATATTCATTCTGAGTGGCCCCTAAAAGATTATGTGGTTTATAGCTCTGCTAAAGGTGGCTTAGCAACACTAACAAAATCTCTAGCGAAAGAATTAGCTCCTGAAATTAGAGTAAATGGCATTTCACCAGGGCCCATTATCTGGCCAGAGAATGGAGATTGGGAAGATCAGAAAACACGCCAAAATATTATTAATAAAACCCTCCTTAAACGTATAGGAGAACCAAATGACATAGCTAAAACAGTATCTTTTTTAATTTCTGATGCGCCTTATATTACAGGGCAGATCATAGCAGTAGATGGTGGACGCAGTATAAATTTGTAGGAAACTGCCAATCTTATAGGACTATATAATTAAAATAGATTGTTTATAATAAAAACTTAATAAATATATATTTCTAAGATTTTACTAGTTTATTAACATAATTTTTTCCTAAATCCCCTATAGATTTTTCTATACATAGCTACCATAATCTCAATATTCTATTATTAACAAATTTTACGATTGTATATCTATGAAATTTCTTTTTGACCTATTTCCAGTCATCCTATTCTTTATAGCATTCAAACTTTATGACATCTATGCTGCGACTGCTGTAGCTATAGCAGCAACAGCTATACAAATAGCGTGGGTCTGGTTTCGTCATCACAAGGTGGAGAAAATGCAATGGATAAGTTTAGTTATTATTGTAATTTTTGGTAGCGCAACATTAATATTAGAAGATGAAACTTTTATAAAATGGAAACCAACTGTATTATATTGGATATTCACTAGTGCATTACTAATTTCACAAGTCCTATTTAAGAAAAATCTAATTCGAGCTATGTTGGGGGCTAAAGTATCATTGCCAGAGAAAATATGGAGCAATCTTAATTTTAGCTGGGCCGCATTCTTTACCTTAATGGGAATAATTAATCTTTATGTAGCTTTTAACTATTCCACTGATATTTGGGTGAACTTTAAATTATTTGGATCTACAGGACTAATGCTAATTTTTGTAGTCTTACAAGGCCTTATGCTAGGAAAATTCATAACTGAAAATGAGGACAGCAATACGTGATGCTATACGTTATACATGGAGAAGATACTCCAAATAGCCTAGAAAAACGTGTAGCATCTAGACCAGCTCATCTAGAGCGAATTAAGACGCTACAAAATGAAGGGCGCCTGCTACTAGCCGGCCCATATCCGGCTATAGACAGTTCAGATCCAGGTCCAGCTGGCTTTACTGGTAGTTTGATCATAGCAGAATTTATATCGTTAGAAGCAGCACGAATTTGGGCTGAGGCTGATCCATACGTAATTTCGGGTGTATACTCAAAAATCATGGTTAGGCCATTTAAAAAAGTATTGCCTGAATGAGTACAATAAACACTATTAAACAAAAGCTTACTATCTTTAACCCAGAGAAGATTGAAATTATTGATAAAAGTCATAAACATATCGGCCATGAAGGGGCAAAAGATGGGGGCGGCCACTTTTTTCTTACCATTGTTTCATCTAATTTTTATGAGAAATCTACTATAGAAAGACATAGGATGATATATATTGCTTTAGGAGAAATGATAGGTAGGGATATTCACGCATTAAGTATAAAGGCGTATACTCCTGAAGAAATTTAGTTTTGATTTAATTTACTAAGAAGGAAATCCAATGCAATTGATTAAATTTATGCAATTAATAGTATTCTATATATCTACGCTTGTATTTGTTACTTCAATACATGCCGCACCTTTAGCTAAGGTAAATGGGGTTGCTATTCCAAAGTCACGATTAGAATTAGTAATGAAGGGGCTTATTGCTCAAGGACAGAAAGATACTCCTGAGACAAGAAATGCTGTTCGAGATGACCTTATAAAACAAGAAGTATTATCTCAAGAGGCTATAAGAAAGAAACTAGATAAAGACCCTGATATCTCAACACAAATTATGATTACACGACAATCAGTTCTGATTAGAGCACTTCAAGCTGATTTTATTAAAAATAATAATCCAGCTGAGAAGGAGCTTCGTGAAGAATACCAGGCAGTAAGCGCCGCATCTATGGGTGATCAAGAATATAATCCCCGACATATATTACTCAGTACCGAAGCAGAAGCTAAGGACATTATTGCAAAAATTAAGAAGGGTGGTAAATTTGAGGAGATTGCAAAGGATAAATCTACAGATGACGGATCTAAAAATAAGGGTGGTGAACTAGGTTGGTCATCAGCGAGAAGCTATTCACAGCCTTTTGCAGAAGCTCTAATTAAATTAAAAACTGGTGAAATAACAGAAAAGCCTGTAAAGACCTCATTTGGTTGGCATATAATCAGACTAGATGGCATGCGCCCTCTAAAAATACCACCTTTTGAGGAAGTGAAACAGAAAGTTCAACAGCGTGTATTACAACAAAAATTTAAAACTTACCTAGAAAAATTAAAAGAAAAAGCAAAAATTGAATAATAAAACTACTTAATAATTTCAAGGAAGAGCTAGCAGAAAGAACTTTTCCTTGAAATTACATATCGTTTACGTTTTTATCTTTACTCGCTGGGTCAGTGAACATAATAAATCATAGCTTATGGTACCAGCTGCCTGAGCAACCTCTTCTACAGGCATTCCTTTCCCCCAAAATACTACAGGACTTCCAATCCCTGCATTTGCAACTTTACTCAAATCCACATGCAACATATCCATAGATACTCGCCCAATAATTCGCGTACGAACCCCATTAACTAGTACTGGCGTACCAGTAGGCGCATGACGCGGGTATCCGTCTGCATATCCCCCTGCAACAATCCCTACACGCATAATTTGTTTAGCACAAAATGTCTGGCCATAACCAACTGTATCTCCGGCGTTAAGATTCTGTACTGCGATGATCTCACTAGTGAACGTCATAGATGGTCGTAAATCTAACTCACTTGCAGATATATCAGAAAATGGTGACGCACCATATAACATTATGCCAGGGCGCACCCAGTCAGCATGAGTTTCAGGATACTGCAATGTTGCTGCTGAATTAGCTAACGAGCATGGAAGGTCATAATTTGTAACAACAGAATTAAAACACTGAAGCTGTTCAATAACTTCCTTTCTATCATTTCTGTTATCTGCACAAGCGAAATGTGTCATCAAAGTGATTTGATCAATGGCAGAATTTGACTGCAATGTCTCCAACGCCTTAAGAAATTGTTCTGGGGTAAAACCTAAACGGTTCATACCAGTATTTAATTTCAAAAAAACATTTAATTTTCCTGATAGTTTATAAGCAGATAACATTTGCAACTGCTTACTATTATGTATTACAGCAGATAGCTGATAGCGCTCAAATAATTCCAATTCTGATTTGGAAAAGAATCCTTCAATTAATAATATAGTATGCTGATAGCCAGCTTCTCGTAAATGTATAGCAGCATCTATTTCTAAAATAGCAAAGCCATCTGCACTACTAAAAGCCTCAGCTGCACGTAATAAGCCATGCCCATATGCATCTGCTTTTATTACTGCCATTACTCTGGCGCATTTAGCATAACGACGAACAACAGAAAGATTATGCTTAAGTGCAGAAAGATCAATCAATGCATTTATAGGACGAGACATTTGCTTAAAATTTATAATGAATTACGATTATCTGGAAACATATGGGTAAAATATATACAGTTGATTCTACATAGTATTCAATCAAATATTTTATACCTAGGACAGACTGTACCAAAAATATTGCCTAAAGTAGAAGCTTATAACGATTGCATTGGTCGGTGAAGCTATTTCATGTTATAAAATCACAGCCAAAAAAGATGTAAGCAACATAAAGAAATTTCAATATATATCTAACAACAATTTGGAGAGAATAATTTGAAGCGTGGATTTTACACTATCATGGCGGCACAATTTTTCTCATCGCTAGCTGACAACGCCTTATTAGTTGTTGCTATTGCATTACTGATCGATCTGCATGCCCCAGCATATTTAACTCCAATGCTTAAATTTGTTTTTGTATTATTCTATGTAATTCTTGCTCCATTTGTAGGAGCATTTGCTGATTCTATGGCCAAAGGAAGAGTAATGTTTATAAGCAATGCTATTAAAATAACTGGTTGTTGCTTACTTTTCATGTCTTCTCATCAATACGTTGCTTTAGCCGCATATGCTGTTGTTGGTCTAGGTGCAGCTGCCTACTCACCAGCTAAATATGGAATTCTTACTGAATTATTGCCTCCTGAGAAACTTGTAATAGCTAATGGTTGGATTGAAGGGTTAACTGTAGCATCCATTATAATTGGAACAGTATTAGGTGGAGTATTAATTACACCTGCAGTTGCAGAAATATTCTTAGAATTTGATTTCCCTTATATAGATACTGGTGTTGACACTATTCCAGAAGCATCTATTATCTTTATAGCAATATTCTATGGTATTGCTGCCATTTTCAATCTTTATATACCGAATACTGGAGTTGATCATCATATTCTTAATAAAAACCCAATTTTCCTAATCCATGAGTTCAAACATTGCGTCAAGCTACTCTGGACTGATAAATTAGGACAAATTTCACTTGCAGTTACAACATTATTCTGGGGTGCAGGTGCAACCCTACAATTTATCGTATTAAAATGGGCTGAAGTAGCCCTAGACTATCCGCTAAATAAAGCTGCCCAATTACAGGGAATAGTTGCAATAGGTATTGCTATTGGTGCTGTGACAGCTGCACGCTTTGTGTCTCTGAGGCAATCAGTTAAAGTAATACCACTTGGTATAGCTATGGGTATAGTAGTAATGGCCATGATAATAGCTTACAAATTATGGATTGCAGTTATTTTACTAATGTTGATTGGCGGGCTAGCTGGATTCTTTGTGGTCCCAATGAATGCATTACTGCAGCATCGTGGACATATTCTCATGGGTGCAGGTCACTCTATTTCAGTACAAAATTTTAATGAAAATTTGAGTATTCTTGTTATGTTGATGATTTATGCTTTACTAGTTAGTTTTGAAGTGCATATTTACACCATAATTATTATATTTGGATCATTTGTAGCTATAACTATGACTCTTATACGCCGCTGGCATATATTGAATCAAAGGAAAAAAGACTCTTTACATCTAATTGGGGCCCATAAAAAACTTTGAAGATTATTTAACTAATTTTGTATTATATTCCTAGCAAAACATAAATCTCTCCATGCTTTTTCTTTATCAGACTGAATTTCTAACAAATGTACTGGATGATAAGTGACAATTAAAGGAATACCAGAATATTTATGAAGCACACCACGCAGACTATCAACAGATGCAACAGTATTCAATATATTCTGTGCGACAACCTCCCCCAAAGCTATTATTATTCTTGGCTTAATTAGCTCAATTTTCTTTGTAAGAAAAGATTCACACTGCATCACTGTGCCATCATCTGTTTTTTTATAACTAGGCAGATTTATAATATGAACATTATGGTCTCGCACTAGATCAATCGACCCTAGCATATTATCTAATAGCCTTGCAGCAGATCCACTACATGGGCTAGATTGTAAAATCATAAATTTTATATCACTGCTTTTTGTAACAGATGAATTAGGGGCCTTTGATATATTACTAGCTACTTGTGTTTCTTTCCTATACCACAATGGTGCAAGCTGAAGCTCTTTAAGAGCTTCTGCTCTTCTATCACTCATAGTGCTAAAGCCATAATAATTGCATCCTCACGCCCACCCATCGCAGGATAATATTCTGGCCGGAATCCAATTTTCTTAAAACCTATCTGCTCATATAACTTAGCAGCACCAAGGTTTGATTTACGTACCTCTAAAAAAATAGAGTTCATATGATGTTCTTTGGCTAGAGAAATAAAATGCTGTATTAGTTTCTCTCCCCATCCTGCTCTTTGCCATGCTGATGCCACACTAAGTGTAAGTATATGGGCCTCATCTAAATTAATTGTCATCACACCATAACCAAAAATAAATTTATCCATCTCTAAGATATAGCAATGATATCTAGAGCTTATTGAGTCTTCAAAATTACCTCGTGTCCAAGGAAAAAGGAAAACCTCTTTCTCTATTAACATAATTGCATCTAAATCTCTCTCTAGCATTTGCCTGATCTTTGGTGACTCCTGTGGCTGAGCGCTCATCTCTCATTTTCCTTTAATGCTATTTTATTACGTATATAAATTGGAGTGGCCTCCATCGGACTAACTCCAAGCCCTTGGAGAAATCTATATTCAGCTAATTGAGCTATGTCACGTGCATTAGGTATAAAACCTACCTCAAAATGACTAATACTTTTACCATAATGTCTTTTCAACTCATCAAAATAAGTATCAAATCCACTACCACATCCAATCCAGTTATCTTCTGATATTTCTGGTGCATGCTTTGGTAAACAAAGTATTGGGGCACTTACACTTTCCCAGTCATCTACTATTTTTTCATATGCTGCATGATAAATTTCACCCATGCGCGCATCAATTGCTGTAACCACACGACCACTTCCTACTTGCTGTGCCAATGCTTCTAATGTTGAAATCCCTATTACTGGCAAATCTGCACCAAATGCTAATCCCTGTGCTACACCACAGGCAATACGTAAACCAGTAAAAGATCCCGGACCAGCACCAAATGCTATGCCATCCAATTGTACTAATGCTAACTCACTTTTTACTAATAGTTCCTGCAATCCTGGCAAAAGTAATTCAGAATGTCTCTGCTCTGCAAGAATATTTTGGCTTAAAATTTCACCATCTATCCATAGCGCTATAGAGCAATAATTAGTAGAAGTATCAAAAGCTAAAATCTTCAAAGTCAAAAATTTATCTAATAAAGGATAACTATAAAATCTAGCACCATATATTTTCCAATAAATTATTAGAATAAATTAGATGCCAATGTAATTGTAACAAGACCATGATAATACAAGAATATTTTCCATACTCATAAGGAAGGAAATTTTAATTTGGATATATAATTCTAGGATACAGGTAGGAAATATTAGCCTCTTCTTTCCTCTCAACCCATAATAAAAAATCAAATTCCTCTTTCAAAATATTAATACCCTATCCAGAAATACGCCTACTCTATCCTGGTAAGCAGACATACTGCCTCAGCCTCAATACCCTCACCTCTACCAATTGGGCCAAGAAACTCCGCAGTTTTTGCTTTAATATTAATATTCTCTTCTAGTAGCCCTAAGTCTTGAGAAATATTAGTAATCATAGCTGGAATATATGGCGCCATTTTTGGTGCTTGTGCAATGATAGTTGCATCAATATTAATTATATTATAAGAATTATTTTCTAATAAATGGCGCACTTCTTTCAATAAAACTCGACTATTAATATTTTTGTACTGCTGGCTTGTATCTGAAAAATGCTGCCCAATATCACCTAATGAGGCGGCTCCTAACAATGCATCACAAATTGCATGCAATAATACATCAGAATCAGAATGACCTAACAAGCCCTTATCAAAAGGAATATTTATTCCTCCTATGATTAACTGCCTACCTTTAACTAGCTGATGTATATCAGTGCCTTGCCCAATTCTAATTTTTCTTGTCATACCTCCCCCTGCTGTTCTCGTAATATTAACTCTGCTAAAGATAGGTCCTTAGGATAAGTTATCTTTATATTGCGGACATCTCCAAGAACTAATTTAGGATATAAACCTAATGCTTCAACTGCACTAGCATCATCAGTCATAGTTACGCTGTTAGGCTTACATAAAGCATTCATTAGTAACTTTAGGCGAAACATTTGTGGTGTCTGAGCTTGCCATAGATTTTTCCTAGATTCAGTCTCCTGTACTCGATCATTAATACCACTTCTTTTCAAAGTATCTGAAATAGGAACGGCTAATAATCCGCCAACTGTATCTTTTGAAAGTTCATCTAGCATCCTTTTAAGTAACTCTTCACTCAAACAAGGTCGTGCTGCATCATGAACTAACACCCAGTCTTCATCATGTATAAGAGATGATTCTGATATAGCCATTAACCCGTTTAAAGTACTCATAGCACGAGTCTCGCCACCACAATTAAGTACAATTAATTTACTAGAAAATTCTGACCAGTCGTACTTTAACCATTCTCTATCCTCAGGACTCAAAATAACTACTACATTAGTAATATCAGGAGAAAGATATAAAGTGCGCACGGCATAATAAATCATCGGCCTACCCCCAAGCGATAAGTATTGTTTAGGTAGATTAGTTTTCATACGAGCGCCGAAACCTGCTGCTGGAATTAATGCAAAGAATTTTGACATTCTGTAATTGTAACGAAAAAAAGAATTTTTTTCCTAATATAGAATTTAACTACCTTATTTATCCTCTTTTTGAATATAAATCAATAGAGTAAAAAATATGATTTAACACTTACTGTATAATGTCAAATTTTAGATTTCATGGGTAGCTTATATGGAAACGGAACAAATTAACGCTATTTCTAACCAACTCTCTGATCTTAAAAAAAGATCAATAGAGCTTCGGAGGTATCTTTGACTTCGACACAAAAAAGAATCGCCTAATCAATATTTCCCAACTAGAAGAAGATCCCGAAACTTGGAACAGTAGAAAACGCACCCAAGACCTAGGGCGAGAGAAGAAAATTTTGGAGAAAATTATCTTCCCTCTTGAGTCAATTGCACAGCAATTACAAGACTCTATTGATTTATTCCAAATGGCAAAAGAAGAAAATGATATTGTAGTGCTAGAAACTATCTATAAAGACGTACAGAATTTAGAAAAAAATGTTGCAAATATGGAATTTTGCCGTATGTTTTCTAATTCAATGGACCCAAACAATTGCTTCTTAGAAATTCAATCAGGATCAGGGGGCACGGAAGCCCAGGATTGGGCAGCAATGCTCCAACGTATGTATATACGATATTGTGAACAACATAATTACAAAATTGAAGTACTTGAAGAATCTTCAGGTGAAGTAGCAGGCATCAAAAGTGCCGCCCTTAAAATATCTGGAGACTATGCATATGGTTATTTACGCACCGAAAGCGGAGTGCATCGATTAGTACGAAAATCTCCATTTGATTCTGGTAACCGCCGCCATACCTCTTTTGCTAGCGTATTTATTTACCCGGAAATAGATGACACTATAGAAATTGAAATCAACCATGCAGACCTACGAATAGATACATACCGAGCTTCTGGGGCAGGTGGCCAGCACATTAATAAAACTGATTCAGCTATCAGAATTACTCACAATCCTTCAGGTATAGTTGTAAGCTGTCAAAATGATAGATCCCAGCATCGTAACCGTGCAGAGGCAATGGCAATGCTGAAATCACGACTTTATGAAGCAGAATTACGTAAAAAAAATGATGAAAAGCAAGCTATGGAAGACTCTAAGACTGACATAGGCTGGGGGCATCAGATACGCTCATACGTACTAGATCAATCACGTATTAAGGATTTAAGAACTGGTATAGAGATTGGTAACACTCAGGGGGTTCTAGATGGGGGCCTAGATGAATTTATCCAAGCAAGTTTGAAACATAAAGTTTAACTAATAACAAGATTACACTAATTTATAATATTTTATTCTTAAGAAACCAATATTTATATCATTAATAGCAGCAAATTATTATAATGATTTTTAGCTCATCTTATTTATATAAAGATATCTATATAATCTTTATACCCTTCTTCAATCAAACTATCGACTGGAATAAATCGTAAGGAAGCTGAATTGATACAGTAACGTCTACCTGTTGGCTCTGGACCATCAGTAAAAACATGCCCAAGATGAGAATCTGCATATCTTGAACGCACTTCAATTCGTGCCCCATTATATTCTTGCTCTTTCTTCTCAAGAATCACACTATCCTGAACTGGACGCGTAAAACTTGGCCAACCGGTTCCTGAATCATACTTATCCAATGAGCTAAAAAGTGGCTCACCCGATACTACGTCTACATACAGGCCAACTCTAGAATTATCCCAATAGAGATTTTTAAATGGTTCCTCAGTGCCATTATTCTGTGTAATTCTAAATTGTTCTGCAGATAATTTACGTTTCAACTCAGTTAGATTTAATTTTTCTAAATTTTCCATAGAAAAGACAAGTTATTATTAAATTTTTTGAATTTTGCCTATACAATATTCTAATAGTTTAGTATTTATAATTAACTAGAGGCATATAACTAAAAATTATTAATAATAATTTACTATCATCAAATGCTAAGATGATAGCGCATAGTGTTACACAACGCTATAATTGCTGCCATATATTCAAAAAAAAAATAAGTTTTATTAAGGTTAAAAAATGAGTGCACAAGAGCTAAACCCACCAAAGAACTCAAATCAAATTATTGAAGAGCGCAGAGCTAAGCTTAAAGTTTTACGTGAGTCAGGTACCGCTTTTCCAAATGATTTTCGCCGCAATCATTTTGCATCAGATCTTCATAAAAAATATGGAGACCAGTCAAATATTACTCTAGAAAAGAATCCAGTATCTGTGGAAGTAGCTGGCCGTATGATTTTGAAACGTGTTATGGGTAAAGCTAGCTTTGCTACTATTCAAGATATGAGTGGACATATTCAGCTATACATCACCAATGATACTACAGGTGAATCTTCACATGCTGCATTCAAGAATTATGATTTAGGTGATATTTTAGGTATCCAAGGCATACTATTTATAACTAAATCTGGCGAGCTTACTGTACGTGTAATAAATTTACGACTACTAACCAAATCATTACGTCCCTTACCAGAAAAATTTCATGGATTAATTGACCAAGAACAAAAATATCGTCAACGTTATCTTGACCTTATTTCTAATGAAGAAACAAGAAAAGTATTCCTAACTAGATCTAGAATTATTCAATCTATTCGTGCCTTCTTTGAAGAAAAAGGTTATCTAGAAGTAGAAACCCCAATGATGCACCATATTCCAGGTGGCGCAGCAGCTCGTCCTTTTATCACGCATCACAATGCTTTAGATACCGACCTTTATTTAAGAATAGCACCAGAATTATACTTAAAGCGTTTAGTAGTAAGTGGTATGGAAAAGGTATTTGAGATAAACCGTAGCTTCAGAAATGAAGGTGTTTCTACACGCCATAATCCTGAGTTTACTATGCTAGAGTTTTACGAAGCTTATCAAGATCATTTATATCTTATGAATCTTACTGAAACATTAATCCGAGAATTAGCAATCAAGGTTTTAGGCACTACCGAAATTTCTTACCAGGGATATAAAGTAAATCTTGCAAAACCTTTCCTTAAATTATCTATCACCCAAGCAATTCAAAAATTTCATCCAGAATATACTGATTTACAATTAAATGACCGTACATACCTAATTAAAAAACTAGAAACCCTAAATATTAACTATAAACCTGAAGACGGAATTGGAAAACTACAACTATCTTTATTTGATGTAACAACTGAGCATTTATTAATGGACCCAACTTTTATAGTTGATTACCCATCAGATGTCTCTCCATTAGCCAGAAAGAATGATAAGAATCCAGAGATAACAGACCGCTTTGAACTTTATATAACTGGGCGTGAAATTGCAAATGGGTTCTCAGAATTAAATGATCCGGAAGATCAATCAGCCCGATTCCAAGAGCAAGCCCGTGCTAAAGAATCTGGTGACGAGGAAGCTATGCACTATGATGATGACTACATTCGGGCCCTAGAGCATGGCCTTCCTCCCACTGCTGGTGAAGGTATTGGCATAGATAGATTAATTATGTTATTCACTGATAGCCCTAGTATTCGGGACGTAATTTTATTTCCCCATTTACGTTGTGAAGAGTAATATTGTTTTAATTTATCTCAAAACTGATTATACCTACACCTACCCTAATAGTTCTATTATTAAGTATATTTAACTAGGAATTATTTTGACTCCTCCTATTCTCAGGAAAATAGAAATACCCATAGAAGGAATGACCTGCACAGCCTGTTCAACACGCATAGAGAAAGCTCTAAATAAGCTCCCTAACGTGCAAGCGACAGTCAATCTTGCTAATGAGAAAGCAAGCATCAAATTTGATCCTACTCTAGTTATACCAGAAAAATTAATTGATTCTATTGAGCAAGCAGGATTTTATGTCCCTCTACAATCAGTGCATCTGCAAGTCAGCGGAATGACCTGTTCTGAATGTGTCGTTTGTATTACAGAAGCAATAAATAAACTTCCAGGAGCAACTGCTACTGTTAATTTAGCCACTGAAAAATGTCTTATTAATTTTAGATATGGCTCTGTAACAACAAACGAACTGATTGCTGTCATTGTGAAAGAAGGCTATAACGCAACTGTAATCAGAGAAACTAATCACGAAAAAGAAAAGACACGAAAAATAATTGCTTATAAAAAAGAACTGCTAATGTTCTGGATTTCTGCCGCCCTTACCATTCCACTAATGTTACATATGGGTACATTCTTTTCAGATACAACTACAGATATATTACCACGCTGGTTACAGTGGCTATTAGCCACACCGGTCCAATTCTGGATTGGTATGCGTTTCTATAAAGGCGCATGGTTTGCACTTCGGGGGGGTAGTGCAAACATGGATGTTTTGGTCGTACTTGGAACGAGCATGGCATATTTTCTTAGTTCAATTGTTACATTACTAGAACTAAACCAACATATATATTTTGAATCAAGTGCAGCTATTATTACACTTGTTCTATTAGGAAAATTAATTGAATCGCGTGCAAAAAATAGAACCTCAGAAGCTATTGAAACACTTATAGAAATGCAACCTAAAACTGCACGAATAGAGCGTGATGGTGAAATTATTGAAGTTGAGGCAAATACTATTAAAATAAATGATATTTTTATTGTACGCCCAGGTGAGAGTCTACCAGCAGATGGCATTGTGATCGAGGGATCATCCAGTATTAATGAATCTATGCTAACTGGTGAGAGTCTGCCAGTTATAAAAAATTCTGGTACAAAAGTCTATGCAGCAACAATAAATCAGCAAGGGTTACTCAAATGCCGGGCTACCAGCATTGGTAGTCAAACACAACTTGCGGCCATCATTCGATTAGTAGAGGAAGCACAAGGCTCCAAAGCACCAATTCAGAGATTAGCTGATAAAATATCTAGTATTTTTGTTCCTATAGTAGTTTTAATTAGTATCCTAACCCTATTACTAACATGGTGGTTCTTTGGCGACTTTAATTTTGCACTTATAAATGCTGTTACTGTACTAGTAATTTCTTGCCCTTGCGCATTAGGATTAGCTACACCTACAGCAATAATGGTCGGTGCCGGAAGAGGTGCACAAATTGGAGTGCTATTTAAAAATGCTTCTGCACTAGAACAGGCTGAAAAAATTCAAACACTTATTCTAGACAAAACTGGGACTCTTACAGAAGGTAAGCCTATTGTAACCAATATTATCCCTTCAGGAGAAACTACTGAGCACGATCTAATACAAACAGCCGCCTCCCTAGAACAAGGCTCTGAACACCCACTAGCTAATGCAATATTAGAATGCGCAAAAAAAATGAATATTAAACTAAATCCAGTAAGTAACTTTATTTCTGTTACCGGTAGGGGGATAACTGCCCGTATTGGCGAGACAGATTATATACTGGGCACAATAAAATTTTTAATTGATTCAGGTGCTTTAATTAATGATATAAATACAGAAACTCAGGAAAAAGGTGAAACTGTCATTGTAATTGCCAAAAAAATTAATGCCCTCTATAGAATCATGGGATATATTAAAATTGCAGATCAGCTGAGAAAAACCTCTGCTCAAGCCGTAAAAAAACTACAGTCCATGGGAATTGAAGTGATAATGATTACTGGAGATAACCAAACAACTGCCACAGCTATTGCTAAGCAAGTAGGAATAACTAACTACCATGCTGAAATATTACCACAAGAGAAATCTGATAAAATAAAAAGAATAAGAAGCAGCGGTAAATATACTGCCATGGTAGGTGATGGGATAAATGATGCTCCTGCACTAGCATCAGCTAATATAAGTTTCGCTATAGGCTCTGGATCCGATATAGCCATTGAGGCTGCAGATATTACATTAATACGTAACGATTTAATTAGTGTTGCTGATGCAATTTCTTTATCTAAAAAAACATTAAAGAAAATTCACCAAAATTTATTTTTTGCTTTTATATATAATGTTCTAAGTATACCCCTTGCAGTAATAGGGTTACTTAATCCTATAATTGCAGCTACAGCCATGGCGATGAGTTCAGTTTCAGTAATAGTAAACTCATTGTTACTAAAAAAATGGCGTCCTAATTCTTGATAGAAGATTTTAGAAAAAGGAAATTTTTTAATGAAAACAACTACTATAAATATAAGTGGAATGACTTGTATGGGTTGTACTAATAGTATAAGGATTGTGTTAGAAAGAATTAATGGAGTAAGTGTTGCAGATATTTCTCTTGAGAAAAATCAAGCTAAAATTCAATATGATCCAGAAAAGACTACTATAAATAAATTTGAGGAGGCTATTATAAAAGCAGGATTTGAAATAAATACTTAAATAGTGTTAGTTACTATAAGAATAAAATCAACTCAAGAATTATTTTTCTAAAGGATTATATTGGCCCTGCGCAGTATCCATTATTCTGAAACCAGGAAACTGCATCTTTTAATGCCTCTACTGGAGGTCGATATTGATATCCTAATTCTCGAATTGCTTTATCACTTGAAAAAAACATTTTCTTTTCTGCCATACGAATGCTATCTATGGATGCTCGTGGCTGAGTATTCGTAGCTACTGCAACCTTCTCCATTACCCAAGCTACAGGAAGCATCATTTCCATTGGAATTTTTATTCTATTTATTTTTTTATTAATAATTTCATCTATTATCTGTAAAATTTGAATTAAATTCATATTATCACCACCCAATATGTACCGCTCCCCAGGTTTGCCATGTATATATGCTAATAAATGACCCTGTGCAATATCTTCAACATGTGCAACATTGAGCCCAGTACTCATATAAGCTGGCATCCGACCACACAACGTATCAAGAACTATTCGACCAGTCGGTGTAGGCCTTATATCACGTGGGCCTATTGGAGTAGAAGGATTAACAATAACTAAAGGTAGTTGATGTTTATTAGTTAAATGTAAGGCTACTTGTTCGGCAAGAAATTTTGAACGTTTATAATGCCCAATCATATTTTCAAGACTTGATGGAGTATTTTCATTTGCAGGATTACCATCTGAACTTATCCCTAAAGTAGCAACACTACTAGTATAAATTATACGACTAACACCAGCTTCAAATGCTGCAAGGATTAATTCTTTAGTCCCTTTAACGTTAATATCATACATAATTTCAGGATCTGGAACCCATAGGCGGTAATCTGCTGCTACATGAAATAAATTCTCACAATTTTTAACCGCATGTTTTAAAGAAACAGTATCACGTAAGTCCCCCTCCATAATTTCAACAGATAACCCCCTGAGATTATTTCGATTACTTCCAGACCTTACTAAACAGCTTACCTCATGCCCAGCTTCTAATAAGCAGCGAACAACAGATGAACCAACAAAACCATTTGCTCCCGTAACTAATGATTTCATAACACCTTAACCTAATTTTTAAAATTTATTAAACCTATACAAACAAAAAGTACTTTCCCTTTTATTTTTATAATGGCATGCTAACATGAAATTTTGTTATGGATATAATATCTAAGCAATATAAGTTCTATTGATTTAAGTATAAAAAAAGCCCCGGCTCATAAAGAGTTTGGGGCTTTTTTATAAAAGTGCCTGGCAGTTACCTACTTTCACATGCGTAATGCACACTATCATCGGCGCAACCTTGTTTCACGGTCCTGTTCGGGATGGGAAGGGGTGGGTCCAAAGCGCTATTGCCGCCAAGCGTAACCATAACTTGAAAGAAGTAAATTTGAATGAATTAAATCGTATTCTATTTAAACAACCTAAAAACTTATCATATAATTTTAACATATTAGCTTAAGGTTATAGGATCAAGCCACACGGACAATTAGTATCGGTTAGCTTAACACATTGCTGTGCTTCCACACCCGACCTATCAACGTCGTGGTCTTCAACGATCCTTTAGGGGGGTTTAACCCCCGGGAAGTCTTATCTTGAGGTGAGTTTCCCGCTTAGATGCTTTCAGCGGTTATCTCTTCCGTACTTAGCTACCCGGCACTGCAGCTGGCGCTACAACCGGTCCACCAGTG
>PBKR01000032.1 GCA_002721545.1 Nitrosomonadaceae bacterium | reverse complement strand
CAACATCAATAGCATACATGGTCCTGTGATTCCAGTCTTTACCAAGCTATAAGGTAAGACAGGCAAGACACCGATCCGCCCCCCCGTCTTTCTGACGGGATGGTGGGTCGGTTTTTTTTAATGAACAAAGAATTTGGTGTAAGTCTTGTTCGTACGCTTAATTCAAGGTGCTGGAATTGGCCAAATAAGAATCAATAAATCGTTGAATATCAAAGAGGAGATTCGTCCGTGGTAAAGCAAGCAATAAGGGCAAGCGTAACAGCTTTTATTATAGCTACGGCACTTTATGCGAATGTGGCAGGTGCACATGGTAACGTTGCAATAGAGCAGGATAGCTGTATGCGAAGAGCTGGTTCTAGTATGGTGCATCTTAGTGTGTATCAACCAAAAATTGAACCAAAAGCGCATTATTGCACGGATATACCGCATGAAGGCGAAACATTTCTAGTGGTAGATCTTGTAGACGCAGCATTACGCGATATGCCTGTAAGTATGCGTATCGTGAAAGGAACTGATGAGGAAAATGGCGAAACTATAAAAATAGTAAAGCCTATTTATCATCCAGATGGTGTGGTTGCAGAGAGTGTTTTTCTAGAAAAAGGTCGGTATACGGTAATGATAAAGGGAGATGGGGTTCCTCCTGTAGAGTACGAGTATCCATTACGAGTGCAAATGATAAACTATTCAGAAGTATTTAAGAAAGCAATAGGACCAACAATAGCTTTTTTGGTGCTTATATTTATTGGATATAAAATAACAAAAACTAAAAAAGTGCAGAAATGGTTGGCTTCCAAGCGTTCTTAGTCAAAAATATGGGGCACATGAAAAGAAAAGTGTAAGAGACAATTAAACAAGTCATAAAACTAAATCTAGTGATAAATTTGTAAATTCATAAAAGGATTTTAATGATGCTTATAAAATATATATGGCCAATTTTACTTTCGTTTCTATTAATAATAGGCCTTTCATTCACGACTCAGGTACAGGCTCATGGTGGCCTTTCTCTTGCGGATGATATGTGTAAATTGACAGTTGGGCCATATACGATGCATTTTACTGGTTACCAGCCAAATAGCTCAAAAGAAAAAGAATTTTGTGAGGATATTCCTGCGACAGGACGTACAGTAGTAGCGCTTGATTATATTGAAGAAGCGCTTAGGCCACTACCTACAGAGGTGCGAGTAATTAAAGATACGGGGTCAGAAGAAAATTTAGATAGCATTACAATTCTTCATTTGCCAGCTAAAGTATATTCAAATGGCTCAATTAATTTTGAACATACGTTTAATGAACCAGGAAAATTTGTTGGATTAGTAACGTCTGGAAAAAATCAAGAACATATCTCACGGTTTCCATTTTCAGTAGGAGAAGGCTCTAGTAGCATGCCATCAGGTTTGGTATTTGCCATAGCGGCAGCATTAGGAGCAGGCGCTTTCTTTTTATTTAAAGTAGGTAAAAAATCAACGGATAGTTCTACTGCATAACAAAATAATATTTGTTACTAAAATTAAACGAACAATTTAAACAATGTTTTGTCAATAAGATATAGACATTTAATGGGCTAAGAGGCTTTAGCTCTGAAATAGAGGTCAAGATGGGAATAACACAATTAATGGTGCATATAAGAGTAACGATAGGTATTGCCATAGTTGCTATAATGTGGCTGCATACTTCACCAGTATGGGCCCACGCACAGCTAATCAAAGCAGAGCCAGCTCGAAGGGCAGCGTTAGACCGAGCCCCAGAGCAAATAAGGCTTTGGTTTAATGAAGAAATTGAAGGAGCATATACTACGCTTACAGTCTTTGGGTCAAATAAAAAATTAATAACAAATGCAAAGCCAAGGGTAGTTAAAGATGATCCTAAGTCAATTGTTCTTCCAATACCTGAGACTAAGCCAGGAAAATATACGGTTAAATTCAGAGTGCTATCAGTAGATGGTCATGTTGTTGATTCTACTTTTAATTACACGGTAAAAAATAAAGTAGAAGAAAAATGATTGAGATTGTAGCTGTAATCGTCCGCTGGGTTCAGTTAGCGGCTAACATGATCTTGATAGGTAGTAGTATTTTTCTTGTAATTTCAATTTATAACAAAGCGGTTGTTTCTACCCCATGGCTTATTAGGCTTGAGAGATTGTTACCATGGATAGCAGGGGTTCTTGTAATAGGTTTATTAGCACTACTTGCGGTTTCTTCTTCCTTAGCAACAGGAGTAATTGGACACGCTTGGCAACCAAGTGCATGGTATGAATTTCTTATTAAAACTCGTACTGGACATATTTGGATGTGGCGCGAGGGTTTTGCAATTTTGACATTAGGCATAGCCTTTATAATTCGAAATTCACATTTAAACAGGGCTCAATGGCGATATATATTATGTTCAATATTCGCTATTGTAACTTTGTCATTGGGCTCTCTAGGTAGTCATGCTGCTGCAGAAGAAATGTCAGTTACCTCAATTCTTCCATATACACTACATATAGTTTTAGCCGGAGCATGGTTCGGAGCTTTGCCGGCCTTTCTCTTAATTATATTTACTAAGAAAAAGGGTCAAGTGAGCCAGAAAATTGATCAGCTTGGTATACAAACATTAAAGCGATTTTCAATTATAGCGTTGCCTATAATGCTGGGTATAATTGCAACAGGTGTAATTGTTGCAGACCGTGCAGTAGATACATTATATGGAGCTCTTGTTGCAACTGAATATGGCTGGCTTCTCATTACTAAGGTTATCCTGCTTATATTTATTTTGGTAATTGCTTCACGCGCACGTTCTATCTGGCTCCCAGCTCTTTCTCAGGGGCAAGATCTGATAGCAATGGGCACACAGAATTTAAGAAAATGGGTTCGTGTTGAATTTGTAATTGCAGGAGTAATAATATTATTAGCAACTATACTAGCAAATACAATTCCGGCAAAACATTCTCTAATTGAGGAATGGCCCTATCCATTTCGTTTTTCTATTGATGCAACATGGGAAGATCCATCTGTACAAACACAGGTATTATTAGGCGCTTCTTTATTTTTGTTTGCTGTTGGTATAATTATATTTGGAAAAATAAAGAAATGGGCATTACTTCGAAGTATTGGGGTATCAGGGGTAGTTATATTAAGTTCTTTTGCAGTAATGCTGCCACCTATTGCAGTTCAGGCATATCCTGAAACTTATCGCAATACACCGGTGCCATTTGATTCTATTTCGATAGCTAAGGGAGCAGGTTATTTTGCAGAAAACTGTGTTGTCTGTCACGGGCCTCAGGGTAAAGGCAATGGCGTTTTGGCAAAGAGCTTCACTAAGCCCCCGGCAGACTTGCTTACAGAACCGCACACTGAAAGGCATACGGCGGGAGATTTTTTCAATTGGCTAAGCAAGGGCATACCAGATACAGGTATGCCTGGTTTCGAGGCTAAACTTGATGAGGAGGGCCGTTGGGATGTCGTTAATTATATTCATGCCATGTCTCGTGGTTACCAAGCCCGCCTTATGAGTCCAAAGGTTATTCCTGACGATCCTTCTACTGGCCCCCCTAATTTTTCTTACACTGCTCATGATGGTTCACATGGGATACTTCAAGATTTTAGGTACAACAAATCTGTTTTATTAGTATTATTTTCGTGGCCAGAGTCACGTGAACGACTTGCTCAGTTGAGGGCCCAATATTATAAGGTGGAAGAAGGCGGTACAGAGGTTCTTGCCGTTCCCATGCATAGCCTTAATTCTGAGAGCTTGGCTGAAATTACAGAAGAAATACCATTCCCAGTTGTAACTCAAGGAGCAAAAGAAATTACACAAAGCTATATTTTATACCGTAGAACGCTAGGGCGACCTGACCTGTTAGGGGAAGGGGCTATCCCTAATCATTTAGAATTTTTGGTAGATCGTTTTGGCTATTTACGAGCACGCTGGATTCCTGTGGCTGATGCCGGTGGTTGGTCAAATATGAGGTTATTAATGAAACAAATTGTCCAATTAAAACAAGAAAAAGAAATTCTGCCGCCTCCAGACGATATGGTGCATTAGGCAAACATGTAGGTTTATATTAGGTTCAATTGCTTAGGAGAAGAAAAATGAATAAATTAAGAGCTTTTATTCTATCGTTTATTTTGTTGGCTTTTTCGTCAATAGCCTGGTCTCATACTGATCAATATTTCGATTCAGTTGTGGCGCCCCATGGCGGGCAAATGCGCATGGCTGGCCCTTATCATATGGAAATAATAGCTAAGGATAAAGAGATAATTTTATATATAACAGATCATGCAAATGTTGAAGTTAGTGTAGACGGGGGAATAGGCAAGGCCACTATTGAGAATGGAGAAACAAAAACTACAGTTAAATTGAAGCCTAAGGGTAATAATTTATTTAGAGCGGAAGGCAATTTTGTTGTTACCCAGGAAACAAAAATTATGATTTTTGTTAAGCTGCCTGATCAAGATGCACAAGCCGCCCGTTTTACTCCACTAAAGCCAATAGAAAAAAACAAACAAATAAAAAATTCGGATAGCCATGTTGATTCTCATGATCAGCATAGTGATCATCATGAAATGGACCAGCATAATGATAGTCACGGAGGCTACTAAATATAAAATAAGCCATCATATTGCATATTAAATTAAGCTTTAAGTTAAGAAAAAATTAAGATACTACAATTTGCTTAAAAGTATTAATGAGATACTGTATTACAGGGTTGATTCTTGCTTAGTGCAGCTTGTCGGCCCCTTTGTACATTTACACTCATTAATATAAATAGACCTATAATAAAATAATTACCAGTAATTAATATCGCAAGGCGATGGTCGCCTTGCGATATCCAGCTAATTAGGCCATATGTTAATGGGCCTATAATAGAAGATAACTTAACTGCTAGCCCCCAAAGACCAAAAATTTCTGCGCGTCGTAGTACAGGACTTAAATATCCAATTAATGCTCGACCTGCAGACTGGGAGGAACCTAAGCACAGGCCAGCTATGTTGGCAGCTATCCAGAACATTGTGCGGTCCTCCGCTCCCCAGGCAAGTAAGACCATTATTATCCAACCAATAAGAGTTAATGTAATAGTTGGAATATGACCAACTTTATCTTGAATATTGCCAAAGATAAATGCTCCTAATGCTGCGGTTATATTTACTAAAATAACTAGTAAAATAGTGTCGTTATGATCAAACCCCATGACTTGTTGTGCATAAATTGCTGCAATTACAACAATGGTCTGGATGCCTGCTTGATAAAATATTAGGCAAATTAGAAAGCGTGATAAATCATGGAAGTTATGTAATGTTTTTATTGTGATAATTAACCTAGAAAAGATCTCAGTGATTATGTTATAGCGGTATAGCAGTTTTTGTGGTTGTGCTCGCTCTCTTAGATAAAGAAAAGTAGGTAAACTTGAAATAGCAAATAATGAAGCAGTTATTAGCAAGGTTATAGGTACAAATTGCTCAGACTGGTGCCCTTGAGATTTGGCCCAAATTATGTAAATGAATGAACAGCCGAGACTTATTAGGCCGCCAATATAGCCAAGGCTCCAGCCCCAGCCAGATATTTTTCCTAGGGAATCTTTTTTTGCAATTTCTGGTAGAAAGGCAGCAATTAGGTTTTCACCGGTACCAAAAAAGAAATTAGCAAGAATTACAAGAAATATAGCGAGCCATAAATCCCCTGGACCTACAAAATAGAGTAGCAAGGTAAAAAATGTGCAGCCTATAACAGAAAGTAGTAACAGGCGTTTTTTGGCGGCATAAATATCTGCATATATGCCTATAATTGGTGCGGTTATAATAATGATGGCATATGAGACCGCTAAGGTAGCTGTCCAGACAAAAGCTGACGAGTCCTGATTATTGGCTACTATGCTTACAAAATAAGTATTAAATATTGTTGTAATAACAACGGTGGTATATCCAGAGTTTGCAAAATCAAACATAGCCCATGACCAGATTTCTCGTCGGCTTATATTTTTAGTAAGATTTGTAGGCTTATCTTCTATGGACACTAGCTAGTGACGTTACTTAATTATAATTTTTAATACAAAAATTTATATTAATACACATCTTTTATAATTTACTTGGAATAGGCAATAATAAGAACAGATAAAAAACAAAAGCCAAGCATATGAGAGCTTGCCATAGTAATAATTTAGTCTCGATATGTATTAATTGATTTTGAAGTTTGAGGCCATAAATAATTAATATAGCTTAATAGTTATAAATATTCAGTAAATATATGTGCCACATAAGTAGAAAAGGCTTAGATATGGCGCCCATAAAATCGCCCTAATAACAATGTTATTTGTTATTAGGGTCTTGTTTTTTAAATAATCCAATAAATATCCCTATATAACCTCTTATGTCATCTACAGCACCAGTTAAGAGGTCATTTGGTGGTATGAAAGCAACTTGTAATATGTTTTCTAGTTTTGATATTGTTTTTTGAACACGAGGAGAAATTGTATCTTTGTCAGTTAACCAAAATATTTCCTCATTCTTTTGCATTTCATATAAGTGCTTTTTAAAGTCTTCAGGCTTCATTTTAACTCGCCCCTGCCTTGGCCAATAATTAGAACCCAGCATATGTGACGCATTAAAAATTTCACTAATTATGGCATCAAGTTCATTAAAAGGTTCTATAGCAGATGTGCCAAATGCTGATTGTACCTGATAGCGCATAGATTTAATTTGTGAAAATAGCGTAATCTTTTTTTGATATCTTTCAATTACTATATATGCGCGATCTAGCAAGAGGGACTCTTCCTTTAGTTCTTTTTCTTCCTGTTTTCGTGTATTTCCTTCGCTAAGACATGAAATAGGGCTGCGAATTTGTTTAATGACGTCTTCTGCTTCATAAAATTTTGCTAATACTGATTCTGCAAGTTCTATTCGGCGTTTTCCAATAAATTCTCTTCTCCATGAGGATGCACCAGCGATAAAAGTTAATGCAGCCAAAAATATGACAATTGAGCTTATGAAGTCTAGCATTTAGAATCTCCCAGATTTAATTAAGTAGAATAATTAGAGCACAGCATTAAATGTTCATGGGTTCAATCAATTATTGATATAGTGTAATCAATCATAGCCATTAGGTAAAGTAAATTAACTAAGGTGGGAATATTCTCTGATATTAAATTAAAAATGGGCTATATGGTGGGGAATAATAGTGATTTTTAGTAAATTATCAGGGGTAAGTGGGAATTAAATATGGCTTAATTTGGAATATAAATGGCTGTTTAGGAAAGGATATCGCTAATTCTTATAATTTAACAGGCTAAATAACCATTTTAATATAGTTCATTTTTTATTTACATGTGGCGATAGTTTTGGTGTGCATGTGGTAATAAAACCCAATTGTTTAACTATAACTATATAATAATTATTTATAAAAAAAGAAATTTTTATATCGAAATTTACATAAACCCTATTATTAATGAAGCGCAGATTTAAAAGATCCTTGTTGAAGTATCTGAATTTGATCAGAGATCCATTTCGTTACATTGGGGTGTGGAAGAAGTCCTTTGCCATCAGAAACATATTTAAAGCCTTTCAAAACCTCTGCATAAGGACCGGACCCATATACTCGGAATGGAATAAGAATTACTGTCCTATCTTCATTATTAGCTTGCTGCAAAAATATATGAATTCTGCGTTTGGCTTTCTTGCTATTTTCTGGCCAGTCTTCACGTAAGGTTTCTACTTTAACTCGTTTGAAGGGTATGGAGGATCTTATCTGATTCGCTAACAAATTAAGTGATTCAAGCAGTTCATTATTATTCAAATCATTCCTAAGGCCATGAGCAAGTATAAGTACATCTTCTTTTTTAGGATTCCTTTTTAGTGCCTGTGCTCGATCTACAAGAACAGCGCCCATTAGATTGGATTCACTTAGCCCTTTTTTACTGAGAGCAAAAGATGCGTTGGTTTTTATTCTCCAGAATTGCATATGATGGTGTGAATCATGTTTTTTCTTACTTGGCTTACTTGTTGATACGTGCTGCATTATTGGCGCTCCAGCGCGAAGGCCAAGGATCTGTTCTGTACGAGTATGCCAGCTTCCTGCGCTCACAAAAAGACGTATAACACCTATTCTTTTTGCCCCGCGCGCTTCGAGTTTTTGAACACTCTTCTGGATGCTGGCAGCATCTGCCATTCCAAAAGCAACCTCAATTTTGTATTCATTCTGGAGTGGCTTTATAGCCATTAATACCTGTTCATTCCATTCGGATGACCCGCCATGAGCCATTATTAAAACGCCATAATCATTTTGTTTTGTGTTGGAATGTACAGAAAAGGGAATACTTTCATGATAGACACACCCCGTATTTAGTAGGGCAATTAGTAAAATAAAGATAAATCCCGGATAATTTCTCATTAATTTTATGAGATTTCCTGTGTTCATAGTTGTATTAATCTCTGTATGTCTATTTCATTGGACCTATTGGAATTGAAGGAGAAAAATAGACATTTTTAGTGAATGCATCTTTTGTCAATATCTTCTTGTGCTTCTAACGCCCCCCCGAATTCCATAAATTTCCAGCACTTAGCTAATCGTGAGCAAGTATTTTTAAGTTCTGGGTTTACAAGGTCAGGGTGATTATTTATCCAGTCAAAATGCTCTACAATTGGCTGAACTAGCTGTTTTTCCTGATGGCTTGCATATCGGGTCATTAGTAGAAAAACAGTTGCCACTAATACTTCTACTTCAATATTTTTAGCAAGCTCGGGTTTACAGTTACAGCTCATTTGCATTCTCCTTTAGATATTCGGCTACACCATCTGGAGTGGCCTTCATCCCGCTATCACCTTTATTCCAGCCAGCAGGGCAAACTTCGCCATATTTTTCATGAAACAGTAAAGCATCTACCATCCTTAGCATTTCATCAATATTTCTTCCAAGTGGCAAATCATTAACAACTTGATGGCGTACTATTCCATTTTTGTCAATTAAGAATGACGCGCGATAAGCAACATTGCCATCAAGAGTTTCAACCCCATAGTCCCTGCATATTTTATGATTTGTATCTGCCACTAAAGAGAAATTAATTGCCCCAATACCGCCATTCATAATTTCTGTATTTCTCCAGGCATTATGGGTAAATTGTGAGTCAACTGATACGCCAAGAACTTCTACATTCCGCTCTTTAAATTTTGATATGCGATGATCAAGAGACAGTAATTCGGAAGGGCAAACAAAGGTGAAATCTAACGGATAAAAAAAGAGTATGGAATATTTGTCCTTTGTTATTTCAGAAAGAGTTAATTCATCTACAATTGTGCCATTATCAAGCACTGCTGGGGCTGTAAAATTTGGGGCATTTCTTCCAACAAGAACAGTCATGGTTCCTCCTAAGTTATTCTAATTAATGAAATTAATTAACCACTTCCTTATTTATTAGTAAATAAGGAAGTATATTGCTTTTAAAACTACTCATATAAGTTTCTATATATTTGATTTGTATGCGCCAAGAGCATTGAAACCGGTGTAATGTAGACGTATTTTTATTACTTTCTGCTGGCTTACTCAGAAGAGGGTTGGCTGGCGCTTATACTATAGTAAAGCTTAATTTAGTAGTACTGTAATTATTACAAATGATAATAATTCTTAATTATATGCTTCTAAAATTGTAATGCAAGCATTCACGTGGAAGCAAGCCTAGATTGTGGGCTTGTGCCTTTTATTTATTCTTTTTATATAATTTTATGGTGGGCATTTAAAGTACATTACAAGCTTACATAGGAACTGGTAGGGGTGTTGAAGTATAAATTTATCGGCCTATGATGCAGAACTGGTGCTGTTGGGGGGAATTGAACCTCCGACCTACTGATTACGAATCAGTTGCTCTACCAACTGAGCTACAACAGCAAAATTTTAGTGTCCAAAGATTATAGAGGTTTGGAATATGCCGGGCAAATTGAAGCTAAGAAATCATGAAGAAAAATTTGTTTATTATGAGTATAAATTGTACGCCAATCAAATGTGTCTTATAAAGCGTTTGTTATGTAAGGCGGCAAGTTTCTACATATAAATTTCACAATGCAAGGATGATTCATATAATTTCCTTAAGCCCATTTAAATTCAGTTAAGATCGCTTAAAATCAATAAAAATGTAGGCATTTTCGCATAATATGAGATTTATCACAGAGTTATTACTGTATTTTTAAATATAATTTTTTTGCTTTGATATATTTGAGATAATTCTTCTTAATTTCGCCTAAAATCGGCAAACGTGTAGACATTCTTATAAAAATACGGCAAAATTACTTAATGACATTAGGAATTTCAGCAGCAAAAAATATTTTAGTTTTACATGGGCCTAATCTGAATCTTTTAGGTGGTCGTGAGCCAGACGTATATGGTACGGTAACATTAGAAGAAATTAACAGTAATTTAAGTAAATTAGCTAAAGAAATTAATGTTGGCTTGGCTAGTTTTCAAAGTAACAGCGAGGCAGATTTGATTAGTCGTATCCAGCAGGCTATTGGAGACGGAACTGACTTTATTATTATTACCCCCGCCGCATTTACGCATACAAGTATTGCTTTACGTGATGCTTTGTCGACAGCGCAATTACCATTTATAGAAGTGCATCTTACGAATATTTTTGCACGTGAAGCATTTCGCCGAGAGTCATATTTTTCTTCTATTGCATTAGGTGTTATTAGTGGCCTGGGTGCTCGTGGTTATTATCTGGCTTTAGAGTATGCAGTAAATATTCGCTAACTGTGGTTCTATATATTTTATGCAAGCTAAATAATATTGAATCCATAAAGTAAAATAGGGCTAATTTGAAGAGGCTATAGAAACTGCAAATTTTAGAGCACTTAAAAATATAAGGGCATATTTTAGTCAAATACCATAAATAAAATACTGGCCTGGGAGGGCTATTATGGATTTAAGGAAGCTTAAAAAATTAATTGATTTAGTTGAGGGGTCAAGTCTCTCTGAATTAGAAATTACAGAAGGTGAAGAAAAGGTTCGCATTAGTAAATCCGGAGTTGTAGTACCGACCCAAGTTGCCGCGCCAACAGTTGTAACATCAGCTGTGGCCCCATCAGCCGCACTAGAAGCTGATGGTTCTGTTGATAAAACTGAAGGAGGTCTGCCAGCTGGCCATATGATTAAGTCTCCTATGGTTGGAACTTTTTATCGTACATCTGCGCCTGGAAGCGATCCATTTGTAGAGGTGGGGCAAACAGTTAAAGTAGGAGATACATTATGTATTATTGAAGCAATGAAGCTTCTTAACGAAATTGAAGCTGATAAAGAGGGGGTTATTAAAGCCATTTTAATTGAGAATGGCCAGCCAGTTGAATTTGGAGAGGCACTATTTGTTATTGAATAATTTTATTTGATCTCTTCTTGAGGGTTATTAGATAGAAGGATAATTTATACCCTTGTCATTCAGAATAAGATTTACCTAGATGATATGTTTGAAAAAATACTTATAGCCAACCGGGGTGAGATTGCTTTGCGAATTCAGCGTGCATGCCGGGAAATGGGCATTAAAACAGTTGCGGTTCATTCTGAAGCAGATGCTGAAGCAAAATATGTAAAATTAGCTGATGAATCAGTTTGTATTGGGCCAGCACCGTCAACTCTAAGCTATCTTAATATTCCAGCAATTATAAGTGCAGCAGAGGTAACAGATTCTGCAGCAATTCATCCTGGATATGGGTTTCTTGCAGAGAATGCTGATTTTGCTGAGAGGGTAGAAAAAAGTGGATTTGTTTTTATTGGGCCTCGTCCAGAAACTATTCGCCTTATGGGAGATAAGGTAAATGCTAAAAATGCGATGCGAGAAGCCAAAGTGCCTTGTGTTCCTGGTTCCGATGGCGCGTTGCCAGAATCTCCAGAGGAAATAAAAGAAATAGTTCGAGCTATTGGTTATCCCGTAATTATTAAAGCATCTGGTGGAGGGGGCGGGCGAGGCATGAGAGTGGTACATACGGAGGCAGCATTATCTAATGCAGTTATTATGACTCGAAATGAAGCACAAGCTGCTTTTGGTAATCCAATGTTATATGCAGAGAAATTTATGGAGAATCCGAGGCATATTGAGTTCCAAGTTTTAGTTGATGAGCATAAAAATGCTATCTATTTAGGAGAAAGGGATTGTTCAGTACAGCGGCGTAATCAGAAAATTATTGAAGAAGCGCCAGCTCCTGACTTACATCCAAGAACTAGAGATAAAATAGGTTCTCGCTGTGCTGATGCTTGTCGTCGTATTGGGTATCGTGGTGTGGGCACATTTGAATTCTTGTATGAAAATAAGGAGTATTATTTCATTGAAATGAATACGCGTCTTCAGGTAGAGCATCCTATTACTGAAGCAGTTACTGGAATTGATTTAGTACAACAACAAATTCGTGTTGCAGCTGGCGAGAAATTAAGTATCAGGCAGAAAGATGTCGTACCAAAAGGACATGCGATAGAGTGTAGAATTAATGCTGAAGACCCTTATAATCTTATTCCATCTGCAGGTAGAATTACTCGGTATCATGCACCAGGCGGACCGGGTATAAGGGTTGACTCTCATGTTTATCATAATTATACGGTGCCACCTCACTATGATTCTTTAATAGGTAAAGTGATTGCATTTGGTGATAATCGTGATAAAGCGATAGCGCGTATGCGTATTGCATTATCTGAAATGGTAGTTGAAGGGATAAATACTAATATTCCATTACATCTCGATTTATTGCATGATGGAGCATTTTTGCGTGGCGGTGCTACTATTCATTATTTAGAACAATTACTAGCTCAACATAAGAAGCAAGGGTAAAAATTTATTGTAGTTATAATAAGCCTCCTAGGTTTTGGTCGTATACATAATAAATATACTAATACATATGTTAAATAAGTATGGTTTGGTTAACCTAAGTTTGCTTATATTTTAATATGTATTGGAAAGCAATTATCATTGAAATTAACGCTGCCGATACGGAATTATTTAATAATTTATTAATTGAGTATGGCGCACTGTCAGTTGATACTCACGATGCTGCTACTGGAACGCAGTACGAGGAATCATTATTCGGACAATTTAGTGATTGGTCAAAACCTATCTGGTCTAATATAGAAATAACTGCGCTTTTTGAGAGGGCTGTAGATGTAACGGGAATTGTCCAAGAATTAGCAAAAAATGCTCAATTGACTTGCTTACCTGTTTATAGAGTTAAAAAAATTGAGAATCAAGACTGGGTCCACCTTACTCAGTCACAATTTGACCCTATTAAAATATCCTCTAATTTGTGGGTTGTGCCTAGTTGGCATCAAATACCTGATTCTAAAGCTATTAATCTTATACTTGATCCAGGCTTGGCTTTTGGTACTGGTAGTCATCCGACCACTAAATTATGCCTAGAATGGCTTGATAAAAATTTACAAGGCGATGAACAAGTTTTAGATTATGGCTGTGGCTCCGGAATACTATCTATTGCCGCATTAAAGCTGGGGGCAAGTTGTGTGGTAGGGGTTGATATAGACCCTAGAGCAGTTGAGATCAGTACTGAGAATGCAGTAAATAATCAATGTGACAATAATAAGGTCAAATTTTATTTAGCTGATTACTTGGTTAAATCAGATCAGGTAATGGATAGGTGGGCAGATGTCATTGTTGCAAATATACTTGCTAACCCTTTAATTATGCTTGCCCCTTTATTGGCACAAGCAAGTAATAATAATGGGCGTCTTGTACTTTCTGGCATACTGGCGGAACAAGTGAACGAAGTTGCAGAAACATATAAGAAATGGTTCAAAATATATCCTGTATGGGAGCAGCATGGATGGTCATTATTGGTGGGGATAAGAAAATAAGAAATTGGAATATTAAAAAATGGCATTAGTAACTCGCTGTCCTAATTGCACCTTGGTTTTTAAAGTAACCCCGCAGCATTTACAAATGCAGGAGGGGATCGTTCGTTGTGGGCAGTGTCTTCAAATTTTTAATGGCTATGCTGACCTGGCCACACTACAAGAAAAAGATGTTAATAAACTTTTAGACTTGCCAATTAGTAGTGAGGAAGTAAAAGAAGTTATTCAAAAAGAGACCTTGTCAGAAGATACATCAGATTCAATTAAAACAGAAGAATTTAGGCCTTATACCTTTGACGCTATTAATTCGCCAAGACCTTCGCGTATATGGGGATTTATTAATATATTTCTCTTACTTATTTTGGTTGGGCAGGTAGCTTATTTGTCTCGTACAGAACTTTCTATTTCTATACCTTCTATTCGACCCTATCTAACGCAATATTGTAAGATTTTAAATTGTAAAATACCAATACCACAGCAAATAAATTTATTGAGTATTGAATCAACTGACATGCAGAAGGGGAAAACACAACAACAAGGCAATGCTACACTTGTAGCAATAATTCGAAATCAAGCAGCTTTTCCTCAGCAGCTTCCTTCGCTTGAGCTTACTCTCACAGATATTCGAGATCGGGCCCTTGCTAGCCGTGTATTTACTCCTGATGAATATTTTAAAGAAAACAGCAACTCTTCTTATATTATTGAGGCTAATACAGAAATTAAAGTGGCATTAGTAATTGATAGTGGAGATTTAAATGCAGTTGGATACCGTTTGATTTTGCTTTACCAGTAGTCCCCTAGTACAATGTTTATTCAGTATTAAGATACAAGTATTTTATCTGAGAGTAATACATATAATAAATTTATTAATTATTTTATTAGTCAATTTTTCATAGATAGTAGAACTAGTTACAAAGCTTATTATGTAAAGTATTGACTGCCCTTAACAGTATCATGACAACCACACCCTTAGTAGAAATCAAAGACTTAAGCTTTTCTTATGATGAACGCGCTATTCTTAAAGGAATAAATATGACCATGCCACGTGGTAAGGTTGTAGCTATTATGGGTGGCAGTGGTTGTGGAAAGACTACTCTGTTGCGCTTGATTGGGGGTGTAGTAGCTCCTTCTTCAGGCTACATTAAAATTGATAACCAAAAGGTACATGAATTAAGTAGAGATAATTTATTTTCTCTTCGTAGAAAAATGAGTATGTTATTTCAGTTTGGCGCATTATTTACTGATTTATCAGTATTTGATAATGTTGCATTCCAAATAAGAGAGCATACAAATCTACCTGAATCTGTAATTCGCGATCTTGTACTTATGAAGCTACATGCGGTTGGCTTACGTGGTGCGCATAATTTAATGCCGGTAGAACTTTCAGGGGGTATGGCTAGACGGGTAGCTTTGGCTCGTTCGATTGCACTTGATCCAATGCTCGTAATGTATGATGAGCCATTCACAGGATTGGACCCTATTTCTTTAAGTGTTATTGGTAATTTAATTAGGCGTCTTACAGATGCATTAGGAATGACATCAATTTTGGTAACACATGATGTGCATGAATCATTAAAAATCGTGGATTATGTTTATTTTATTTCTGAGGGAGTAATAGCTGCACATGGCACACCGGAAGAAATTAAAGATGCGACGTCACCTTTTGTACATCAATTTATTCATAGTACAGTAGATGGCCCAGTTCCATTTAATTATCCTTCAGAAAAATATGAGGTAGATTTAAATTTGGAGAATAATCTTGCCTAGGCGTATTGTAATTGGTATCCAAAATGTTGGTCATCGAGTGATCGATAGTGTATGGCAGCTAGGTTATGCTGCCCGGTTTTTTTGTTTGATATTGTTAAAATCGGGTACCAGTATACGGCGTTTTGGTTTGATTGCCCGAGAATTATATTTCACTGGTGTACTAACAATGGTCATAATATTAGTGTCTGGGCTGTTTGTTGGGATGGTTCTTGGTTTACAAGGATATGAGACCTTACAGAAATTTGGGGCAGAAACTGCAGTAGGGACATTAGTGGCTTTATCATTGGTTCGTGAGCTAGGGCCGGTAGTAGCTGGATTGTTGTTTGCTAGTCGTGCTGGTTCTGCTATTACAGCTGAAATTGGTTTAATGAAAGCAACAGAGCAATTGGAGGCTATGGGTATGATGGCTGTAGATCCAATCTCTCGGGTTGTGGCACCACGGTTTTGGGCTGGTGTAATTTCGATGCCACTTTTGGCCGCGATGTTTTCTGCAATAGGAGTATTTGGTGGATATTTAGTAGCAGTAATACTCATTGGTGTAGATGAAGGTTCTTTCTGGTCACAAATGCAGAGTGTAGTAGATTTTAGGTTTGATATTGTCAACGGCATTATTAAAACTTGCGTATTTGGTGTGGCTATTACAGCAATTGCTGTTTTTGAAGGCTATAATGCACCACCTACAGCGGAAGGAGTCTCTGGTGCAACTACTCGTACTGTAGTAACTTCGGCGCTTGTAATTTTAGGTTTAGATTTTGTTTTGACCTCATTTATGTTTAGAGGAGTCAGCTAATGCAGCGAGCAAAAATGGATTTATGGGTAGGTCTATTTGTTATTGCAGGGATTGGCGCATTATTAATATTAGCCTTACAGGTGGGAAATTTGGGCACTTATAGTGAGGATAAGAGCTATACCATAACTGGAAATTTTGAGAATATTGGTGGTTTGAAAATTAGGGCACCTGTAAAAAGTGCTGGTGTAGTAGTTGGGCGTGTAATGGATATTCAATTTAGTGTCGAAACATTTGATGCTGCAGTAACTATGAATATAGATGACCGATATCAATTTCCCAAGGATACTTTTGCTAGCATTCTTACATCTGGCTTACTTGGAGCGCAATATGTAGGTTTGGCTGCAGGGGGAGATGAAAATATGCTTCAAAATGGTGATAAAATTATGAAAACTAACTCAGCTCTTGTACTGGAAGAAATGATTGGCCAATTTTTATTTGATAAGGCCTCAGAAGAGGATAAAGTAGGTAGTAGTGAGTTTTAAGTTTAGTTATCTTAATGTACCAGATTAAGCCCTAAATTATTTAGAATAATAAAGAGAAAAATCATGAGAAAAGAGAATTTTAGTATTATTGTAGTGTTGTTATCTGTGTTGTTATTAGTACCGGTCGTAGGGGCTGCTGAAAATAGGCCAGATACTTTGGTAGAAGAAACAGCTCAAGAGGTTCTTGAAATTATCAGGAAAGATAAGGATATCCAGTCTGGTGATAAAGTAAAAATTCTTAATTTAGTAAAATCAAAAATTTTGCCACATTTTAATTTTACCCGTATGACGAGGCTTGCTATGGGTAAGAATTGGCGTAAAGCTTCCCCACAGCAGAGAAAGGAGCTGGAAAAAGAATTCCGTACGTTACTTGTGCGAACTTACTATAAAGCGCTAGCTGTTTATAGTGATCATATTATAAAGGTATCTCCGGTTACAGATTTGGTTGGAAAAAATAGTGTTAAGGTAAAAACCAAGGTAATACAATCGCATGGACAGCCTATATCTATCGATTACAGTATGGAAAAAAATAATAATACTTGGAAGGTATATGATATAACAGTTGCAGGGATAAGCTTGGTTATTAATTACAGGGGTTCATTTAATTCTAAAATTCGTTCGGGTGGAGTGCAAGGGCTGATAAAAGCGCTTAATAAGAAAAATCGTAAGCTTATACTAAAAGAAAGTAATGCAGCATTAGTTATACGGTTCATGAAAGCGTGAGATGGTTATACGTGATAACGACAAAATAATTGTTCAAGGGCCTATAACTATTATTAACGTAGTAGAAATATTAGAGCAAGGAATTAGTTTATTTGATCGAAATGACTTAATTATTGATCTTGCTCAAGTGACAGATATTGATTCATCTGCAGTTAGTATGTTATTTGAGTGGAAGAGAAGAGCGCAGAAAAATAATCAGCAGGTATATTTTTCAAATATACCAGAAAACCTAAAAAATCTTTCCCAGTTGTATGGTGTTGCTGAATTAATTCCGTTGGTACAACATTAATACTTAATGGGCACCATTAATAAATATTTATAGTGCCTCTATTTATCTAAATTCTTGCCTTTACTATAGTAAGAATTGATGGCTAAATCTATAGTAAATATTTCTTAAAATTTAATTTCTCAATGACCCCAGCAATTGAAGTAAATAAGGTATACAAACACTTTGGGGTAGTAGATGCCCTATTAGACATCAATCTTAAAATTGAACAAGGGGAATTTTTTGCCTTATTAGGTCCAAATGGTGCTGGGAAGACTACGTTAATCAATGTGCTTGCAGGGTTAATATTCCCTAGCAATGGTATAGCAAGAATATTGGGCCATGATGTAGTAGTAAATTATCGTGAAGCTCGCCGTATAGTTGGGGTAGTACCACAAGAGTTAGTTTTTGACCCATTTTTTACTGTACGAGAAATGCTTTCTATTCAATCTGGTTATTATGGTTTAAGAAATAATGATAATTGGATAGATGAAGTGCTTAATAATTTAGGCCTAAGTGATAAAGAGAGCTCTAATATGCGCACATTATCAGGCGGAATGAAGCGTCGTGTATTAGTGGCACAGGCATTAGTACATAAGCCACCAGTGATAATATTGGATGAGCCTACTGCTGGTGTGGATGTGGAATTACGTCAGTCGCTGTGGAATTTTATAAAACAGTTAAACCATGATGGCCATACCATTGTACTTACTACCCATTATCTAGATGAGGCGGAAGCTTTATGTAGCCGTATTGGTATGCTAAAGCAAGGAAAAATTGTAGCACTTGATAGTACTAAAAATCTTATAAATACTTCTAATGGTTGTTTGATAAGGCTACGCTTATCTCCTGATATATTACCAATTAAGCTGCAATCATTAGTAGAAAATTATACTGATAATTGCTTTATATTGAAAATAAATAGTTATTCTAGTATTGAGGGCGTATTGGCGACATTGCGTGTAGAGCAGATTAAGATATTAGAAATGGAGGTAATACAACCAGACCTTGAAAACATTTTTGTACAAATTATGGATAAAGCAGATGATGTGGGGTTTGAATGAGTGGATTCTATACTCTTCTTCATAAGGAGCTGTCACGATTTTTTAAAGTAGGCCTTCAGTCCATATTTGCACCAATGATGGCAACTTTAATTTATTTGCTAATTTTCTCTCATATGCTGGAGGATCGTATTCAGGCATATCCTGGTATTACATATACAACCTTTTTGATTCCAGGCCTGATTATGATGGCCATGTTACAAAATTCTTTTGCAAATTCATCATCCAGCTTAATTCAATCAAAGATATCTGGAAGTATTGTTTTTGTTCTATTGTCTCCATTATCTTATATGGAAATATTTGTGGCTTATGTATTAGCATCTATAATTCGTGGGTTTTTAGTAGGAATTGGTATTTATTTGGTAATTTTAATTTTCTTTGATATATCGCTACAATCGCTTCTTTGGGTTTTTGTTTTTGCCTTAATAGGTAACGGGTTTCTGGGGGCCTTAGGTATTATTGCTGCTATTTGGGCAGAAAAATTTGATCAGCTTGCTGCATTTCAGAATTTTGTTATCTTGCCACTGACTTTTTTGTCAGGAGTATTTTATACAATTCATTCGCTGCCACCTTTTTGGGAAAACGTTTCACGCTTTAACCCTTTTTTCTATGTGATCGATGGTTTTCGCTACGGATTTTTTGGTGTTTCAGATATATCACCCTATTTTAGTCTTATGATTGTAGTAATCTCTTTTTTAGCAGTATCATTGATAACATTGCATATGCTTAGAGTAGGGTACAAGCTTCGTCAATAAAGTATTATTTTTTGAATAAAGATAAGGCAAAAAATAAAATTTTTTCTAAATTAGAGAGGTTCAGAATGGTTACATCAGAAAGCATAAAGATACATATTGAGAATGCCTTACAATGTGAATTTATTCATGTAGAAGGTGATGATGGCCAGCATTTTAATGCAATTATTGTCAGTATTGAATTTCGAGATAAGAACATGGTAGAACAGCATAAGCTAGTTTATCGTGCTCTAGGGGAAAAAATGGCGCATGAGATTCATGCATTATCTATAAAAACACTGACGCCAGAACAATGGGAAAAGAATAAACAGAATCAGAGCTAATTATTTAAATTCTGTTCATTAGCTATTAAATTTTTTATAGAGAGCTGTAAATTTAAGTAATATTTTTATAAGTTGGGCTCCATCATCACGCGCATCTTTTGAAGTGCTTTAACTTCTATTTGTCGGATGCGTTCAGCAGATACCCCTAATTCTTCAGCAAGCTTCTGAAGTGTCACAGCTTTTTCCCCACGTAACCAGCGGGCTTTTATAATTCGGCAACTACGTGGATCTAAATTAGCTAATGCTTGTTTAAGCTTTTTATTATTTAGATGATTATTTTCTTGTGCCTCTAATATTTGTGACGGCTCACTGCCATCTGTAAGGTAGGCAATAGGATTGTAGCAAGCTTCATCACTATCTTGAGAAATTGGTTCAACTGAAATATCGCGTCCATTAAAACGCGTTTCCATTTCTATTACTTCTTCAGTCTTAACGCTCAATTTTTTTGCAATAGCATCAGCCTCGTTTGGGCCCATAGTATCAAGATTCTGTTTCAAGCTACGAAGATTAAAGAATAATTTACGCTGCGCTTTTGTAGCTGCAATTTTCACAAGGCGCCAATTTCGCAATATAAATTCATTGATCTCCGCTTTAATCCAGTGTATGGCAAATGACACAAGTCGGATGCCACGTTCTGGATCAAATCTCTTGACCGCTTTCATAAGACCAACATTTCCCTCTTGAATTAGGTCAGCCTGTGGTAGACCATAACCTTTATAGCCTCTTGCAACAGCAACTACGACACGTAAATGGGAGAGTACTAATTGGCGCGCAGAATTTATATCTTCTTTGTCTCTAAGACGGCGTGCTAGTCTAATTTCCTCTTCCTGAGAAAGCATTGGAAAACTATTAGCAGATCTGATATAACCTTCAATGCTACCACTAGCTGTAGGCATTGCTAAATCAAAAGTCATTGCTTGCTCCTTATATTATAACTATTAATTTTAACATCTTTATGGCTTTGAGTGCTAATTGTCTTAAAAGTTTCTGTAGATAAGATGGCGTTTTTTATAGTTATTTAGGATTCTATTTGTTATAGGTGGCTTGTAACCGATAGCCACGATCCTAGCCAACCTAGCCAAAATGAAAATAATAATAGAAAGATGCTGTCTTCATAAGAAATATGGGTTAATTGAAAATTAATGGTGTATATTTGTATCATATTTAATAACTCATCATTTATTAAAGTTATTATTATGGCTACAATAAGCCATGCTATAGCTCCTCCTGCCATGCTCTGAATTGCGCCAAAATATAGAAAAGGCCGCCGTATAAAATTACTAGTCGCTCCAATCAGTTTTGACACTTCAATTTCATCGCGTTTTGTAAGAATTTGTAAGCGAATAGTGTTGAAAGTTATTATTATTAAAGCAGAGCTTAATAAGATTGTAAGTATCAGAACCACTAATGCCCCAAGTTTTATTAATGCATTTAATTTTTCCATCCAAGTAGAATCAAGTTGAACATGCTCAGAATTGGGCCAGTCTAGCATTTCTGCTCGTAATCTTTTTAGTGTTTCAGGAGAAGTATCTTTGGCATCAATTATGAATGCATCAGGTAATGGGTTTCTTGTTAGGCTATTTAATACATCAGCTAGCCCGCCTTCTTTTTCTAATTGTTTTAGAGCATCTTCTTTAGAAATGAACTGGAAATTTGCAATCTCTGGATGCTGTTTTAAATGTGATTTTAATCTTTCTATGGCAGCTTTGTTTGTATCAGACTTTAAAAATATACTTAATTGTGGCGCTCCTGACAACTGACCAGACAAATTCTGAATGTTATCTAGTAGCATATACATGCCAGTAGGGAAGCTGAAAGCAATACCTATTACAATAATATTTAATAAGCTTGTAAATGGTGCTTCAAATAATCTTCTAAGAGATAGAAAAAATGCATGCCAGTGATAAGAAAGCCAAGTGCTCATGCTATTAGCTCTCCTTGATTTAAAGTTAAAATACGGTGCTGGGAATATGTAGAAACATCTGTATTAGGGGTGGTAATCAGTACCGTTACGCCTACATTATGAAATGATTCAAACATATTCATAATGTCCTTTGTATCGCTCTTATCGAGATAGGCAGTTGGCTCATCGGCAACAAGAATAGAGGGTCGATTGACTACAGCACGAGCTATACATAATCTTTGTCGCTCACCACCTGATAGTGTAATAGGAAGGTTTTTTTCTTTGCCTAATAACCCTACTTTATCTAGGGCTGCATGGACTCGCTGAATTGCTGATTGACGATCAAGGCCACATATTTGTAAAGGTAGGATAATATTTTCAAATACTGAACGATCAAATAAAATTTTTTGATCTTGGAAAACCATGCCAATGTTACGTCTTAAAAATGGAATTGTACGGCTTTTTAATTTACTAACATTATGATGATTGACAATAATATCACCAGCTGTAGGGCGTTCGATAGCCCCAATTAATTTTAAAATCGTACTTTTGCCGGCACCAGAGGGCCCGGTTATAAAAACCATTTCTCCTTGATTAATAGTGAAGGCAATATTTTTTACAGCCTCAAATCCATTTGGATAGCGTTTATAGATATTGCTGAAGATAATCATATAAAAATTTTTAGATTACAGAGATATTTCATTAAGTGTAGAAAAATTAATCGAATAAAGCCTCTATAAATTTTTTTGCATCAAAAGGTTGCAAATCCTTAATATCCTCACCTGTCCCAATAAAATATAAAGGAATTGGGTTTTGTTTTCGCTGCATAGCAATAGCTGCAATTACCCCGCCTTTGGCAGTGCCATCAAGTTTAGTAAGTATAATACCTGTAATGTTTAATGCCTCATCAAATGCTTGCAATTGACTGGTAGCATTTTGGCCAGTATTGGCATCAAGGACTAATAACACTTCATGAGGTGCACTTTTATTCGCTTTTGAGATAACTCTTTTTATTTTTTTGATTTCTTCCATAAGATGTAATTGTGTTGTTAGGCGGCCGGCGGTATCTGCCAATACAATATCTATATTACGTGCATTGGCGGCATTAATTGCATCAAAAATAATTGCAGCAGGGTCGCCACTTTGTTTTTTATTGGTGTCTTGTGAAATGACAGATATATGATTGCGTTCTCCCCAAATAATTAGTTGTTCGCGAGCAGCTGCTCGAAACGTGTCGCCGGCGGCAAGTAATACGGATTTCTTTTGGGATTGAAAATAATTTGCAAGCTTACCAACAGATGTGGTTTTTCCTACACCATTTACACCTGTAATCATAATAACAAATGGTTTCTCTGTGCTAGAATCAAAGGTGTGCTCGAGCGGGGAAAGTAAAGCAGATAAAGTTTCTTTTAGTGCTTTTTTTAATTCTGTTGCATTAGTTAAACCCTCTTGCTTTACTTGTTTGCGTAATGCGTTAAGTAGCCAGGTGGTAGCATGTATACCTACATCGGCGGTAAGTAATATCGTTTCTAACTCTTCATAGAGATTCTCATCTATTTTGCCGTTGCTTAGTAAGCTTGATAAGCGCCTCCCTAGGTTTCCCCAGGTCATGATAAGCCTCGACTGGTGATGGTCATTTGGTAAGGAAATAAAAATTTGGTTTGGATTAGACTGTTCTTATATTTAGTGAAACTTTTCATTTTGATAGGCTGTCAAATTAAATTGGTTTATCGTTGGGCGTAATAAGTGAAATTTTATTCTATTATATTAATATTAGGTTGTTAAAAATGAAATTAAATTCCAGTTTGTATTTTCAACTTTGTAGGTTAGCAGGTTTTATTTTCATATTAGCTATATTTGTTACTTCTGAAGCTTTTGCTAATCCTCATGAGTACATTCTTGCTAATGGTCTAAAAATAATTATTAAGGAAGATCATCGTTCTCCAGTAGTTGTATCTCAAATATGGTATAAGGCAGGAAGTATTGATGAACTGAATGGTACTACTGGTGTTGCTCACGTATTGGAGCATATGATGTTTAAGGGAACTAGAAATGTTAGTAAAGGCGATTTTTCTAAAAAAATAGCAGCAGTAGGTGGGCGTGATAATGCATTTACTAGTCGTGATTATACGGGTTATTTCCAACAGCTACACAAATCTAATTTAGCGCTGGCTATGAAATTAGAAGCTGATCGAATGCGTAATTTGGTTCTGACAAAAGAAGAGTTTGCCAAAGAAATTAAAGTTGTAATGGAGGAGCGTCGGTTACGTACGGATGACCAGCCACATGCTCTTTTATATGAAAAAATAATGTCTGTTGCATATCAGTCGCATCCATACAGGCGCCCAATTGTTGGTTGGATGAGTGACTTGGAGAATATGAGTGTTGCTGATACCCAGGAATGGTATGACCGCTGGTATGCTCCTAACAATGCCGTATTAGTAATAGTGGGGGATGTAGATCCAAAAGAAGTATATTTTTTAGCACAAAAATATTATGGAAATATTGAATCTCGTCCTATATTATCTTTAGCTTTACGTAAGCCGCAGCAAGAAGTGGTGCAAACGGGAATTAAACGGATAGAAGTAAAAGCCCCGGCTAAGATGCCTTATCTTATTATGGGGTATCATGCGCCGATTTTACGTGATGTAGATAATGACTGGGAGCCTTATGCATTGGAGATGTTAGTAGGAATATTAGATGGTAATGAGTCAGCAAGATTAAATAAAGAATTGGTTCGTGATCAACAAATTGCTATTTCGATAAATGCTGATTACGATTCAGTAGGGCGTGGCCCCAGTATGTTTTTTTTGAATGGCACGCCAAGTGAAGGGAGGTCAGCAGATGAGTTAGAGGCAGCTTTGCGTAATGAAATTGCAAGAATAGCCAGTGTTGGCGTAACTGAGAAGGAGCTCTCTCGGGCTAAAGCACAGGTGTTATCTAGTCACGTATTTCGACTTGATTCAATGTTTTATCAAGCGATGCAGATTGGTCAATTAGAATCTGTCGGGTTGTCATATCATAATTTAGATACGATTATAAATAAGCTGAAGGCTGTTACTGCTAAGCAGGTTCGTGATGTAGTAATAAAATATCTAATAGATGACAGCTTGACAGTGGCAGTACTTAACCCTCAGCTAATAGAGGAAAGAGATACTATTTATCCATCTTCAAAATTACGTCATTAAATATATTAATTTAAAGTAGGCTTATATAAAGATTGCTTAGGAAAATGGCTTCATTAAAATCAATTTTCTTTTTTATTATTTTACTTTTGGGGGTTTATCCACAGTGGACCCTAGCTACCCTTCCTATTCAGCATTGGCAAACCTCTTCTGGTGCGCGGGTATTTTTTATAGAGAATCATGGTTTGCCAATACTTGATATAGGAATAGATTTTAGTGCGGGTAGTGGTGCTGATATCCCCGAAAAATCGGGTTGTGCAAATTTGACTTTAAAGCTTCTTGACCTTGGGGCGGGCGGTTTATCTGAAGATAAAATATCTAAGTCGCTAGCTGATGTTGGTGCAGAGCTAAGTATTCGATTTGATCCAGATCGTGCTGGTGTTTTACTTCGAACCTTAAGTAATAAAAATGAACGTAGCCAAGCGTTAGATATTTTTTTTAAAGTGATACAGCGCCCAGAGTTTCCTGAAAAAGTATTAGAAAGAGAACGAGCGAGAGTAATTTCATGGCTAAAAGAAGCAGAGACTAAGCCTAGCTACATTGCAAATCATACGCTAACAAAAATGTTATATGGGTCGCATCCTTATGGGTTGAGAGGTTCTGGTGAAATAGATACATTAAGTAGATTAAAGCGTAAAGATTTAATTGATTTTTATCAGTCTCATTATTTGGCTGAAAATTCTGTAATTTCAATTATGGGTGATATAAGTCGTGTTGAAGCGGCTATGATCGCCGAGACATTATCAAAGGATTTGCCGCGGGGTAAGACTGTTAAAATAATACCATCGGCGTCTAAACCTGTTTCTAATATTAAAAGAATTATGCATCCTGCATCACAAAGCCATATTTTGTTAGGTTATCTAGGGCTAAAGCGAGATGACCCAGATTACTATCCATTATTAGTAGGAAATTATATTCTTGGTGGCGGTGGATTTGCGTCTCGCTTAATGGAAGAGATTCGACAGAAACGTGGGCTAGCTTACAGTGTTCACAGTGGTTTTTTCCCATTAAAGCAGTCGGGACCGTTTCAAATTGGTTTGCAGACCAAAAAAGATCAATCTGAAAAAGCTTTAATGATTACACAAAAAGTTTTAGCTAATTTTGTTGCTAAAGGGCCAACCGAGAAAGAGTTGATTGCTGCAAAGGGGAATATTATTGGAGGTTTTCCTTTGCGTCTAGACAGTAATAAGAAAATCATGGGGTATCTTGCGGTAATAGGATTTTATAAGCTGCCCCTTACTTTTCTAGATGATTACGTGAATGCTGTTGATAGTGTTACAGTGGCGCAGATTAAAGATGCGTTCCAGAGACGTATTCCTCCAGAAGAGATGGTGGCTGTTGTAGTAGGGGCTATAAAAAAAGAAAAAAATAATTAATTTGTACACGTATTCTTATAAATTTATTATCTGTGCCTTTAACTCAAAATAAAATTCGTGTGATTGGTGGCAAATGGCGTGGTCATGTGATTTCATTTCCAAGTAATGTAGCTTTGCGCCCGACACCTAATAGAGTTCGTGAAACAGTTTTTAATTGGTTGGGGCAAGATATGAGTGGCAAAGTTTGCCTAGACTTATTTGCTGGAAGCGGTGCAATGGGCATTGAAGCTGCATCTAGGGGGTCAGAACATGTCGTGATGGTGGAGTCTAATCGCAAGGTATATGGCTCCTTACAGAGTAGTTTACAAAAATTACGAGCCAATCAAGTGGAATTAGTAATGATGGATGCGCTAAAATTTATAACATTTAATCAGCTGTTTTTTGATGTAATTTTTCTTGATCCGCCGTATCAGTTAAGATTATTACATAAAATGTTAAATTTATTGTCATCACATGTTACTCAAGATAGTCTGATATATTTAGAGGCTGGAAACTCTTTTAAGCCAAATAAAGACTGGTTGGTTTGGCGTAGTAGTCAGGCTGGGCAAGTACATTATCAATTATTAAAATATGATAAAAACTGATAAAGCCGTCTACCCAGGAACTTTTGATCCTATTACTCGCGGACATGAAGATTTAGTTCGGCGCGCATCAAATTTATTTGATCATGTGGTGGTTGCAGTAGCGTCTAGTAGTGGAAAGAAGCCATTTTTTTCATTAGATGAGCGTGTAGAGATGGCTCGTGAAGTTTTAATGGATTGCCCTAATATTGAGGTTACAAAGTTTTCTGGATTGTTGATGGATTTTTTACAACTGCAAAATGCTAGAGTGATATTGCGTGGATTACGTGCAGTTTCTGATTTTGAATATGAATTTCAAATGGCAGGGATGAATCGTAGTATGTACCCAAATGTTGAGACTGTTTTTATGACACCTTCTGAGCAATACATGTTTATTTCTGCAACCATTGTAAGAGAAATTGCGTTGCTTGGTGGTAATGCAAATAAGTTTGTACATCCTTTAGTAGCGAAGCAACTTCGCATTAAGTCTGGAAAATGATTTTATAGAGGCTAATATGGCACTAATGATTACAGATGAATGTATAAATTGTGATGTATGTGAGCCTGAGTGCCCTAACAGCGCAATTTCACAGGGAGAAGAAATTTATATAATAGATCCTAATTTATGCACTGAATGTGTGGGGCATTATGAAACAACACAATGTGTTGAAGTATGTCCAGTAGATTCTATTGTTATTAATCCAAGTGTTATAGAGACCAAAGAGCAATTGAAAGATAAATACATTGTATTAACGAATAGTTTGGGTAGCAGCTAACTCCTCGGGTATAGGGTACCGTCTTGGTCCAAAAATGGAAGTGCCAATTCTTACCATAGTTGAGCCTTCTGCAATAGCAATATCCATATCTTCTGACATGCCCATTGAAAGTGTATCAAGATTAAATCCATCTTGGTTCAGTTGATCATAAATTTTTCGAAGAATTTGGAACTGACTGCGCTGCAAGGCAGTGGCAGTAGTAAGTACAGGTACAGCCATTAGTCCACGTAGTTTTACGTGAGGTAATTTTGTTATATGTGCTGCTAGCGCTGCTGCCTCTTCAGGGGATACCCCACTTTTTGTATCTTCGCCGCTTACATTTACCTGTAAGCAGACTTGAAGCGGGGGAAGTGTTTTAGGTCTATCTCTTGATAGGCGGTTTGCTATTTTTATCCTATCTATACTGTGAACCCAAGCGAAATTCTCAGCGATGCGCTTAGTTTTATTGCTTTGAATGGGCCCAATAAAATGCCATTCTATGGGCAAATCAGACAGTGCCTTTATTTTTTCTAGTGCTTCTTGTAGGTAGTTTTCACCAAAAATAGTTTGTCCAGCAAGCCAAGCTTTTTTGACCTGCTCAGGAGGGTTGGTTTTGCTTGCAGCCAGAAGTATGATTTCGTTTGGTTGGCGATTAGCATTTTTGGCGGCGGTGGCTATCTGTTGTTTAACAGTTTGTAAGGCAGAATCTATATTGATCATTGTTATTAATTGGATTTTTTCTATGCATGATATTTCTGAATATGTTGTTAAGGTCACGACTCAACTTTAAATACAAAGTATCGCTTAAATTTATTTATGACTAATTTTTATAAATTAAAAAATGGATACTATTAGATTATTGCCATAGTAGAGCTACTCTTCTTTATGGTCAAGAACCAGAATTTATATGATTGGGTATTTTTATTGATTAATATTTAGGGATAAATAAATTTAATAAGACTAAAAAATATTTATATAAATCTATTAAAGTTTTGTTATATTAATTCCTTTGATTTTAAGTCAATTAATCTTTATCAAGATGTGTGGCTTAGAATCCCCAAGAGTTGTCCCTTGACAGTCTTTAAATGAAACATTAAAATTTCGCTTTTCCTAGAGTTGGACTTCGGAAATCATGCGTTGAGATGTGGTAATGAAATCCAGCGTTCACCGTACAGCAGTATTGCAAATCGTAATTTCCATAATAATAGGGATTATTGCATATACCCTAGAAGGTGAAGAAGAAGCATGGGCGGTGATATATGGTGGAGCAGTTGCTTTAATTAATACTTTGTTACTGCTTTGGCGTATGGAAAGCGTTAAACATAAAATTCTGAGAGATGCGAAGCATTATTTGTGGATATTTTATCGCTCCGGAGTGGAGCGTTTTTTGGTGCTAAGTGCACTTTTAGCTATAGGGATGGGTGTATTAAAGCTTGTTCCTTTAGCAGTCTTAATTGGTTTTGTAGTGAATCAGTTGGCGTGGATAATCGCTCCGCTACAAGGCAGGAATAAAGGTAATTAAAGAAAATATTATAAAGAATTTATGGCAAGCGAATCACACAGTTCAACTGAATACATTAAGCACCACCTACAGAACTTAACTTTTGGTGAATTGCCAGATGGTTCATTGGGGTTGGCTCAAACTTCAGAGCAGGCACAGGCCATGGGTTTTTGGGCGATTAATATAGATACTGTTATAATATCTTTCATACTTGGTTCAATATTTTTATACCTTTTTGCAAAAATAGCAAAAAATTCAACTTCAAATACTCCAGAAGGTGGTCAGAATTTTGTTGAATGGATAATTGAATTTATTGATGATAGTGTGCGGGGGTCATTTACAGGTAAAAATCCATTAGTAGCTCCGTTAGCTTTAACAATCTTTATATGGATTTTTTTAATGAATTTGATGGATTTGGTGCCTGTAGATTATTTGCCTGGTTTGGCTACTGCGCTTGGGATTCCTTTTCTTAAGGTGGTGCCTACAACAGATCCGAATGCCACATTTGGTATGTCTATTGCAGTATTTGTTTTGGTAGTGTATTACAGCATCAAGGTTAAAGGTGCGGCTGGTTTTGCCGGAGAATTGACTCTACAGCCATTTAGTAGTGATAACCCAGTAATAAAGGGAATATTTGTTCCTATAAATTTATTTTTGGAAGGCGTAAACTTAATTGCTAAGCCAATTTCACTCTCATTGCGGTTGTTTGGCAATATGTATGCTGGAGAGATGATATTTGTATTGCTGGCAATAATGGGTGGTTCATTTGCCGCTGCTAATATGGGTGGGTCTTCTGTGTTATTTGGATCACAAATATTGTTATCTTTAGCGTGGGCAATATTTCATATCTTGATTATAACGCTGCAAGCATTTATCTTTATGACGCTTACAATAGTTTATTTGGATATGGCTCATCAGGAGCATCATTGATTTTTGCATTATTTTATTTATAGGAGAACTCTGTGGAACAATCACTATTATATATCGCTGGCGCGATCATGATGGGCCTAGGCGCACTTGGTGCTGCGGTTGGTATCGGTATTTTGGGCGGAAGATTCCTTGAGGGGGCAGCACGCCAACCAGAATTAATTCCAATGCTGCGTACCCAGTTTTTCATTGTTATGGGGCTTGTCGATGCTGTACCAATGATTGCTGTTGGTATTTCTATGTATATTCTGTTTGCGGTAGTTGGTGGCTAAGGCCGCAACATCGTTTTTTATTAAAAAGGTTCGCACATGAATATCAATGCTACCTTAATCGCACAAACAATCATGTTCGTTTTGTTTGTATGGTTTTGTATGAAATATGTATGGCCGCCTATAATGCAGGCGTTAAGTGATCGTAAGAAACAAATTGCCGATGGATTGGCAGCGGGAGAGCAAGGTAAGCGTGAGTTGGAGTTAGCCTCTAAAGCTGCCTCTGAGGATTTAGAGAAAGCAAAACAGAAGGCTGCGGAAATAATTGCTCAAGCTGAGAAACGTTCATCTCAAGTAGTTGAGGAAGCAAAGGGTCTTGCTAAAGAAGAGGGAGATCGTATAGTAGCTAGTGCAAAGGCAGAAGTTGAACAAGAAATTTTCCGTGCTAGGGAAGTTTTGCGGCAAAATGTTGCTGATTTAGCAGTAGCTGGGGCAGCAAAGATTCTTGATCGGGAAGTTGACGCTAAAGCCCACGCTGAATTACTTAAAACAATTAAGGCAGAGCTATAATCAATGGCTGAAGCGCTAACAATTGCAAGGCCTTATGCAGAAGCAGCATTTAAACTAGCTAAATCAGGTAATAATTTACCTGATTGGTCTAATATGTTAAAAATTACTGCCTTTGTGGCAGATAATGAGCGTATTAGAGCCCTTCTCGATAACCCAAAGATATCTGCAAAGTATTTGGGTGAATTGTTGCTGGATATTTGCGGCATTATCCATTTTGACATATGTGGGAAGAAGCTCAGTAAAGACAGCCATACCTTTATATTATTGTTAGTTGAAAATAAGAGAATTGGGGTGTTGCCAGAAGTAAGCGTATTATTTGAGCAATTGAAAACGCGCCATGATGGGATGCTGGAAGCTAAGATTAGTTCAGCATTTGCTATGAGTAGTCAACAAATTAATGACTTAGTAACAGGTCTCGAATCTAAGTTTAAATGCAAAATAGAGGCCACAGTAGATGTTAAACCAGAATTAATAGGTGGGGTAAAAGTTGAAATTGGCGACGAGGTATTTGATGCCTCTGTACGTGCAAAACTTGAAGCCATGTCTGTAGCGCTTAAAAGCTAGGAGTTAAAAGAAATGCAGTTAAATCCATCTGAAATTAGCGAATTAATTAGAAACAAAATAGAAGGGCTTGATGCCGCTTCAGAAATTAAAACTCAGGGTACCGTAGTTTCGGTCACTGATGGAATTGTACGCGTTCACGGCTTATCTGATGTGATGCAAGGAGAAATGCTGGAGTTTCCAGGCAACACATTTGGGTTAGCGCTCAATCTAGAGCGAGATTCTGTAGGGGCCGTGATTTTAGGAGAATATGAGCATATTACTGAAGGCGACATTGTAAAATGTACCGGGCGTATTTTGGAGGTCCCAGTAGGTGATGAATTAAAAGGTAGGGTTGTTAATTCGTTGGGGCAGCCTGTTGATGGTAAAGGTCCAGTAACTGCGGCAGAGTCTGAGCCAATTGAAAAGATAGCGCCTGGAGTAATCTGGAGGCAGTCTGTGGACCAACCAGTGCAAACTGGTTTGAAATCAATTGATGCGATGGTTCCTATAGGTCGAGGACAACGTGAATTGATAATTGGTGATCGCCAAACAGGCAAAACAGCAGTTGCAATTGATGCCATTATTAATCAAAAAGGTCAGAATATGACCTGTATTTATGTTGCAGTTGGCCAGAAGGCATCGTCAGTTGCCAATGTGGTGCGTAAATTAGAAGAACATGGCGCTATGGAATACACAATTGTTGTTGCCGCAACTGCATCGGAATCTGCAGCAATGCAATTTATTGCGCCTTATTCTGGCTGTACGATGGGAGAATACTTCCGTGATAGGGGAGAAGATGCTCTTATTATTTATGATGATTTAACTAAGCAAGCTTGGGCATATCGGCAAATATCATTGCTACTACGTCGTCCGCCAGGACGAGAGGCTTATCCTGGTGATGTATTCTATCTACATTCTAGATTATTAGAGCGTGCTGCTCGTGTTAGTGCAGATTATGTAGAAAAGGCTACTGAAGGTAAGGTTCAAGGCAAAACAGGCTCACTAACTGCACTGCCAGTAATTGAAACGCAGGCAGGTGATGTTACAGCATTTGTACCAACTAACGTAATTTCAATTACTGATGGCCAGATTTTTCTGGAAACAGATTTATTTAATGCAGGTATTCGTCCAGCAATTAATGCGGGTGTTTCAGTATCAAGGGTGGGTGGCGCAGCACAAACTAAAGTCATCAAAAAACTTGGTGGTGGTGTGCGTCTAGCACTAGCACAGTACCGTGAACTTGCTGCTTTTGCTCAATTTGCTTCTGACCTTGATGAGGCTACTAGAAAACAGCTTGAACGTGGAAAAATGGTCACGGAATTAATGAAGCAAGCACAATATGCAACTTTAAGTATATCTGAAATGGCGCTTACATTGTTTGCTGTTAATAAGGGATACTTAGATGATGTAGAAGTAAGTCGTGCTCTAGCATTTGAAGCTGCATTAAAAGGCCATATACAAAGTAATTACAGCGATATCATGGATAAAATTCAAACAAGCGGAGAACTTGACGCTGAAACAGAAAAAAATCTTGATGCAGCTGTTCAAGACTTTAAATCTAGCGGATCTTATTAAATTATGGCAGGAAGTAGAGAAATACGGACGAAAATCAGTAGCGTAAAGAACACGCAAAAGATCACACGTGCTATGGAAATGGTGGCTGCTTCTAAGATGCGTAAAGCACAAGAGCGAATGAAAAAAGCACGCCCATATGGAGATAAAATTCGTAATGTTGCTGCACATATGAGCCGGGCTAGTAGCGAATATAAGCATCCATTTCTTATTCAAAGGGATACGGTAAAGCGTATTGGTGTAATTATAGTTACATCTGATAAAGGTTTGTGTGGAGGGTTAAATACTAATATTCTGCGCTTGGCTACAGGAAAGATTAAGGAGTGGGAGGGTCAAGGAGAGCAGATCGAGATTTGTTGTATTGGTAATAAAAGTTTAGGCTTTATGACTCGTGTTGGTGCAAATGTTGTATCTAATGCTGTGGGATTAGGGGACACACCGAAACTAGAAAGCCTTATTGGTGCTGTGAAAGTAATACTTGATGGGTACAACGAAGATCGTTTTGATCGAGTCTATCTTTTTTATACTCGTTTTATTAATGCTATGAAACAGGAGCCAATGGTGGAGCAATTGCTTCCATTATCTGATGAAAGGCTACAAGGCGATAGTGAAGAAGGTAAGGGTAAGCATCATGATGGACCGGCTGGAACATGGGATTATATATACGAACCTGATGCTAAAAATGTAATAGATAGCATCATGGTAAGGTATATTGAAGCGCTTATTTATCAGTCGTTGACAGAGAATATAGCTTCTGAGCAATCTGCTCGAATGGTAGCAATGAAGGCTGCATCAGATAACGCGGGCGATGTAATTAACGAGCTTACATTGGTTTATAACAAGACCCGTCAAGCGGCTATAACGAAAGAACTTTCTGAAATAGTGGCTGGTGCTGCAGCAGTTTAATAATTTTTGATTTAGTAATTAAGGAACAACTATGGACCAAGGAAAAATTGTTCAATGTATTGGCGCAGTAGTTGATGTTGAGTTTGCACGTGAATCAATGCCAAAGGTATATGACGCCCTAACAATGGAGGGGTCTGAGCTTACTTTAGAGGTTCAGCAACAATTGGGTGACGGCATAGTGCGCACAATTGCTCTAGGATCTTCGGATGGGCTACGTAGAGGAATGTTGGTAAGCAATACAAAAGAACCAATAAAGGTTCCAGTGGGCCCAAAGACATTGGGACGCATCATGGATGTATTAGGGACACCGATCGATGAGATGGGCCCTATTGGTGCAGAAAAAGCTATGTCTATTCACCGTAAAGCGCCATCTTTTGATGAATTATCTGCATCTACTGAATTACTTGAAACAGGCATTAAAGTGATTGATTTGGTATGTCCATTCGCAAAGGGTGGTAAGGTGGGGTTATTTGGTGGTGCGGGTGTAGGTAAAACCGTTAATATGATGGAATTAATTCGCAATATTGCTACTGAGCATAGTGGATATTCTGTATTTGCTGGAGTGGGTGAGCGCACACGTGAAGGAAATGATTTCTATCATGAAATGAAAGATTCTAACGTACTAGATAAAGTATCGTTAGTTTATGGGCAGATGAATGAGCCTCCTGGTAATAGACTTCGTGTAGCTTTAACTGGCTTAACAATGGCTGAAAATTTCCGTGATGAAGGTCGGGATGTTCTCTTTTTTGTTGATAATATATATAGATTTACGCTGGCAGGAACAGAAGTATCGGCATTGCTTGGACGTATGCCTTCAGCTGTAGGGTATCAACCTACATTAGCTGAAGAGATGGGGCGCTTGCAAGAAAGAATTACATCAACTAAATCTGGATCAATTACTTCAATTCAAGCAGTCTATGTGCCAGCAGATGATTTAACTGATCCTTCACCTGCAACAACTTTTGGGCATTTGGATGCTACCGTAGTATTGTCTCGTGATATTGCTTCTTTAGGAATCTACCCTGCTGTGGATCCACTTGATTCTACATCACGTCAGCTTGATCCTTTAGTTGTTGGTGAAGATCATTACAATACAGCACGTGATGTGCAGCAAACGCTTCAGCGTTATAAGGAATTACGTGACATTATTGCTATTTTGGGGATGGATGAATTATCTGCAGAAGATAAGCTATCAGTAGCAAGAGCACGTAAAATTCAGCGTTTCTTATCTCAGCCATTTAATGTAGCAGAGGTGTTTACTGGCACACCTGGTAAATATGTTTCACTGAAAGACACTATTAAAGGTTTTAAAGGTATCGTTAATGGTGAATATGATGATTTACCAGAGCAAGCTTTTTATATGGTTGGTGGCATAGAAGAAGCAGTTGAAAAAGCCAAGACTATTTAGTAAGAATTAATTTATGGCAACGACAATACATGTAGATGTGGTAAGTGCTGAGCAGGAAATCTTTTCCGGGGTTGCTGAAGCGGTTATTGTGCCGGCATTAATGGGTGAGGTTGGTATTTATCCACGTCATGCACCAATGATTACAGAAATAAAACCTGGGTCGGTAAGAATTAAAATTCCTGAACAAGCAGAGGATGAATTAATTTATGTCTCTGGTGGGATGTTAGAAGTCCAGCCCAGTGTTGTGACTATTCTTGCTGATACAGCTATTAGAGGTGGCGATCTAGATGAAGCGAAAGCTCTTGAAGCTAAAGGGCGTGCAGAAGCAGCGATGAAAGATAAATCCTCTAAAATTGATTATGCTAGAGCTCAGGCAGAATTAGCAGAGTCTATAGCTCAAATAGCAGCAATTGAGAAGTTCAGAAAGCGGTCACGTTAGTAAATTAGTAAATTGTAAAAAAGGCGACTTAGGTCGCCTTTTTTATTTTCTGAATATAAGCATGCATAAACTAGAAATAAAAGTTAAACTTTCTCTTAGATTCTATCTAGATAACTTAAATATGAATTAATAAGTGGAAAATCTTAATATCATCATTCTAGCCGCAGGACTTGGTAAGCGTATGTATTCGACTACCCCAAAAGTCTTACATTTGCTAGCAGGAAAGCCTTTATTAGAGCATGTGCTCAGTACGGCACATGTATTATCGCCACAAAAAATTTGCGTGGTATATGGTCATGGAAATGAAACTGTTCCAAATTTGATAAGAGATAAACAGGTTATTTGGGTAAAGCAAGAACCACAGCTAGGTACTGGTCATGCATTGTTACAGGCCTTGCCACATCTAGACAAAAAAGGGATAACACTGGTTTTATATGGGGATGTGCCCCTGATTAAGGCTGAGACACTTCGAAAATTAATATCAGGTGTATCAGAAGATTCTTTGGCCTTACTTACGGTGGAGTTAGATGATCCATTGGGTTACGGTAGAATAATACGAGATATTACAACTAAAAAAATTATTGAGATTGTTGAAGAAAAAGATACAAATAAAGATCAACTAGAAATATGTGAAATTAACACAGGTATTATGGCAGTTTCGAATATTAATTTACATGAATGGTTACCTAAGCTAGAAAATAACAATGCACAAAAAGAATATTATCTGACTGATATTGTAGCAATGGCAGCTAAGTCTGGAAAAAGAATAGAGGCGACACATCCACTTTTTACTTGGGAAATTTTTGGTGTAAATAGCAAAATACAATTGGCCATGCTTGAAAGAACTTATCAAAAAAATTCTGCAAAAAAATTATTAGAACAAGGCGTAACAATCAGTGACCCTTCACGCATTGATATACGTGGACAATTGGATTTTGGGAAAGATGTAGAAATAGATATTAATTGTATTTTTGAGGGTATAGTGAAGATCGGTGATGGAGTGAAGATTGGCGCTAATAGCATACTAAAGAATGTAAAAATAGAGGCTGGTACCATTATTCTTCCATTTAGCTTTATTGAGGATGCTGATATAGGGAAAAATTGTAGAATTGGTCCATTCTCCCGTATACGCCCAGGAACTATCCTTGCTGATGAGGTCCATATTGGTAATTTTGTTGAAATTAAGAATAGTAATATTAATACTGGTAGCAAGGTAAATCATTTGAGTTACATGGGCGAGGCAAAAATTGGGAAAAAAGTTAATGTGGGTGCGGGGACGATAACTTGTAATTACGATGGGGTGAATAAGCTTCAGACAATTATTGAAGACAATGTGTTTATTGGTTCAGATACACAATTAATTGCCCCTGTAAAAATAACTACTGGCACCACTATAGGAGCAGGGTCAACTATTACGATGAATACTCCTCCAGAGCAATTAACTTTGTCACGCTCTAGACAAAGAAGTGTTTCAGGGTGGAAGCGCCCAACTAAAAAATGAGGTTAGTGTTATAAATTTTAAATGTCTTATAGCTATTCATAGTTCAAATTAATAAGGGAAAACTTCCATGTGTGGAATAGTTGGCGGAGTAGTCTGGGACAATATTGTCCCCGTATTGTTAGAAGGGTTGCGTCGTCTTGAATACCGCGGTTACGATTCATCTGGGTTAGCATTACTAAATGGTCAATTGAATCGGGTGCGTACTACTGGGCGAGTAACTGAACTTAGTAATCTTGTAAGTGAACAGAAATATCAAGGTAAAATTGGTATTGCTCATACCCGATGGGCCACTCATGGGGCCCCTTCTGAGCGTAATGCACACCCACATTTCTCTGGTGATGCGACAAAGGTTGCAGTAGTGCATAACGGCATTATTGAGAATCATGAGGCTCTATATCAACGACTAAAAAATGAAGGATTTGATTTTAATTCTGATACAGATACAGAAGTTATAGCTCACCTTATTACATTTAATTTAAAGAAAAAACATGATTTATTTGAAGCGGTTTGTCTCTCTGTTTCTGAATTACAAGGTGCTTATGCGATTGCTGTAATTGAAGAGTCACATCCAGAGCGTATTATTGTTTCTCGTAATGGAGCCCCATTAATACTTGGTTTAGGAAAGAATGGCAACTATGCTGCCTCAGATGCCTCGGCATTATTACAAGTGACCAATAGTATGATTTATCTTGAAGAAGGAGATGTTGCAGAGTTATATAAAGATAGCTATCGCATTGTAAATTGCTTAGGCACTAGGCCTTATGTAAAAGTTATACGTGAGATACATAAAAGTAGACTCAAAAACTCAGCAGTAGAAGTGGGCCCTTACAATCATTTCATGCAAAAAGAAATATTTGAACAACCAAGCGCAGTAGCTAATACATTAGAAATGGTGCTCAATGCTCATTCAATCTCCCCAAAATTATTTGGAAATAATGCAGAGGGAATTTTTAAGAATATCAATGGAATTCTGATACTGGCCTGCGGTACTAGTTATCATGCTGGACTAGTTGCTCGTTACTGGCTTGAGTCTGTAGCTGGGGTTACTTGCAACGTAGAGATTGCAAGTGAATACCGTTATCGTGATCCAGTTTCTCATCCTAATACATTGGTAATAGGGATCTCACAGTCAGGAGAGACAGCAGATACTATTGCTGCACTTAATTATGCTAAGTCATTAGGAGGCACTCATAGTCTTGCAATTTGTAATGTTGCAGAAAGTACGCTTGTGAGACAAACAGATTTATGTTTTCTCACACGAGCAGGGCCAGAAATTGGGGTGGCTTCTACTAAAGCATTTACTACGCAGTTGGCATCATTGATGCTATTTACTATGACATTAGCAAAGTTAAATGGAAAATTGTCAGGAGAGCGTGAACTTGAGATGATTGCTGAGTTAAGGCATTTACCTGTTGCATTGCAGCATGCACTTAAAGTGGAGGGGCCTGTCAAATTATGGTCTGAGAAGTTTTTCCATAAGCATCATGCCCTGTTTCTTGGACGTGGGATGCATTATCCTATTGCCATGGAAGGAGCACTTAAGCTAAAAGAAATTTCTTATGTTCATGCAGAAGCATATGCTGCAGGCGAACTGAAACACGGCCCCCTTGCTTTAATTGATAGGGACATGCCCGTAGTTGCAATTGCTCCTAATGATACATTATTAGAGAAACTTAAATCGAATCTGCAGGAAGTACGTGCGCGAGGAGGAGAGCTCTATATTTTTGCAGATGCAGAATCTGTAATTCAGGATAGCGAAGGACTGCATGTTATTCGTATGGCAGAACATGCAGGACTGCTTAGCCCTATTCTTCATGCTATTCCACTCCAGCTACTTGCTTATCATGTTGCACTACAAAAAGGAACTGATGTTGATAAGCCAAGAAATTTAGCCAAGTCCGTTACCGTGGAGTAGTTTCCAACGTACGTGTTCTAATGTTGATTATTACCTCTGTTTTACCGCAACTCTAACGTCCTCTCGACTCTCTAATTCTAATAAATACTCCGAATACCAAGAGTTCCTTCACGATAAGATTGTCGGATTTCGTGAGAAGGGTTGGACGTTCAAACGGACCGCAAAATGGTTTCAAAATAATGGTTATGAGACGGTCAGGGGGAAAAGATTCTACGCGCCCCATGTGTTTTCAATCATCAAGAATAAACTGAGAGATTTTCGTATCGTAATACCAAAAGGATCGGTCCAAAATTACTATTCCTTTAAGGATCAAGTATATCGAGCGGAACTTGATCAACGATGTTTAACAAAGTTAAAAAATCTTTGATAATTTTTTAATTTACTCTTGACATTTTATGCAAATTGTTATATAACTATATACAAAATGATATATAACAATAGAGAATATAATGAGAGATAAACGTGAAAAATTTATAGAACTAGCAAATAAGCGGGTCGTAAGTGCGATCGATAAGATGAGACTTATAGGCAATTTATCAGATAACCGCTATTATCAGTATTCAGATGCAGATGTTAAGAAAATCATTGATGCTTTAACGAAAGAACTAAATTCTGTTAGGGCAAAATTTCAACATAATAAAAACCATAAAGAAAAGGAATTTCGGTTAGAGGTTTAGATATGAACGTTGAAAAACTATGTTTAGAAATAGCAAAGGTTGAAGATGGTACTCAAGTAATAGACATTCTGAAAAGTTATGATTTATGGGAAGATGAAGAATATTGGGTGCCTGTAGGTTCTAAAATTGGCGAAAAATTTGACTTAAATAATCACGCCACTATCGGCAATCAGCAATCAAATCCTTCGAATGCATTGGTCGAAAAGCAAATCCAACCTTTACAATCATCGATTCCGCAGAGGGTCAACAACCCGATGCCTTTGAGGAAACATTTTTATCATTAACCTTAAAAAATAAAGCCGGTGTCAGATTCGTTCAGGGTAAGTTTGGAATGGGTAGTTATGGTGCAGTGAATTTTTGCACCGTCGATGGTCTTCAATTTATTTTGTCAAAACGGAACCCTATATTATTAAAATCTGGTGACACAAACTTATGGGGATTTACGGTAGTTCGAAAAATTGCGCCGGAAGGTAACTATAAATCAAGCAGGTGGGTTTACCTTACCATCAATAATAAAATTCCATCATTTGATAGAAAATTCCTTGATTTACTTCCAGGACCATATCCAAAACCATATGGGACTAATTTTGAGTTTGGTTCTTTTATAAAGTTATATAACTATGATATCGGTCCGACTCTCCGAACAAATATCCTCCTTGATCTCTACAATAAAATTAACACCTTGTTGGTTAATCCCGTTGTCCCCGTGAGGTTCCACGAAAGACGAAAGTTTAACGCTAATTCATACGAGCCCACCTTAGATGGTTTAGAAACAAGATTAGAGAGAGATAGAAGTGGCGTACTGGCGAAAGGGTTTCCATCTGATTTTTTATTTAACGTAAACCAACAACGGTTTAAGGGCACAATCTACGCGTTTAACAAATACTCAGATCAGGATAAAACAAAAGAAGTTGACGTAAAAAACTATGGCAACGGTGTTATGTTTGTTATCAATGGTCAAACAAATGGAAGTTTACCCTCAACATTTTTTAATACAAAGAAATTAAGGTATGAAAATATAAGAAGTCATTTACTGGTTCTGATTGATTGCTCTGAAGTCACACCCAAATATGTTGAAGAACTTTTTCAAAACGATAGGGAAAGAATCTTTAACAGCACCTTTACGGACAACATCAAAGAAGAAATCCGAGACGAACTAGCACAACATGAAGGTCTTAAAACATTTCAAAATAATTGGCGAAGAAATGAGATAGAAAAAATTAGTGATACAAGAAACTTTAAAGAACTTTTTGAGAAACTTTTTAAGGCAAACCCACAACTCACCAGGCATCTACTACAGGGAATACGAATAAATAATCCCTTCGATTTTGGTAAACATCAGGAACCTGAATACATTGCCAAGAACTTCCCTACGTTCTTTGAGTTAAAAAATCCCCATCCAAAAAATAATCCTCGATCTGTGGAAGTTGGTCGAAACCCGAGGATTTTGTTCGCGACCGATGCACCCAATGATTACTTGTCTCGTGCAGAGAACCCTGGAGATTTCAGAGTTTTCTCTGAAGAAGGCGAAATCACCTCATACGATGGGGTAAAACTCTCTGGTTGGAATGGAAAATGGCATTTAAGACTGCCTGCCAGTAAAGAAAAAATACAACATTATAGAATTCAGGTTGAAGATATCTCTTCCGTGGACCCATTCGAATGTGAGTTCTACCTACAACTAGTTGAGCCTAAGGAGCACCCTCGCAGTCCCCCTAAACCTCCTTCCTCTAGTCAAAAAGATTTACCTAATATTATTGAAATCCGTAAAGATAAGTTTGAAGAATATAAAATAGATCAGAAGGATATGCTCATAATTGAGGAAAATCAGGACAATACAATAAATTTTTTTCTAAACATGGATAACCTGTATGTGCTCAATTACTTGAAAAATATTAAAGGAACAGAGGCAGATCTAGCAAAAGAACAGTATAAATTGTCAATGGCGATTATTGGTTTAGTATTAATAGATAACTATAAGAACGACACGGGAAACAAAGAACAAGAAGTTGGTTTGGCAAGTTTCGTTAAAGAATATACTAAAAAATTGGCGCCCGTTATAATGCATTTAATAAGAGATGTTGCCACGATTGCATAGTTTAATTTTTTTCAGTCACATTCTGAGACAAGTTGAATTAGAGTTTATTAGAAATCTCAATTAAATTTAGATTAGGGTCTCTCACATAAAGAGACATAATGGGTCCGGTCGCTCCTGTTCTCACCCATTCAATTACTGTGGAATAATTCATTGATATAAAAGGAAAAAAATACCCATAAGGAGTGACCCGTTAACGTTTTTGTTATGGGGTGAGTTTGATAAAGCGGATTTAGTAGTATTCCCTAACTCTCCACAACCCGTCATTATTCTCGTATGAAGAACACCTTCCATTTAATTACCTCATCTCTAATATAGAATTATTCTTAAAATTAATTTATCCTTGTATTTATTATCTAATTAAGTAAAGGAAGAAATATGTTAACTATTGATACAGCACATGCGCATTGTGATATTCCGTGTAAAGTCTACGATCCTGCAGTTATTCAATACTCCGCTCTAAGTATTATTAGGTTTATGGATCTAATAGCAGATGAAATAAAAGACTCAGATATGAACGCATCAAAAATATCTCAGTTAGCAAGATTGACAGCTGTGAAAGAACAGCATGCAAAAGAAGTTAAAAGTGAGGTGTCAACTATTTGGGGGGATTATTTTAAGGAGCCGCAAATATCTAAATATCCTGAGATACACGAATTAACTCATTCTATAATGCAACTTGCTTCAAAGTGCAAACAGGATATAAATAGAGATAATGGAGTTGAGCTTTTAGAAAAAGTAAATAAATTCACAGAAATATTTTGGGAAACTAAGAATATAAAAACTGAAAAATGTTATGCGCCCTATCCTCCAGAATTGGTAATTGTTTGTCCGGTTCTTAAAAGTGTTTAAAATATTCAAGGTATCTGGGACAAGTATGCAGCCAACACTAGTTTCAGGAGATCTTATATTAGCAACTCATTTTTTTAAAAGTTTTATAAAAAAAAATAGTTTAATTGTATTCTATGACAATTATCACTCATATATAATTAAAAGAGTTGCATATAGAAAAGAATCTAGTGTCATGCTTAAAAGTGACAACGTAAATACAAATTCAATAGTCTGCCAAAATTCCGTTAGTCTAGATAATAAGATCTATACAGTTTTGATTAAAATTAATTTTAAATATTTTATTAGAGGAGTCAGAGTTAGATTAAACAAATTTAACTTATTAAAATTATTTAAAATAATTAATTTCAATGCTTGATATATAAAGTATTGCTGCGGTATAAATTATCTCTAATCTTCTTTTTTCTCTTGGCAATAGAATGAAGATGTTTGTTTCTAAAGATGTTTCCTGACTTCCTTAATTGTGGCATTATTTTTGCATGAAAGATTGGATGGCCATTCTTTGCTGCATTTATTAAATGAAAACTATATTTTTAATTCCGATAATTTTTCTAGCGCTTGTCTCTTGTTCGATTGAAACAGATTCTGTGGTTGAAAGAAACGGTCTTTATTATGCAGAATCTGGCTTCAATGGATTACCATTTACTGGGGAGGTAACTGGTAAAGAGAAAGGAAAAGTGCAGGACGGAAAGAAAATAGGTCAGTGGGTTGGGTATCATGATAATGGGGATTTGAGATATAGAGGAAGATATAAGAATGGAAAAGAGGAGGGTGAGTGGATTTATTATTATGACAATGGACAGTTAAAATATAAAGGAAATTACAAGAACGGAGTGATGGAAGGTGATTGGGTTTATTATTATGATACTGGGCAGGTAAGTAGCAAAGGAAATTACAAGAACGGAAAAGGGGATGGTGAGTGGGTTTATTATTATGATACTGGGCAGGTAAGTAGCAAAGGAAATTATAAGGATGGAGAGAAGGTTGGAGATTAAATAATAAATGACCCCAGAATCTTTCAAAAGTATTAATGGTTAAATATTTTTTAGCATAGATGTTTATTAACCTTACGGTAGGGTTGTGTGTTTGATTATAACTATATTAGGCAAACTATAAATTGAAAACTTTATTCCTATTTCCTATATTTTTCCTATCTTTTATCTCAACTCATTGTTTAAGTGAGACTATGGATGAATTGGTGAAAAGAGATGGCCTTTATTATGGGAAAGACAGCAAAATTCTTTTTACAGGAGGCGTAACTGGTAAAGAGCAAGGCTGGATAAAGGGCGGTAAGAAAGAGGGTGAGTGGGTGAGGTATTGGAGTAATGGACAGCTAATGAGCAAAGTAAATTTTAAGAATGGAAAAGAGGAAGGTGAGTGGGTTATTTATTACTCAAATGGCCAGGTAAGGCAAAAAGGAAACTATAAGAATGGAGTGATGGAAGGTGAGTGGGATGATTGACTAATTAGGTAAGGGTTGTTTCTTATGTTTCTACCTTTTACATGAATCATAAAAATTTCTTACGTGCTCTCTATTTAGAATAATGTAAATTTTTATAATAGAAGAATTGTAGAGAAGCGAGAACAAGTTTACAATAGAGGATATGGTAATAGTTTATCCATGCAAAGTATTAATCTAATCTGTCATTTTTTGATCGCCGTGCTGGTCATGGCAAATACCTGTTTTTCCAAAATACTTGCTTATACCTGTGGGCATAAGGAGAAGTGTGCGCAAGGGCTAGTGGTAAATGGCGCTATAGGTCTAATTTTAGAAAGTCTATTTAATGATTAATAATATTACTCATACAAATATAGATAGCCCAGTATTTAAAGAGCCATCGGTTGGAACCGTATTGGCCTTTGATTTTGGTGAGAAACGTATTGGTGTGGCGGTTGGTGACTTAGAGCTAGGCTTAGCCCATCCTCTTGTTACAATAAAAGAAGGGGCCACAAAGAATAGATTTAATGTGATTGCTAAATTAATTGAAGAGTGGGAGCCGGTTCAACTAGTAGTGGGGTTACCTATTCATGTTGATGGTACTGGCCATAAGTTAACACATTTAAGTAAACGTTTTGCACGTCGTTTAGAGGGCCGCTTCGGGATTAACGTTAAGCTTGTTGATGAGCGTTATACTTCTATTACTGCAAGCATGGGGCTCAGTGAAGCAGGAATTAATTGTAAGAAACAAAGATTCATTATTGATCAAGTGGCAGCTCAACAAATATTACAATCATATTTCGATAGATAAAATGAATTTACCAAATGCTGAACAATTATTAACTAGGTTAGCGAAAAAGATGCGTCCAGATGTAACTAAAAATACTGTACTAGTTGGTATTTACACAGGTGGTGTTTGGCTAGCAGAGCGGTTACATAAAGATTTGGCATGTACACTTCCTATTGGGACACTAGATGTGTCATTTTATAGAGATGATTTTCATGAAATTGGACTGCATCCACAGGTCAAGCCTTCAAATATTCCTTTTGAAGTAGAGGGGCGACATATTATATTAATAGATGATGTTCTCTACACTGGGCGAACTATTCGTGCTGCAATTAATGAATTATTTGACTATGGTAGGCCGGCTAGTATCCGTCTTGCCACTTTGGTAGATCGTGGGGAAAGAGAGATGCCAATTGCAGCTAATTATATTGGGACAGATATTATTTTGCCGGAAGATAAAATGCTGGCTTTAGAACAGGGGGATAATGGAAAGCTTAGTCTAAGTTTATATGATAAAGCACTTCCCGAATAATGAATAATCCTCAGTTAAATAAGAATAGAAAATTACAGCACCTCTTAACTACTGAGGGGCTTCCTGCTCCTATTTTATTAAAAATACTTGATACAGCAGAATCATTTGTCGGCGTTACTGAGCGTGATATTAAAAAAGTACCATTGCTCAGAGGGAAAGCTATATTTAATCTTTTCTTTGAGCCTAGTACTCGTACTCGTACCACATTTGAGATAGCTGCTAAGCGATTGTCGGCAGATATTGTTAACCTTAATATTGCTTCTTCTTCTCAGTCTAAAGGTGAAACAATGTTAGATACTGTGAATAATCTTTCTGCAATGCATGCTGATATGTTTATTGTGCGGCATTCGCAAAGTGGAGCTGCTCATTTGATAGCACGCCATGTGCGCCCTGAAATTCATGTTATAAATGCTGGTGATGGGCGCCATGCACACCCGACGCAGGCGTTATTGGATATGTTTACTATTCGCCGTTATAAATGTGATTTTCATAATTTACGTGTAGCTATTGTTGGCGATATTTTGCATTCAAGAGTTGCACGCTCACAGATTCATGCTTTAACTACCTTAGGTGTACCTGAAGTACGGGTAATCTCACCTAAAACATTGTTACCAAGTAAGGTTATGCATCTTGGTGTACACGTATATCACAATATGGAGGAAGGGCTTAAAGGCGTAGATGTTGTATTAATGCTGCGTTTACAGAATGAGCGCATGTTGAGCGCTCGTCTTCCTAGTGCTGAAGAATACTTTAAATATTATGGGCTTACGCAGGAGAAATTGGCCTTAGCAAAACATGACGCTATTGTCATGCACCCTGGCCCAATGAATCGCGGTATTGAGATTGAATCAGCTGTAGCTGATGGGATGCAGTCGGTTATTCTTCCTCAAGTAACTTATGGTATTGCGGTACGGATGGCGGTAATGACAATTTTGGCGGGGAATTGAGTTTTTTAATAAGAGGAAATTTTGCACATAATATGTAAAGTGATTTATGTTTCATAATTGCGATCAAAATAGAATATTATGAGAATCCTTATCAAAGATGGTCGAGTAATCGACCCTAAGAACAATATCGATGCTATAAATAATGTATATATTGTTGCCGGAAAAATTGTTGCCATAGGAGATGAACCTAAGTCCTTTCAGCCTAATTACGTTATAAATGCTAGGGGGTTAATAGTATGCCCAGGTCTTGTGGATTTATCAGTACGGTTACGTGAGCCAGGGCTTGAGTATATGGCTACACTTGAATCTGAGATGGGGGCAGCTGTTGCAGGAGGAGTCACAAGTCTAGCCTGTCCTCCTGATACTAACCCACCACTTGATGAGCCAGGTTTAGTTGATATGTTAAAGTATCGTGCTAAAGGTTTAAATCAGGCACATGTTTACCCTATTGGTGCTCTTACAAGAGAATTGAAGGGGGAGCGATTGACGGAAATGGCCGAATTACATGATGCTGGTTGTGTTGCTTTTAGCCAATCTGATAAATTGTTACTCGATACACGTGTGATGATGCAAGCAATGCAGTATGCATCTACTTTTGGTTTTAGTGTTTGGCTACGTCCAGAGGATGATAGTATTGCTGATAGTGGAGTGGCCCATGATGGTGAAGTAGCAACTCGTTTAGGTTTGCCATCGATTCCTATATGTGCTGAAACAATAGCGCTATCTAAAATTATTTTAATTGCAAAAGAAACTGGTGCCAAAGTTCATCTTTGTCGTATTTCCAGTGCAGAAGGAGTTGCAATGGTTAGGGCTGCGAAGCAGCAAGATTTGTTAATTACTTGTGACGTGACAGCTAATCATATACACCTCTCAGAAATGGATATTAGCTTTTTTGATGCCAATTGCCATCTTATTCCGCCACTAAGAGGAATAAGTGATCGGGATGCATTACGTGCTGGTCTAATTGATGGGACTATAGATGCAGTATGTTCAGATCATGCGCCGGTTGATGATGATGCAAAGCTACTGCCTTTTGGTGAATCTGAGGCTGGTGCTACTTCTATAGAATTATTACTTCCACTTACATTAAAATGGGCTAAAGAAGTAGACTTTCCATTGTCTGCGGCTGTAGCTAAAATTACCTCGGAGCCAGCAAGAATACTAGGGGTAGAGATTGGTGATTTGTCTATAGGGGCGACTGCTGATTTGTGTATTTTTGATCCAGATGAACATTGGAGAGTTGAGGCTTCAGCACTTAAAAGTCAAGGTAAGAATACGCCATTTCTCGGTTTGGAGCTTCAAGGAAAGGTAAAATACACTTTAGCAAATGGCATTATCGTATACGAAGGATAAATTTAAGATATATGCTTAAGTGTAGAGTATAGTAATTATTTATAGATTAATATGACTAATCCTTTGCTTAATTTTTCTGGTTTACCAAAGTTTGCTGAAATTAAAACTAAGCATATTGTTCCAGCTGTAGAAGAGTTATTAAAGCATAGTTCTTTAACTGTTAAAAAAATTCTTAGTGATCCTGCTGATCCAACTTGGCATAATTTTGTACAGCCAATGACAGATGTACATGAACAATTATCTCGTGCATGGGGTCAGGTGTCGCATTTAAATTCGGTAATGAATAGCTTGGAATTACGAGAGGTATATAACACTACGTTACCAATAGTTACAAAATATTATGCTGGACTTGCACAAAATCAGACGTTATATGAGAAATTTAAAAAACTTTGCGCTAGTAGCGAATTTAAGAATCTAAATCCTGCCCAAAAAATAATAATTAAAAATGAGCTACGAGATTTCCGGTTGGGTGGTGCTGAGCTACCGCCTGCAAAAAAGAAGCGTTTTCTTAATATTCAGGAAGAATTATCTTCACTTGCTTCTAGATTTAGTGACAATCTATTAGATGCAACTAATAATTTTAGGCTGCATATAGAAAGTGTAGAAGAGGTATCTGGTATTCCAGAAGATGTTTTGCAAGTAGCAAAAGAAATTGCAAAAAAAGATAATGTTACTGGCTGGAAATTTACGTTGCACGCACCTTCTTATCAGCCAATTATGCAGTATGCTGATAATAGAGAATTACGTAGAAAAATGTATAAAGCTTATTCTACGCGTGCTAGTGAGATAGAAATCAGTATTGATACTTGCTCAAATCACGGGACTGATTGGGACAATACTCCATTAATAAAAAAAATACTTAAATTACGTAAAGAAGAGGCATTGTTACTTGGATTTAATAATTATGCTGAAGTATCATTAGCGTCAAAAATGGCCTCAACACCAAAGCAAGTTCTAGGATTTCTAACAGATTTGGCGGTTAAAGCTAAGCCATATGCTAAGCGTGATCTAAAGGAGCTGCAGCAATTTGCTTTTGAACAATTTGGACTAAAGAGCCTTGAATCATGGGATTTAGCATATATAAGTGAAAAATTACGGGTTGCTCGTTATGCATTTTCTGATGATGAAATTAAGCAATATTTTCCTGAATCTAAGGTATTAGAAGGTATGTTCAAGCTAGTAGAGAATCTTTATCAGATCACTATTACGCCTTCAGAAGATAGTTTCGAGTTTCAATTTTGGCACCCTGATGTAAAACTATTTAGTATAAAAAATATAAATGAACAGCTGGTAGGGCAATTTTATATTGATCTGTATGCGCGATCCGGTAAACAAGGTGGTGCGTGGATGGATGATGCGATTACACGGAGGAGAATTGAAAATAAGATTCAAACTCCGGTGGCATATCTTAATTGTAATTTTGCAAAGCCAGTAAGCATGGATGGTGAAATACGGCCGGCACTTTTTACTCATAATGAAGTTATAACTTTATTCCATGAATTTGGTCATGGTTTGCATCATTTGCTTACTCAGGTAGAAGAATTAGGTGTTTCTGGAATCAATGGGGTTGAATGGGATGCAGTTGAATTTCCTAGTCAATATATGGAAAATTTTTGCTGGGAATGGGATGTGCTATCTGGGATGACACAGCATATAGAGAGTGGGGAATCACTGCCTCGAGAAGTATTTGATAAAATGATTGCTGCAAAAAATTATCAGAGTGGTCTACAGACATTGCGACAAATTGAGTTTTCATTGTTTGATATGCATCTGCACTTTGATTTTAATCTAGAAGAGGGAGGGACAGTATTAGATTTGTTGGATAGTGTCCGTAAGGAAGTTGCAGTTATCATCCCACCAAAATTCAATCGCTTTCCTAATAGTTTTGCACATATATTTGCTGGCGGATACGCGGCTGGTTATTATAGTTATAAGTGGGCAGAAGTATTATCTGCCGATGCTTATAGTATGTTTGAGGAAAGCGCAGAAGGGACAAAAAGTGAAAAAATAGGGGCTAGATTTCGTGATGAGATTCTTGCTGTTGGTGGCAGTCGTAAGGCATTAGAATCATTTATTGCATTACGAGGTCGGGAGCCAAAAATAGACGCATTATTGCAACATTGTGGCATGGTAAATAAATAAATATGCCATGACTCAACTATCTGTTTTCTATAAAAATGTTAAAGAAATACAGAATGACTCTTTAAAATAGCGCTATAGTAGGTATTTTATCAAAAGCTAATTACTACCACAGTATACTAAAATGTAAAGCTTAATAAATATGTTATTTTCTTTTTGGTTTCTATCTCTGTTTTAGTTTTTATTTTGCTTTACGCTTCGTCATTCAGGAAGTATTTTCTTCATTTTTATTCGATTTACGACGTACCCAGAAGAAGCTTGCAATACCGCCTACACCTAACAATAGGGCAATCTCGAGCATGCCAATGCCGCCAGAGTGGCTTCCATGTCCACCACCTTCACCAACATGTAAAGGAAGGGTAGCTGCTGTAATTATTTTCTCATTCTGTTTAGTTTCTAATAGTATATGATATTGGCCTAATTCTTTGAAGTTTAGTCCAAAATTAATAGTTCCAGATGAATATAGCTCTGGGGATTTAGACATAATTGTTTTATTCTGCCCCCCTTCTACTAAGACAAGACGAATACCAATTGGTATTTCTCGGGATTTAGAGCCCTGAAGGTCGATAGTTACAAGGTGCTCACCTATGTTTGGCACATGCTTGCAATGGCCCATTGTAGGTGGAAGAGCCCCCTTTGGTTTTTCATAGACGCTATAATTAAGAGGAATAGGGCCTGATTTTATATTGCAGTCATCGCCTCCAGAATGGCCCATATGACCAATCATTAGTTGACCATAAGCTGGCAGCACCATCATTGATACCAACACAGCAATCCATTTTAGGTGCAAAGCCCAACTTGCTTTATTCATAATATCTCCATAATTTTATATTCTGACCAATCAATTACCCAGTGGTATTGTTGAAAAGCGTAATCGAAGGATTGTATCTCAATTAAATCAAGAATGGGAGTCGCTTATAAAAATGAAATATAGTAAAGGCCAGATAACTAATAAGAAAGTGCAATATTTTAGTAAATATAAAATACAGATTTTTTAGGTTTTTTCTAAATATTTTAAGGAAAAAATTTAATTTAAAGGTATGTGGCATAGTATTTTTATTCGTGAAGGGCTAAGATTATTTAGTCTTATTAATCAGTCTTTTTTTAAGAATCTGTTTGTCAGTATATAATAGATGTTTTAATAAATAATAAGCAGGGCCTAGCCATAGCTCTTAATTACAATATTGAATGATATAAAACATAAAAATACCGATTCAACGCATGATATTTGTATTATGAATGGTGAGAAATTATTAGCCGCACAGTTATCTATTGTTGAAAATAAGGGATATGATTTTGCGCCTCCATTTCAGGAAATGACCATTCATCTTTATTTAATTGGCGTGATGTGGCGTCATGGCGAAAGATTGGATGTAATAACCAATCCGCGTGAGCATGCGTTTGAATCATTAAATAAGATACTAGTAAAAGGCGGCATGAGTAATAAGATTGCTGCAAAGCGAATTGCGCTTTTAAAAGATCTTTCTCAAGAAGAAGGAAGTAACGAGGCATATGCTGTAACTGTAGGTTATCAGGCTAACCAGGATGATAATAGTCTAGATATGATTTTTGACGAACACCGTGATGAAGTGCGTGTTTCTGGGGCTCTCTGGCGGTTTTATAGTAGAGGGAAGAGGTTTATGCTCTTAGGTGGGAGCGCTGCAGCAATTATGGCAATATTTTTTGTTACGTTATATGCGCCAACAAGTAGTGGTATCACTATATTAGCATCGGGGCTATTTGCTGCAGCATTAGTTGTAATGCCAACATTTATCATTGGAGTTTTGATATATCGGATAAAGTTTAAGAAAAAAAATTAAACTTAGTTTAAGTTAGGATGCTTACTAGTGATCTTAATGTTGACCTGCTTGTGGTTTTCTTTTTCTAAATATTAAACTCTAGAGCTTGTTTATGGCATAGATTTTTGCCATAGGTGGGCATTGTAATTAAAAAATACAAATATGTTAGTAAAATACTTAGAAACCTGACAATCTTGAGAAAATTATGAGCGCTGTGATTATAGATGGCAAGATAATTGCTAAAGCATTGCGAGTAGAATGTAGGGTTCGTGCTGAGCAATTAAAATGTAAAGGTATGCAACCGGGGTTAGCTGTGATTATTGTTGGGGATAATCAGGCTTCTGGTATTTATGTACGTAATAAGGTGAGAGCCTGTAATGAAGCCGGTATTTATTCGGAGGTGCATGAATTTCCTGATAGTGCTGATCAGGATAAGGTTTTAAGTTGTATTCATGAGCTGAATACAAATTCTAGAATACATGGCATTTTAGTGCAATTACCACTACCACGGCACTTTGAAGACAAAAAAATAATTGGTTCTATTGGGGTTGAAAAAGATGTGGATGGCTTTCATTTAAATAATATAGGCGCGCTCGTTACCGGTTATGCTGTATACCCACCTTGCACACCTTATGGTGTGATGAAAATGTTGGAGAAGAATAATATTCAGATTGAGGGGCAGCATGCAGTAATAGTGGGGCGAAGTAATATTGTTGGGAAACCGATGGCGCTGATGTTGTTGGAGAAAGGTGCGACCGTTACTATTTGCACATCGAAAACAATTAATCTCGAAGAGCACACAAAACGCGCAGATATTTTAGTAGTTGCTACTGGTAAGCCTAGAATGATTACAGCTAAAATGGTTAAGCTTGGTGTAACGGTTATAGATGTGGGTATAAATCGTATGCCAGACGGTAAATTAGCAGGTGATGTAGATTTTGATGCTGTTAGGGAGAAAGCAGGATATATCACTCCCGTGCCAGGTGGAGTAGGGCCGATGACAATTGCTATGTTACTTTGTAATACCATTGAGGCAGCAAGACGTATTCAGTCCGAAATTATGTCAAAAAATAATACGGATAAATAGTACGTAATAACTATAAGGTAGAAACATGGAACATATGCCAGATATTGACCCACAGGAAACTCAGGAATGGCTTGATGCTCTTGATTCTGTAATGGCTCTTGAGGGAACAGAGAGGGCGCATTATTTATTGGAGAAACTAGTAGAAAAAGCCCGTAGATCTGGAGCTTATCTTCCTTATAGTGCTACTACTGCATATATAAATTCTATCCCCCCTGGTAAAGAAGAAAAATCGCCTGGGGATCATGAGCTTGAATCCCGCATTCGTTCTTACGTTCGATGGAATGCTATGGTAATGGTATTACGCGCAAATAAAAAGACAAATGTGGGGGGTCATATCTCAACTTTTGCATCTGCAGCAACACTTTATGATGTGGGCTACAACCATTTTTGGCAATCTACCAGCAAGGATCATGGGGGTGATTTAGTCCTTGTACAGGGGCACTCTTCTCCTGGAATTTATGCGCGCGCCTTTATGCTAGGAGAGTTAACTAAAAAGAAATTAGATAATTTCCGTCAGGAGGTAGGAGGTAAAGGTCTGTCTTCCTATCCACATCCTTGGTTAATGCCTGATTTTTGGAGATTTCCAACGGTATCAATGGGGCTAGGGCCATTAATGGCTATCTATCAGGCTCGTTTCATGAAATATCTTGGTAGTCGTGGCTTAGCAAAGATTGAAGGCCGTAAAGTCTGGGCTTTTATGGGTGATGGAGAAATGGATGAGCCTGAGTCATTAGGTGCAATTTCGTTGGCATCACGAGAAAGCCTTGATAATTTAATATTTATTGTTAACTGTAATCTTCAGCGTTTAGATGGGCCTGTTCGTGGTAATGGTAAGATTATTCAAGAGCTGGAAGGTAGTTTTCGTGGGGCTGGTTGGAATGTTATAAAAGTAATTTGGGGTTCTTATTGGGATCCTTTGTTAGCAAAAGATACAAAAGGCTTACTACAAAAAAGAATGATGGAATGTGTTGATGGTGAGTACCAAACATTCAAATCAAGAGATGGTTCATATGTTCGGAAGCATTTCTTTGGGAAATATCCAGAATTATTAGAAATGGTGGCCAATATGTCTGATGATGATATTTGGAGATTAAATCGTGGCGGCCATGATCCTCATAAAGTATATGCTGCATATGCTTCAGCAGTAAAGCATACTGGGCAACCAACAGTGATACTTGCTAAGACAATCAAGGGTTATGGTATGGGTGAAGCAGGTGAGGCCCAGAATATTACTCATCAACAAAAGAAAATGGGTACTACTTCTCTAAAATCATTTCGCGACCGCTTTCACTTGCCTGTTCCAGACAATGAAATAGAAGACTTACCATATCTTATGTTTGAAGAAGGCTCTCCAGAGTTAACGTATATGCGAGAGAAGCGTAATGCACTGGGAGGGCTTCTTCATAAAAATCAGAGGCAGAATACAGAGGCACTGCAAATACCAGCCTTATCCGCATTTGATATATTGCTTAAGGCTAGTGGTGAAGGACGGGAGTCATCTACTACTATGGTATTTGTTCGCATACTAAATATTTTGGTAAAAGATAAAATTATTCGAAAAAGAATAGTACCGATTGTTGCAGATGAATCACGTACGTTTGGGATGGAAGGGATGTTCCGGCAATTGGGCATCTGGTCTTCAAAAGGTCAGCTTTATACGCCGGAGGATGCAGATAAGCTGATGTATTACAAAGAGGATAAAGATGGACAGATTCTTCAGGAGGGGATTAATGAAGCTGGAGCTATGTCTTCATGGATAGCAGCAGCAACTGCTTATAGCACTCATGGCGTACAGATGATTCCTTTCTTTATATTTTATTCAATGTTTGGATTTCAGCGTATTGGAGATCTTGTCTGGGCAGCAGGTGATATGCGTTGCCGTGGTTTTTTGATGGGGGGAACGGCCGGGCGTACTACCTTGAATGGAGAGGGCTTGCAGCATGAGGATGGGCATAGTCATTTAGTTTCTTCAACCATTCCTAATTGTATATCTTACGACCCCACATTTTCTTATGAGCTTGTAGTTATTATCCAAGATGGCATGCGTCGAATGTATCAAGAGCAAGAAGATGTGTTTTACTACATAACCGTAATGAATGAAAATTATTCTCACCCCGAAATGCCTAAAGGTTCAGAGGAAGGCATATTAAAAGGTATGTATTTATTTAGTGAAGGTAGTGAGAAGAGAGAGAAAGGTTTAAATTTAAGAATACAGCTCCTTGGCTCAGGAACTATTTTACGGGAAGTTATTGCAGCAGCAGATATCTTAAAAGAAGAATATGGAATTATCTCTGATATATGGAGTGTTACTAGTTTTAATGAATTACGAAGAGAGGCGCTAGATGTAACACGTTGGAATATGTTACATCCTGCAGAGAAGCCAAAGAAATCTTATGTAAGATTATGTCTAGAGAAGCGTGAAGGGCCAATAATAGCAGCATCAGATTATATGAAAATTTTTGCAGATCAGATACGTGAGTTTGTACCAGGAAAATACAGAGTGTTGGGGACCGATGGTTTTGGGCGTTCCGATACGCGTGAGAAATTACGACAATTTTTCGAAGTAGACCGTTACTATATTACTTTAGCTGCACTTAAATCTTTAGAAGAGGATGGCAAGATATCGTCGAAAAAAGTAGTGGAGGCGATAAATAAATACAACATTGATCCAGAAAAACCAAATCCGATCAAGGTATAAAGATTTTAGTATGTAGAATAGTTATTGGATCTCTCAATATTGAAGCATAATTGAAGGAAAAAGTGTGGCAGAAGTTAAACAGGTATTAGTTCCTGATATCGGTGATTTTAAGAATATTCCTATAGTCGAGTTACTGGTGAAGCCAGGAGACGAGATTAAAAAGGAGGACGCTCTGCTTTCATTAGAATCTGACAAAGCGACAATAGAAATACCCTCTCCTTTTGCAGGGATAGTTAAAGAAATAAACGTTAGAGAAGGTGATAGGGTTTCTGAAGGAACGACCATTTTAGAAATTGAAATTAATCAAACCGATAGCTTGGTTCGGGTGTCTTCTCCATCTAAACAAGTTAGTTCTCATGATGCTATAGAGGTTAATATTAATTCAGATCAGGCTATTATTGCAGGTTCTGAAACTAATTCTGCCGCTCTTATGCAATCAAGTGAGACTATTTCTATTATGGCACATGCCAGCCCATCTGTTCGACGTTTTGCAAGAGAGTTGGGCGTGAATCTTAATTTGGTAAGTGGTTGTGGTAAAAAGAACCGTATACTTAAAGATGATGTAAAGGCCTATGTGAAGGCTGAAATATCAAAATCACCTAGTAATAGTAATTTAGGGTTAAATCTATTGCCATGGCCTAAGATTGATTTCTCTACATTTGGGCCGATTGAATCAAAATCATTATTACGTGTTCAAAGAATATCTGGTGAATATTTACATCGTAACTGGGTAATGATCCCGCACGTTACTCAGTTTGACGAGGCCGATATTACTGAAATTGAAGCTGGGAGAAAAAAATTCAATAAGCTTAAGCAAAAAAGTAGAGTCAAATTAACAATATTGGCTTACTTGATGGAAGCTGTGGTAGCTGCATTAAAGGAATTCCCTGATTTCAATTCTTCACTTGAAGGGGAGAGAGATAACATAAATCTGATAATTAAGAAATACTACCATATAGGTTTTGCAGTTGATACTCCACATGGGTTGATGGTTCCTGTAATCCGAGATGCAGATCAGAAAAATATAGTTATTATTGCTGAAGAAATGGGATATCTTGCGGAACGCGCACGTTTAGGGAAATTGAAGTTTGATGAAATGCAGGGGGGCAGTTTTACTATCTCCAGTCTTGGAGGTATTGGTGGGACAGCTTTTACGCCTATTATTAATGCACCAGAAGTTGCTATTCTTGGCGCTTCCCGTGCAAATATTAAGCCAGTGTATTGCGATGATCAATTTGTTCCAAGGTTAATGTTGCCATTGTCACTGTCATATGATCATAGAGTAATTGATGGCGCATCAGCTGCACGCTTTACTAAATATATTATTAAGGAGCTTGCTAATATGTCCCAGGTACTTATTTGAGAGTAGGTTTAGTGTTTAGGAGCTTAATAAAGATTATATTTTAGATAATGTTATCCCCTCATTTTTATTTATTTTAATTTAAAAGGTAATGCTTAAGTCTAAACCTATTCTTATCGGTATTTTTGGAGGAACTTTTGATCCCATACACTATGGCCATTTAAGAGTAGCCGAAGAGGTTGTTAGGACTATTGGCTTACAAAAGATATATTTTGTGCCTGCAGGTATACCAAGATTACGAAACGCTCCTATAGCGTCACCAAAACAGAGAACAGAAGCTGTGCGTTTAGCAATTCAGGATAATCCTAATTTTGTTCTTGATAAACGTGAAATTTATCGTGATGGTATAAGTTTTAGCATAGATTCTATTTATGAGTTTAAGCAGGAATTTGGAGAGGAAATTGGGTTATGTTTTATATTAGGGGCTGATGCTTTTATAAAGTTTTCTGAGTGGGATTCTTGGAAAGAGTTCTTTAATTTGTGTCATTTTATAATTTCGACTCGACCAGGATATACGCATACCTCAATTAATGATTTATTGCCAAAAGAGCTGAAAGATGAGTGTTCCAAGCGATGGGTGATTAATGCCGATGACATGAGAAACGAGACTAATGGGTTGATCTTTATTTCTTCGGCAACTATGCTAGATATTTCAGCAACTAGTATCCGTAAAAATATTGCTGCTGGAAAAAGTGTGCGTTACTTAGTTCCCGATGTGGCCATAAATTATATTTTAGAGAGTAAATTGTATTTATAAAATATGAATCTTAATCAGCTAGTAAAAGTTGTCATTTCTGCGTTAGAGGATGTTAAAGCAAATGATATAGTAGTACTAGATGTGGCAAAGATGTCCACTATTTTTGATCGATTGATAATTGCAAGTGCAGTTTCTACTCGTCAGGCAAAAGCAATAGCAAGTAATGTACATGATAAGGTAAAATTTTCTGGGGGGGTGGTTTACGGTATAGAAGGTGAAGGTTCTGGAGAATGGGTGTTAGTAGACTTAGGTGATATAGTAGTGCACATAATGTTGCCAATAGCACGTACGTATTACAATCTTGAAGGGCTATGGGGTCAATTAGAGACAGGATTAATAGAGCAAGTAGTGGTTGCAAATAAAACCAAGGATAAGTCTACTTCCAGGTCAAATAGATTTAAGTAATTTTAAGTGTTTATACTATGAAATTTTTTATTTTGGCAGTAGGTAACAAAATGCCAGAATGGGTAAATAATGGCTTTGCAAATTATGCAATACGCATGCCTAAAGATGTTGCAATAGAATTAATAAATATTAAGCCAGAGAAACGTAGTAAAAATAAAAAAATTAGTCAATTACTTTGTTCTGAAGCCAACCGTATTTTCGCAGCGATCCCACCTAAGTGTCGTACAGTTGTCTTAGATGAGCGTGGCAGGCAATGGAGTACAGAGAAATTAGCTGAGTCTATTTCTAGATGGATGACAAGTGGAGGAGATACTGCTTTTATCATTGGTGGAGCTGATGGGTTAGACTCTAGAATCAAAGATTCTGCAGATGAAGCTCTAGCATTATCTACATTGACTTTGCCACATGGTTTAGTACGTGTAATGCTTTCAGAACAGTTATATCGTGCAATATCACTTATTAAGCAGCACCCATATCATCGTAAATAATAGTAAGCTTGATCTTAATGGTCCAATATCTAAAGAATACTAGCTTTTAGTATTTCATTCTCATGAATAAAGAGATTCTTGTAAGTATAACCCCACAAGAGACTCGTGTTGCTGTGATAGAGCAGGGGTTAGTTCAAGAATTACATATTGAGCGTACTAGTAGTCTTGGAAAAGTTGGAAATATCTATAAAGGGCGTGTCATTCGTTTGTTACCTGGGATGCAGTCTGCTTTTATTGATATAGGTCTTGAACGTGCAGCTTTTTTGCATGTTGCCGATATTTGGAGGGAACGACAGAATGGAGTGCCTATCGATAAGCCTATCGAGAAATTTTTACATGAGGGTGAAAGTGTTTTAGTCCAAGTTATTAAGGACCCAATTAGTACTAAAGGCGCTAGATTATCTACTCAGATTAGTATTGCTGGAAGCATGTTGGTATATCTTCCACAAGAATCAAATATTAGTATTTCCCAGCGTATTGAAGATGAATCTGAGCGTAAATTGCTTAAGGAGAAATTGCAACAAATACTTTCATCTGATGAAACAGGTGGATATATATTGCGCACAATGGCAGAGACAGCAAGCGAGCAAGACTTACGGGCAGATATACAATATCTTGGTAAGCAATGGCTAAATATACATGAGAAATTTCTTATTGCTACCTCAGCAACGCTTCTTTATCAGGATTTGAATTTAAGCTTTAGAGCGTTACGTGATTTTGTCACTGATGATACAGCTCGTATTTTAGTAGATTCCCGTGAAACATTTCAGAAAATGGATATATTTTCTGATGAATATATGGTGAATGTAAAAGGAAGATTGGAATATTATGCTGGCGAGAGGCCATTATTTGATTTGCATGGAGTAGAAGATGAAATTCAGAGATCTTTGGCAAGAAGAGTGAATCTAAAGTCTGGAGGATATCTCATATTTGATCAGACTGAAGCATTAACTACTATTGATGTAAATACAGGTGGGTTTGTTGGGATAAGAAATTTTGATGATACTATTTTTAAGGCTAATCTAGAGGCAGCAAAAATAATAGCACGTCAGTTACGCCTACGAAACCTAGGTGGGATCATTATTATAGATTTTATTGATATGGGAAATGAAGTGCATAGAAACTCTGTTCTTGTAGAATTTAAGAAAGCACTATTAAAGGACCGGACTAGAATCACTGTTGATGGTTTTACAGCTTTGGGTCTTTTAGAGATGACACGAAAAAGAACCAGAGAAAGTCTTGCACATATTCTATGTGAGCCCTGCTCAACTTGTCAGGGACGCGGAGAAGTGAGAACAGCACAAACAATATGTTATGAGATTTTACGTGAATTATTAATAGAGTCTCGTCAATTTGATGCCCAGGAATTTCGTATTCTTGCATCGCAGCAGGTAATTGATTTATTTCTTGATGAAGAGTCTGAAAGGCTAGCACAATTAGGGAATTTTATTGAGAAGCCTATTAGCTTACAAGTTGAAACGACTTATGGTCAGGAACAGTATGATGTAATACTTACGTAGCCTAGATAAGAGCTAAATACTATCAGAGTATTTAATGTAGGAATAATTAATAGCAATTTATATTTGTTTCATTTTATTGGTTTAGTATATTTTATATGTGACTATTCTGTAGTTATTTTTCATTAATTATTATATTAATTAATTTTTAGTTTAATATTAAATATAGACTTAAAGATGTTTCTTTTCGTAATAAATTTACTAGTGATTTTTTACTTGAAATATTATCAACATCGTGATTCCTAATTATTGGAGGCAGGCTACTGAAGAGCTTGCTAAAAAAGACCGAATAATGAGTAATCTCATATCAGGATCTAAGGGGCTTATACTGAGTTCTAATGATGATGCATTCACCACATTAGTTCGTTCTATTGTTAGTCAACAGATCTCTGTAAAGGCGGCAGAAAATATCTGGAATAAATTAATCATTAATGTACCAATAATGATGCCAGATCATATTTTTAGTTTAGAGAATAGTATATTAAGAAATTGTGGTATTTCGCAGAGAAAAATAGGTTATCTACAAGATCTTTCATTATATTTTATGGAAAATAATTTTAATGAAGCAGCTTGGTCTAAAATGAATGATGAGGCTATTATCTTAGAATTAACAAAAGTAAAGGGGATTGGGCGCTGGACTGCCGAAATGTTTTTGATTTTTTATATGCTCAGACCAAATGTTTTGCCAGAAAATGACTACGGTTTAAAGCGAGCATTAAGTATGCATTATAATGAGAATAAGCTCGTAAATAGAAATGATATATATAAAATTTCTGATAAATGGAGGCCATGGCGTTCTGTAGCAACATGGTATTTGTGGCAGAGTATAAATTCATGATTAGAATAAACTAACTATAGTATGGTTATTTTATTTAGAAGTTTTTTTTACTCTAAGAGTACGCCATCAACTAATTTTAATATACGTCCAGTTTGTTTAGATAGTAGTGAATCATGAGTAACAATAATAAGGCTTGCACCGGCATTATGGTTAAGGTCTAGCATTAATTGGAAAACCTCTTCAGCAGTATGTCGATCAAGATTGCCAGTGGGCTCATCAGCAAGTATGCATGAAGGTTTAGTAACTAATGCGCGAGCAATTGCTGCACGTTGACGTTCTCCACCTGACAATTCTCCTGGCGTATGTGAGATGCGGTGGCCTAGGCCAACTCTGTTTAGCATATCTTTTGCTTGATCATAGGATTCTTTTTTGTTTATTTTTCTAATTAATAATGGCATAGCAACATTTTCAAGTGCGCTAAATTCAGGTAATAAATGGTGAAATTGATAAATAAAGCCAAGTTCTTTATTTCTAATTTGGCATTTTTCTTCTTCGTTTATAGCAGTAATATTCTGGCCAATAATCTTAATATCTCCGCTAGTAGGTGTATCTAAGCCACCAAGAAGATGTAATAATGTACTTTTCCCAGAGCCGGATATGCCAATAATGGAGAGTGACTCGCCTTCCCCAACATGTAAATTAATGCCCATTAATACAGGAACCTCTAATTCTGCTTGAAAATAACTCTTATATAAATTTTTGCAGGAAATAATTTCTTTATTCATATCTTAGTGCTTCTGCAGGATTAACTTTAGATGCGCGATAGCTAGGATAGATAGTTGCTAAAATGGTTAATCCAAATGATAAAATAGCAACCGTTGCGATATCTATAAAATGGGGGTCTGAAGGAACTTCATTTATATAATAAACTTCACGGGATAAGAATTGGACAGTAAATAAATGTTCAATGAACGCTATAACCGAGTCTATATTATATGCTAGCAAAACCCCCCCTAATATACCCAGTGCCGTACCAATGGCCCCAATTAATGTTCCCTGAATCATAAAAATATACATAATATTTTTTGGGTTGGCACCAAGAGTGCGTAGAATTGCAATATCAGGCTGTTTATCAGTTACCGCCATTACTAGAGTTGACACAATGTTAAAGGCAGCTACTAAAATTAGTAGTGCAAGAATTAGTGAAAGCATTCTTTTTTCAATTTGAAGTGCGCGGAAATAGTTTGCATGTTGTTCTGTCCAATCATTAATAAATGTGATAGCAGGCATCATTGGCACTAGATCTTGAGCTATAAGTTTTGATTGAAACAGATCTTGTAATTTAAGTCTGATGCCTGATACCTCGGCACTATCCATTTGATATAGCTTTTGTGCATCTTCTATATGGACTAATGCTAATGTTGAGTCATATTCAAAGTGGCCTACTTTAAAAATTCCTGTGATAGTGAATTGCTTAAGGCGCGGCAATATTCCTACTGGTGTAATTTGTCCTTGTGGGGATATTAAAACGATTTTGTCTCCTTTAGACGCACCTAAGGATTGCGCCAATTCTGCACCAATAACAATACCAAACTCTTTAGGTTTAAGATTATTTAAATCTCCACTAATCATCATTTGGGAGAAATTAGCAACTTTATCTTCCATCTTTGGTTGGATACCTCGAATTAACACACCACGTACAATCTGATTGAAAGAAACCATGCCTTGTGCGTTAACATATGGGGCTGTGGCCTCTACTTGTGGGTGCTTAGCGGCTGTATTTGCTATTTCTTGCCAGTTAGCTAGCTTCTCATTCATCCCACTAATTTCAATATGTGATGCAACGCCTAAGATACGTGTTCTTATTTCCTCTTGAAACCCATTCATAACTGACATCACTGTGATCAAGGCTGTCATGCCAAGTGTGATTCCTAGAAGAGAGATTAATGATATAAACGAAATATAGTGATTGCGTCGTTCAGCACGAGTATAGCGGAGGCCAATAAATAATTCATAGGAAGAAGGCACAGATAATACACCTAAGTATAAGAAATGAATTTAAAATTTCAGATATTTTGTTTATAGTTAACAAAGTATTGGGTTAATAAAAGAATTATTACTAAATTTTTATTGTTTACGGTCTTTACATGGAGGATCTACACATTCTACATAAAGGGTTAGTGCATGATCCCGAATGATAAAGCCTCTTTCTTTAGCAATTTTAATTTGACGCTTTTCAATTTCCTCATCATAAAATTCACCAACATGGCCACATTTTATGCATACAAGATGATCATGATGATCGCTCCGATTAAGTTCAAAAACAGCCTTCCCACTCTCAAAGTGGTGACGCTTTAAAACTCCGGCTTGTTCAAATTGGGTTAAAACTCGATAAACAGTAGCAAGGCCGATATCTTCACCATCATTTATCAAAGAACGATATACATCTTCGGCTGATAGGTGCTGAACCTCACTTTTCTCAAATAAACTAAGTATTCTTAATCTTGGTAAGGTAGCCTTCAGGCCCATAGTTTTAAGATCGTTTTGATTACTCATAGTTATATCCGTCCAGCAAAATAATTACTGTATCATATAATGGTACATCTGCTTTGAAAACATATGATACCGTAATGCATGTAAAAAAACTTATACTGCTTGTTTTATTGCTTATAACTGGGTGCTCATTTTTTCCATCAGTGCCGTCTGTACTCTACAAGATTGATATACAGCAAGGAAATGTTATAACCCAGGAAATGGTTGATAAATTAAAGCCTGGTATGACAAGATCTCAAGTTCGTTTTGTGCTTTGTTCAGCATTAATTGATGATATATTCCATGATAATAGATGGGACTATGTTTATCGTCTTGAGCAACATGGCAATCTAATTGATGAATATAAATTAACAGTGTTCTTTGAAAATGACAAGTTGATTAGAACAACCGGTGATTTTATAAGCCCTCTTGCCTCCGTTTCGCCAAAACATATAGATTCAGCTAAGAGCCGCATTAATGAAGAGAAGAGTGTGGAATTGATACCAAATATGGCACCTTCTGGTGTAGAGCCAGAAAGCGAACTTTCGTCAAAATCACCCATTTCTGAAAAACAGAGTGAAGGCCCTGTTATTCTTGCTATAGATGACGATAAAATACCATCACATGGTAAGGTCGTAACTGATGATGAGCTAGAATTACCTCCACCTCCGCCTGGGATCTCGGATGGTATAGAGGCAGATTAATAGAATGATAAATAATTTTTTAGGAAGATTATAAACAACTTTGTGAGTATATAAATGTCAAAATTAAATATTGCTGTGGCCGGTAGTTCTGGCCGAATGGGGCGATCACTATTAGCTGCTGTTATGAAAGATTCGGCTTTACATCTACAGGTTGCGTTAGAAAAGGATGGGAGTCCTTATCTTAAAAAAGATATAAGCGCATTAATTAGTATACCCAGCAATGTCATTATTACTGATAATTTTTCTACTGCACTCCCAGGATCTGATGTTCTGATTGATTTTACACAGCCAGAAGCAACGATTAAACATCTTACTGTTTGTCGCGCTAATGGAGTTAAAATGGTGATTGGTACGACGGGTTTCTCTTTAGAACAAAAAAATATGCTTAAAGAGGCATCAAAAGATATTGCGCTTGTAGTTGCACCCAACATGAGTGTAGGGGTAAATGTTACTTTTAAACTTTTAGACATTGCAGCTAAAGTATTAGGTGAAAATTATGACATTGAAATTATTGAAGCTCATCATCGTCATAAAGTAGATGCACCATCAGGTACAGCATTACATATGGGTGAGATAGCGGCCAAAGCAAATGGGGATAATCTTTCAGAAGTTGCTGTGCATGGACGAGAAGGAATTACAGGTAAGCGTTCGTCTAGAGCTATTGGGTTTTCTACTATACGAGGTGGTGACATAGTTGGTGATCATACAGCAATGTTTGTAGGAACAGGAGAGAGGGTTGAAATTTCTCATAAAGCTGGTAGTCGCGCAACATTTACCAATGGTGCTTTACGTGCAGTGCATTTTTTAGGGGCTAAGGATAAAGGTTTATTTGATATGCAAGATGTTCTAGGGCTGCGATAAATAACTGATTAAGTATTATTTGTTTTTTTATTAGGGCAGTAGGGTTTTGTGACTTTAGAGTAAAATATATCTGATTATCATAAAGTTATATATTTTGAGTTAGGAGAAATTTTACTATTCTGGATAGGGTTGCTTAGTAAGGCAATCTGGTTCTTTGTAAAATTCTATATAAAATTCTACTGTATCTAGAATAGCTACACTATGAAGCACCTCTGGTAGAATAATTCCCGGTATGTTAGGAGATAATTCAGTATCTGTTCCTAAACTATTAACACGATATTGTAGTTTTCCTTCTATAATAATAATTTTCCCCCAGACTCCAGCTTTTGTAGAATGATCATTCTTTAGTCCGGATGGTAGGGATTTTTCTGTAAAAATAGGTGTTTTTTTGTAAAATACAAAATTTTCTGGGAATTCAGATTTATCGCATCGAATGCAGTTAAGAACCTCCCCAATTTTATTTTTACGACCTTCCTTTGTTGTTACCCATGGTCGGTTGATAAATGGTGGACTATGTCGTACATGTTGTAGATGACCACAGCTTAAAGTAGCAACCCAATCTCCAATATCATCATGGCCAAATCGAATAATTGATCGTTTCATAGGTGTAATTATTCAATAAATATATAGAGAATAATCATATAATAATAGAATAAATTTGACTAACTATAATTAGTTCCAGTATTTTCTAGTATTAATAAGTAAAATACTGATTCTAAATTTTTGAGGAGAAAGAATGGAAATTCATGTTTATGATACTTATGTCAAATCAAAAGATGGGCATACTATGCATTTTGATGTGTTTACTTCAGTTAAGGATGATCAAAAGGCTATAGAATATGCAAAACAATGGTTAACATCAGTAGGAGAGGGTGATGCAGTAATATCTAGCGAGGAATGCAGGTTTTGTCATAGCCAGGGCGCACCAGAAAATGTTGTAGATGCAATTAATAGGGATGGGTATTTTATTTATAAGATGGAGGGCTGTAAGTAAGTTATATTAAAAATTATAGTCCAATTTCTTTCCAGAGCTCATCTATACGAGTTTTTATTGCCGGATCCATTTGAATTGGCTTCCCCCAAATACGTGTGGTCTCTTCAGGCCACTTATTGGTTGCATCTAGTCCCATTTTTCCACCTAATCCAGCTATGGGACTGGCAAAATCTAAATAATCTATAGGTGTGTTCTCAACTATTAGGGTGTCACGTGCTGGATCGACGCGGGTTGTTATTGCCCAGATGACCTCTTTCCAGTTACGGATATTAATATCATCGTCAGTAACAATAATGAATTTTGTATACATAAATTGACGTAAAAAACTCCAGACACCAAATATTATGCGCTTTGCATGGCCTGCATATTGTTTTTTCATGCTTATTACCGCCATACGGTAGGAGCAGCCTTCAGGTGGTAAATAAAAATCAATAATTTCAGGGAACTGTTTTTGTAGTAGTGGTACGAATACCTCATTTAAGGCTAGGCCTAGGACTGCTGGCTCATCCGGTGGTTTACCCGTGTATGTGGAGTGGTAAATTGGGTCATGTCTCATGGTGATACGTTGAACTGTGAATACTGGAAACGTTTCTTGCTCATTATAATATCCAGTATGATCGCCAAATGGTCCTTCAATAGCTGTTTCATTAGGATATATAAACCCCTCTAGTATAATTTCTGCACGAGCAGGAACATGTAGGTCATGGCTTAGACATTTTACTATTTCTGTTTTAGTACCGCGTAATAATCCAGCAAATTGGTATTCGCTTAAATTGTCCGGAATTGGTGAAACTGCGCCAAGCATTGTTGCAGGATCTGCTCCTAGTGCAATAGCTAGTGGATAAGGTTGTCCTGGGCTTGCAAGGGAAAAATCTTGAAAATCTAAAGCTCCTCCACGATGAGCAAGCCAACGAATAATTAATTTGTTTGAGGAAAGTAATTGTTGACGGTAAATACCTAGATTTTGTCGGGCCTTTTTTGGACCTTTAGTAACAGTTAATCCCCAGGTAATAAGTGGAGCGATATCATCAGGCCAGCACGTTTGAATAGGCAACTTATAAAGATCAACATCCTTTCCTTCCCATACAGTATCTTGACAGGGTGCACTTGTAAGAATTTTTGGCGCCATATCTAGAGCTTTCTTAAGTACTGGTAGTTTTTCCCATATATCTTTTAGCCCCTTGGGTGGGTCGGGTTCTTTTAGATAGGCTAGAAGTTTGCCTATTTCGCGTAGCGCTCCAACTGATTCTTGTCCCATTCCCATTGCTACCCGCTTAGGTGTGCCAAACAGATTTCCTAGTACAGGAATGTTGTGAGCTTTTGGGTTCTCAAATATAACGGCAGGACCCTCAGATTTTAATAAACGATCACAGATTTCAGTCATTTCTAAGCATGGACTGATTTCAGTTTTAATACGTTTTAGTTCACCATTATTTTCTAATTGAATAAGAAACTCTCTTAGGTCTTTATATTTCATTATGTGCGTTTTTAAGATGTTAGTTTTATAAAATAATCAAGAGCGATACCGAAAAATATTATTGCACCTACCCAATTATTGTGGAGGAAAGCTTTGAAACAGTTATTTGGGTCTCGGTTATGAATCAAGTGATATTGGTATATTATAAGGCCTAGTGCACTAACAAGACTTAAGTAATATGCTACACCAAGATTCTGTATTTGACCTATATAGAACATAAGAGTTATAAAAATAATATGACAAAGTATGACTCCAGCAACATCAAAGCGGCCAAAAGTAATAGCTGAGGTCTTAATGCCAATTTTTAGATCATCAGCTTTATCTACCATCGCATATTCTGTATCGTAAGCAATTACCCAAAGTAAATTTGCTATTACTAACAGCCAGGCAATAAGTGGTATATCGTTTGTTTGTGCGGCAAATGCCATAGGGATGCCAAAACTAAAGGCTATACCTAAATACGCTTGTGGCATTGAAAAGAATCGTTTTGTGTATGGATAGCTTGTAGCAAGAAACAATGCGCAGAAAGATAATGTAATAGTTAAGAAATTTAGATTAAGAACCAGAAGGAATGCACAAAAACTTAGCCCCGCGCATAAAGATAGGGCTTCTTTAGGGCTCACTACTCCTGTTGTAATCGGGCGATATTTAGTGCGGTTCACATGTAGATCAATATGTCGATCTGCGTAGTCATTTATTACACAGCCAGCCGAGCGCATAAGAATTGTACCAAGTATAAATATCGATAAAATAATTAAATCAGGCATACCTTGCGCTGCTAGCCATAAGCCCCATAGAGTGGGCCATAGGAGCAGCATAATACCAATAGGCTTATCAAGGCGCATAAGCTTCTTATAATGTTCAAGGCGCTTGGAGTTGATCATTAAATTAATTCCAGAATTGAGGGAAGAAACACCTCAGTCACTAATATAGGTTTTCCATACAGAGAAAATAAGGAACGCCTTGCCCATAATGTATTCGGTACAATTTGCATATTTTTACAAGCTTTATAAAAGAGTGGGTGAGCTGAATTTAATTCTCGGAATTTAAATGGTGTACGTTTAATAACTGGATTAGTAAATAGCATGGTACCTAGAGATTTATTACCAAGCTTGCTTATCCCGCACCATGGCCCTAGTAAATTTTTTTTTGCTAAAACAGAGTGAGCAAATAGCACAGGTGTTTTATCGCAGTATAAATATATTTCACGGACATGTGCTAGTTCTCCGGGACGTAATTTCAGTACAGTAAGTTCATCATTACATGCTACGGCGTAAGACTGGAATACTGGCTCTACACGAAAATTATTGCAACGTTCTTGAATTTGAAGTGTAAGAGAGCCACTATTTTGTAGCCATTTGCGGGTTTGAGAAGATGCATTTATAGGTGCGGGATACCACCCTGGAAATCGAGCAGAATTCATTACTTAGAGAATAAAAAAGAAAAATTATGGTGCATGGTTTATTGAGGCTAAATAAAATACGATTCTTAATTTTAATAATGGCTCTATCTTAAGCTAATAATCGGCCAATTATTTTTTGTTGCATATTTTCTAAGAGTTGGATCAGGGTCAACTGCAATAGGATTAGATACTTTATTTAGTAATGGAATATCATTAAGAGAGTCGCTATAAAACCAACTCTTAAGAAACGATAACCAAGTAAGGTTGCGTTCATTCATCCATTTCTCTAATCTCTTAATTTTACCTTCTCTGAAACATGGAATACCTAAAACTTTCCCATTAAACTCGCCATTATCTTGATCTGGTTCTGTTGCAATTAAATTACTTATCCCAAGTATTTTAGCAATTGGTTCGGTAACAAATCGATTTGTAGCGGTGATAATGACACATAGATCACCTTCTAGCATATGCTTGTTAATCAATTTGTGTGCACCTGGGGCAATTTGCGGCATAATTTTTTTTATCATAAACTCATTATGCCAGTTATCTAGTTGTATGCGGGAATAACGAGATAGTGGTTGTAATTGGAAATCTAGGAATTTATGTATATCAAGTGTGCCAGCTTTATATTGCTCATAAAATTCTATATTACGTGATTCATATTCTGTGCGATCAAGAAGTTCTTTTTCAATCAGAAATTGAGCCCATTTATAGTCACTATCACCAATTAAAAGTGTATTATCAAGATCGAATAAGGCCAGATTCATGATGTAGGAAATAGTAATTTGCGTAACATAGGAATAGTAATTGGGCGTTTTTCTCTGAGTGAAAAAAGGTCAAGGGCATCAAGTGTAGCAATTAATGATGGTAGGTCACGTTTTATATGTCGAAGTAAGTAATTACATACATCCTGAGGCAGCTCAAACCCTTTTCTTCTTGCATGTTCTTTCATAGCTTGTATTTTTTCATCATCTGATAGTACATGAATTTGATATACTAATCCCCATCCTAGGCGAGTAACTAAATCCTTGCGTAAATTTAATTGTGATGGGGCGACTGATCCGCTTACTAACATAAGTGAATGGCATTCATCTCGTATATAGTTATATATATTAAATAAATTGATTTGTGTTGATGAATTTAGGTGGTCAACATTATCTATTGTTAAGCAGTCAATATTATTGATTACAGGAAACTTTCTATTCTTATTTTGCAATATATTACAATCAATATAGATTGCATTCAGTTTGTTTCGTGTGAAGGCCTCAGCTATTGCTTGTAATATATGGCTTTTCCCAGACCCATTTTCACCCCATAAATAGATAAAGCGCTCTTGCTCAGACCCAGCAATAATATTTTTTAGGGTTTGAAATAGCTCAACATTTCTCCCGGGTACAAAATTCTCTAATGTGGGTAAAGCGGGAGGTGAGATATCCAAAAGGAGTTGCTTCATTTACGAATTGTAAAGATTACTTTTTAAATATTGTTTGCGGACATGTCTTAGCCAGACTAGCAATACGGCACTGGTTGGTAATGCTAGTAATAAACCTACAAAGCCAAATAGTTGACCAAATGCAAGCAGGGAAAAAATTACTACTACTGGATGTAGCCCAATACGGTTTCCAATTAGCCAAGGTGTTATTACCATGCTTTCCAGTAATTGAGCGATACCAAAAACAATCCAAATTGGTAAGACGCCATCCCATCCTTGAAACTGTATAAATGCTGCTAAGGTTGCAAGAATGAGACCAATGCCAAGACCAAGATAAGGAACAAATACTAGTATTCCCGCTATTATGCCAATTGGTAGTGCAAATTCAAGACCCGTAAGCCATAATCCTATTACATAGCAAAAGCTCATTATCAACATTACAGAAAGTTGCCCTCTTAGAAATTCTGCTAATATTTTATCTGATTCATTCGTGAGAGTTGTAACTTGTTTGTGCCAATGACGTGGAATAGTCTCATCAATAAGTTTAATTAAATATACCCAGTCTCGTAATAAATAAAATAACACAACTGGCATAAGTAATATATTAAGAATAAATTCCATAGTGGCTAGGCCACTTCCTCTGATTGAATGTACTAGCTTAGCCAGCATTCCACCAGTATCTTGCCAGTGTTGTTTTAATACTAATTTGAATTGGGTAGCATCTAGTTGTAAATTAATGCCTAGTTGTGCTTCTAGCCAAGGAACTAATCCGCTTCTAATGGTTTCAAGGTAGGTTGGTATTCTCTCAATTAATAAGACAATTTCTCTTTCAAATAGGGGGGTAATAATAATAGTCAATGCTGCAAGTATGCATAGAAGCATAGTCATGACTAATAACGTACCAAGGGATCTGTGAATTTTCCATAGTTGTAATTTTGTTACTAGTGGATTAAATATATAGGCAATGATTCCTGCTAGAAAGAATGGGGTAAGCACTGAGCTTAAAAGATAAATCAACAAACTTACTATGGATGCTAGAGCTAGCCACCATAAATAATGCAAATCAGAAGAGTGTTTATTGTCCATTTACGGTAAAATTGTTATTCCTATAAACTGTACTCTAACTGCTACAACGTGAGAACTCAACTTGACTTCATCTAATCAGGGAAATTCAGGTACAAATAAAATGTCTTATTATGATGCAGGCGTTGATATAGATGCAGGTAATCTTTTGGTTAAGAACATTAAGCCACATGTCAAACGCACTATGCGCTCTGAGGTGCTCAATGGGCTAGGTGGATTTGGTGCTTTATTTGAAATTTCAAAGAATTACAAGAATCCAGTATTGGTATCAGGTGCAGATGGGGTGGGTACTAAGCTGAAACTTGCATTTAGATTGGGTAGGCATGATTCTATTGGTATAGATTTAGTAGCAATGAGTGTTAATGACATTCTAGTACATGGTGCAGAACCGTTATTTTTTCTTGATTATTTTGCCTGTGGTAGATTGAATATTGATATCACCACCAGGGTCGTTAAAGGTATTGCTTTAGGGTGCGAACAAGCTGGATGTGCTCTAGTTGGCGGTGAAACGGCTGAAATGCCAGGTATGTATTCAAAGAATGAATATGATCTCGCAGGTTTCGCTGTGGGTATAGTTGAGAAAGATCGTATTATAAACGGTCAATCTATTACAGAAGGTGATGCTATCCTTGGCCTTGCTTCTAGTGGCGCACATTCCAATGGATATTCTCTGATTCGTAAGGTTCTGGAAGAGAACCATATAGATATAGCTATTAATTTAAATGATAAATCGTTAATGGATATAATCATGGAGCCAACTCGTATTTATGTAAAACCAGTGCTTAACCTATTGAAGCATTTCCCAGTAAAAGGTATGGCACATATTACTGGAGGTGGTCTAGTAGAAAATATCCCACGTATCTTGCCTGAAGGAATTACTGCTGTATTGAAAAAATCATCCTGGGATAAACCCAATTTATTTAGTTGGCTGCAGCAGCAAGGGAAAATAGATGACCGGGAAATGTATCGTGTATTTAATTGTGGGATAGGAATGGTGTTAATAATTTCTAATGAACATGTTGGGGCCGTACTGAAAATATTGCGTAATGCAGGTGAGGTTGTGTGGCATATTGGGACAACCAGGCGGCGTGATGAAGGAGAAGCAAAGATTTTTGTTGAGTAATCAGTATTAAGTGATACCAATGTCACAATTTATCTAATGAAATCACTTGTTATTCTTATTTCTGGACGTGGTAGTAATATGCAGGCCCTGCTTGAGAGTGAATTATCAGCTAGGGTAGCTGCTGTTATTAGTAACAACCCTCATGCGGCTGGACTTGAGATAGCAAAAAAACATAATATTGAAACATGTATTGTGGATCATAGAATGTATCAAGATCGTGCAGAATTTGATCTTTTATTAGCAAATAAAATTGATTCTTATCAGCCATATCTTGTCGTATTGGCTGGGTTTATGCGAGTGTTAGGTGATAGTTTTATTAATAAATATAATGGCAGACTAATAAATATTCATCCTTCATTATTACCTGCATTTCCTGGATTGGGGACTCACAAACAAGCATTAGAGAAAGGTGTCAAGCTGCATGGATGTACAGTACATTTTGTCACACGAAAAGTAGATCATGGACCAATTATAATTCAGGCAGCAGTTCCAGTTCTACCTGATGATACAGCTGAAATATTAGCAGAACGAGTCTTATTACAGGAGCACAGAATACTCCCAGAAGCTGTAAATTTATTTATGGAAGGGAGGTTAAAAATTACAGGAAATAATGTTGAAATTTGCGATAACATTTCTGACAACTCAGTTCTATCTAAATTAGAAGTATATAAATGAAATTTAATTTTATTGCAAAAGGTTATAAAAATGCGTCTTGTTTTGTATCAAGTAGAAATGGCTATAGCTGCACTACGTGTAGTGCAGAAGTTAGAGGGCTCTACTGATGGTATATTAAGAATTTTTTTTCGTGATAATCGTAAGATTGGTGCGAAAGATCGTATATTTATAGCTGATACTATATTTGGTGTGCTTCGGCATTTTTTCTCTTTAAAGTATATAACTAATGCAACAACTCCTCGATTACTAATTCTTGCATATCTTGTAAAATTTAAGGGTATAAATTTGCGAGAATTAGCGCCATTTATAACTGAAATTGAATTAAAAAATTTAGCAGGAATAAAATCGGTAAGATTAGATTCGTTGCCACCATTTGTTCGGTCAGAGCTTCCTGAATGGTTAATCCAAAAGATGCAAAAAAAAATGTCAGATGCAGATATTTTTTCTTTGGGGCTTTCATTTCAGAAACCATCAACATTAGATTTAAGAGTAAATACTTTAGTAGCTAGTCGTGATGATGTGCTTATGAGGTTACATAAGGATGGCATTGATGCAGAGAAAACCCCTTTTTCGCCTATTGGTATTCGGCTTATTAAAAAATTAACGATCCAGAATCACGAATTATTTGTTACTGGCAAGATTGAAATACAGGATGAAGGGAGCCAACTTTTGGGTTATTTGGTACAGCCAAAAAGAGGGGAAATAGTAGTAGATTTTTGTACTGGTTCCGGGGGGAAGGCATTAATGATGGGTTCATTAATGAGCTCAAAAGGACGTATATATGGATTTGATGTGTCTGAGAAAAGATTAAATAAATTGAAGCCACGCTTAAAACGATCAGGTCTTTCTAATTTATTTCCAAGATGGATAAGCAGCGAGAATGATGTCAGAGTAAAGAGATTAATTGGAAAGGTTGACCGAGTTCTTGTAGACGCACCATGCAGTGGGCTTGGAACATTACGTCGAAATCCAGGCTTAAAATTATGCCAGGCGTCAAAAAATATTGAGGAAAAGAAAAATTGTCAAGAAGCAATTCTTACATCATCAGCAAGGTTATTAAAGCCAGGTGGACGGTTAGTTTATGCTACTTGTAGTTTTTTATCAGAGGAGAATCAGGAAGTTATTAAGAATTTTCTTTCTGTTCATACTCAATTTAAATTACTAAATTGTGCAGAATTATTGCTGCAGCAGAAAATTCCACTTGATACTGGTAAGTTTTTGGAGCTCTATCCAGGAAAGCATAATACAGATAGTTTTTTTGCTGCTGTGTTAATGCTTGCTAAAAATAAATAGCGGTATAGTATTGTGCCTTGTCTCGCAAATTATTTTTAACTAAGCTCTTTTAGGATCTTTTCTCTGAATAAGTTCAATTTTATAACTGTCAGGGTCCTCCACAAAAGCAATTACTGTAATGCCATGCTTCATAGGCCCTGCTTCGCGGACAACTTTTCCACCACGCTGTTTAATCATTTCACAAGCAATATATGCATCATCTACTTCAATAGCAATATGGCCATATCCTGACCCTAAATCATATTTCCCTATATCCCAGTTATGAGTTAATTCAAGTACCGTAGCATTGTTTTCATCTTGATAGCCTACAAATGCTAAAGTAAATCTTCCTTTAGGGTAGTCTTTGCGACGTAGCACCTTCATTCCAAGAATCTTAGAATAAAAATCGATAGATTTTTCCAGATTTCCAACCCGGAGCATGGTATGAAGGATTCGCATTTAAATTTCAATCATCTCGAAATCTTCTTTACGAGCCCCACATTCAGGGCATACCCAATTCATTGGAACATCATCCCAAAGTGTACCAGCGGGGATCCCTTCTTCTGGTGATCCTTCTTTTTCGTCATATACGTAACCACAAATAAGACACATGTAGCTACGAAATGCAGGAGTTTCATTAGTAGGCATAATATTTGTATTTTAGGTTAAAATGTCATTTTACGGTATTAACATATGCTTCAGCCACCCCCAATAGTACTTTCTTTTTCTGCTAATGATTCTAGCGGTGGTGCTGGAATTCAGGCTGATACACTTACCCTCGCAAGTAAGGGCTGTCATTCTTTGCCAGTGATTACTGCTGTTACAGTACAAAATACTGTTGGAGTGGATGATGTAATGGCTTTAGATTCGCGGTGGGTAGAAGAGCAAGCACGTGCAGTGCTTGATGATATGTCAGTACATGCTTTTAAAATTGGAATGTTAGGTAGTGTCGAGAATATCGTAGCTATTGCTAAAATAGTATCTGAATATCCTGATATTCCTGTAGTTCTGGACCCAATACTTAGTTCGGGCCGAGGTGATGAGTTGGTAAATGAGGATATGATTACGGCAATATGTAATTCATTAGTCCCACAGACTACAATTATTACTCCAAATAGTATAGAAGCACGCCGCTTGGTACGGAATAGGGAGGAAGATTCAGATGAACAGGATTTAGGTAAATGTAGTAAGGAAATTCTAAACATGGGCTGTAAGTATGTTTTAGTAACAGGAACCCATGAAAATACTCATCAGGTAGAAAATATTTTATATGCAGATTCAGGTATAGTGAGATCTGATATATGGAAACGTCTAATTGGCTCATATCATGGGTCTGGGTGTACTCTGGCTTCCGCTATTGCCGCAAATCTTGCCAATGGTATGCCCGTTTCTGAGGGGGTGTATGAAGCACAAGAATATACTTGGCAAACATTAAAAAATGGTTTTCATCCAGGGGTAGGCCAATACCTCCCGGACCGCTTATTTTGGGTTCGTAATAAATGTAACTCTACAGAATAGGATACGCTGAATGTTAGATGGACGAGTAAGTGGTATATATGCAATAACACCAGATCTTGTTGATACAGCTAATTTAGCTATATTAATTCAGCAGGCACTTGTTGGTGGTGTTTCATTGGTTCAATACCGTAACAAAATAGCTAGTAATGCCCTAAAACTGGAGCAAGCAACTTTACTTTCTTATCTTTGTCATAAATTTAATACTCCGCTTATTATTAATGATGATATAGATCTTGCGATTAAAGTTGGTGCAGATGGTGTACATTTGGGAGTAGAAGATGTAGCAGTATCTGAGGCGCGGAATAAGCTAGGACCAGAAAAGATTATTGGAGCTTCTTGTTACAATCAGGTGAGATATGCAATAGAAGCTGAGAGTCAGGGTGCGAATTATGTAGCATTTGGAGCTTTTTTTACTTCTACTACAAAGCCTGATGCAGTTATTACATCTATAGATTTATTGTGCCAAGCAAAGCAGTATCTACAAATTCCGATTGTTGCAATTGGAGGCATTAATTCAGGAAATATTGAAGAGTTAGTACATAAGGGCGCTGATGCAATTGCAATTAGTAGTTCCCTTTTTAAATCTAGCAATATGAAGATTGAGGCTAGAAAAATAGCCTGTATTTTTAAGAAAACTAAATTGTCTATTAATAATTAAATGAGAGATTAAATGACTTCGCTTAATTATAAATTATTCCAACGCTCTTTAGAGCTTATACCGGGTGGTGTTAATTCGCCAGTGCGTGCTTTTAAATCAGTTGGTGGTACACCTATATTTTTTAAGAGAGGAGAAGGTGCATATGTATGGGATGTGGATAATAAATCTTACATAGATTACGTAGGTTCTTGGGGCCCACTTATTCTCGGACATGCTCATCCAGCAGTAATTAAGAATGTACAGAATAAGATTAAGGATGGGCTAACATTTGGCGCTCCAACTGAAGCTGAGTTTGAGATGGCTGAATTATTATGTAAATTGGTCCCATCCATTGAACAAGTGAGGCTTGTAAGTTCAGGGACCGAGGCTACTATGAGCGCAATCCGTCTTGCACGAGGTTATACAGGTAGAAATCGTATAATAAAGTTTGAGGGTTGTTATCATGGTCATGAAGATGCTTTACTAGTAAAAGCTGGTTCGGGGGCACTTACTCTAGGCCACCCAAGCTCTGCAGGAGTATCTGAGGAAGTTTCAAATGGGACTGTTGTATTGAATTACAATGATATTGAAGAGGCAGAGAAAATATTCAGTAAAGTTGGTAGAGAAATTGCTGCGGTTATTGTAGAACCAATTGCGGGAAATATGAATTTAGTAGCACCCCGGCCCAAATTTTTGTCAGCACTACGTGAATTATGTACAAAATATGGTAGTGTTTTAATTTTTGATGAGGTTATGACTGGGTTTCGTGTTGGGTTGGATTGTGCTCAAGGGCTTTATAATATTAAACCAGATCTTACTACATTAGGTAAAGTAATAGGTGGGGGTATGCCTATGGCGGCTTTTGGTGGTCAGAGAGAAATTATGCAATTCCTTGCTCCTGTAGGTCCAGTATATCAAGCGGGAACCTTATCTGGTAATCCTATAGCCGTATGTGCGGGGCTAGCTACTTTACAGATGATACAAACACCTGGGTTCTATAAAAAACTTATTGATAGTACTCAGAAACTTATTGATGGCCTATCTAATATAGCAAATAAATATAAGGTTCCTTTCAGCGCACAGGCAATAGGGGGAATGTTTGGCCTATATTTTCATAGAAAAATACCATCAAGTTATACTGAAGTAACTGAGTGTGATACAGAGTCTTTTAATCGATTTTTTCATGCTATGTTAGAAGGGGGTATTTATTTTGCTCCTTCTTCATTTGAGGCAGGTTTTGTTTCTGCTGCACATAGTGATATAGAAATTAGTAAAACACTACAAATAGCAGAGAAAATATTTAGTACTTGGGAAAAATAATTTAAAACTTATGTTATTAATTGAGGCCTGAAATAAATTCAGCTACAGCTTGTATTTCTTTTTCACTCATACGGGAAACAATTACCCTCATTACACTGTTTATATCATTAGCTCTTTGCTCAGTTCGAAAAGCCCTAAGTTGTGTAATAGTATATTCAGTATGTTGTCCAGCGAGGCGTGGATAATGAGGTGGGATACCAGATCCATTTGGAGAATGGCAGCCAGAACATGCAGGTAAGTTAGAATCTAAATTTCCACCACGATAAATTTTTTCTCCAATTTTAGCAAGTGTCATGTCTTTTGCTGCTGTAGGATTAGGTTTCTGCTGGGCGTAATATGAGCCAAGATTATGCATGTCTTCATTAGAAAGAGGAGAGACCATCGCTTCCATAACAGAACTTTTTCTTTGAGCAGGATTATTGTCCTGTGATTTAAAATTGATCAATTGCTTAGTGATATACTCTGCATGTTGTCCAGCTAAGATGGGATTAGATGGAATAATACTATTACCATCAGGATTATGGCACCCAGCACAAATTCTATTTGCAATTTTTTGTCCTTTACTGACTTTATCATTAGTAATAATATTGTCTGAAGAATTTTTTCTTGCTAAATTTTCAGCAAAAATCTGATTAGACAAAAGTAGTGCAGTTAACATTACTAGGTGTGATACTAATCTCATACCTTGCATTTCTAGGGCCCCAAAAGAATGGCTTATATTAAGCAGGGCATTTTAACAAGGCTAGAGTCTGTTAACAACAAGAAACAATCAATCATGAGAGTCTATTTATAATGAAATTATTATTTTTTCTGCTAATAATAGTTAATCTTGCCCTGGTATCTTATATACAACTTGGTACTAGTTCTGATGAAGAAAAAAGATTGCGACCAGAATTCAAGCCAGAGAAAATTAGACTGCTATCAAAAGCGACAGACTGCCTTGAATCTGGAGATCAATCCTGTTTTGGTCAAAAAGAAGAATTAATGAGTAATACGAAGGTAGGACTAAAATAAGGCAGTAAGTTCAAGCTACTGTTTTAATTATAAATAATATTTATTTAATTGGAAAATATTATGACTGTACATCTTAATTCTCCGCAGGAGGTTGAAAAAATGCGGGTTGCAGGGAGGCTTGGTTCAGAAGTTCTAGACTTTGTTACGCCTTTTGTTAAGCCTGGGATAACAACAGGTGAGCTTGATAGGTTATGCCATAATTATATGTTAACTGAGCAGAATACAGTTCCTGCACCACTGAATTATGCGCCACCAGGCCATAAACCTTACCCAAAGTCAATTTGTACTTCAGTTAATCATCAAGTATGCCACGGTGTACCAGGAGAGAAAAAGCTGAGAATAGGGGATATTATTAATATTGATGTAACTGTGATTAAAGATGGTTACCATGGTGATACAAGTCGTATGTTTTATGTAGGTGAGGCGTCCATTCAAGCTAAGAGATTGTGTGAAATTACTTACGAATCTATGTGGCGTGGAATAGAAGAAATTAAACCAAATAAACATTTAGGTGACATAGGATATGCTATTCAGAGCTTTGCTGAGAATTTGGGTTGTAGTGTAGTAAAAGAATTTTGTGGTCATGGCATAGGAACTAAATTTCATGACGAGCCACAGGTTCTGCATTATGGCTCTCCTGGAACTGGATTGGAATTAAAAGAAGGTATGATTTTTACAATAGAACCCATGATAAATGCAGGTAAGGCATCAATTCGTCAAATGGCAGATGGCTGGACTATAGTTACTAAAGATCATAGTTTGTCTGCTCAATGGGAGCATACAGTGTTGGTTACTAGTACAGGATATGAAGTTTTGACATTATCTGCAGGTAGCCCACCAAAGCCTGTATTTCATGTTTAATTTACATTAATGGCTATTGAGGTAAGAGCTTTATCAATCCCGTTAAATTCTATAAACGGAAAAAAATTACTGATAGAAGGCCGAAAGGTACTACGTGAAGAGTTTCGTAAGAATGAAAATAGTACCTTATTACTTCGAGATTATTGTAGGTTAGTTGATGCTTTGTTGTGCCAAGCATGGAAAGAAATGGCGCTTCCAAGTTCAATTACTTTGCTGGCTGTGGGTGGATATGGTCGTGGACATCTTTTTCCTAATTCAGATATAGATCTATTGGTTTTATTGCCTCCCAAGGGAAAAAAGCAGAGTACTATTGATAATATAACAAAATTTAAGCTAGAGAGGTGGGTGCATTTTTTGTGGGATATGGGATTAGAGGTGGGTCATAGTGTACGTACCTTAGCTGAATGTGAGGAAGAATCAGAAAAAGATATTACAGTTCAGACAAGCTTGCTTGAGGCACGTAGACTTGTAGGAAATAGAAAACTATTTGGTATGTTTTCACTAAAAATGAAAGCACTACTAAACTCTAGAGATTTTTTTATCGCAAAGCAGCTTGAACAACAACAGCGCCATAGTCGATATCATGAAGTAACCTACAATCTTGAGCCAAATTTAAAGGAAAGCCCTGGTGGTTTGCGAGATTTGCAAAATATCTTATGGATTAGTCGTGCTTCAGGGTATGGGAAATCTTGGACTGATCTTATTAGAGCTGGATTGATCACAAGAGAGGAAGCTAGAATCACAAAAAATAACGAAAAAAGATTACAGGGTCTTCGAATTAGGCTGCATTATCTTGCTGGGCGTCGTGAGGATAGATTGTTGTTTGATTATCAAACATTACTAGCTTCAGAGTACAAAATTTCTGATAAGCCACCGCGTCGAGCAGGTGAATTATTAATGCAGCGTTATTATCGCGTTGCGAAATCAGTAGCTCAGATTAATACTATTCTTTTGCTTACTTTACGGGAAAAGATTTTTTCAGAGAAGCATTTAGCACCTGTAATATTAAATAAAAATTTTCAGTCTCGTGGTCAACTACTTGAGGTGAGAGATGAGAATATTTTTAAGAAGGATCCGAGTGTTATTTTAGAAAGTGTTTTAATGTTACAGCAGCACCCTGAATTAGAAGCTCGTAGTGTTAATACGATAAGAGCGATCTGGCGCTCTAAATCTAAAATTAATTCATCTTTTCGGATGAATCCACATAATCGCAACTTGTTTATAAAAATTTTACGTCAGCCACGTGGCTTAACCAAAGAATTACGTTTTATGAGTAGATATGGAATATTAGGGCGTTATATTCCAGCATTTGGAAAAATTATCGGTCAAATGCAACATGATCTATTTCATGTTTATACTGTGGATGAGCATATTTTAATGGTAGTAAGAAATCTACGCCGCTTTATGGTCTCAGAATTTTCTCATGAGCATCCATTATGTAGTCAGCTTATTAGTAAGTTTGATAAGCCGGAAATACTTTATCTGGCAGGCTTATTTCACGATATTGCAAAAGGGAATCATGGAGATCACTCGTTGTTTGGAATGAGAAGATCTAGACGTTTTTGTACAGAACACGGGTTATCTTCAGAGGATACAGAGTTAGTGTCTTGGTTGGTAGGAAATCATTTAACAATGTCAGCTATAGCACAAAAAAAAGATTTATCAGACCCAGAGGTAATATCTGACTTTGCTACACATGTAAAGAATGAGCGTAGACTAATTGCAATCTACCTTCTTACAGTTTCTGATATATGTGCTACTAGCCCTAAGGTATGGAATACTTGGAAAGGTAAATTATTAGAACATTTATTTTGGGAAACATGGCGGTATTTATGTGGCGAACCAGCAAAAGCTGGAGGTACTCTTGAGAATCGTAAGATTAAAGCACTAGAATTATTACAATGTGACCCTATCCCAGCAGATAAATATAAACAACTTTGGTCAGAACTTGGTACTGCTTATTTTTTACAGAACAGCTTACAAGAAATTGTTTGGCATACTCGCCAAATTTGTAACAAGTCCTATTCTAACTTGCCAGTAGTAAAGGTGCGTATAATTTCAGCTGGAGATGGTATCCAAGTAATGATTTATACTAGAGACCAGAAAGATTTGTTTGCTCGTATTTGTAGTTTTTTTGAGAGTATTAATTATAGTATTGTTGAAGCTAAAGTTTATACTACAAATAATGGTTATGCTCTTGATAGTTTTTTAGTATTTAATCCATTTAATTCTATGGAGAAATATAGTGATATGATTTGTATCCTAGAAAATGGATTAAAGCAGCAACTAGGTCAACAGCCACCCTTTAAATCATCTTTGCAGGTGAAGATGAGTCGCCAGCTTAAGCATTTTCCTATTACACCTGAAGTTAATATAGAGCCTGATGAAAATGGCACTTATCATATATTATCGCTTGTTGCTGGAGATCAGCCAGATTTATTATCACGTATAGCTACAGTGTTGGCAGATTTTGATGTCAAAATACATAGTGCCAAGGTAAATACAATGGGGGAACGTGCTGAAGATATTTTTTTAATTACAGGCGCTATTTTAAATAAAACAAATACATTAATTAGCCTAGAATCAAATATTTTAAAAATATTGCATACATAATATAAGATTTTTTAGGTATGGTGTGGATAAGACCTATACCTCATATAAGGTGTAGGTCTTTTGATTTTTTATCTTAACTCTAATGTATTGTTATAGTTTCTTTACATTTAATATCTAGGTTTGAGCAATAATTTTTATAAACCCCATCAAGAAATGCCCAGAGAGCATTACATGCTTTAGTAGTGGAAGCTAAAACCTCATTTCTTTTCTCAGGGGTATCAGCAAATTTTTCAATTAACGCCCACTCTGCCTGTGAATGGTATATGTCAGCTTCTTGATGTACTGTAAAGAATTCGTAGCTGTCAGGGTCATCCATTCCATAAAATTTAGCTAAACCTTCAATTTTAACTGCAGCAATTTCTGGAACTTGTGATTCAAATGCATGCATGGCAGCAAGTCCAGCATAGAAAGGTTGGTTTAGACAAATATCTCGGAAAGTTGTAACAAGGTTTTCAGTGCTAGGTAAAGGAGCTGCATTAGCTAACTCTTTTTCACTTGAACCTAAAGATATGGCAAATTTTTTCCATAGTCCTGGGTGATTTTTTTCACCATATTCTTCGCTAATTAGATTTCCTAATACTTCTTGACGTACACTAATATCGCCACTATTTGTATCGGTATGAAAATGAGGTGTATTGAAATGGACCGCACTTAAATAAGTTGGCTCAGCTAAAACATTATGAAAATATTGTTCAGCATATTTAAGTAGTTGTTCTTTAGAAAGTTTTCCTTCAGTCCAAGCCACATAAAATGGGTGTTTTAAGAGGCTCTTAGATTCAATAATTAAATCAACATCTTGCTTGAAAATTAATTTTTCTTTCATAATTTTCCTTTTTTTAACAGGAATGGAATATTAATAAGCATATCATTACCTAATAACATAACCAAGTAAAATTTTGTAGGATATATCTTGAAAAAAAGAAAGATAAGAATGATAGCGAATATAATTAATAGTAAAAACCTAAAATAGAATCCATAACTTAGATCTTTCAGGTTGCTTATTTATTATGGTGGGATTTAACGTTAAACTGAAGCTAGTTTATATTTATTGGATATATATATGGATGAGCAATCAAGCTTATTAACTCTGTTTGCCAGTAGTTTCTTTGCTGCAACCTTACTTCCAGGTGGCTCAGAGGCAATATTATTTGGAGTATTAAAGATTCATCCGCAGCTATATTGGACAGCTTTGTGTGTTGCTTCATTAGGCAACACGTTGGGAGGTTTAAGCTCGTATCTTATTGGTAGATTTCTACCAGATGAGAAAGCATTTCTTAAAAAATATAATGGTAATAGACGTGGACTTAAATGGGTCCGTTGTTATGGGAGCCCAATAATATTATTTTCATGGGTACCATTAATAGGAGATGTATTATGTGTTGCAGCAGGATGGCTCAGGATTAATTGGTTATGGGTCTTATTATTTATGGTAATTGGTAAATTTACACGTTATTGGGTAATAGCGGAAGCATTAAGCAACTAATAGCCAGCCAAATTATTTGGCTTTTTATAATGAAGATTACTTAAGGTAGCGTAATTTATTGTTTAATTAATTTTTGTAATTCTCCATTTTTATACATTTCATCAACGATATCAGAGCCCCCAATAAAGCTACCATTGATATAGAGTTGAGGGATAGTTGGCCAATTTGAATATTCTTTAATACCTTGTCTGATCTCTGGGTTGCTAAGCACATCAATAGCAAAAATATTATTTTCCCCACAAGCATTAAGTATCTTAACTGCATGTGCTGAGAATCCACATTGTGGACTTTCAGGTGTGCCTTTCATGTACAGAACAATATGGTTAGTGGTTACTTGTTCATTTATAATTTCTTGAGTATTCATATTGAGCCTCTCATTAAATCAAATATTATTAATCTATGTGCTATGACATAGATAAAGCTAATATTAAAAAATTGCTTTAAGTAGATCAAAATAACTAATTGCAATATTTTATCAGTTTTTTTAAAAGTTGGGCATATATCTTCCACCGCTGACTCTCAATATCCCTGCTAAATCCGAGCATGAAAAGATGTTGCTGAATCCAGCATTTTTGAGTAACCAATTGCATATATTAGCTTGGTTGTAGCCGTGCTCTACTAGTAGCCATCCCCCTGCATTTATATGAGAAGTTGATGTGGTAATGATTGTTCGGATACATTCCATTCCATCTTCCCCAGCAATAAGAGCTATTTTTGGTTCAAAATTTAAAGCCTTCTGGTTTAGATGGGGGTCATTTAGAGCAATATAGGGAGGATTTGAAACAATCAGATCAAATTTCTCTTTCTCTAGTTTATCAAACCAATTACTTTGTAAGATATTGACATTGTTTGTACCGAGATGTCTTGCATTAGTTTTGGCTACAGATATTGCGTCTGTTGAATTATCTGTTGCGGTGATGCGAGATATAGGTCGATGTTTTGCAATAGATATTGCAATTGCTCCGCTACCAGTACCAAGATCCATTATTTTACAGGGTAAATTTAATGAAATTTTCTCTAATGCTAGATCTACTAATAATTCAGTTTCTGGCCTAGGAATCAATACAGAAGAATTAACTATAAACCTTATGCTGTAAAATTCACACTCACCTAGAATATATGCAATTGGCTCACCATTGGCACGTCGCTTAACTAATGATAAGAACGTATGTATTTGAACCAGAGTTATGTACTGGTCAGAATGGGCAATTAGGTGGGCATGGTTTATTTTAAGAACGCTCTGTAATAGTATTCGTGCTTCATTATAAGAAATAAGAGCGCGCGTCTGGCTCAATACATCTTTAATTGTAATTTTTTGCTGTATTTCAAAATTCATTTTATAGTATCAGATTCAGCATACAGCTCTAAAATTAGAATTAGGGACTATAGTTTAAATCTTGGAAGGCTAATTTTATTTTCCCATAGCTGCAAGTTGTTCTGCTTGATGCTCTAATGCTAGCTTAGAGCATAGTTCGCTTAAATCGCCATCCATGATTTGATCTATCTTATAAAGTGTAAGGTTTATACGGTGATCAGATATACGGCCCTGGGGAAAATTATAAGTACGGATTCTTTCTGAGCGATCACCGCTACCAATTAATAATTTACGGGTAGCAGCCTGCTTAGCTTGTTGCTCACTTATATGTTTATCTCGTATTCTGGCAATTAGAACGCTCATTGCTTGTGCTTTATTCTTATGTTGTGAGCGTCCATCCTGACACTCAACTACAATACCTGTAGGAATATGTGTAATTCGTACAGCAGAATCAGTTTTATTTATGTGCTGGCCTCCTGCTCCAGATGCTCGATAGGTATCAATTCTTAGTTCAGAAGGATCTAATACTATATCTGATATCTCGTTTGTCTCAGGAAGAACTGCAACTGTACAGGCAGATGTATGGATACGGCCTTGAGTTTCTGTAGAGGGTACGCGCTGTACCCTATGCCCACCTGATTCAAATTTAAGTTTAGAGTAGGCTCCTTCTCCTGATATTTTAGCAATAATTTCTTTATATCCCCCTATTTCAGACAGGCTTTGTGAAATAATTTCTATTTGCCAGTGTTGTCGCTCAGCAAAACGTGTATACATACGAAATAAATCTCCAGCAAATAGTGCAGATTCATCTCCTCCTGTACCAGCGCGAATTTCTAGGTAAATATTGTGTTCATCATTTGGGTCTTTGGGAAGTAATAATTTTTGTAGTTCCAGTTCGATTTTTGTAAGTTTCTCTTTTCCACTACGAATTTCAGCATCAGCAAATTCACGCATCTCAGCATCAGCAATCATCTCCTGTGCAGCTTGTATATCACGTTCATTGAGTTGATAAGAATGATAAAGTTCAACTATCGGAATAATCTCTGCATGTTCGCGTGTAAGCTTACGATAGTTATCAAGATTAGAGGTTATATCCTCATTACTTAGTAGGGAGTTTAATTCTTCAAGGCGTGAGCTCAATTGTATAAGCTTAGTCGTGATACCCTTGTTCATTCTAGGCGATCAAGTTGGTAGAGCCGATTTATCATATCTACGAGTTTGTCTCGTTCGTCTGCTGAAGCATGGTTTAGCACATCAGAAGGAGTATGTAAGAGCTTGTTAGTTAGGCTCTTACTTAATGACTCCATGACTTTCTTTGGGTCTCCTCCTTTTGTTAAAAGCTTAATTGCACGCTCAAGTTCATATTGGCGATAGTTCTCTGCTTGGTTACGTAACGCTCGAATAGTAGGGACTAATTCACGAGACTTGAGCCAGTGCATAAAATTAATAACATTTGAATCAATGATGGCTTCAGCTTGAGCTACCGCGCCTTGTCTTGAATCTAGTCCCTCTTGAACAATATCTGATAGATCATCTACAGTATAAAGGAACACATCATCAAGCTCTAATACTTCTGGCTCAACATCTCGCGGTAAAGCTAGATCTACCATAAAAATTGGGCGATGTTTGCGTTTTTTAATTGCACGTTCCATCATTCCTTTTCCAAGTATTGGAAGCGGGCTTGCTGTACAAGTTACGACAATATCATGAAGAGGAAGTTGTTCAGGAAGTTCATTTAGAGTGATTGATTGAGCATTAAATTGATTAGTCAAAGCTTGAGCATGCTCGGTAGTACGGTTGGCGACAGTGATACTTTTAGGATTGCGTGCTGAGATGCTACCAGCACATAGCTCAATCATTTCTCCCGCCCCAATAAGAAGTACACGTTGTGCACTAATATCCCCAAAAATTCTTTCTGCTAGCTGTGTAGCAGCAGCAGCCATAGAAACAGAATTGGCTCCAATTTCAGTAGATGTTCGTACTTCCTTTGCGACAAAGAATGTTCGCTGAAAAAGTTTGTGCAATAATAGCCCAAGTGTACCAGCAAGTTCTGCTGATTTTACGGCATTTTTTAGCTGGCCAAGTATTTGTGGCTCGCCTAGTACCATTGAATCTAGACCACTTGCAACTCTAAAAGCATGTTTTACTGCATGTTCACGGGGAAGGGTATAAAGGTAAGGCTCCAATTCTCGCACTTGTAGCTGATGAAAATTTGCTAACCAATGTGTTACTTCCTCTGGTTTATCTGTGCTGCAATAGACTTCTGTACGATTACATGTAGAAACAATTGCTGCTTCCTTTACAGCGTAATGACTAGCCAGATCATGAAGCGCATTCTCCACTGAATCATCCGAGAACACGACCTGTTCACGAACATCAATGGGCGCAGTTTGATGATTAATACCTAAGGCTAATAATTCCATAGTTAATAATGTAAATAACTGGTAAAGAATATGGAAAACTTCTAATTATAGTATTTCAATAGCTTGAATACTATCAAAGTGAAAAGATTTGCAAATTTAAAATTCAGGTATGCATAGATGGGCATTAATTTAACATTTAATTATCTGTCTTAAATGTAAGTAATTATGCCTATTTTAAATGGTGGCCAAGGAGGGAATTGACCCCCCGACACAAGGATTTTCAGTCCTCTGCTCTACCAACTGAGCTACTTGGCCCCTTGCAGGGAATTGTGATGTACATACATCATAATTTTGTAAGTATTTATTTTTTATAGCTAACCGGAGGAGGTGTTTGCCTATTTGAGAATATATATTTTAGCACAGTGCAAAATTCATTGGAATACTAGGATGCACTGCAGTTAGTTATCTTTTTTATTGTAAATATTTTATATTGTAAGTAGCTTTGGTTTAGATATAAGTCTTGATGAAAATAAATGATAATTATTTAATGGTTATTAAAAAAATTATTTTACTATTTTTAGGGTATGAAATTTGAATTTGAATTCATTTAATTAAGACCTAAGTAAAGGTAAAAATTAAAGTATGAGGGTTTATTACTTTCGCTTAGGTCTTTTTATTGGTTTGATTTTCTAATATTGATGTAATTGCTTTTTTGAGTGGTGAAGTAGATAAATTGTTAGCAAATTTATGTAGGCTTTCTGTACCAATTTGGCTAATTTCTGGCTTCTCATAAGAAAAGTTAGCTGCATGGCAAGTATAGTAATCTGCTTGTACAGTAATTTGTATAGACGTAACCTCCATAAAACCTAATTTATGAAATTTTGATATTAAAGATGGTAGGGTCTGTTTAAGTTTTGCTGCAATTGCTCCGGTTCCTACTATTATAGTTAGTTTGCCATTTGTAAATTTTCCTAGAGAGCAAAACTCCGCAAGCTCGAGTGGAATAACCTTCATGAAGGTCTCTTGCATTTCAGAAATTCTATCAATACGCGTAAAAAGTTGTTGATGAGCAGAAGTATTTTTAAGTGTGTTAAAAAAGAAATTAATTTTATATATTGTCATAATAGTCAGTGATATGATTTTTAATGCTTATAACATTATCATTATAATAAGAAAAAATTATAATATATTGTACGAGAGTTGGGAGTGTATATGAATATTATTTTAGCTCCCAACTATTGGGAAAAGATAAATATTCTTGTTTTTTATGGTAACGAGGTAGCCTATTGAAGTTTAAGTTATAAGTATAAGAGGTTTACTCTGATTGCTTATCTTAATATGGTAATATAGTTTTTAATATATATAGATAAAATTGTCGTCTGTTAGCCCCATGCATTTTAAATACTTAGTTAAAGTTGGAAAGTTGGTAGGTATTGAAAAAACAGTAGGAGTTGGGCATATAAGTCGTTACACGGGATCATATTTATATTTTAAAATTAGGTATAAAGGTAAAGCGTTGAATCTATCTCAGATTTAAAGAGATTTAATTAAATTTGAATTTAGGCCATGAGCTATGAACTAGTAGTGGCGGGGTGAGACTGAAAGTCTCACCCCTTATTTTTTGATAATGACATATTTAGTAGAAGAATTTATACCCCATGTTTAATACTGTTTTTAAGAAAATATTTGGTAGCCGTAATGATAGGTTACTCAAGCAATATTTCCAGACTGTCGGTGTAATTAACAATCTGGAGGATACAATTTCACATCTTACTGATGCAGAATTACGTGCAAAGACAGATGAATTTAGGCAGCGTATAAAGGATGGGTCTACGCTTGAAATGTTATTGCCTGAAGCCTTTGCAGTAGTGCGTGAAGCTAGCAATCGTGTTTTGGGGATGCGCCATTTTAATGTTCAGTTGATAGGCGGTATGGTGCTTCATAGTGGGAAGATTGCAGAGATGCGTACAGGTGAAGGAAAGACTTTAATGGCAACTTTGCCCTCATACCTTAATGCTTTAGATGGTAAAGGATTTCATTTGATTACTGTAAATGATTATCTTGCTGAGCGTGATTCTGAGTGGATGGGAAAAATACATGAATTTCTTGGGCTTAGTGTAGGGGTGATTGTTTCTAGTATGGAGCATGAACAAAGGCAGGCGGCTTATGCTGCAGACATTACATATGGTACAAATAATGAATTTGGTTTTGATTATCTACGTGACAATATGGTTAATGATCCTGCTGAGAGGGTGCAGCGTACGCTTAACTATGCAGTTATTGATGAAGTAGATTCTATTCTTATTGATGAGGCACGTACTCCACTGATTATTTCAGGTCAAGCAGAAGGTAGTACCGATGTTTATTTGCGAATGAATAAGCTTATACCGAAATTAATTCGTCAGGAGAAAGAAGGCGCCCCGGGAGACTTTAGTGTAGATGAGAAAGCTCAGCAAGTGTTACTAAGTGAGGCAGGCTTTGAAAATGCAGAGAAAATTCTTGTTCAGGATGGGTTATTAGAATCAGGAGCTAGTCTGTATGATCCTGCTAATATTAATCTTATACATCATCTATATGCAGGATTACGTGCTCATGCATTATTTCATCTGGATCAGCATTATGTAGTACAGAATGGGGAAATAGTAATAGTAGATGAATTTACTGGGCGATTGATGTCTGGTAGGCGTTGGTCAGAAGGACTACATCAGGCAGTAGAAGCTAAGGAAAATGTTAAGATTCAGAAGGAGAATCAGACCCTTGCCTCAATTACGTTTCAGAATTATTTTCGTATGTATAATAAATTGTCTGGTATGACAGGTACAGCAGACACTGAAGCTTATGAGTTTCAGCAGATTTATGGATTGGAGACTGTAATTATTCCAACTGATCGGCCAATGATTCGTGATGACAATATGGATCAGGTTTTTCGTACCTTGGAAGAAAAGAATAACGCTATTATTGAGGCTGCTAAAGAATGCTACCAGTGCGGTCAGCCTGTTTTAATAGGAACTACTTCAATTGAAAATAATGAGCTGCTGTCTAGGTTATTAGAAAAGAATAAATTACCTCACCAATTATTAAATGCTAAACAGCATGCAAATGAAGCAAATATTATTACCCAAGCTGGGCGACCCAAAATGATAACTATTGCAACTAATATGGCGGGACGTGGTACTGATATTGTATTAGGTGGAAATCCTGAGCCTGAAATTGAGAAAATCAATACAGATGAAAAAATTAGTGAAGATATCAAGACAGATCGTATTATAAAAATCCGTGAAGAGTGGCAAGTTCGTCATGATGAGGTTTTGAAATTAGGTGGACTACATATTATTGGAACAGAAAGACATGAGTCTCGGCGGGTTGATAATCAATTACGTGGTAGATCAGGGCGCCAGGGTGATCCTGGGTCAAGTCGTTTTTATCTTTCGCTAGAGGATTCACTTTTACGAATCTTTGCATCTGATCGTGTAGCAAAAATTATGGAGCGTCTTAAGATGCCAGTGGGTGAGGCTATTGAGCATCCATGGGTTACTAGGGCAATTGAAAATGCCCAGCGTAAAGTAGAGGCTCGGAATTTTGATATTCGAAAGCAGTTGTTAGAATATGATGATGTGGCTAATGATCAGCGTAAGGTTCTTTATCAATTACGTAATGAGTTATTAGAATCACACAATTGTTATGAATTTATTGAAGAAATACGTAGAGAAGTGTTGGATAGTCTTGTTAGTTTCCATATGCCGCTTGAGAGTGCTGAGGAGCAATGGGATGTTCTAGGATTAGAAAAGATCCTTGCCTCTGAATATCAATTACAACTTCCAATTCAAGAATGGTTAGATACAGATTCTGAATTGAATGAAGAAAATCTTAGTCAACGAGTTTCAGAGGAAGCTAGTAATCAATACCAGAATAAAGTGGACATAGTAGGTGAAGATGTTATGCGTCAATATGAACGAGCTGTTATGTTACAAACGCTAGATACTTATTGGCGTGAGCATTTAGCAGCCCTAGATCATTTACGCCAGGGAATCCACCTTAGGGGTTATGCACAGAAAAATCCAAAGCAGGAATATAAGCGTGAAGCTTATAATTTATTCCAAGCTATGATGGAAGAAATTAGATTAGAGGTCACTAAGACGCTTATGATGGTACAAATTCGGGATGAAAAGCAAGTGGAGGCAGCTTCTGACATGTCACATTCGCCTACAAATATGAAATATCAGCACGCGTCTTATGAAAACACACTAGATGAGAGTGAAGTAAATACTCAGAACAAAAAGGAAACGCACCAACCATTTGTTCGTCAAGGTGAGAAGATTGGCCGTAACAACCCATGTCCATGTGGGTCTGGTAAGAAATATAAACACTGCCATGGGAAACTTAGTTAATTTTTTGAGTTTCCTATATCAGTTTCAGATAATACAATTTTAATTTATCTATTATTCTTTACGTATACCGGCAATCTCAATTTCAACACGGCGGTCAGGTTGAAGGCAGTCTTTTAGACTTTTTCCTTTACCTGTACATTTATCCCCAGTAATAGGATTAGCTTCGCCCTTGCCATCTATAAAAATATTATTAGGATCAATATCATGAGATGATACTAGGTAATCTCTTACGACTTCTGCGCGCTTCATAGAAAGTTTTTTATTATAATTTTCACTACCAATACGATCTGTATAGCCGATAGCAATAATCATGTCATATTTTAATTTATCTATCTTTGTCATTAAATTATCTAAAGATTCTTTTCCTTCTTTTCTTAGTATAAACCCATCAAAATCAAATAATGCATCAGCTGAAAAAGTAATTTTCTTAGGAGAAGTCTTAGGCGTTAGAACTGGAGCTGGAGCTGGAGTTTCTATAGGTCCGAGAAGCGTCATGATTACAAAGCTTGCCATTGAATCAGGTGAACTAATATGTTTATGATTAGTTAAAAAGCCGCATCCTCCAACTTTTGCAAGTTCACTCATAAATTCCTTTCCACCAGGCTCATTGCCGATTTGTATTGGGTAAATACATACTCGATTACCTAGTTGATCCTTAATTTTTTTTGCAGCTGTAATGGCAGCCCTTCTTTCGTTAGGTCCCCCTGAGTTACTTACATCTGATATACCATCACTTATAATGAACATTGATATTTTTCCAAGCCCCAGCCCCCGAAGAAATTTGTTGCTAGTGGTTCTGATTCCCTCATCCATAGGAGATGGCCCACTTGCACTTGTAAGGCCCTCAATTACCTTACTAAGTCCATCACGATTATGGTCTGTTAATCCGAAATGTACATTCACTCCGCTACCAAAACTTACTAGGCCTGCGTTAAAATCTAACTGTGGAATTGTCTGGTTCATATTTGACAGTATTTCTCTAGAAATATCAATTTTAGGACGACCTATGTAGTTGCCGGCCATTGATGATGAGCCATCATGAATAATCACAAAAGTATCAGCCTTTTTAGCATAATTAGCAGTACTTAGTTGCTTTGCATTAAAGTTACTACTGGTAGGCTGAGTTGTTGCACAACCTACCAATAACATGGCCGCTACGGATAAAATAATTGTCCGAAAATCATTTTTCATTTTGGTTCCTTTATTTAAAATATTTCCATCTTTATTTTATAGTAGAAAGCAAAGAAATTATGTTGCTTAAATTAAGAAATGATTACTCTAAAATTAATATTTTCTATAAAAATTATACTACTAGATATCATAATGCTTATCAAGAGACAAGTTATATGAGCGTTAAGAGTAAGTATTTATACTTTTATGAATATATAAAAAGGCTCTATTACTAAAGTTGCTATTTTCTGTGTTAAACATCTAATTTAGTATATTTATACATATAAACAACAATAATAAAAAAATTTTAATCAATAAAATATCTTAAATTAGTTTCATTATTTTCTATATAATAAAAGGCATAATCAGAAAATTTGTATTTCTCAATTTTTATATTAAAAATTTAAATATAAATCCTGAATAATAAATGTTATTTTATTATGGGGGGTAGAGCCTTAGTTAGAATATTTTTTTCATTGATTACTGTGCCTAGTAATGCGTAACCAAGAAGGTTATTTTCTGAATCATGGAATAGTGCTTTTACGCTATCAGTTGTTTCTTGCACTGTCCATTTTCCATTTATATCTGGATTTGGCGGTGAAACTACGGTTGGGCATGCGGGAGTTTTTACAAGAACTGGCATAGCAGGGTATTGTACTGGGGTTGGGTTTTTAGATAGAGTTGCTGCTAAGGCTCGTGCCGCATGCATGATCGGCATAACGAACGGTAATATTCTGCTATTAATTTCAGCGCAATCGCCTAAAGCATAAATATTGCTGTAATTGGTCTGTAGTAGCTGGTTTACAACAATGCCGTGGTTTACTTTTATGCCTGCTTCTTTTGCAAGAGAAATATTTGGAATGAGCCCTGTTGCTGTTAATAAAATATCTGTTTGTAGTATTTTCCCATTAGAAAACGTTAGCTGTAATTTTTTTCCTATTTTTTGGACTCTCTTAGTGATGGAGCGGAAATGGAAGGATACACCAATAGCCTCTAATTTTTTCTGTAGAAAAATACCACCCGCATTTGGTAATAGCTTTCCTAGAGGGTGTTCACTAATATCAACTACGTTAACATTATATCCCGCAACAGCAAGATCGTTAGCAAATTCACAGCCAATTAGCCCAGCGCCAATAATTGCTATATCTTTTTTCTTTTTTATCATATTCCAGAAGTAACAATAGTCATCTAAATTGTTTATTGAGAGTATTTCATCAGTTCCATCTCCCTCAAGAGGAAGACGAATTTGGTTGGCCCCCAAGGCTAGAACAAGTTGGTCATAATTTATTTTTTCTCTATTTTGTAGAGTTATATTTTTATCAGATGGGTTTATAGCGATCACATTACTAAAAGGATGAATAACCGCTTGCATTTGTTTGGCCATTTGTTCTGAACTGTAATTCAAAAGAGTATCAGGAGTTTTATTTTTGGCCAGAGCATTTGATAGCATTGGTTTTGAATAGAACCCGCCATGATCTGCAGAAAGTATAATTATGGGTACTTCACTTTCAAGTTTACGAAATTCACGGGCGACAGTATATCCTGCAAGTCCACTTCCAATAATAATTATGGGGTTTTGTTTCATATTTAAATTTAGATTAATTAGGAATTGATATTGTTTTTATATATTGTAAATTAGCAATAAGTCTTTCATTTGTGTTTATTAAATGTGGTTGTCCTGCATAATATTATAAGTGAACTGGATACTTTAAAATAACTTTAAATTTTGGAGCTATTTTATGAATATTATTCTAAGATATTAGAAGAATTTTATAATTTATGACTTGATAATTTTTCTATAATTATTTCCTCCAAAATGCTGGAATGAAGACAACAAGCAAAGTAAAGAGCTCCAACCTTCCCAGTAGCATAGTAAAGCTACATATCCAAGTTTGGAAATCAGTAAGTCCAGCGAAAGTACTAGCAGGACCAACTTGATTAAGTCCCGGTCCTAGATTATTGATGCACGCTACTATTGTAGAGAAAGATGTTATAAAATCTAATCCACTAGAAGCAAGGATTAGAGTCAATGAGACTATACTAGCTAAGTATATGGATAGAAATGCTAGAATTGCGTAAACAATTCGGTTTGATATTACGCTATCACCGAGTTTAACAGGTGTAACTGCCTGAGGGTGCATGATTACAATCATTTCACGAAAAACCTGCTTGAACAAAAGTTTCGCTCTGATCATTTTAATACCGCCACCGGTAGAACCAGATGATGAACAGAAACAACAAAGTGCTAGCATCCATAATGGTGCAAATATAGGCCATAAATTGTAATCAGCATTACTATATCCAGTGGTAGTAGCAACTGATATGGTATTAAAACTAGCGTAGCGAAAAGATGTTAGTAGATCTGGGTAAACTCCCGCATTCCATAAATACAAAGTAAGCATTATGCAGCTTATTACAATTATAGTAATAAATATACTAGCTTCTGGGTCATACCGATAAGGCAATAGAGATTTTTCTCTCCAAGCTAGAAAATGTGAGGCAAAATTTATTCCAGCTATTAGCATGAATAGAATAGCAACGCCCTCAATTTGAGGTGAATCCCAGTGCGCAAAGCTTGCATCATGAGAAGAAAAGCCACCAAGACCAATAGTAGTAAATGAATGCATTACTGCATCTAGCCAAGTCATCCCAGCTAGTTTGTATGCAATAGCGCAAGCTATGGTTATCCCTGTATAAACTAGCCATAATCCTTTAGCAGTTTCTGCAATACGTGGGGTCAGTTTAGTATCCTTCATTGGGCCAGGAGTTTCTGCCTTGAACATTTGCCTTCCACCTACTCCGAGTAAAGGCAGAATAGCTACTGCCAGTACAATTAAACCCATTCCTCCCATCCAGACCATCTCAGTACGCCAAAAATTTATTGATGGTGGAAGTAAGTCTAGCCCTGTAAGAATAGTTCCACCACTAGCCGTTAGTCCTGATGTGGCTTCAAAATAGGCCTTAGTAAAGCTTAGAAATGGAAGATGAAATAGTAGGGGTAGCGTAGCAAAAGCTGGCAATACAGACCAAACTAATACGACTAATAAGAATCCATCTCTCACCCTTAATTCACGCTTATAGTTACGTGTTGCTGCCCACATCATTAAACCTGAGGCAATAGTAATTGCGGCAGATTTATAATAAACAAATTGAGAAACGTTATCGAACCAAATAGAAAGCGCAAGAGGAATTAGCATAGTAAATCCAAATATTAGGATCACTATACCGAGTACATTGATAACTGGGAAAAGTCGATTCATTAATAATTCCTGTTATAGGAAGCCGACTCCAACCTGAAATATTTTTTCAACCTGTCGAATAAGTTTTTTATTGATTACAAATACAATAATATGATCTTCTGCTTGAATGACTGTGTCATGATGGGCAATTAATACTTTTGCGCTATCATTATATGGTTTATTATCATCCCCTTCATTATTCCATCCTCGACATTCAGTTTTTGCTAGCCCGCGTACGATAGCCCCAATAGTTGCGCCCTTAGGCAATTTAATTTTAGCAATGGGGCGGCCGACAACCTTTGATGAGCTAGCATCACCATGAGCAACAAGCTCTAAGGCTTCTGCTGCACCTCGTCTGAGGCTATGAACAGCTGCCACATCTCCACGGCGGACATGCGCAAGCAGTGAGCCAATTGACACTTGTGCAGGAGATATGGCGATATCAATATTCCCACTATGCACTAAATCTACATATGCGCCACGATTGATGAGTGCAAGTACTTTGTGAGCACCCATACTTTTGGCAAGTAGTGCTGCCATTATATTATTTTCATCATCGTTAGTAAGTGCGCAAAACATATCCATCTCTGATATATTCTCATTTTCTAATAAGGTTTCATCTGTTGCATCACCGTGTAAGACTAAGGTATTTTGAAGTTGTGCCGCTAGACCTTGGCTTATTCGTTTGTCGTATTCAATAAGTTTTACTTGGTAATTTTTATCTTGTGCCTTATCTAAGGCCTTTGCTAAACGCATACCAATTTTTCCACCTCCCGCAATCATTACACGTTCAATCGGTTTATCCATGCGCCTTAATTCACTAATTACACTTCTAATATCATTTGCTGCGGCAAGAAAGAATACTTCATCTTCTGCTTCAATTATGGTATTTCCTTCTGGAATAATGGGACGATTTTTCCGAAATATTGCTGCAACACGGGTATCAATATTAGGTACGTGTTGACGTAATTCGCATAGTTCACGGCCAACCAAAGGGCCTCCATGGAAGGCTCTTACAGCTACTAAGCTCACTTTACCATTTGCAAAATCAAGTACTTGTAGGGCATTTGGAAATTCGATTAGCCTTCCTATATAGTCGGTAATAATTTGTTCAGGGCAAATTGCGTAATCGACCCCAAAATTATTTGGCGAAAAAATTTCTGGATAAGTAAGGAAATTAGGAGAATGAATACGGGCAATTTTGGTCGGTATATTAAACATTGTGGCAGCAAGTTTGCATGCTACTAAATTGGTTTCATCACTTTTAGTGACAGCAAGAATTAGATCAGCATCTTTAGCACCAGCTTTAATTAGTACGGATGGGTGGGATGCATTACCAGCTACTGTGCGTAAATCAAGGTGGTCTTGTAGTAACAGAAGCCTCTCTGCGACCACATCGACCAAAGTAATGTCGTTAGCTTCACTTACCAAGCTTTCTGCTACAGAAGTGCCAACTCTTCCAGCTCCTAGAATGATAATCTTCAATTTAATAACCTACTTTGTAATAGTATAATACTATTCTTATTTATATAGAGTGCCTATAATTATTTTTATTGATTTGTACGTATCCAATCACGCCATTGTATAAATAAATGTGAGTCTAATGCGGCGATTACTGATCGTTGCCATAGAGGCTCCTTCCAGAAATCATCTAACTCAAGCCCACACATATGCCCACCTGATTCCTCTAAAATTAGTGAGCCAGCAGCATAATCCCATAAATTTTGCCCGCCGTGTAAAGAAAGGTCAAAACGTCCAGCAGCAGTAAAGCACCAATCTAATGCGCAGGCCCCAAAATTTCTTTGCGAAGCATATGGTGGGGTCGTGGAAACTGTAGCTGTTAGTCTTTTATTAAGGCGTTTTAAATCTATGCTTGCTACCGCATTATTTAATAAGGTGGGTATATATTTCTTAATTGGAAGCCTTGTATCATTTAGGAAGGCTCCTTTTCCTTTTTCAGCATAGAACATTTCATCTGCTATTGGATCGTAAATTACACCTAGAATACTTCTACCATGGCGCATTAATGCGACAGAAATTGCGAAATAGGGTATGCCATTAACAAAATTTGTAGTGCCGTCTATTGGATCAATACACCATAGCCCTTTGCTTCCTGAGTTCCATTGATCTTGCTGTTGTTTTAGTGACATCTCTTCACTAACTATTTTTCCAGGATATATTTTTTCCAGTCTTTGTAATAGAGCCTCCTGTGTGGCAACATCAGCATCAGTGTATAGGCTTCCATCATGTTTATATTGGCGCTCAACTTTTAGATACCGAGGTATAACTTCATATTTTGCAACTTCTTTTACTGCATTAATAACTGCATTTAGCATATCTATGTTTCCCGCCATTTAATTGAGCAGCCAATACTAGGAATCTGGTTATTTGGTCCATGGGACGTTTTAGCAATCATTAACATGCTTTCAAAAAGGTCGCGACGTGTACTAATATGAGCAGACTCCTTTCGTGAAGCATCAAATCTACCTCGGTATTGTAATTCTAGATTAGCATTAAAACCAAAGAAATCTGGTGTACATACTGCACCATATGTTTTAGCAGTTTCCTGGGTATCATCTAGTACATATGGAAATGAGAAATTAAATTTTTTTGAAATTAAAGCCATATTTTCAAATGAATCTTCAGGATAATCTGTAGGGTCATTTGACATAATAGCTATTGTATTGATTCCATGCTGTAGTAATTCTGTTGTATCCCGGACCATACGATCTAAAATTGCTTTTACGTAAGGACAATGATTACAGATAAACATTACTAATAAGCCATTTCGGCCTTTTATAGTATCTAGATTATAATGTCTTTCATCAACACCTAATAGATTAAAATTTTTGGCCTTCCATCCAATATCGCATATGGGTGTTTCTAGGCTTGCCATATTTTTCTCCTATATTAATATAATTATTTACTGTTATATTATCATGGCTAATATACTTAATACCTTACTTAATAAACTATGGCGTTTTCTCGTTTCTATTATCCTCATCAGATTAATGTTGGGCAATTAATTGAATTGCCTGTTAGGTCTGCGCGTCATGCTGTAAATGTATTGCGACTAGGGAAAGGGGAAAAGATTATTTTATTTAATGGCCAGGGTGGAGAATTTTTATCTTTTATTAAAGAAATAAATAAAGTTTCTATTTTTGTATTAATTGAAGCATTTATGGATGTTGAGCGTGAATCGCCACTACAAATTACATTAGTTCAGAGTATATGTATTAATATAAAAATGGATTTAATTATTCGTAAGGCAGTTGAGTTAGGAGTTAATAGTATTCAACCTATTGTAACAAAGAGATGTTTGGTTAAGCTCTCTGAGAAAAGGGAATTAAAACGTTTATTTCGTTGGCAGCAAATAGTTATATCTGCTTGTGAGCAGTGTGGTAGGAATTTTGTACCACAAGTGTTGCCGCCAGTTACTATATCAGATTGGCTCCTTAGCCAAGGAACTATGAGAAAAGAATTGAGTAATGAGGTTACAGGTAAACTATATTTTATACTTTCTCCAATAGCTAGAATGAGACTGAGTGATTTCTCAAAGAAATTATCAGTTACTGAGTTAACTGTATTGGTGGGGCCGGAAGGAGGCTTTACTTCAGAAGAATATAATGCTGTTATAAGCACAGGTTTTTCTTCTTTACGTTTAGGAGATCGAATTTTAAGGACAGAAAGTGTGGCACTTGCTGCGCTTTCTTCATTACAGGCGGTTTGGGGTGACTATTGATAAATATTTAAAGCATATTTTGAGTATGAGGTTATGAGCTGTAAACTATAAAATAGTTTTAGTAGTTATTGGAATTATAGTTAATTTAGAGTAAGAGAATATTTAGATGAAATTAGTAATTAACCGAGATACATAATGCAATCAAACAATGATTTTGTGGCTTGGTTTCGCTCAATTGTTCCCTATGTTAATGAATTTCGTGGAAAAACATTTGTTGTGGTTTTCGATGGAGAAATCATATTAGATAAATGTTCTGCTGAGTTCTTTCGCGACCTTAATTTATTGGTGAATTTAGGGGTTAAATTAGTCGTTGTCCATGGTATATATCCACAAATTAGAACAAAGATAAAAGAAGCAAATTTATATTTAAAATATATAAAAGGACAGTGTGTTACTGATGCTGCAATATTGAAATTAATTAAAGAAACTGTAGGTCAAATTCGTATTGAAATTGAAGCATTGCTATCAATGGGATTATCGAAGCCGCCTATGGCTAACTCTACTATTTGTATTGCTAATGGTAACTATATAACTGCTCGTCCAATAGGAATAGTAAATGGTGTTGATCTAATGTTTACTGGAGAGGTGCGCAAAATTGACATGTCGGCAATTCGTGACCGCTTGGATCAAGGTGAGATGGTATTACTTTCTCCACTTGGTTATTCTAGAATTGGAGAGGTGTTTTCTTTGACCCCAGAGAATGTTGCAATTGAAGTAGCTACTTCATTAAAAGCAGATAAATTAATTTTCTTAATGGATACGCCTAATATAGGTAGAAAATCACACGGTGAATTAAATAAATCATTAAATGAGCTGACTTTATCTGAGGCAAGAATTTTATTGTCAAATTTAGAAAATAAAGATTTTAGACTTTCGAAGGAAACTAAGAAATATTTATCTTGTGCGATACAAGCCTGTGTAGGTGGGGTGGATCGTATTCATCTTATTAGTCGCCTTATAGATGGTGCTATGTTGCAGGAGTTATTCACACACAAGGGTGTTGGATGTATGATTTCACGTGGATCATTATGGACTTTTAGATCTGCAGAAATTGATGATGTAGGAGGGATTCTGCAATTAATCGAGCCTTTGGGAAATGAAGGTGTGTTAGCTGGCCGTGATCGTAAGCTAATAGAAATAGAGATTGATCAGTTTCTAGTTTTGGAGCATGACAATATGATTATCGGCTGTGCTGCGCTTAATCATTTTCTTGGCACAAATATAGGGGAGCTTACTTGTTTGGCAATACATTCTGATTATCGTAATAAAGGATGTGGAGATTCTTTGTTTAGACATATTAAAATGAGAGCTAAGCGCCTTGGGATCAAGAAATTAATTGTACTTACTACTAAAGCTTCACATTGGTTTACAGAGAGGGGGTTTAATGAGATTAGCGTGGAGGATCTGCCTAAAATAAAGCAGGGAAAATATAATTATAAGCGCCGTTCTAAAATTTTCATAAGGAATATATAATTATTAGCTATACTTTAATCCATATAGGGTGATGTATGTTTTAGCGTATATTGTAAGCATTAAAACTTTTAAAGTTGATTTTCGTAATTTGGATTTTTTTATTTTAATAGTATGTCCATATTTAATGGTTTCAAATTAATTGGCAAGATTGGAGGAATTTAATGGTAAGAATGGTGCAATGCGTCAAACTTGGACGTGAAGCAGAGGGCTTAGACTTTCCTCCTTATCCAGGAGAGCTAGGGAAGCGTATTTTTGAAAAAGTTTCTAGAGAGGCGTGGGCCGAATGGATTAAGCACCAGACTATGTTGGTAAATGAGAACCACCTAAATTTATCCGATATAAAAGCACGTAAATATTTGGCAGAACAAATGGAATCTCATTTCTTTGGTACAGGTGCAGAAAATCCTACTGGCTATGTCCCGCCAGCATAATGAAATTTTTAGTAATGGCGTAGGTTAAAAAATCAGGTTTCTATAGCTTTCATTTTTTAATCAGCTATGGAAACCTGATCCCGAAATCAATAATATTAGTTAATAACAGCCTTTAATTCACCTGCATTATATTTACTTGCCATGATATCTAGCATGATCGGTTTAATTTTACCTGCTTGTCCAGCGCAACCAAATGCTTCAAAACGTGCTTTACAGATATCTTTTGCTTCAGCAGTAGCAATTTGCAGGAATTTCCTTGGGTCAAAATTACTCTTATTCTCGGATAAATGACGCCTGATTGCGCCAGTCATAGCGAGGCGAATATCAGTATCAATATTTACTTTACGAACTCCATGCTTAATTCCTTCCTGAATCTCTTCTACAGGAACACCATAGGTTTCTTTCATTTCCCCACCAAATTCACGGATAATGGTAAGCCATTCTTGTGGAACAGAACTGGATCCATGCATAACTAAATGTGTATTAGGGATTCGTTTATGAATTTCCTTAATACGATCAATGGCTAAAATATCCCCTGTAGGTTTACGAGTAAATTTATAAGCACCATGCGAAGTTCCAATAGCAATTGCTAGGGCATCTACACCAGATTTCCTAACAAAATCAGCAGCTTCTTCTGGATCCGTTAGCAATTGATCGTGTGTTAATACTCCTTCTGCACCTTGTCCATCCTCTTTCTCACCTGTACCGGTTTCTAGTGATCCAAGGCATCCTAGCTCGCCTTCGACTGAAACACCAACTGAATGGGCCATGTCTACAACCTTAGAAGTAACTTCAACATTATATTCGTAGGATGAAGGTGTTTTAGCATCAGCTTCTAATGAGCCATCCATCATGACACTAGAAAATCCACTGCGAATAGCATTTGCACAAACTCCTGGAGTAGCACCATGGTCTTGATGCATAACGACAGGTATATGTGGATAAGCCTCGACTGCAGCTGCAATTAGATGGCGTAGAAAGGCTTCGCCAGCATATTTACGGGCACCTGCGGAGCCTTGCATAATTACTGGGCTATTACATTCATCTGCTGCTTGCATGATAGCCTGGACTTGTTCTAAATTATTTACGTTAAAAGCAGGAAGGCCATAGTCATTCTCTGCTGCATGATCTAATAATTGTCTCATTGATACGAGTGCCATTTAAGTGTCCTCCAAAAAAATCTGTAACTAAGAGTTATGATTAATAGAATAATATAGTTTAAAGTGAAGAAAATCCAATTAAAGCTAATAATAAAGATTATTAAATTATATTTAATTTTTAATTTTAGTATTAACGTGCTCTCCTACTTTAACAATCTTCATTGTGTTTGTTCCGCCTGCTTTTCCTACAGGCTCACCAATAGTCATAAGTATTAAATCACCATTTTTAACTACTCCACGCTTAAGTAATTCATTTTCTGCTCGGGTTAAAATTACTTCTGGATCTTGAAATTTTCCATCAAAATTTACTGGATAAACTCCACGAAATAATGTTACTTTTCGGCGGGTATCTAGCTGTGGGCTTAGGGCAAATATTGGTACATTAGAGCTCTTTCTTGACATCAGCATCGCTGTAAATCCACTTTGTGTAAGAGCAGCAATTGCAGATATTTTTAGACTATCTGTAGTGAACATAGTAGCTCTAGCAATTGCTTCCTCAATTGTGCCTGGTATACCACCCTGCAAACGCCGCAATTCAAGATTACCTTGATACTCTTTTTCTGACTCTAGGCATACTCTAGCCATTGCTTCTACTGTTTCAACTGGATATTGCCCCGTGGCAGATTCCGAGGAGAGCATTACTGCATCTGTGCCATCTAATACTGCATTAGCTACATCAGATACTTCAGCTCGAGTAGGAACTCGACTACTAACCATAGACTCCATCATTTGGGTGGCAGTTACTACCAATTTATTATTTGTACGGGCTGCACGGATCATACGTTTCTGTAATGCGGGAACTGCTTCAGCACCAACCTCTACAGAAAGATCTCCTCTTGCAACCATGATGGCATCTGATGCTTTTAAAATACCATCTAATTCTTCAATTGCTTCTTTTCGCTCAATTTTCGCCATTAATAGGCTTTTACCGCCAGCCTGATTCATCAGTTCACGAGCTATGGACATGTCCTTGCCTGATCGAGGAAAAGACACAGCTAAATATTCTGCTTTTAGCTCTGCAGCAGTCTTAATATCTTCTATATCTTTATTTGTTAATGCGGGAGCGCTGAGGCCACCTCCCTTACGATTTATACCTTTATTATTTGATAATATTCCACCTTGCTCAACAGTACAATATATTTGGCTGCCTTTAACTTTGGAAACATTTAGTATAATTCTTCCATCATCTAGCATAAGAATTGCACCTGATTCTACATCTTTAGGTAGCTCTTTATAATCTAATCCAACTCGTTCTTGATTCCCAATAACACATTCTGCATCTAGAATAAAATGGTTCCCTGCTTTTAGAGATATTTTTTGATTCTCAAATTTGCCAATACGAATTTTTGGTCCTTGTAAATCAACCAGTACACCTATGGCATGTCCTGAGGCCCGTGCTAAGGAACGGGTTAGCTCAATAGTTTCAATATGTTCTTCTGTGGTGCCATGAGCACAATTAATGCGAATTACATCTACTCCAGCCAGAATCATTTGTTCTAGAACTTTCGGGCTACTTGATGCAGGGCCAATTGTTGCTACAATTTTTGTTCTTCGTAGCATTTTTCTTCGAATCATAATTAATTAAAAGATAAATTTTTATCGTATATTATTTTGCACGTTCTTCTAGTATTTCTACTGCAGGTAATTTTTTGCCTTCTAAGAACTCTAAGAATGCACCACCAGCAGTAGAGATATAAGAAATGTCGTTATAGATATTATATTTTTGGATTGCAGCAATAGTATCGCCTCCACCAGCCAGAGTAAAAGCCTTAGTGTTAGCTATGGCTTCGGCAATGGATTTGGTGCCTGATCCAAATTGATCAAACTCAAATACTCCAACTGGCCCATTCCATACTACTGTTCCAGCTTTCATAATGATATCGGTTAGATCTTGAGCACTTTTTACTCCAATATCAAAAATCATTTCTTCATTGGTAACTTCATTAGAATTTTTTAATATTGCCGGCTCATTGGGATCAAATTTTTTGCCAACTACGACATCAATAGCTATAGGGATTGAAGCATTACGTTTTTCCATTGTATTCATTAAATCTTTAGCAGTTGGAACTAGGCTGTCTTCACACAAAGATTTCCCAATATTTTTACCTGTAGCTTTAAGAAAAGTATTTGCAATACCACCACCTACTACTAATTGGTCTACTTTCTCTGATAAAGATTTAAGAACAGTCAGTTTTGTTGAGACTTTTGAGCCACCCACAATAGCAACCATAGGCCGCGAAGGATTTAACAAGGCTTTAGTTAATGCCTCTAATTCTTCAGTTAGCAATATCCCAGCACAGGCTACAGGTACATATTTAGCTATGCCATGAGTTGATGCTTGCGCACGATGTGCAGTACCAAAAGCATCCATGACAAAAATGTCACAAAGTTTGGCATATTTTCGTGCAATTTCTTCGGTGTTCTTTTTTTCACCTTTATTAAAACGGCAATTTTCTAATATTACAAGATCACCACTCTGTACTTCAAATCCACCCTCTACCCAATCCTTGATTAATTGTACCGGCTTATTCAAACGTGCTGATATATTATTAGCAACAGGCTTGAGAGAGTTTTCTTCAGACCATATTCCTTCTTCAGGGCGACCTAGATGTGAAGTGACCATTACCTTGGCACCCTGTTCTAGGCAGTAATTAATTGTAGACATAGAAGCAGTAATACGTGCATCAGATGTTACTACTCCATTTTCTATTGGCACATTAAGATCAGAACGAATGAATATGCGTTTATTTTTAAGATTAAGCTCTTTAAGTTTGATGACTGGCATGGCTGGTCCAAATATATTCAAGCAAGAAAGATAATTTGAAGCATTTGTTACAAATTTGATCCAAATTTAACTTGTAGTAAATGATAAGAAAGCAGGGGAGTAATACCCCCGCCTTAATAATATTTACGATAAAACTATTTGGCAACAACACGTGCCATTTCAAGAATTTTGCTAGAATATCCCCATTCATTATCATACCAAGAGACACATTTTATAAATGTGCCATCTAGGGACATTCCCGCTTCTGCATCAAAAACCGATGTACAACTTTCGCCCCTAAAATCAGTAGAAACTACCTTTTGGTCAGTATATGCAAGTATACCCTTCATATTCTCCTCAGATGCCTTTTTCATAGCAGCGCAGACTTCTTCATAGGTGGCGTCTTTGTTTAATTCTGCCGTAAGATCCACAACTGAAACGTCTGATGTTGGAACACGGAACGCCATGCCAGTAAGTTTCTTATTTAATTCTGGGATAACTACTCCTACAGCTTTGGCGGCACCTGTTGAAGATGGGATAATATTCTCAAGAATACCTCGCCCACCACGCCAGTCTTTATTAGAAGGGCCATCAACAGTTTTTTGGGTGGCCGTAGCTGCATGTACAGTAGTCATCAGGCCACGCTTAATACCAAAGTTATCGTTTAACACTTTTGCGACTGGTGCAAGACAGTTAGTTGTACAAGATGCATTGGAAATAATGGCTTGACCAGCATAGGTTTTGTCATTTACTCCTTTAACAAACATAGGTGTATCATCTTTAGAAGGTGCTGACATAATTACTTTTTTTGCACCAGCTGCAAGGTGTTTCTCACAGGTTTCTTTAGTAAGGAACAGTCCAGTTGACTCAATCACAATGTCCGCTCCTACTTCATCCCATTTAAGTTCCAGCGGATTTTTAATAGCGGTCAGACGGATTTTATTACCGTTTACTACTAGGGTGTCATTGCCTTCTATAGAAATATCACCTGTGAAGCGTCCATGTACGGAGTCATGTTTTAGCATATAAGCTAAATAATCTGGCTCGAGTAAATCGTTTATAGCAACGATTTCAATATCTTTAAAATTTTCTACTGCTGCACGAAATACCATCCGCCCAATGCGCCCAAACCCATTTATACCGACTTTAATTGTCATATTGAAAGTCCTTTGAATAAAAAAATTAAATTATAGCTAGCATAAATTTTTATGCTGCCGAACAAAAATCAAATTACATTTTTTACTGCCTTAATAACATTGTCTACAGTGAAACCAAAGTGGTTGAACAGGTCGCCAGCGGGAGCAGATTCGCCAAAAGTGTTCATACCTACAATTGCTCCTTCAAGTCCAACATATTTGTACCAGAAATCTGCAGTGCCTGCTTCCACTACAATACGTTTTACACCGTTTAGAAGCACGCTGTCCTTATAAGCTTGATCTTGCCTGTCAAATAAACTGGTACATGGCATTGAAACAACCCTGACATTAATATCTGATTCAGCTAATGCTTGCTGCGCCTGCATGGCCAGCCCAATTTCTGAGCCAGTTGCAATAATTATGGCTTTTGGCTGCCCATTTGATGCTTCTGATAAAATATAGCCGCCTTTATCAATTAATTTAATTGTTTCGGCACTACGTTTTTGGAATGGAAGATTTTGACGACTAAAAACAAGAGTTGATGGGCCATCGTTACGTTCAATTGAGCGTGCCCATGCTATTGTTGATTCAACTGTATCACATGGGCGCCATACGTCCATATTCGGGATGTAACGAAGAGTTGCAGTTTGTTCTACTGCCTGGTGTGTAGGGCCATCTTCACCAAGCCCAATGGAGTCGTGTGTAAATACAAATAAATTACGGATTTTCATCAGAGCTGCCATACGTAGTGCATTGCGGGCATATTCTGAAAACATAAGAAATGTTGCGCCGTAAGGTATTACGCCACCATGTAACGATAATCCATTCATTATCGCACTCATCCCAAATTCACGTACACCGTAATAGATATAATTCCCACCAGCTTTATTACTAACACCCTTTGAACCAGACCATAAAGTAAGATTTGATCCTGCAAGATCGGCTGAGCCACCTATAAGTTCTGGTAAGGCAGGAGCTAAGCCTTCAATAGCATTTTGTGATGCTTTTCGGCTTGCAATGGTTTCTGCTTTTTCATTGACTTGTGTAATTATTTTCTCTACATGTTCAGACCAATTGGATGGGAGATCTCCAGCTATACGACGTTTAAACTCAGTAGCTTCATTTGGGTATTTTTTTGTGTATTCATTAAATTTTTGATCCCATTCTTCCTCTAATTTTTTGCCTTTGTTACGACCATCCCATGCAGCATAAACCTCTTCAGGTATTTCAAACGGCGGGTAGTTCCATCCTATAGTAGCGCGTGAAGCAGATATTTCTTCTTCGCCTAGTGCTGCTCCGTGAACCGCATGGGTTCCTGCCTTGTTAGGTGAACCCATTCCTATTACAGTTTTGCAGCAAATAATTGAAGGCTTTCCACTAGCCTGTTTAGCTTCCTTAATAGCAGTTTCAATTGCTGCAGGGTCATGGCCATTTACATCAGAAACTACATGCCAGCCATAGGACTCAAAGCGTTTAGGAGTATCATCACTGAACCAGCCTTTTACATGACCATCTATAGAAATACCATTATCATCATAAAAACAAATTAATTTTCCAAGCCCTAGAGTTCCTGCCAAAGAACATGATTCATGGGAGATACCTTCCATAAGGCAGCCATCGCCAAGAAAAGTATAGCTATAATGATTAACAATATCAAAACCGGGCCGATTAAATTCTGAGGCAAGAATTTTCTCTGCTAGTGCCATCCCCACTGCATTTGTAATACCTTGACCTAAAGGTCCGGTCGTTGTTTCTACACCTGGCGTATAACCATACTCTGGGTGGCCTGGAGTTTTAGAATGAAGTTGCCGAAATTGCTTAATATCTTCTATTGATACATCATAACCGGTTAGATGTAATAGAGCATAAATTAGCATAGAGCCATGTCCATTAGACAAAACGAAGCGATCCCGGTCTGCCCAATTTGGATTAGCAGGGTTATGACGCAAATGGTGAATCCATAGTACTTCTGCAATTTCAGCCATACCCATGGGTGCACCAGGGTGGCCAGAGTTTGCTTTTTGAACAGCATCCATGGCTAATGCACGGATAGCATTTGTTATATCTTTGAACACTGGTGGCTCAAAATCTTTAGATGTTTCCATGGATACAAACCCCCTAGCTCAAAATTAAAGAAAAAATATCTTTCAACACATCTGTAAAAACAGTGTGAAAATATTTTATTTGGCAATAATAGTATTATCGCTTAAGAAGCGTTACCAGACAACCACGATGAGCTAAATTTATGAGGTTTATGTTTAATTTCAATGACTTTTTAGTTTGATATCTAATATTTTTAGCTTACGATAAAGGTGTGTGCGTTCTAGTCCTGCTCGTTCAGCTACTCGAGTCATATTACCTTTTTCATGGTTTATTAATTGTTCTAAATATGATTTTTCAAAAATATCACGAGCTTCTCGCAAAGTCATATGAATAGGAATGTTTGAGGTAGGATGTGCTGGCAGTGGTGCTGCCAAGATTTTTTGTACGTCATCTGCTGAAATCTCTTTATTACTTGAGGTTAGGGCTAGAGAACGAATCGTTCCAGTAAGCTGCACTAGATTACCTGGCCAATTATAATTTCGTAAAGCATTAAGTGCTGCGGTATTAAATTGTTGAATAGATGTGTCACCTGATTCAATACATTGTAAAAGAATTTGGTTTGCTAAATCTGGGATATCCTCTTTGTGCTCTCTTAATGCAGGCACATTTATATAAAGCTCACTTAATCTTTCATATAGTTTTGGTTCATATTTACCCTGAGCTGTTAGTTCTGCTAGTGATAGGGAGCTTGCACATATAAGCCGAACATTATATTTATCTAATTTATTTATTAATTTCAGTAAGCCTTTTTGCTCTAATTTATTTAGGCTACCAATTTCCTTAAGAAATAACAGCCCATCTTTTGCTTGTTCCAGCAATTTAGATGGGGAATCCGATAATAATGTAAATATATCGGGATCAACCCATGGTGTATTAGAGCAATGGAGAAAGTGGGCGCATAATTCTGTCCCTGAACCTTGTTCTCCAATAAGAAGCAATGGAGTTTTTAGACTAGAGACTTGCTCAAGTCTCTTTTTTAGATCTGTTATTAAAGGCCCTTTTCCAAGACTGGTAAGCGATAAGGTTGGAGAGGTTTTATTTTGCCTCCCTCGTAATGCCTGTCCTACTGTATTTAGTAGCATTTGAAGAGGTATTGGTTTTTCTAGATACCCAAATGCGCCTATTCGGGTTGCTTCAACCGCTGTTGCAATAGTACCGTGTCCTGACATTACAATTACAGGCATTGTTAATAAGCCATTACTTGCCCATTCTTTTAGTAGAGTAACGCCATCTGTATCGGGCATCCAAATATCAAGTAATACTAGATCAGGGCGTGATTTATTTCGCCAGATACGTGCTTGCTCAGCACTTTCTGCTAATATTACATGGTAACCTTCATCACGTAATATTTCTGATAGTAATTCACGTATGCCAATTTCATCATCGACAACTAGTATTGTATTGTTTGTCATATATATAATATTTTATTTCTTATTAAGTATTTGATTAGATGTTCATTGTAGACATTTAATTAATTATGTTATTTCATGGATATTGGCTGCATTATCCTCGAAAACAGTTGGCAAGGTAATAGCAATATGGGCGCCATGTGGCTCAATATTTTCAATCTTAATTGTGCCATTGTGTTCTTCCACAATCTTTTTTACTATCGGTAGACCTAGTCCGGTTCCTTTAAGCTTGGTAGTGACGTATGGTTCAAATGCACGCATTCTGACCTGACTAGGGAAGCCTTTTCCATTGTCACTTAGGCTAAGGCACACTCCATCTTGTACTATTTTAGTGCTAACAGTAAGAGTTGGCTCTGAAACATCGCTCAGAGTATCTTGAGCATTTTGGAGAAGATTGTGAATAACTTGACGCAATCTGGTAGAGTCCCCTTTAATAGGTGGCAAATTATGGGTTAAATCTAAGTGTATATAAGAGTGTAAGTCACCGCCTTCGGCAATGCTTGTTGTTTCATATAAGGTTAGTATTTCTTGTATTAGTTTATTAAGATCTAGTAGCTGTAATTTTAGTTCTGGCTCACGTGCATATTCACTAAATTCGTTGACCATTGTTTTCAATGCAGCTACTTGATTAATGATTGTTTCAGTTGATTTTTTTAGAATTTCTGAATCGTGCTGATTTAATTTTTCGGATAATTTGTGTTGTACACGTTCAGCAGAAAGCTGAATTGGTGTCAGGGGGTTTTTTATCTCATGAGCAAGTCGCCTAGCAATTTCTCTCCATGCCGCAGTACGTTGAGCTTGTAGTAAATTAGTGATATCGTCAAAAACAACTACAGCTCCGCCCCCAGAAACATGTGGGAGGCGTGTTCCACGTAATAACAGAACCTGATTAATGCCGTCACTGGCTCGTTCAACTTGGCATTCCCATTCGTCAGTTTTGCCTGATTGAAATCCTTCACGAATTCCATTCTCTAGAGCAAGAAGTTGAGGTTTTTTAGTTGTACATTCTTCCATGGTTAATCCAACTAGATTTGCCAAAGGAACTTTTAAAATATATTCAGCACTTAAATTTGTAGTACGCATACGTAAGCTTTTATCAAATACAAGTACACCGGATGAGAGATTAGCTAGAATACCTTCTAGGTAAGCTCGGGCACTTTCAACTTCATGTTGATTACGCTGTGCTTCAGTACGCGCTTCTTCTAATTGGTGAGTCATAAGATTAAATGACTCTGTTAATACTCCTAGCTCATCACTACTTTGAACAGGGTGTCTTCTACTAAAATCACCTTGAGCTACTGCACGGGTACCTTCTGCTAATATACCTAAGGGAGCACTGAGTCGTTCGCTAATAAGGAAGGCAGCTGCTAGTGCAGAAAAGAGAGAGAGTAGCAATACTAGAGTTAATGTTACTCCATAAAGCCTCTTTAGGCCATGGCGTGATAATGATAATTCTTCATAATCGCGATATATTGATTGTACTATTTCTGCATCATCTGCCAATTGTTTTGGTACCGGTTGCAATAACTGCAAAATTCTTATACCTGTTTCTGGATTTAGGACATTGATTGGAACCGGTTCAACTACACGTAAATACAAGCCTTTCCCCATTATAAATTCAACGGCACTATAGGCCTCTTGCATTCTAACCTGGCGCATTACAGCTGTGCTTGGCATTTCTGGAACTTCCATACCAGCAGTATCTGAGAACGCAATTACCCTACCATCCTTATTAAATAACGTTGCTTCTTGTACTTCAGATTGCTCTAATAGTTGATTCAGTTCAGGTAGTGGTAATGCAGATTGGCCAGATAAAGTAATAGCAGTGACTTGGGCATTTTTTCGTAATTCTTCTAATAAGTTGTCTAGTGCAGTTCGTCCTAGATTTAGGCCTCCTTCTAGTGCTTGGTCAACTTTAACATCAAACCATGACTCGATACTTTTACCAAGGAATTGTACTGATGCGCTGTATACTAATACACCTGGTAGAACTGCCATTAGAGAGAAAATTAGTAATAAGCGTAATGCAAGCCTAGATCCTAGTACTCCTTTTTTAAGCCTGCGCCTGAGTCTCCAGATTAGATATCCAACTACCGTCATAAGAAACAGTACGAAACCTACATTTAGCTGAATTAGCAGACGGTATTTTCGTTCAAAGAAATCAGTGTCGTCACCTGCAATTGCAAGTAAAAATAGCATTACCGCACTAATTAGAACAGCGCCAATAGTTATTATGTATTTCACTGTTTGTCCTGAAGAATCAGTCTTTGTAAAGGAAATTTAAGGTTCCATTGATGCCAGCCCGAACTTAAATTCCATGCTTTTGAACCAAGCGCTTCTACCTGAAATGGTTTGGGTAGTCGTGATAAATCTAATCGTATACGTAGTTTTGCTATATGTGTTTTACCTTGTAGCAATTCAGCATTTCTTTCTATTAGGCGGTCTCGTACTCGTCCTAAGACTCGTAATGCCTCTTTTAAGGTACTGAAACTTTGGTTTTGTAGTCCCCCACTCAGCCGATATTGGCGTGTGAGCGCATAATAACTTAATGAATCTCGTTGCTTACTTCGCGCAATTCTTTTATCAAACCAGTACCAGCGAGGGCTTACTAATCGAAAATCAGTTACAAAATAAAGTGCGATACCTTTTTTGAGCGCTTTCTTTAAAGTAGGGCTCAATACTATTTCAACGTCAGCGTTGAATTGATAGTCATTATCAACAGCATCTAGTTCAACAAATTTTAATTTTATACCTTCTGCTTTAGCGGTGGGGGAAATTATTAGAAAGATAGCCAGCAGAATAATTGCAGCTAATTGTATTACCTGCGTAATATGGTTAGATCTTCTGTAGTAAGGTATAAAAGAAACCATCATGTTGGGAACTTGGTAACAGTTGTCCGTCAAGAGTTTCAACCGTAGGTAACGGTATAATTCTAGCATCTGAATGATGAAGTAAAAATTCTTCAATCTGTAATTTATTTTCTTCATAGAATACAGAGCAGGTAACATAGAGCAATTTACCACCTCTTGCTAAGGTCTGCCATAAAGTAGTGAGGATTTTTTGTTGAATAGAGGCAAATTGGATGAGGTCGTTTGGGCGTCGCAGCCATTTTATATCAGGGTGGCGACGAACTACACCTGACGCAGAGCAGGGCACATCAGCTAAAATTCGATCAAATAATTTTCCATTCCACCATGTTGATAGATTCGATGCATCACCACAGATAATGTGGTATTTTTTTAAAGCAAGGCGTGTAAAATTTTGCTTCACTAGAGCAAGTCGAGCGGGATTGTTATCTAGTGCTGTTAGGTTTATATTTGCTAATTCTAATAAATGCGCACTTTTTCCACCTGGAGCAGAACAAGCATCTAAAACATGCATGCCTTTATGAACATCTAAGAATGGCGCTGCTAATTGTGCGCCTGCATCCTGAACTGAGACCATTCCTGTAGCAAATTCTGGGAGACTGTTTACTGATACTGGTTGCTTCAGAATTAGAGCATTATCCCAGACTATTTGTGCATTTAAATCATGTTCATTTAATAGAGTCAGGTAGTCTAAGGCTGCTATTTTATTTTGATTAACTCTGAGCGTCATTGGTGGTCTTTGATTACCTGTATTCAGTATTGAGCTATAGTCTCTAGGGTATTGTTCACGTAGTTTGTCTATCCACCACTTTGGATGGGAGTATTGTCCAAGACCTTTGTCTTTTGCTGTTTCTAGAAGGGTTTCCTTCTCCCTTATAAATTCACGTAGCACTGCATTAATTAAACTTTTCATGCCCTGCCCATACTTCAAATTTAAGGATGCAGAAACAGCATGGTTAACAACTGTATATGAAGTAACTTTGCTATATTGCAATTGATATAAACCTACCAGTAATAAGCAGCGTACATCTTGCTTTTTTAGGGGCTTCTTAAGTAACAGGCTAAGTATCGTGTCTAATTTCCCATAGAAGCGTAAAACACCATAACTTATATCTTGAATAGCACCACGTTCTTGGTCTGATAAGGTGTGGTGAGTGTGCCATAATTCATTTAGAACAATAGTCAAGCTAGCTCCAGCCAGGACCTTTTCTATTGCAGCAGTTGCTATGATTTGAGTTGTAATCATTCTGTCGATGTAAAACAATCACCAGGCTTGAATGAATGTCCAGCAAGGAATTTAGAAGCTTTTAGTTTTTTTCCGCCTGGTTTTTGTATTATTTCTAATACTAGAGAATCTTTGCCACATGCGACAATTATGCCTTCTGTGTCGACAGATAAAATTTCACCAGGGTTCCCGCCTTTGTTAGGAATGATCTTTGACTGTAAAATTTTTAAAGGAAAACCATGTATGTAAGAATATGCGCCAGGCTTAGGGTATAATGCTCGTATGGCATAATTGATTTCTTGAGCAGGTAATTGCCAGTTAATTACTGCTTCTTTTTTTTCTAGCTTTGAGGCATAACTAACACCCTTGTTGGTTTGTGGTATGGCTGTAATTTTCTTACTTTCTATAAGGTCTAAGGTTTTAATTAGACACTCTGCACCAAGTATTGTAAGTTTATTGAATAAAGTGTGAGTATTATCATTATTCAGTATGGAAATACTTTGTTGAAATAAAATATCACCGGTATCGAGACCTCGGTCCATTTGCATAATGGTAATACCAGTTTCTTGTTCACCCGCTAGGATTGCTCTTTGAATTGGTGCAGCACCCCGCCAGCGTGGCAGTAAGGAGGCGTGAATATTTATGCACCCAAAACGTGGGATGTTTAAAATGATTTCTGGTAAAATTAATCCGTAAGCTGCGACTACCATTATATCTGCACCAATATTATTTAATTGTTCTTGTATCTCCGGTTGTTTAAGTGAGTGCGGTTGTAATAAGGTAATTTTATATTTTTGAGCAAGCATTTTAACAGCGCTAACACTTAATTTCATTCCTCTTCCTGCTGGTCGATCAGGTTTGGTTAATACAAGCGAAATCTCATGTCCTCTAGTTATTAGTGCTTCGAGTGACTGTGCAGCAAATTGTGGTGTACCTGCAAAAATAATCTTCATGATTAACTGCTTGAAATACTTTTAAGTATTTAGTTTGTGTCAGATATGGCTATTAGGCCTATGTTATTATTACATTAAGCTAATTATTTAAAAAAATATTAGAAAATAATCAATTACATTGCGTTCCGTTGTTGTTTTTTTAGTTTAGTAAGAATCCTTTTTTGTTTTAGTGGTGACAGATATTCAACGAATACTTTACCTAATAAATGGTCCATTTCATGTTGAATACAGACCGCTAATAATCCACTTGCTTCTAATACATATGTCTGTCCATTAATATCCACTGCTTTAACTGAAATGGAATGAGCACGGCAAACCTTTGCAAATACCCCAGGTACTGACAGGCAACCCTCTTCGTTATCAGATACTCCAGAAGAGGATATAATTTCTGGGTTGATTAATACTTGTAATTCATTCTGGCTGTCAGACACATCTACTACAATTACGCATTGGTGAACGTTTACCTGTGTTGCAGCTAAACCAATCCCTGGAGCTGCATACATAGTTTCTGTCATATTGTGTACTAAAGTACGGATCTCATCAGTTACTTCTGACACTTGAGTAGCTACTTTGTGTAGCCGTTCATCTGGGTATCTCAATATATTTAAAATAGGCATAAGAGTTTTTCGATTGCTTGACTGAAGTATCGGTATCCGCCATGCTTATTATTTTCAGGTTAAATATTTATATATTTTTCTGATATGCGCAATTAAATTACTATTATAATTTTAATTTTTAGATAATACAGTTCATTTTTTATCTAATTGAGCATTCAAACCATTTATTATGGTAGTCTCCCACCTTGATTTTAAAAGCATTGTTGAATATATAAAAGGAATTAACAAGAGAGCTTATGGGTAAAGTCTTAATCATAGCTGAGAAACCATCTGTTGCGACAGATATTGCGCGGGTATTGGGTGGGTTTATTAAACATAAGGATTATTATGAGAATGACGAATATATATTATCTTCAGCAATGGGCCATTTATTGGAGTTATCTGTACCAGAGAAATATGAAGTTAAGCGTGGAAAGTGGAGTTTCAAGAACTTACCATCAATCCCACCTTATTTTGATTTAAACCCTATTGAAAAAACTAAGCCACGTTTAAAGCTTCTGAAAAAACTTATCAAACGGAAAGATGTTGATAAGTTAATCAATGCTTGTGATGCAGGGCGTGAAGGAGAACTAATTTTTCAGTATATTGTTCGTTATGTGGCAACAAAGAAGCCTATTATGCGGCTTTGGTTACAGTCAATGACTCCAAGCTCGATTAGAGATGGGTTTAAAAAATTACTTGATAATGAGGTTATGTATCCCTTGGCCCAGGCTGCAATGAGCCGCTCTGAGGCTGATTGGTTAGTTGGAATTAATGGTACGCGGGCTATGACAGCATTTAATTCCCAAGAAGGTGGTTTTCATAAAACTACAGTAGGGAGAGTACAAACGCCTACATTAACAATGCTGGTAGAGCGTGAGGAGGTAATTAAAAAGTTTGTTTCTAGAGAGTATTGGGAGATTCATTGCTCTTTTATTGCAGCAGATGGAAACTATATTGGACGTTGGTTTGATGAAGAATTTATTAAGAGCAAAAAGAATACAGAACAAAAATCTGATCGTGTATGGAGTCATAAGGCTGCTAAATTGATTCATATAAAATGTCAAGGGAAGCCAGGAGTAGTAAGTGAAGTTAATAAGCCTGCTAAAGAAATTTGTCCTAGACTATATGACCTTACTAGTTTACAGCGGGATGCTAATGGACGTTTTGGTTTCTCTGCTAAAATGACGTTAGGTCTGGCCCAAGCCTTATATGAGAAGCATAAAGTATTAACATATCCTCGTACTGATTCACGCGCACTTCCTGAAGATTATATTTCAACTGTGAAAGATTCATTAGGGGAAATGAAAGATTCCCAATATGGTGTATTTGCCTCGAAAATTTTAAAATCAGACTGGGTAAAACCAAATAAAAGAATTTTTAATAACGCTAAAATTTCAGATCACTTTGCTATTATTCCAACTGCATTTAAGCCTAAGCGTTTAAATGAGGCCGAGCAAAAACTTTATGATTTAGTAACTAAGCGATTTTTGGCGATCTTCTATCCTGCTGCTGAATATCTTGTAACTACCAGAATTACTCGAGTCGAGGATGAACCATTTAAAACAGAAGGAAAGGTAATGGTTGATCCTGGATGGCAGGCTGTTTATGGTAAAGAAGTTCGGGGTAATGAAATTGATAAGGACCCAGCCTTAGTTGCTGTGCAGCAAAATGAATCTGTATCTGCAGAAGAAATAGAGATAATTTCAAATAAGACTCGTCCACCAGCTAGGTTTAATGAAGGCACATTATTATCCGCTATGGAGGGTGCTGGTAAACTAGTAGAAGATGGGGAGCTACGTGAGGCAATGAGTACCAAAGGGCTAGGCACCCCTGCTACTCGTGCTGCAATTATTGAGGGCCTAGTATTTGAGAAATATTTACAGCGTATAGGTCGAGAATTACAACCGACAGCTAAGGCTTTTTCACTAATTATTCTCCTTCGTGGCCTAAGGGTTCCAGAGCTTACTTCTCCTGAATTGACTGGTAATTGGGAATTTAAGCTTAGGCAAATTGAACAAAATAAACTTGAACGCAATTCATTTATGAAAGAAATTTCTGTTATGACTTGCCATATGGTTGAACAAGCAAAGAATAATCGCGGTGAGACTATAAGTGGAGATTTTTCTACTCTTACCTCTCCCTGCCCTAAATGTGGTGGAGTAGTACAGGAAACTTATAAGAAATTTCAATGTAAAAAGTGTAATTTTGCATTGTGGAAGATTCTAGCTGGCAGGCAGTTTGAAGTAGCTGAAATGGAGGAACTAATTACTCAACATAAGGTAGGTACGTTACAAGGTTTCCGGAGTAAAATGGGGAGATTATTTAATGCAAATATAAGGCTGACAGATGAGTATGAAATGAAATTTGATTTTGGTGAAACTAATGAGGAGGGGGCAGAGGAAGTAGACTTCTCAGGGCAGAAATCCTTAGGTAAATGCCTTAAGTGTGATGGTCAGGTATTTGAGCATGGAATTAGTTATGTTTGTGAAAACTCTGTTGGAGCTACTCGAACATGTAATTTTAAGACCGGAAAAATAATTCTTAATCGCCCAATTGAGCGAGAGCAAGTTACAAAATTATTGCAGACAGGTAAAACAGATCTGCTTTCTAAATTTATTTCTAAGAAAGGAAGGCCCTTTTCAGCTTATTTAGCAGCTGATGGTGGTGGTAAAACGAGATTTGAGTTTGAGCAGAAACAAGCAAAAACTGACTCTAAAATTAAGAAACTTAAATCCAAATCAAAGGTATCAGTTTCTAAGAATTAAATTAATAATCTGACTTTAATCTTCCTATCTTTTATTAGTAGGACCGTAGTTATAATTTATTTCTATACTTAAATATTATATTATCCTTTAGCTACTAAGATAGATTATAGCTGTGTACCAAATATTTGAGGAAAGAAATATTTTAGGACAAACCCCATGACCATAATCATCAGTATTAAACTGGTGATAATAGCGATCCCTTCTCCAATAGTTGATATAAGTGTTGAACCAAGACTACCAAATTCTTCATCTCCAGACTCATTTCTTCTGTTTTCTTTACGTTTCCTAACCCAAATATGAAGCCATATGGCAACAGGTATAAGGAAAAGTGACATTAATAAATTTAATCCAGCATCATCAGTCATAATTTATTTACCCTATAAATATAATATAGTTATAAAATTTTATGCTTAGGTATAAAGTATTGTTGCATAAAAATATTAATAATAAAATTCACTTTTTATTCAGTTTTGTTAATTATTTACTTTATTACTATAGCGATCACGAATGCTATAATATAAAAAATAAATTTCTTGCAGTCTACCCTTCAGTCATTAGTTTTATTGAAGGCATGATTCCATCACTGAAAAAAGGAAGTAATCCCTCCAAATGCAATTTCAAAGATTATACCAAATGCCGTATCAATTTCGATTTCTTTTGTTGTAATATTTTTAAAGTTTGTCACCATGCTAATACTTATCTCTTGTTGATAAAATCATATGTCAGAAAGGCATTTTATTTGAATTTATTAATGTAAAAAATACTCTGTGCTTATATTTATTTTATGCAATGACTAAAAAATATAATTTACTAACAACTGCGGAAATAAGTATTCGTCCAGTAACTAATCGCCAAGAATTAAGAGAATTTATTGATGTTCCTTGGTATGTTTACGCGGACGACCCTATGTGGGTGCCACCATTACGCCTTGAGAGGCGTTGGCATTTTTCTAAATCAAATCCTTTTTTTGAGCATGGTGAATGGCAAGGTTGGATTGCATATCTTGATAATAGACCAGTTGGGAGAATTAGTGCACAAATTGACCAACTCCATCGCCAACGATATGGAATGGATACTGGCCATTTTGGACTATTAGAGAGTGTAAATGACAAGGATATATTTGCAGAGTTAATTAAAACTGCAGAGAAATGGCTTGCTGAAAGAGGAACTAAGCATGTAAGCGGGCCATATAATTTCTCTATTAATCAGGAATGTGGCGTTCTTGTGAGTGGTTTTGATACGCCACCAATGGTTATGATGCCACATTCACCTAGGTGGTATGGGCAATTGTTGGATACTCAAGGGTATTCTCCATTAAAAGATTTGCTTGCATATTTACTGAAGGCAGATATGGAATTTCCAAGAATTATGCGTACTTTACTAGGTAAGTTTTCTGAAAGAGTAAATATAAGGGTCTTACGTCGGAATCAATTTAAAGTAGAAATGGAAATATTAAGAGATATTTTCAATGATGCGTGGTCAGCTAACTGGGGGTTTATTCCATTTACTGAAACAGAGTTTTCTGAGCTTGGGAACACATTTCGTTTTCTTTTAAGGGATGACTATATTCAGATTGCTGAAGTTGATGGTATTCCAGTGGCATTTATGGTGCTATTGCCAAATTTAAATGAGATATTTGCAAAGTTAAATGGAAGTTTATTTCCATTTGGCTGGTTTCATCTAATTAAACAATTGAAATTTGGGCAAGTTAGCACAGCAAGATTACCTTTAATGGGGGTAAGGCAGAAATATCAGAATACCCCGTTGGGTGCAGCATTAGCTTGCATGATGATTGATGCACCAAGGGAAATTGGGCTCTCAATGGGAATTCGAGAAGTTGAAGTATCTTGGATTCTTGAAGATAATAAATCTATGCGTGGGATGATTGAAAAGGCAGGTATTCAAGAGTATAAGCGTTATCGAATTTTTGGGAAAACTTTATAATTAATTATATCGCCAAATAATAAATGTTTTGGAGGATAATATTTCAAATAAAAGACTAGATAAATTTGTTGCTATTATATTGGCGGCAGATCGTACTACTAATGATCCAGTTTCAAATGCATCAGGTGTGGCCTGTAAAGCATTTACGCCGATTTGTGGGGTGCCAATGATAATTCGTGTATTGGATGCCCTTCAGGCAAGTAATATGATTAAAAAGATTATTTTATGTGGTCCACCAAAGTCTTTACTTTTTGCTTGCCCAGAATTAGAGCGGCGGATCAGGATTGGAGATATTACTTGGCTGCCTAATCAAGATTCTCCAAGCAAGAGTGCAAATCATGGGCTTAAGTATATAGATGAGGAGGATCCAGTATTTTTGACAACAGCTGATCATGCGTTGTTAACCCCTGAAATAATAAAGTATTTTTTATGCGAGTCTAGTAGAACGAATAGTGATGCAACTGTAGGGCTGGTTGAACATAAAAACATTATGGCTACATTTCCAGGAACAAAGAGAACTGTCATAAAATTTCGTGATGGAAATTTTTGTGGGTGTAATCTTTATGCTTTTCTTAATGATCGTGGCCGTAATTTGGTTCCATTTTGGGAAAAAGCAGAAAGCTTGCGCAAGAAGCCATGGCGACTAGTTGGGGAAATATTGGGTCCAATAGCTATTTTGTTATATATCTTAAGAATATCGAAACTTAATCAGGCTTTAAATACTGTATCCATAAGGGCGGGTGTTAGGTCGCAGGCAATAATTATTCCGTATGCAAATGCTGGGGTAGATGTAGATAAAGCAGCAGATATAGTGCTTGTTGAGTCTGTATTGGAGCAGGAGGCGCTAATTTCTCATGAAAATATTCGTACTTAACGTGATCTTAATGTGTGGTAATTTGATCTTAATAAAAGATCTGCAAGAGTATATGTATGAAAATACTAGATAAGTATATTACACGTGAATTATTGATTCCTTTTGTGGTGTTAATTTTAATTCTGAGCGGATTATTTTCCAGTTTTAGTAGCGCTCGTTTTCTTGCAGAAGCAGTAACGGAGTCACTTGGTGTTTTTGCCATGCTAGAGTTAGTAGGACTTAAGACTCTAATTGCTTTAGAGGTGTTAGTACCAATTTCTCTTTACATTGCTGTAATAATTGGACTTGGCAGAATGAATAGGGATCAGGAAATTAACATATTACGTTCTGCAGGAATTAGTGAGTACCGAATAATTTATACTGTACTCATTGTTGCGATCCCAGTTGGGATTATTAGTGGTGTGCTTTCAATGTTTGCACGTCCTTGGGCATATGAAGAGAGTTATATTTTAAATGCTCAGGCAGAAGCAGAGTTAAATACTGATAGATTTCAGGCTGGTCGTTTTTATGGAAATGAGAAAAGTGGCAGAGTAGTTTACATCGATTCAAAGGATAAATCTGGCAAAGTAATGAAAAATATATTTCATTTTGTAAGTAAGGAAGGTGGAAGCGAAGTTCTTTTTGCTAAAGAGGGAATTCAAAAGAAGCCGGTTCGTGGAGAACGCCCCCAGTTACACCTATTTGATGGTAATTTATATAAACTCAAGCACGATAATACAAAAGATACTGTATCTCATTTTGAGAAATTAGTATATTTCGGTGATGATAGTAAAGAGCTAGATTATAAGCGTAAATCAACATCGACAAGAATGCTGATGGAATCAGATCGCGCCCCCGATGTCGCTGAGCTTCAATGGCGTTTATCTCGTCCAGTTTCAACTATTTTGTTAGCCTTGATTGCTATACCATTTAGCCGCATATCTTCTCGAAATACAAAGGGAGAGAGAATGTATTTTTATGCAGCTCTAGTTTTTGCAATCTATTATATTTTAAGTGGGTTAGCCCAGACTTGGGTAGAGCAAGGCAAAATAGGGAGCATACCTGGGGTTTGGTGGCTATATGTATTAATGTCTGTTGTTTCACTGAGTTTGCTTTTTCCTAATGGTTGGAAACAGTTTTTTCGGTCCAAATGATATTAATAATTGATCGTTATCTTGCATTTCGGGTTTTCATTGGTTTGTGTATTGCAACTGCAATACTTTTACCGTTATTTGGTTTTTTAGATTTGCTGGAGCAGCTTGATGATGTGGGTCAGGGAACTTACCGAGTTAATGATGCATTCTTGTACACTGCGTTAATGATGCCAAGAAGATTTAGTCAGTTAGCGCCATTTATTGCATTACTAGGAACTGTAATTGCTTTAGGGGGATTGGCAAAGAATTTAGAACTAACTGCACTTCAAATAGGCGGTGTTTCTCCTATTCGTGTAAGCATGGCGCCACTTGTTGTTGGATTTGTTCTTTTAATTTTTATTGCTATATTAGAACAATTTGTTGCTCCTCAACTTCAGCAAAAGGCCATTTTAAATAAAGCTGCAGCACGTGACCATAGCGTACAACTTGGTAAAAATCTTGGGATTTGGACTAGGAATGAAAGGAATATATTACGTATTGGTGAGATGATAACTACTAAGAAAGCTGAGAATGTAGAAATATTACATTTTGATAAGAATGGTTTTTTATTGACTTATACACATGCGAGATATGCTGATATCAATGATAAAAATTTATGGGAATTACGTGAAGTTATTAGTAAGACATTTAATGAGAGTAAAGAAAATATAGAATCTATATCAAAAAGTTCTATACAGTGGAAATCATTTGTTAATCCATCTGATATCTCTACTTTAACTAAATCGCCAGAGAGCTTATCTCCTTTTGATTTATTACAACATGTAAGTTATTTAAAAAACACAGGTCAAGAGGCAGATGCATATGAATTGGCTTTATGGCGGAAAGCAGGTGGGGCATTTACAACAATAGCAATGCTATTATTATCCATACCTTTTGTTTTTGGGTCTTCAAGGACAGGATTTGCAAATAAATTAGTATTTGCTGTAATGGCAGGAATCAGTGTTTATTTGCTTGACCAGATCATTGCAAATATAGGGTTGTTATTACATTTCCCTCCACCACTTACGGCATTGTTCCCAGGGATATCTCTTATTTTGGTAGCTAATATTTGGCTACGAAAGATTCCTTAGGTTTTAATTTTGCAGTATTTATTTATGTGATTATAGGTGCAATATTTTAGAAAATTTTTTATTATCATCATAATTTCTATAAAACACTATATTCTTCTAAATGAATATTAGTAAGTGTTAAGTAAGATTTTAGTTTGTTATTTTAAGGGAGTAGCTTTAAAGCTATAAATGAATACTTTTGTTTATATTACTGGTGATAGTGAAGTTAGCGTTTGGGGTTTAAGTGGAAGAGAACGTTTGCGGCGGATGCTAGAGATTCATAGTGCAAAAATTACTTTAGTTGAAGATCTAGAAAGTGTTCCTGAGGGAAGGCCCTTATTGTTATTATGTGCTGACCATCTTTTTGATGCAAGGGTATTATCGGCATTAGTTAGTACAGAATTGAGTCTAGTATTAGATAGTAAAGGCAAGCAAATAGTTGCTATCAATATTGCTGATGGTAATACTCATAATATATTGGAAGATTTTCTGGGAGAAGGGAATGGGGATGCTATTTCTGCTCTCCCTCGTTATTTAATTGAAGGTTTGGATTTAGAATTTCAACAAAATAACCTGAAAAAGAGAGATGTTCCATATATTTTATTTATTAGTAGGTCTAATTATAAGACCCTTGAGTTAGAGTTGTTCTCTGGATCATATAAAGGCGTCACTGATTTTATAACTAAATGGGTCTGGCCTAAGCCTGCATTTTGGTTTACTCATTTCTGTGTTCGTGTTGGTTTGTCTCCTAATAATGTTACGTTCATGAGCTACATTCTTGCTATATTTGCAGGAATTTCATTCTGGTTTGGAAACTATGGTGTAGGTTTAATTATGGGGTGGCTTATGACATTCTTAGACACTGTAGATGGAAAACTAGCGAGAGTAACAGTCACATCTAGTCGTTTAGGTAATATTCTTGATCATGGGCTGGATATTGTTCATCCGCCACTTTGGTATATGGCATGGGCTATTGGTTTAGGTGCAGTAACAATTCCGGTTTTTGGTATGGAAGGCTTAATATGGCTAATGTTTATTGGATATGTTGGAGGCAGAGTATGTGAAGGGTTGTTTCAATTTTTTATAGGGTCATTTGATATATTTATATGGCGAAGATTTGATTCTTTTAATCGATTAATCACTGCTAGGCGCAATCCTGGCTTAGTATTATTGACAGGTGGTTGGATGATTAGTCGTCCTGATTTAGGGTTTTTAGCATTAGTTATATGGCATTTAATTTCTACAATTATTCTTACTATACGAGTAATTTTTGGATGGCATATGAAACGTCATTATGGGCCTCTAAAATCGTGGTTTGAAGAAATTATACCTAATCAAGAGCGAAGGGAATTGGCGGAGAGAATTTTTATACGAGCACCAGTGATTATTAATGAAAGAAGAGATACGAATTAGAAAAATACAAACGGGTAACGCTAAAATTGGATTAATATTTAATCCACTTAGTGGACGAATTCGTAAGCATAAGGATGTGATCAAGGGCATTTTAGGAAGAATTCCTGGTGTGATTATTAGAGAAGCAAAGAGTGGGCATGAATTTAGAGAATCTGTTAAAGCATTTATAGATATTGAAATTGATTTGTTAGTTATTGCGGCTGGTGATGGTACGGTACAAGCAATATTGAGTGATTTATTCAAAGAATATATTCATAGGGATTGGCCAGTACTTGCAATAATACCCGGTGGCACAACAAATATGACAGCGCTTGATTTGGTTAAATATGATGACTTAGTAGACTCTGCAAAAAAATTAAGCGCGTGTTTGTCGGAAAACACCTTACCTATACTATTAAAAAAACATGTGTTGTGTATAGAGCAATCTGGCGTGGATAAAGTATATGGTATGTTTTTTGCAGTTGGGGTTATAGCCCGTGCTGTAATTTTCTCTCGTAGTGGGATCAAGCGGGTAGGAATTACAGGAGAAATTTATTCTGGTCTAATTATGGCATATTATGTTGTTGGCTTACTTTTTGGTCGATGTGATGGGGCATGGGCACCAGCAAAGACTAAAGTGGTGAGAGTTGGGGGCAAGAATTTTGAGGGCCACAATTCAACTCTTTTTGTTAGTGCGCTAGATCGTTTATTATTTAATACGCGCCCTTATTGGGGGGAAGAAAAAGAGTCGCTTCATGTTACTTTTGTAAAACAAGACCGACAGAAGTCTATAGGGAAGTATATAAGCTCTATTTGGACTTTAGTTTCAGGAAAAAACACATCATTCAAGAAATATGATGGTTATCATAGTCATAATAGTAGCATGTTGGAGATGGAAATAGATGATGATTATATCGTTGATGGTGAGTCCTATCATGCTGCCAGTAATAATGGCCCGCTAAGAATTTCTGCAGTAGGCCCAATTACATTTCTGACTTGGTAGCCTATTAATATATTTTATAGATTGATGACAATGACAGATTACGACTTAACATTAAAGGAAGAAACTCTGGATAGCTTAGTCTCTGCAGTTTCCTCTATTGCGGTAAGGCCTGTATCAGCAGATTTTTCAATTTTTGTTGAAGAATTAAAGTCACGTTTTGGTTCGTCGTTAGACGCTATCCTTCTTTATGGTTCTTGTTTGCGTTCTCAAGAGATTGAAGGTGGTGTAGTAGATTTTTATGTAATAGTAGATGACTACAATAATGCTTATGAAGAACATTATTTATGCTATTTTAACGAGTGGCTGCCACCGAACGTATTCTATCTTGAAATATCTGCACAGGAACGAGTGTTTCGATCTAAGTATGCAGTGATCTCAACGACGGAATTTGAGAAAGGGAATCAATATTGGTTTCATTCATATTTATGGGCGCGTTTTGCACAGCCTGTACGGTTACTCTATGCTAGGAATAAAACGCTTCGTCAACGTATTTATAATTCATTGGCACATGCGGTAGTAGCATTTCTTACAACTTCCATTAAGGCATTAGGATCATGTGTGGTAACTGCAGAAGAAATCTGGATTAAGGGATTGATGCTTACTTATGCAGCTGAATTGAGACCAGAGCGTGAGATACGCGCACGTCAACTTACAGAGTTAAACTTGGATGATTATAAATATTTGACTGAACACGCTTTGTCTAGGTTAACGGGAATTATTAAAAAAGTACCGCAGGAGAATCCGGCGCAAGGGGAGTATTATTATCAATGTTTGGTTGATGAATCTGAGCGTAAGAGATCATTGAGATTTTGGTGGTTGCGTCGTTGGCAGGGTAGGGTTCTCTCAGTGCTCCGACTTACAAAAGCGACCTTTACTTTTCGAGATTGTATTGATTATGCGGCCTGGAAGATAGAACGGCACACTGGAGTAAATATTGAGGTTACTGCAAAACTACGTCGACATCCTATTTTATTTGGCTGTAAAGTTTTCTGGAAATTATTTAGACGTGGTGTATTACGTTAATTTTATTTTTATTAATTTTATAATTATGCTATCAAAAATAAGCTTTCTACGAAGATCAGTAAGATAAAGCATATGACACAACTTATTTTACTGCGACATGGGCAAAGTATCTGGAATAGAGATAGAAGATTTACTGGCTGGACTGACGTTGAGCTTAGCCCACAAGGAATTCAAGAGGCAAGAGCAGCTGGAAATCTACTTAAGAAAGCAGGATATATTTTTGATTCATGCTTTACATCTGAGCTTAAACGCTCTACAGAAACCCTACAAATTGTCTTATCAGTGTTGGACCAAAAATACATTTCTATTCAAAAAAATTGGCGTCTAAACGAGCGTCATTACGGAGAGCTAGAAGGAATAAAAAGATGGTCAGCTGTTAAAAAATTTGGCTTTTGGCCAGTTCTAGGCTGCCAATTAAAATTTAATATCCCACCACCATTACTTGATTTTACTGATGAGCGGTATCCTGGGAATCAACTACGTTATTCGGAGATAGATAAAAATGAAATACCACGGGGAGAAAGCCTGCAACAGACATACATGCGTATGCAGCCATATTGGGAACACATAATTGCACCTGAGTTACAAAATGGAAAGAAAGTTCTTATCGTATCTCACAAAAATGTCTTGCGTACACTGATAATGAGATTAGAAGGAATATCAAACGTACAGCATACACGGATAATAAGAATTCAAATTGCTACTGCTCGTCCACTTGTTTATTCACTTAATAACAACTTGCATATTATAAAGAAACAATACATAAGTAACGTTTAATTTAGTCTATGATTTTTATGAGTTAATGCTTACTTTAACACCATATTAATTAATTTTAATATGCAACTAATTTTTTAAAAAAGTATTTCAAAACTTGTTGATAATTTATTACATAGTATCTATTTTCCAAGTAAATATCTTAATTCCCCTGATATGACTCAACATAATAAGAAGTATCCTTAGGAAACTTGGAGGAGTGGGTAATAATAACCATACATCTGAAACTCTCTTGTCTCTACGTAACCAACCGTCTAAAACCATAAGCTTTACTATTATTGATAAATTAATCAAATTATTTCTCATATGAAGACAAGGGATTTTAGTAGGTTTTTCTAATGCAAGCCAATGTACAAGACCGCCTCTTTGAAATACATTACTTATTGCATTTAGTAGGGCTGGTGGAGCAGAAGTAAGTGAAAATTTTCCTGAGAAAAATATAACATTACGTTTTGCATCAGGATAACGTGAGAAATAAATAGCTCGATTACGTCGCTTTAATTCACGATAATCTAATCCACGACCAAAAGATCCTCCACCTGTATGATGAATATATGCCTCAGGGTGTACACCTATGTGCCAATTATGCTCATAAATTCTTCTGCCTAAATCTATATCCTCATAATAACCTCTACCAAATATTGGATCAAAGCCTCCAATTTTATTAAAGGCACTTCGTCTAATTAGAAATGCATATCCTCTTAGACGATAAGTAAGAATATAATTGCCGGGTTGCCGTAAATATTGATCCAAATTTTGATTTATATAATCATTACTAATAGGCATAATAACAGCAAGCTTAGAATCAGCTAGCATTGCCGAATATAGTGGTAAAAGTATATTCTCATTTATTTTGGTATCCGAGTTAAGTACTAGAATATAAGATGCGTTTGAGCGATTTATAGCTATATTCACAGAAGCACCAAATCCTTTGTTCTTAATAGAGTGGCTAATGTGGATATTTTGATATGGTAAATTGTCCAGCATTTCATGCGTCTCTATATTAGACGCATCATCTTGAATATAAATATTACCAATAGACGTGCTTAAACAAGACACAACAGAATCGATGCAACGCTTTGTTAATACGGGCGCATTGTAAACTGGGATTACTACATCGATAGAAGGTACTACAATCTCACTCATGTAACTTAATAATATCCTTAAACTAGTTTTCTATGTAAATTTTACTCGTATCTGCTCTTCTAAAAGAGTTACATATTGGGATAGCACAACTGGCCCATTCACTTCAATTATTTCCTTTAGGAATCTTAAGCGATGTTCTTCTATATAGAAAGATTCACAGCCATTTGCAATAAAATCTTGAATTTTTATATACACATCGTCCCTACACTTCAGTTCTGTTTCAGGCATAAAATTTGCTACTGTAGATCTACCCGCATGTAAATAATCTGCTGCTAATACAGGTTTATTGAGCTTAACTGCTTCAAATGCAACTGAAGTTGCAATGTCAATAATAACATCTGACCAGTTTAATAAATGAGCAGAATGAGTATTATTATTTGCTATACTCACATTTGATAGCTTTAAGAGTGCGGCCTCTTTTGTCAATGATTGCTTCCATCCACTGCGAGTATGCGGCTTAATAATTATTTCAACATCTTTAAAAGTAGCAATCATTTGTACTACTTCGCTAACTTCCTCCCAGAAAGTTGTAAAATTTTTTTTTCTTAAAAAAATTGCAATTTTAAGCTTATTATCTGATAAATTTAGCGGTGATTCCGGTAAAAATTCAGCTAATTTTGCTAGCCATTCATCACAATATCTAGGAGAACCTAAAACAGCAATTTCTTTATTCTCTAGAAAAGGGCGAAATCGTCCTGCACATAATTCATTTGGAACAACAAGCTTATCAAACATTTTAGCAGCAGCAAATGTGTTATCTGGCTTAAGAATCCATTCTTGTCGGCGAATCAACTGGTTTGCATGTGGGCTATCGCCATGGGGTAACGATACTACACGAAACCTTTTCTTGTGTGCCAATAATATGACTTTTTCAACCCATTCAATACTAATGACTGAATTTCGTTCTATCCAATCAAATACTACTACTCCTTCGCTAATTCCTTCAAAACTGTAAAGCAACAAGCGCTCAGCAGTTTTTTTCCAAAAATACTCTCGCTTTTTAGCATTATAAATTTCAGCTAATTTACTTACCAATGGCCCCACGAGTGAGCGACGTATACCCCCAACTAATAATAATGTTTGTAAACGCCACATAACAAATTCAAGTGGCTGTAATAATTCTCTGATATGGGCTACTCGTACACCTTCAAGTTTTCTTAAAAATTCAATACGATAATCATTCTGAAACTGTTTGCTACCAATCATAATAACATCACAGTTATGCCCAGATTCAATCCATTTATAAATGACTGGGGTGATATGATCTATATCATTATAATGGCGAAGAAAGAAAAGTGCTTTCATACCTATAAATTCATTTTAAATGCCTTATTAATACACAATATATCTAGTATATGACTAGAAATCATAAGTAAAAACAAGTTAAAGAAAATCCAAAATTGTACATTGCCAGATGCTCAATTACCAGCTAAGTCGCATGCATAACTCGCAGAGATTTCCCTCTGATGGTAGGATTAGACTCAAAATTAACAATTTTATCTAATTAAAAAAGTTACTTTATTATTAATAAACGACTTAGATAACTGGATACTAAAAAACAAAAAATTACTCTAAATAAATTTCAAATAATTTACATTTACAAATGAAAACAATTGCAATAATTCCAGCACGTATGGGTTCATCGCGCTTTCCTGGCAAGCCACTTGCGACAATATTAGGTCGCACCATGATTGAGCATATCTATAAACGAGTTACTATGAGTAGTTTACTTGAGGCTACTTATATAGCTACTTGTGATAATGAAATTAAACAAGCAGCAGAGAATTTTGGTGCCCCTGTTATTATGACTTCTAGCACGCACGAGAGAGCAAGTGATCGAGTTGCCGAGGCAGCAGCTAAAATTGATGCGGAACTCATTGTCATGGTACAAGGTGATGAGCCAATGACACACCCAAAAATGATTGATACTGCAGTCATTCCATTCGAAGAGGATCAAGAGCTAAACTGTGTGAATTTAGTAAAAAGAATTAATGATGAATCTGACTTCCAAAATCCCAATACTATTAAAGTAATAATGAACTGCTATGGGGATGCGCTTTATATGTCCAGGCAACCAATTCCAACCCTTAATAAATTAGGATTTGACCATACTCTTGCTTATAAACAAGTTTGTATTATTCCATTCCGACGTGAAACTCTTTTTAAATACACTCGTTTGCCACCAACACCACTCGAACAATTTGAATCTATAGATATGCTTAGGCTACTAGAACATGGTTATCATGTAAAAATGATAAAAACGGAGTTTGATACTCAAGCAGTTGATACTGTGGCTGATTTAGCTCGTGTTGCTAAATTAATGGAATCAGATCCATTATTATCTTCATATTAAAGACTGGAATTATTATTAAAATAGGACATTATGGCAGAATTTAAGGAGTTCTCATGCAGTTAAAATCTAAATTAATTCGGTCCGAAATAACGATTGGATCATGGATTACACTAGGTCATCCTTCAATTGCAGAAATTATGGCTAATGTTGGATTTGACTGGCTTGTATTGGATATGGAACACAGTGTTTTAGAATTAAGTGAAATTCAAACATTAATCCAAGTACTTGATATGAAGAAATGTCCGGCTATTGTTCGTCTCACTTCAAATCACGCTGACCAAATTAAGCGGGTTATGGATGCTGGAGCGAATGGTGTAATGATACCTATGATCAAATCTGTTTCTGATGCAGAAGCAGCAGTACAAGCAGTTTACTATCCTCCACGAGGTAATCGTGGAGTTGGATTAGCTCGTGCACAAGGTTATGGTGCAGAGTTTCAGAAATACAGAGACTGGTTAGAAAAGAATGCTGTAATCATAGCAATGATAGAGCATATAGATGCTGTTAATTCAATTGATGCAATACTTTCTGTAGATGGAATTGATGCCTATATCATTGGCCCTTACGATTTATCTAGCTCAATGGGACATATAGGGGAATTTAACCACCCTGCGGTAATTTCAGCAATTGAAAAAGTATTGAAGGTTGGAAAAAAATTAGGAAAACCTGGTGGCATTCATGTAGTGGAACCAAACCAAGAGGAATTAAGACAAAGAATTGCAGCTGGTTTCAGTTTTATCGGTTATGGACTGGACATTAGAATCTTAGATACACTTTGCCGTAATCACATTCAAAATATAAAGGCAAGTTTATGAGAAAACTTGTAATTTCTACTTCTTCTTTTGATATACAGGATAATTCTAGCCTAAATTATTTAGTAAATTCTGGAATGCATATTGTTTGTAATAATTATAAACGAAAGCTTACCGAAGATGAGGTTATAGAGTTACTTGGAGAAGATGCCATTGGGATGATTGCAGGAATTGAACCTTTGACTGAGCGTGTTTTTTCTTCAGCTAAAAATTTAAAAGTAATATCGCGCTGCGGAGCGGGCCTAAATAGTGTTGCACTTGATGCAGCAAAGCTACATGGCATCTCTGTTTTTAATACACCTGAAGCTCCAGCCCAAGCTGTAGCTGAGCTTACAATAGGATTGATGCTAACTGCTTTAAGACGAATCTGTCAGACTGATCGGATGCTGCGGACAAATGAATGGCCAAGAATGCAAGGACAATTATTTGCGGCCCAAACAGTAGGTATAATAGGATTGGGACATATTGGAAAACGTGTTGCACATTTAAGTCAGGCCTTTAATGCAGCGGTCATTGCCCATGATCCGTATATTGATCCAACATTACATGGAGTGGACTCAGTATTGCTAGATGAACTATTTGCTAAAGCAGATATAATTAGTCTTCACTTGCCTTACACTACTGACACACATCATCTCTTAGACGCAAAGTCAATTGCATGCATGAAGCCTGGTTCTATAATAATAAATACTGCTCGAGGTGGTCTTATAGATGAATCTGCTTTGGATGAGGCATTAATTTCTGGGCATTTAGGTATGGCTGCTCTAGATGTTTTTGAACATGAGCCGTACTATGGTCCTTTAATCAAAAATGATAAATTGATTTTGACATCACATATTGGCTCATTAGCTAAAGAATCACGAAAATGTATGGAATTAGAGGCAGCAGAAAATCTATTGAAGGGTTTAATTAATAGCGGTTTAATTAAGGGCCAGGCCAATGTCTAAAGAAATTGCAATTGTTTTTGGTGCAAGTGGCTTTCTTGGTAGCCATGTAGCTGAGGAGCTTTCCAAAGATGGTTATCAAGTACGATTATTTGATTGCACCTCATCAGATTTTAAGAGAAGCGATCAAGAAATGATCGTTGGTGACATTATGAATCTGGAAGATGTAACAAAAGCCATAGAAGGTGCATCTATAGTATACAATTTTGCTGCAATTGCAGATATCGATGAGGCTAATGAGAGGCCATTAGCTACTGCAGAAGTCAATATTATTGGAAATATGAATGTTTTGGAAGCTTCCCGAATAGCTGGAGTTCGCCGCTTTATCTTTGCTAGCAGTGTATATGTATATTCGGAATCCGGATCTTTCTATCGTGCTAGTAAACAGGCAGCAGAGCGATTTATTGAAACCTATCAAGACCGCTATGGATTAGATTACACCATTCTCCGATATGGCTCACTATATGGAAGAAGGACTGATGACCGTAATGGCATTTATCGAATGTTACATGAAGCAATTGAGAGTCACTCTATTACTTATAAAGGTAGTGGTGAATCTATCCGTGAGTATATTCATGTGGAAGATGCTGCACGTATGAGTGTACAGATATTAGCTTCAGAGTTTGCTAATCGCCACCTAATTCTTACAGGACAGGAAAGAATGCGTATCAAAGATGTCATGACAATGATCTCTGAAATCATGCCATGGCCTGTAAAGCTTAATTTTGATGAGGCTAATACTTTGCATCATTATGAAATAACGCCATATGCATTTCAGCCGCGTCTTGGTCGAAAATTAGTGCTCAATGAACATGTTGATCTTGGACAGGGCTTATTAGATTGTCTTAGAGGAATTTATAAAGAACTGAACCATTCAGATATAGAGGATGATTCTACAATTGCAGAGTCAGATAACAAAGCATGAGAGGAGATAATTGGCAGTCCATAATTTTTGATTTTGATGGGGTAATAGTAGAGTCAGCTGATATTAAAACAAGTGCATTTGCAGACCTTTATCAGTCTTATGGTGCCTCAATAGTAAAAGAAGTAGTACGTTATCACAAATTAAATGGTGGTTTGTCTCGCTACAAAAAATTTCATTATTTTCAACAACATTTATTGAAAAGATCGCCACTAACACAGAGTGAAGAAGAGAAACTTGATGAAACCTTTTCTAGGCTAGTAGTTAATGCTGTAATTAATAGTGATTCGGTACCTGGTGCGGATAAATTCATACAAATTGAGGCATCTAGAATTCCACTTTTTATAGCATCGGGTACACCTGAAGCAGAGCTAAATAAAATAGTTGCCCACCGTGGACTGAATGCTTATTTCACCGGAGTACGTGGCTCACCAAAATCAAAAGAAACCATCATCGCAGAAATACTTTCTGCTCATGATTTCACACCAGAACGTGTTCTTATGATTGGTGATGCTATCATTGATTACCAAAGTGCCAAAGCTAATAATCTTGCATTTTTAGGGCGTGTACGTGTTGGTGATAAAAACCCTTTCCCTAAATACGTGAAGACAGTGCCAGATTTACAATCATTACTATCTTAAATAAAACAATTATTGTCTGTAAATAAATTCCAGATAATATAATAATTAACGTGATGCTGATGCCTCATTCCAGATACGACATAAAGCATCCCACATACTATTGCGAGTAGTTTTCAGATAAAGAGAATTATCACTAAGTTTATTTACTAGACGACGCTGGGCCTTACCAAGATTATGGTATGGCATATTCATAAAAAGATGGTGCGTGGCATGATATCGTAAACCTACAGGAGCCCATAATGCAGTTAGCAGGTTACCAGAAATGTTTATAGAATCAAGATATTGCTCATGAAATTCCATTTTATTATTACCAGAATTACGGTAAGCATGAGCAGTTAGTGTACGTATCGAATTTAAAGTAAATATGGAAGCACCGATTAAATACCATAGAATAATAAATTTAAATGGTAGCATCTCAAATATGATGGATAAAACGACTATGATCGTATATACAAAAGTTGAAAACTCCTGTAATTTCCAGTATTTATCATTACGTATATAGCCTTCTGGGCGCTTATATGTTGGGTTTATTGAGAGGGAGGATGCCCTTTCCCAGCAAAATGTACGGAGTGATGGGATTAGATAGGATGCTGGTGTAAGTAGAATATAACGGATAAAAAATAGAAAAGGCAGAAAAAATGAGAATAATACATAGCCAATCATTAATATAGGTTTTTGTGTTGCAAAGGGTATATATTCACCATCCTCTTTGGTGCCATAGATATCTGGCTTATGGTGATCATAGTGTATGCCATAAGTAAAAGATGGGACTAAGTATGGTATACCACTAATTAGGTTCCAGATTAAGCGAAACAGTTTAAACGTACCCTTCTTAAAATGGGCAAGTTCATGAATAAAAATTACTGCACGGTAATGAGCTAGTGTTGCGATAATAAATGCTATAAATTGCCATATGGAAAATACGGGTATAGTTAGAATTATTATAAATGCTGCCCAACCTAATAAGGCATTAAATAGAAAATCAGCCCAATAAATCATAGGATTTGGTGTCATAAGATCACGGACAAGGCGATGCGCTTCCCGGAGGGGGAATTCCTGACTATTTTTTTTATCTTCCATATCCTACGTGGCTTGATTATTTATAGATCAATTAAAAAATTATTAGCTTAAAGCCGTTATTATCTCATGTTATTTATTAAGCTAAATAGTATCGTGAATAAGCGTTATATTGTCATTGAATATTTAAATAATTTAATGCCCTTGGACATTATACTAAACAGGATTTGATGTGCGTGATGATATCTGCGTTAATTTTTAAATTAGTTTTATTTGTACAATTTAAATCTGGAGCACCTGGCCAGCTGGGATCAGTAAATTCTATACCATTAAATTGTTTTGGCTCCGAGTAACGGGGGATCACATGAAAATGTACATCTCGATCGACCATCATTAGCATAAGGTAATTGAGCTTGTCATATGCAAAAGCACGGTTTAGGGCACATTCTAGACATTTTGTGACTGTATGTAGTTCTGTAAAACTTTCTGGGCTAATCTCAGAGAATCTAGAAGCTGGGTCATGAGCTATCAAAATTATAGAACCCAGCGTTAACTGTATTGGCCTTAATAGAATACTCCAATGATGATATTGGCATATTATAGTATGCGGTGCACCAAACTTCCGCATAGTTTTATTGAAAACAAGGGGAGTTGACTTTATCTTATCAGGCATTTAGAACTCCTAAATTATTATTAACTAATAGATTTATTTTAGCATTCTATATATTCGTTTTAGTATATTAAATATATATTTAGAATGCTATTTGTATTTTATTTTAATCTATTTACCAAATAATTCTTGAGCCTTTATTAGGTCTGGGGGGTAGTCAATTTCGCACCAACGGTGACCAGATATTTTACAAACACTAACTAAATTTTTTCTAGCTAGCATATCTATGATAGAAAGATACCAAGAATTAAGTTCTGCAGGATATCGAAGTGCCTCTTCAACCGCCTCACGGAATAGCATGGGCCCATTAGATCGGAAATAGGTCAGGCCAATTGATTCTGCATCAATCTGGTCTGTAGGTAGAGTTTTATTTACGTGTTGGACTAGTCCATTATTAGTTAACTGAACTTTCATATCATCTTCATCATAAATTTTCTTATAGTCTATACTCAGTGTTATAGGTGCAGATTTAGATTCTAAGACTTTAGATAACAAGGACTTATCAAAAATAGTATCTCCATTTAATAGTATAAAATCACAATCCATAGCCGAGCGTGCTATCCAACAACTTGCTAGGTTATCTGCGACTTGGAAGAAAGGGTTAAACAGTATTTTGATTTTTTTGTAATTTGAATAACGTTGCTGCAATAATTCTTCAACTTGATTGGTTTGAAATCCTGTTACTACAATAATCTCTTCAATTCCAGCTGTCAGTAAGGCATCAATTTGCCACTCGATGATCGTTCTTCCAGAAATTGACAGGAGACATTTTGGGGAGTTTTTAGTTAATGGCAGGAGCCTCCTGCCTTGTCCAGCACTCAATATAATAGCTTTAATAGAAGTTTCAAATGTTTTATTCATTGGGACTTGATAGCACTAAGAATTTAATTTGAGTATCAATTGAAATGATATGGATTGTAATGATATTCATCATGATTTCATTATTATCTCTGATAAAATTATATTGTATAAGGCCTTCTAAATACTACTTAATTAGTCTTTATTTATGTATTATTGAGTAGTTTTCATTCCAAGATAACCTTGTGCTACTCTGTAGTAAACATCACGCAATTTTTTATTATTTCGTTTAATAGTTTTAAATAGTATCGGTCCTGGCTGGTCTAAGACCTGATTAAGATCATTACCAAGGCGACCTTTTTTAAGTCTGTCACGTTTCATGCTGACCATGATGATGGGTCTATTAGATGGTGCTTGTGATGGAGACCAGAATTCAAACATTGCTCCACTATCACCAAACATATTTCGAGAACGAATATCCATAATATTTTTACCCTTATTATAAAATAGCATGGAGCTTGCAACTGACCATTTGCTCATACCGACAACAATGGGATTTTTCCCTGTATTTTTTTGTACATCATCTGCTATTTTTTCAATTTCCATTGTTGCTTCATCCCAGAAATAATGTTTCGTTATTGATAAAGGATATGGAACACCTGGTATTCCAAGAACTACATAGTGTAGAACAAATGCGTATGAGAAAACTGTTAGAATGATTGTTGGTTTCCATAAGGATCGTAAATAGTTTGAAATATTTTGTAGATCACCTGTTTTACCTATCATCCATGCCATTGTTGGTAATAAGGCAAGCCATAACGGGGTTGTCCAATGAAACCTTGGTGCATTAAATATGCTAACAAAGATAAACACTGCTAAGGGAAAACCAGCAAATATTTGTATAAATAAACGTTGCCTGTTTACCAGTTCGTTGTTTTTCCTAATTCGTGAGAATAATGCTATTCCAGCAGCGATGAGGCCTAGCGGTGTCAATAGTACCAAAATATGCATAGGCAAATACTGAACTGAGAAGTTACCAAATTCATTAATATTTTTGGTGGTAGCAGGATGTATGAATTCTGGTACCCAGGTATATAACCCCACAACTCTTTGTGATTGGAATAGAAATGAAGCCCAATCATTCTCACTATTCCATATAATTACAGGTGCAAATAGTAACAAAGCCAGGACAGCAGCTAGATAAGGATGCGGGCGGAATAGCCAGCGACGTGCAGTTGGATCTACAAGTGCAAATAATAAAGCTGAGAAACCTAGTAGCCCAAGTGTATATTTAGATAGGATTCCTAAGCCAAATGCAATGCCTGCACCGATCCAAGCTGAGCTTCGTCCAGCTACCAATGCTCTTTCCATATAATAAAGTGTGGCTGCCCAAGCTGCTAATAGGGGAGCGTCTGGAGTCATTAGCATTCCATGTACAAATCCTATTGGGAGGACAGCCAGTATTAATACTGCGCGCATACCAGTTGATTTGTCGTAAATATTTCGTGTCAGGGAATATAGATAACCCATTGCTACAATGCTACAAAAATATGCAGAGATTCGTACTCCAAATTCATTATCACCAAATATTGAGGTGCCAAACCAGATTAACCAAGCGACCATTGGCGGGTGATCTAGATAGCTTAAATCTATGTGCTGTGCATAATTCCAGTAGTATGCTTCATCAGGAATCAATTGTGTCTGTCCAAGATAAACCAATCGTAATATTAAGGTAAATACTACAACTCCGATTGAAGCAATTCGCCAGCGTGTATCTAGTGATGGAGGGTTATTTACTATAGGAAAAACATAGAAGGCAGAGCCAAGGTAATTTACCACTGCTGTTGTAGCAATGGCCGGAAAGATTGCTAGTTCGGCAGGTATATTCCAGCCATATACTAATAGAGCTAGAACACCACCTCTTAGCAATAATGCAAACATACCAACCATTAAAAAGCGATTAAATTGATACCATTTTAGTGAGCCTGTATGGTGCTCTCGGAAGGACCATTTAGAATTGAGTGTGTAATTTGCTGTTGCTGCAGCAAAGAAACTAATAATATGTGCTTGTGCGAGTCCGGCTTCATAAACAACTAGGATTTGAAACAATAGCGTATCAATTATTACGCCACATAGCCCAACCAATGTAAATTTACTAGCAGTGCTGACAGATACTGTACCTCCTGACAACGCTATTAATCTTTGTAAATATGTCCATTGATGAGAAAATGATAGTTTTGAAGCGCCTAGTGTTCGATCACGGAAACAGATTGGTACCTCAATTGCATTTATTTTTTCTCGTCCTGCTACCAATAGTTCAAGCAATATTTTGTATCCACGAGCATGTTCTGGAATTGTTGCAATTAAGTCTTTGCGAACAGCGAAAAATCCAGAGGTTGCATCTTTAACATCGCATATGGGACGTGCAAGCCAGCCACCTATACGTGACAACCATTGTCGATGCAAGGGCCAGCCTTCTGTACCACCCCCAGGGACATAACGGCTACCTACTGCTATGTCATGACTACCATTTAGTACTGGTTCTACTACAGCAGTGAGCCGGTCTATTGGATGACTTAGATCTGCATCCATTACAACGATGACATCACTCTGAGCTATTGTAACGCCAGCTAAAATAGATGCAGTTAGATCTGGTTTTCCTTGACGATTAATAATCCTAACATTTGCTTTTTTTCCCCATTCGCGGACCTTCTTAGCTGTGCCGTCACTTGAACAATCATCTGCAAAAATGACTTCAAAATGGTTGGGTGGGAGATCAAGTGCAAAGAGGCTAGATAATAAAGGATCAATATTGTCTACTTCATTAAGAGTAGGTATAACCACAGAAAATTGTATCGGTGTATTATTACTTCCACTAGGCGAATTAGTTGGGGTTAGTGAAGAAGTTAATGGGGGGTCGTTACTGATATCTGTATCTAGCAATTTGAATGGGCAAACTATAATAATTATTTCGCTTTAATGGACTAAGGTATCTAGCCTCTAGATACCTTAGTATTGAGAGGCCGAACAGAGTATAATTTTATAACCGATTATTTTACCATTAAAACTGCTAGAAGATGACGAGGATATTGATTAATGCAACGTGTTCTTATTATCTGTAAAAGGAATTGTTAGATTATGGATAAATATCCGCTTGCTCAAGTAACAAAGAAACTTTATCTTTATCTGATAGTCTTGGCTCCTCATTAAGTGGCCACTGAATACCAATGGTAGGGTCATTCCATAAGATGCTACGCTCAAATTTGGGAGTGTAATAGTCTGTAGTTTTATAAAGGAAATCAGCAGTATCACTAAGTACAAGAAAGCCATGAGCGAATCCTATTGGGGCCCAAAGTTGCCGGTAGTTGCTTTCCGTAAGATCGGTACCTATCCATTTGCCAAATGTGGGTGAGGATTTTCGAATATCTACTACAACATCAAAAACAGCCCCACGTACAACGCGTACTAATTTTCCCTGCGGTCGTTGGATTTGGTAGTGCAGGCCTCGAAGCACACCTTTCGTAGATTGACTATGGTTATCCTGTACAAAGTGTACATTAAGCCCCGTATTTTTACAGAATTCCTTTTCGTTGAAACTTTCCAAGAAAAAGCCACGCCTATCACTAGATATGCTAGGTTCAATAATGAGAACTTCAGGAATGGAGGTATGAATTATTTTAATTTAGTAGCGGGCTCTTTTAGAATTCTCATCAGATATTTTCCGTAACTATTTTTATCTAATGGTGCGGCTAGCTTTTCTAGTTGTTCAGCATTAATAAATCCTTGGCGATAAGCAACTTCTTCTGGGCAAGAAACTTTAAGACCCTGTCGATGTTCAATAGTCTCGATAAAATTACTTGCTTCTCTCATACTTTCATGAGTGCCAGTATCTAGCCAAGCAAAGCCACGCCCCAAAATTTTTACATGTAGTTGATTATGTTCTAGATAGATTTGATTAGCATCAGTTATTTCTAATTCACCGCGGCGGGAAGGCGTAAGATTTGTAACGATATCAACAATTTGATTGTCATAGAAGTATAGGCCAGTAACAGCATAGTTACTTTTTGGTTGAGATGGTTTTTCTTCCAATGAAGTTGCTTTGCCTTTAGAATCAAGCGTAACCACACCATAACAATTAGGATTTTTTACATGGTAAGCAAAAATAGTTGCACCATTCTGCTCTAGTGAAGCAGGTGCAAGCTGTGTTTGCAAGTCGTGCCCATAGAAAATGTTATCTCCTAAAATGAGAACACTAGGGTCTTGAGAAATAAAATTTTTTCCGATTAAGAAGGCTTGAGCTAGTCCATCCGGTCTTGGCTGTTCAGCATATTGTAAATTGAGCCCCCAATTCTCACCATCTCCTAATAGTTGTTCATAGCGTTTAATATCATGAGGTGTAGATATAATAAGGATATTATTAATACCAGCTAGCATTAATGTGCTTAAGGGATAGTAAATCATTGGCTTATCGTAAATTGGGAGTAGTTGCTTGGAAACTACATTAGTTACGGGATAGAGTCTTGTACCGGAACCACCAGCTAGAATTATACCTTTGCGTTGTGTCATAATTTTTTTTCAAATATTTCAGTAAGTATACGTGTGACACCAGTTTGCCACAGTGGTAAGGTAAAATCGAAAATATGTTCTATTTTTTTAGTATTTAATCGTGAGTTCTCAGGTCTAGGTGCAATTTGAAAAAAGGATCGAGATGCTACAGGTTGAATATTTTCAGCTTGAGCCTTAAGTTTAATTTTAAATTGACGAGCTTGATCAAGTATAAATTTAGCATAGTCATACCATGAAATCTCACCTTTTGCAGCTATATGATATAACCCTGATACTTTAGGTTTTCTTATGGCTGTACAAATTGAGTATGCTGTCACATCTGCTAATAATTCTGCGCCTGTAGGAGCGCCAATCTGATCATTAATAATAGAAAGATTATCTTTATTTTTTGCAAGATGAATTATATTTTTAATAAAATTCTCACCTCGAGTAGAATAAACCCAGCTGGTGCGAAATATAAGGTATTTGCATCCAGAATTTATAATAGACTTCTCCCCTGCTAATTTTGTTGCGCCATAAACATTTATGGGTATAGTGGGGTCAGTTTCCTTCCATGGCTTAGTTCCATTCCCATTAAATACATAATCGGTTGAGTAATGAATTAACCAAGCACCTATTTTCTGAGCCTCTGTAGCAATTATTTTTGGGGCTGTAGCATTAATAGTCTCGGCTAGTATAGGCTCACTTTCAGCCTTATCAACAGCTGTATAAGCTGCAGCATTAACGATTATGTCTGGATAGACTGAGTTAATAGTCTTAATAATCTCTTTTGGCCTAGTGAAATCCCCACATAGTTCTTCATCATCAAAGTCTAGGGTAACTAATTCCCCTATCAAAGAAAGGCTTCGCTGTAATTCCCAACCTATTTGTCCTTTTTTTCCAAATAATAAAATTTTCACAGAGCCCGCCCTTTATAGTTCTTATTAATCCACTCTCGGTATGCGCCTGATTTGATATTTTCAACCCAAATTTTATTATCAAGATACCATTTTACAGTTTTATTAATTCCAGTTTCAAAGGTTTCTGTTGGTTTCCAACCAAGATCTCGTTTTATTTTATTTGAGTCGATAGCATAGCGACGGTCATGGCCAGGTCGGTCTGTAATAAAAGTAATTTGTTCATCGTATTGTCTACCATCAATATGGGGAGATAGCTTATCAAGTAAAGAACAAATGGTGCGAACAATTTCAACGTTGGTCTTCTCATTCCAACCACCAATATTATAGGTTTCGCCAGGAGCTCCTGCTTCTAGCGTCCGACGGATAGCATCACAATGATCTTTTACGTAAAGCCAGTCACGGATTTGTTGCCCATCACCGTAAATAGGTAATGGTTTATTTGAAAGGGCATTTATAATTATTAGGGGAATCAGTTTCTCTGGAAATTGAAACGGACCATAATTATTTGAGCAGTTGGTGGTAAGAACTGGCAGTCTATAAGTCTTATAGTAGGCCCGTATTAAATGATCACTAGCTGCTTTGCTGGCGGAATAAGGGCTGTTTGGCTCATAGCGGTGGTTTTCATCAAATGGACTCTCTTTACTTGAAAGAGAGCCATAGACTTCATCTGTTGAGACATGCAAAAAACGGAAATCTTTTTTTATATTACGCTCTAATTTACTCCAATAAGTTCGTGTGGCTTCTAATAATTTGAAAGTACCTACAATATTAGTTTGTATAAATTTATCTGGTTCCTTAATAGATCGATCTACATGGCTTTCAGCAGCAAAATTTATAATAGCGCGTGGCTTGAACTTAGTAAGTAAATTTATGAGTAAAGCAGAATCGCAAATATCACCTTTAGTAAAAATATGTCGTTTATCTCCTTTTAAAGAAGATAGATTTTCTAGATTTCCTGCATAAGTTAAGTTATCAAGATTTATGACTCTTTCATCAGACTGTGCAAGCCAATTTAATATGAAATTTGCACCAATGAAGCCAGCGCCACCTGTTACTAATATCATGTTTTGCCCTTAGTTTCTTAGTAATAGTATCTGTTTATTATTCTTAAAGCTGTTATTTTAACTCACAGTAATTCATGACCCTGATTTAGAATGTTTTATCTTTGTTTAATAGGACCTGTTTTTCTGATTATATTCTAATTAATGATAGTATATTAACGTGTTGAGTAACATTGGTCTGTTATAATTTGAGCCATTTTTCTGATTAAGTTAGAATTAATTTTCCTTAGGCGCGTAGCTCAGTTGGTTAGAGTACCACCTTGACATGGTGGGGGTCGTTGGTTCGAATCCAATCGCGCCTACCAACATATAATTTATTCCTATTTTTGCCATATTAGATTCTAATGAATAGAGGATTCAATATTGGCTAGAACATTTCTCAGATACCGATTAGTTGGTAGTGGGCATGCTAAAATTGCTTTTCTGTTAAATTGTATTAAAGGCTTTATCAGACACTTTTTAATATTTTAAGAAAGAAAAGTTATACGTATTCTTCAACATAGCTATACTGTAAGGACTGTATTTTTATATATTTAAATCTAGATTATAAAATAATTAGTAAATTGCTATGCGTATTATATCAACTTATCTTATGGTTTTCCCTAGGCGAAGTGCATATGTACTTATTGCATTTTTGGCGGCGGGTATTGCAGAGGGGCTTAGCTTAACTGCCCTTCTTCCTTTATTGTCGATTGCTGTAGGAGATCCTGCAGATTCGAGTATTGGTAAGATTATTGTCGAAGCACTTAATAATTTCAATATTACTCCAACGATAGGTTCAATGTTATTAATTATTGTAGGTGGCATAGTACTTAAGAATCTATCTTTACTTGTAGCAAATAGGCAAATTGGATATACCGTAGCGAATATTGCTAGCAAATTACGTATAGAGCTTATTGAAGCTATGTTTGCTAGTCGCTGGCAGTATTATCTACGCCAGCCAACAGGTTCACTTGCTAATTCTGTTGCTACAGAAGCAATGCGTGCAGCTAATGGTTTTGAGCATAGTTGTGCTGTTCTTTCTCTTCTAGTACAAGTATTAATTTACATTGTAATTGCCCTTTTTGTTTCATGGCAGGCAGCCTTAACTACATTATTTCTAGGCATTATTTTTCTATCATCAATGTATCGTCTAATTCGTATGACGAAGAAGGCTGGTTCAAAACAAACACGGTTACTAAAAGAATTGCTATCTTATTTATCTGATGTATTGGGGTCAGTAAAAGCATTAAAGGCTATGGCCAGAAACAATATGGCAGATATTATTTTACGGACTCAAGCTAGGCAATTAGAGAAAGCCACTCGTCGTGAGGTAATGAGTAGAGAAAGCTTGAAGGCCTTGCAAGAACCAATACTTACCATTCTTACAGCAAGTGGGTTATATGTTGTTTTAGTAGTATGGGGACTTTCTCTTCCAGAAGTAATGGCAATGCTCATTTTATTTGTGCGTCTATTAACTGTGTCTACTAGAATGCAGCGTCGTTACCAGCTACTTGTAGCAGAGGAGAGCGCCTACTGGTCGATACGTAAAGAATCTAAGAAAGCACGCTCTTTTGCTGAAATTGATATAGGAACCCTTCATCCTACCCTTAAAAAAGGAATTAGTATGCAGCAAGTTTCTTTTAATTATGGGTCAAAAGTTATATTTCAAGATCTGAATATTGAAATTTATGCAAATTCATTTTCTACTCTTACAGGCTCTTCTGGGATAGGAAAGAGTACATTTCTAGATATTATTAGTAGGCTACTTGAGCCAGAATCTGGCAATATATTTGTTGATGGTATTGCTCTAAATAAAATTAATTTGAGGGAATGGAGGAAAATAATAGGGTACGTGCCTCAGGAAACTATTTTGTTACATGATACTGTTATAAGCAATGTTCTTGTAGGCGCACCTAATCTTACTCAAGCTGATGCTGAAATTGCATTGCATCAGGCTGGTGCATGGGATTTTGTCAGTAATTTACCTGAAGGGGCACATACGATTGTTGGCGAACGTGGTGGGCTTTTATCTGGGGGACAACGTCAGCGTATTGCAATTGCCAGGGCACTTGCTCACCACCCTAAACTTTTGTTGCTCGATGAGCCAACTAGCGCGTTAGATCTTGAGACCGAGCAAGATATTTGTGAAACATTAAAAAGCCTAAAAGATAGTCTTACAATTATAGCTGTATCTCATCAGCCTACTTTAATAAATGCCTCAGATTATATTATTAACATAGCTGATAATAATGCTGAATTAATATAGTAATTAAAATTTAGTGAGTGTTGATTTAGTAAATATAAATTTTTATATTAAAACTATTTAGATCGACATAGTAAGATGTTGTTTATAGCTCATAGAATTTAGGGCTACAAAATATAAATATTCAATATAATATATAGTCCTTTGTGATTTAATTATCGTCCATAAATATCTTCAAAACGTACAATATCATCTTCTCCTAAATATGAACCGGATTGTACTTCTATCATTTCTAGCAGTCCTGGACCAGGATTCTGAAGGCGGTGTTTGGTACCAAGAGGAATGAAAGTAGACTCATTGATGGACACAAGATATTTAGAATCTCCACATGTTACTTGTGCCGAACCACGTACTACAATCCAGTGCTCGGCTCGGTGGTGATGCATCTGTAGTGATAATGAAGCGCCTGGGTTTACTGTAATACGTTTAACTTGGAAGTGTTTGCCAATATCAATACAGTCATACCAGCCCCATGGTCGTAATACTTTTCGATGTACTTGTCCTTCAGTACGTTTCTTTTTATTTATTTTATCAACAATTTCTTTGACATCTTGAGTTTTATTTTTGTCAGCTATTAGAATAGCATCAGGCGTTTCGACTACCACTAAATTTTTAGTACCTATACAAGTAACTAAACGGTTTGTTGATATAGATAAAGTATTTTTGCAGTTGTGTAACAACACATCGCCTTGTGACACGTTACCCTCATTATTTTTTGGAAGAATTTTCCATAGCGATTCCCAGGTGCCAATATCAGACCAGCCTGCTGAGAGGGGTTTTACTAAACCTATTGGAAATGATTGCATTTTTGTTCCAATATTTTCCATAATGGCATAATCAATTGATTCTGATGGGCACTGTAAGAATATTTTCTTTTCTGGTCGTAAGAATTCACCATTAATTGAATGTTGGGCCCATGCTTTTTGGCAAGTTTTAAGAATATCTGCTCGGTATTGGCTAATAGCTGAAATCCAAACTGAAGCACGTACCATAAATAACCCACTATTCCATAAATAAGAGTTTGTACCCAGATAAAATTCTGCTGTTTTAGAGTCTGGTTTTTCAACAAAACATTCAATATATAAGGCGCCATCCTTATCATATTTTGGACCATACTTGATATAGCCATAACCAGTTTCTGGAGATTCTGGTGTAATACCAAAGGTAACTATCGCACCATCTAGAGCTAATTTCATACTTTTTTGGATCGTATCTTGAAAAGATGGTACATCCAGAATTATATGATCTGCTGGCATTACTAATAGGACTGGGTCGTTATTGTTTTGTGTTGCATATAATGCAGAAATTGTTAAAGCTGGAGCAGTATTTCGTCCTTCAGGCTCGAGTATGATAGTGGCATTTTTATTGATTACTCTTAGCTGTTCAGCCACTACAAAACGATATTCCTCATTACAAACTACTATTGTCCGTTCAGTCTTTGTATCAGCAAATCCTTCTATTCTTTGAATTGTAGACTGTAGTAAAGAATTATTTCCATCTAGTAATTGTAGCAATTGTTTGGGGTATTGCTCACGGGAGAGTGGCCAGAGTCTTGTGCCGGAGCCACCACAGAGGATTACAGGGGTCAAAGAATGCATTAGGGCTCCTTATATTAGCAATATAGCTATATTAATAATTATATAGGTAGTATTTGATGAATAAGCTACATTTAACATAATTTTTATATGAGCACTATTCTAGCAACGATCTATAAGTTTATTTAATTTCTTTACAAGATATTAGTATAAATTAATTGAAATATAAGGAATTCCTTGATCTTATTTATTAAGATAATAGCTTTAATGAGCTTAAGAATTCAATAGATTTTACAGAGTCCTAATCAGCTTCTGAAATGGGACAATCAATTCTAGCAAATATTAGTATTAGTGATGATGATCGGCATCAGCTTGTGAAGCAGTATGGTGGGGCAGAACTTGATTGGCTGATAGGGAAAATAGGAATCTCTGGTGAGTAAGAATTTATTTTATAACCTAAGAATGAGCTAAAGCTGATTTAAATAAAATTGATAGTAAAGCTGAATTTACATTAAAGATAGAGTTTAGCCATATAGCTGACATATATAATTATTTATAGTAAAGGCTTTAGTACTGTTTCAATCTTTTCTCGTGTGATACGACCAATATGAGTACTAGCAATTTCACCGTTACGATTGAGAATGACTGTGAATGGTAATACTGCATGATGATTACCAGCTGCTTCAGCAAGCTCCATAGCTTCAATTCCCCCTAAAAGAACCGGATAATTGACGCCTATTTCCCTACTATATTGCTGTACTTTATTTTTTTGGTCGGTTGCTATGCCAATAAAAAGTAGACCTTGATCACGTAATTCATTTTGAAGATTAATGAATTCTGGCATTTCTCTTCGACAAGGCTCACACCATGTTGCCCAGAAATTTACTATTAGAACTTTACCCTTCCACTGTGAAATCTCCTGATTTTGTCCTTTAAGGTCAGGTAAATTCGCAGATAAAATTAAGCTAGCACCATCATTTGCCACAAGCTTATTTTGGGCTATTTGTTTTTTTTCGCTACTCACTTTTGTGTTTTGCAGAAGTAGTCCTAGGTATACGGCAAGTGCTGCTACACTTATATATAAAAATGATCTTACAAGTATATTCATTTAAATTAATACAGCATCTAAAATGGAAAGAAATTCTTTCTTGTTTTGGTAACCAATAGTTCTAGCATTATAAATTTCACGGCCATGAGGGTCAAAAAATAGAATTCCAGGAGGACCAAATAGCTTGAAATGTTTAAGTAGAATTTCGTCATCTGTTGTGCCTTCAGTTACATCAACTTGTAATAACACTACATCTTTAAGCCTATTTTTTACTTCTGGATCAGTAAATGTAAAACGCTCCATTTCTTTACATGAAATACACCAATCAGCATAAAAGTCTAACATTACATATTTATTTTGTGATTCAGTAATACGTTTATTAAATTCTGCTAAAGAATTTACTCGTTGGAATGGGAGATGTTGAGATTCATTGATGTTTATTTTATTAGTGTTATAACCATTGATGCTAGTTATGTTTATTTTAGCAAGAGGTTGCAGAATATCACGACTTCCAGACAGAACTCCTGCTAATAAGGAAATTCCTAACAGTAAAGAAATGATGCCAATTCCTTTTAGTAACTTACGAAACCCTGAAGAATCTTTAGGTAACGCATCAATAGCATTTAAATAAATTGCAGAAATTATTAGTAGAGTAGCCCACATCAACATATGTATAGCTGCTGGAATTACTGGTGATATTAACCAAATTGCTACACCTAGTAACAGAACACCAAAGAAATGTTTCACATATTCCATCCATGGTCCTGCTTTTGGTAAGAGTGCACCAGCAGATGCACCTAGAATTAGAAGTGGAATACCCATACCTAATGCCATGGCAAATAAAGCAGAACCACCAAGTATTACATCTTTAGTCTGGCTGATGTATAGCAGTGCTCCTGCTAATGGAGCAGCAACACATGGACTGACAATAAGTGCAGATAGCGCTCCCATTCCAAAGACACTTGTTAAATGACCGCCGCTTAACTTCCCTGTTTCTTTAGAGAGTTTATTTTGTATTGAATTTGGTAACTGTAATTCATAGAATCCAAACATGGATAGAGACAAAGCTATGAATATAAGTGCAAAACCTCCAAGTACCCAAGCATTCTGCAAGGCAGCAGATAACATTGCACCAGAAAGTCCTGCTGCTACTCCTGCTGCAGAATAAGTAAGAGACATTCCTATAACATAGGCTAATGCTAGGATAAATCCATATCTTTTAGTAAGATTCTTACCGCTGTTAACGATTATTCCAGATAAGATTGGAAACATAGGAAATACACAAGGTGTGAAAGAAAGTAAAAGGCCAATGCCAAAGAAACTTGCAAGGATTAACCAGAAATTTCCACCCTCAAACATTTTTCCAATCTTTATTGACTCAGACTCAATAGATCTTCGATTATCTGGAGGACTGAGTAACTCTAATTTAGATTCTACTCGTTTAGTTTTTATAAAATTAGCTGATGCTACCGCATCATCACTTACTGAATTTGCTACTGCTGTAACTACAGATTTTGCAACTGGAAGAGTTAGCTTTATAATTTTATCAATTGGAGCATAGCATACACCTATTGGTTCGTTACATCCTTGATAAGTAGCTGCAATAGTAATCTTGTTTGCCGTTGGTACTTCACGTTTTAAGGAAATTACAGCCTGAAAAGGTTTGTAATATACTTCTGTTTGGCCAAAGTTTGGATCATTTTTTATTTTCCCTTTAGGTAGAGAAATGCTTTCTATTAATGTTTTTGTATTTTGTGGTTTAAAGGAAATTTTATCCTTATAAATATAATAATTCTTTGCCGGCTCAAATTCTGCAACTAAAGTATTTTCGTTATGTATCTTGATTGTGAGTTTAAAAGCTTGATCAGGTGGGAGTAGCTCCTCTTTTTCTTGTTCAGTTTGTGAAAAGCCAGCACTCATTTGTCTTAATTCAGACAATATACTTATTGACTTTTTCTCTTCAGAAAAAGCATTGATACTTGTCATACAAAATAGAAATAAAAATAGTCTAATCAAGTGCATGGATAAACCAGTATATTTAATTTTTATTTGAGGTAGTTGTTTCATCTGAGATCCATTGCAAATATGCAGGTAGGCCACCATCTATTGGGACAGTAATAATTTCTGGTAGTTCGTATGGGTGTATTTTTTTTATTGTATTTTCTATCTCAATATAGTGAGGTGCCAAAGTTTTAATGAATATCTGTTGCTCATTTGCAGTTTCAATTTTATTTTTCCATCGATAGAATGATGTACATGGGGCATGTATATTGACGCAAGCAGCCAGCTTCTTATTAATTAATTTTTTAGCTAATTTCAAGGCAGTTTTTTTATCTGGTAGATTAGTTATAACAAGTATAGGTTTCATGAAATTATTTAAACTACTTAATTTAGCAGAAGAATTTTACCTTTTTTCTGATTTGGTTGCTTTATCCTCAGAAATACCTTGGGCTACGGTAGGATAATGTAGTTCAATATACAGCTCATTTTTTATGCGAGTATTTGTTAATCTTCTTGATTCCTCCATAAATGACAACATGCTATTAGAAATATGTTCATGGGCATTGGCGCGGGCAATACGTGGTGGGCGTGGCATACTAAAAGAATCAGCAATTAGATCGAAATATTCTCCCATTTTTAAATTAGAATCATCACACGCATTGTAAACTCTTCCTGGTTTTGCGTAGCGTAATGCTGCAAAAATAATATATACAAGATCATTAGCATGGATGCTATTAGTATAACAATCGTCTTCAGGAACCAGCGTTGGAGCACCTTCTCGTATGCGCTTTAATGGTAAACGTTCAATAGCATAAATTCCTGGTACACGTAGAATTGAGACATTAATATGATTACGTAACCCCCAATTACGTAGCTGCTTCTCAGCATCAGCTCGCCGTATTGAGCGATTTATGCGCGGGTTAATTGGGCGTGTCTCAGGCGTTAATGCACCATTGCAATCACCATATACACCACTGGTACTGATGTAAAGAAATCGTTGTGGTAAAATCTTACTCACAGTTACTCTCTTTGTTAGTGATGCTAATAGGTTTGTGATACGTGTATCTCGCTTTCCATGGTTAGGTGGTGGTGCTAGATACAATATAGCATGAGCTATTCCTGAAATTTTATTAAGGGTTCTGGGTTTATCGAGATCACCAGTTATAGGGATAATTCCATGTTGGCGAAGCTTAGGAGCATTCTCTGGGTAACGACATAGGCCTACCAGTCGGTAATGAGAGTGCAATAATGTAGTTGAGCGTAATGCAATATCACCACATCCAATAAGTAGGAGAGTTTGTTTCATAATAACCTATGTTATTTTCTATTAGTTCTTAGTTAATCTTTTAATAATTCAATGCCTTATCAAATCACTATTCAGCCTGGTGGACATATTATCAATGTGAAAGCTGGAGAAACTATCCTTCAGGCTGCTTTACGAGAAGGCTTTTCACTGCCATATGGTTGTCGTAATGGTGCCTGTGGAGCTTGCAAAGGTAAAATCATACAGGGAAAGATAGATTTTGGCAGGTTTAATGAAAATACTTTAACAGAAAAAGAGAAGCAGAATAGTATGGCGCTATTTTGTTGCGCACGCCCATTATCTGATTTAATAATTGAATGTAGTGGGGTAGGGGATATTAAAGGAATAAGAATTAGGAAGCTGCCTTGCCGAGTACAGAAATTGGAGCAGGTAGCACCAGAAGTTATGTTAATTTCTTTGAAATTGCCGGAAAATGAGAGATTAAATTTTCTTGCTGGGCAATATATTGATATTTTGATGAAAGATGGTAAGCGTAGAAGTTTTTCTTTAGCCAATGCCCCACATGATGATGATTTATTACAGCTTCATGTACGCAATTATCCCGGTGGTGTTTTTGCTCAGCATACATTTTCAACTATGAAAGAAAAGGATATTTTACGTTTTGAAGGGCCGTTTGGAACGTTTTTCCTTCGTGAAGATTCAGATAAGCCCATTATTTTTGTTGCAAGTGGGACTGGTTTTGCTCCAGTTAAAAGTATTCTTGAGCATATATTTTATATTTCTGAGAAACATGGGAACAATCGGCATATGGTTCTTTATTGGGGTGCTCGTACTAAGGCTGATCTTTATTTAGCAGAGCTGGCTGGAGGTTGGCAAAAAAAGTATGAAAATTTCTCCTTTATTCCAGTTTTATCAGAAGCATTACAGGCAGATGATTGGTATGGGAGAACAGGATTAGTACACCAGGCTGTATTAAAAGATTTTGATAGTCTATCAGGTTACCAAGTATATGCTTGTGGATCACCAATAATGGTGGGAGCAGCCCGAAAGGATTTTATTAAGCTTCGTAATTTACCAGAAAATGAGTTCATTTCTGATGCATTTATTGCTTCTCCAACTGATAAAAAAGACTAACTGAAACTAGCTCTTATTGATTAAAACCTTAGTAGGAATAGAGTCAATAGTTTTACCAGATAGAGTTCCTGACCCCGGATTTTGAGATGCTTTAAGGCCTTTAGTATAGTGGTCTTTAGCAATCTCAGGCTTCCCAGTTTTTTCATTTAATAGAGCCAGCATGAGATGTGCTTCATAGCTTGATTTTACCGCAAGACTGGCTTCTAAATAGTTTTGTGCTTTACTCCACATCTCGCTTTTTATACACAGTTTTCCTAGAGAAAGCAGTAAATTAAAGTCTCTAGGGTAGAATTTTAACCACCATGTTTCCGCATATTCAATTTGTCTTATTACATTACCCTCCATACAATCTGCATAGATGCTAACTAATTCTGAATTCCAATTTTTATCCAAGCTATTTTCAATGATCTTGCTTGCTGTCTCACAATCACCTAATGCAATATATGATTGTGCTCCAAAATAAGCAATCGTACTATTTTCTTTTTCAATGGACGGTATATTTCTCCAGTACCTTTTAAGTAATTGTTTATTCCATGCAATATTCTTAAAGTTTTCTAGGTGAGCACGGTGCCGTAATTCTTCTGCTTGAATTTTATTCAAAGCATTGCGTTTTGTCAGTTTATTAACTAGATCTAATACTTTCTCCCAATTATTGGCTTGTTGGTGTGCTTTTAATTCTAGCCGTAGGATTGCATTTTGTTGGTTTTTTTCAACATTATTTAGCGTATCTAAAATATTTAGTGCCTCTTCATAGCGATTCTCATCCAGTAATAATTCAGACTTTGTAATGGCGTATAAGGCTTTTTCGTCGGGCGCCTTTTTTTCTAATACACTAATGAATCCATCTCGTTTAGAGTTTCTATTTAGCTTGTGAGCAGATCGTGCTGCAATAGTTGCATTAATAGCAATAAATTCAGAAGATTCTTTAAATTTTAGTGCTTTCTTAGCGGTCTTTTCTGCCTTAACATAACGTCCTTCTAAGAATTCTTTTATAGCATTAAGTAATGTTAAATTTGCATTTTCATGATTTTTCTTTATTCTAAATTTACGTATATTTGATGGTAATTTAAGCGTGGCTATTATTATTCTTAATAGAAAATAAAAAATAGAAAATAATATAATTTGGAGTACTAGTAGCATGTTAAGCGTTAGCTCAATACGATATTCTTGCGCAACCAGTACTACATAACCTTCATTATATTTAGTTGCAAATGCGATTATTCCTGCAGCTATAATTAATGTTAGTAGCCAGAAAATAAGTTTCATTTATTTTCTCCTTCTACTTCTACTTCCTCTTCTATTTCCACTCCTTTTCCCATCTCCTCTTTCATAATTAAAACCCCTCCGACTTCTTCTGATTTAGCTTCCGTTTCTTCTTCTGTAGCTCCTGTTTCTATCGTAGCATCATCTTCTGTTTCCGCTTCTTCTATAATTTCTGTTTTAACTTTCATTTTTACTTCGGTTTTTGTTCCAGATTCTGCTTTAGTTTCACTCAATAGGTTCTTATTTTTTTCATCCTCAGCTAGTTTCTGTGCATCTACCTTAGAATTAATTAATGTATTTACTACTTCTCTTTTAGTGGAAATACGATATTGGCGTACTGCATCATAGCTAGCTGAAATATCAGGTGCTGTAATGGCAATCTTATGATTGTGTAATTGCTGTAAAGTTTCTAGCATACTCATGCCAAGCTCGGATTGATTATTAAAATGTTTATTGATCCATTCAATAGATTTTTTAATATAAGATTTAAAATCTTCCGCATTACGAGCAAGTAGAGCGTTATGCGCTGCTAATAGATGTAATTTTAAATTTTCACGAAGAAAATATGAGTGTGATGGAGGTGGTATATCTTGTTTGCCTACATGTTCAATACGAATCAATTCTTTAAAATTGACAAATTTCTTAATATCACTCCAAATTTCACGCATAAATTCTTCAAATATACCTCCAGCTAGTGGAGTATCATTAAAAAATCCTTGTAGTGTTTCTAAGAATCTGTCCCATGGTTGAGACACCTCAGGTATCATAGGTTTATCAAGTGTTGAAGATGAATCAGGTATTGTAAGCGTGCCATTATTTTCTGGTAGAAGGACTCGTTCTATTTCCAATGGGAGTTGATCTATTGTTGCAATAAGGTTATCAAGACTTAGGCCAATACCTATAATATCAATTTTTGGTACTGATTTTAATAGATCTATGTCCTGTACTAGGATCTCTTGTAGATAAGATATTTTCGGATGATTAATACGACGCAGCCTTACATTAGCCTCTTGCATTGCGACTATAGCAGATTCTATATTGTTTGCGAGCCGCAGCTGATAGTTTGCAATAAGTAAAAGTTGCTCTACGTCTTCTATTGTCGTTTCATTATGATTAGGAGTAAGGTCACGATAAAGATCCTCAAGTATTTTTTGTTTGTCTATAGATTCAGTTAATTCAGTCTCAAGTAGTTTAAATCTGCTATTAGTTTGTACTATATTGCTTTCTATTTTATTTGAGATATTTTGTAATTCTTCTGATGGATTTATTTCTGCTAGTTGTTTCTCAATTGATTCTACTTCTACTAATCTTTTCTCAATTTCTAACAGTTTATTTTCAATATGTGTGTTAGTCTCTTTCAATGATTTATTAGCAGATATATCAGACTCTATTAGTTGATTTTCATCGGGTCTGTTAATTTCATTCTCCACCAGTTTATTCTTAATAGGTATATTATTCTCTCCTAATTGACCCTCATTTGTCTTATCGGTTTTAGCTAGTAGATTTTCAAGTTCCTGTGGTAGTTTTTTAAACCCATTATTCTCATACCATTGCCATGTAGCTATAGAGACAGCAGAAAATAACAGAAAAATAATACTATTACGTAGGCCTTTTGGCTTGCTATTAGCTTTTGGACTGTCAGCTACTTTTGCTTCTTCAGTAAGATCTGATTTGATTTCTTTACTCATGGTTTATTTGTAATAAAGTTAATTCTGTTGTTATTAAAATATCATTTCTAGAGGCTATAAAATTTATCTAAATATAATTTATTTCACATATCTATTAAAATTTTTTACAGACTAATACTCAATTAAGTGCTGAAAGAATTTCATCTGCACCTTGTGCTTTTAAATCTTTCGCTAGACTTATACCCATACTCTCACCTGCTTCTGGTTTCCCACTTAGCTGGTTGCTTAGCATGCGAGATCCATCTGGATTAGCAACGAATCCACGTAGTAGTAATTTCCCATTATTGATTTCTGCAAATCCTCCAAGAGGGACTTGACAGCTCCCTCCTAGCTCCCGGCTCATAGCCCTCTCTGATTTAACACATTGTGCAGTTTTAATGTGGTGTAGTGGCTGCATGAGCTCTATTAAATCAGTCCTTTCAGAAAGGCATTCTACTCCAAGTGCCCCTTGACCTACTGCAGGCAGACTAAGTTCAGGATTTAAGATTGCAGTGATTCTGTTAGCTAATCCTAGCCTCTTAAGTCCTGCTACCGCTAAAATTATAGCTGTATATTGCTCTTCATCCAGTTTGCGTAATCGCGTCTGTACATTACCTCTTAAAGGATGTATCTGTAAATGAGGAAAGCGTGCACGTAATTGGCTTTCACGGCGCAAGCTTGAAGTACCAATTATGCTGCCAGCAGGTAGCATATTAAGATTCGAATATTGATTTGAAATAAAAGCATCTCGTGGGTCCTCACGTTTTGCAATAGCAGCTAATGTGAATCCTGAAGGCATATTCATTGGTATATCTTTCACTGAATGTACAGCAATATCTGCACGACCTTCTGCTATTGCATGCTCTAATTCTTTTATAAATAAACCTTTACCGCCAATTTTTGAGAGAGACATATCTAGTATTTGATCGCCACGTGTAGTCATGCCAAGTATGCTAATTTTACTTTGGGGGTATAAATTAATAAGCCTCTGCTGGACAAATTCCGCTTGCCATAGAGCAAGTGCGCTTTCACGTGTAGCAATAACAATTCTTGATGGGATGGGTAATGGCATCTATACAATAATAAAAGAAAATAAATTTGTTATAACTTTTTATTTTAACATGGGGCGAGTCTTAATTGGGCTGAGTTATATATATGCTGCAGCAGTATTAGTACTATGGTTAAAGCTCATATTATTGTATTAAATAATTTAGGGATGGTGTATCTAAAAAAATCAATTAATTTTCATAACTCAATTAAGCATAGAATGTTCAAAAATAATGTAACACATGGATTTTTTAATTTTTTGATAACAATACTTTGAAGATAAGCTATTATATAATGAAAAAAATAGTTTATAAAAAATAGCTATTTATAGATAGAGAATAATTAGTCTAGTATTATTTAATCTGTTTTTTAAGGAGATTTGCAGTACGTTTAGAAATTCATTTATAGAGAAACAAATAAGATAGAAGCAGTATTAAAAATTAATATAATGAGAATATTTTAATTGAAGAAATTGTATGAGTAAAAAACTTTATATTAAAACATTTGGCTGTCAGATGAACGAGTATGATTCTACAAAAATTGTAGATTTGCTTCGTGCAACTCAGAGTATGGACCAGATTGATAACCCTGATGGTGCCGATATGATTCTTTTTAATACTTGTTCAATTAGGGAAAAGGCACAGGAAAAGGTATTTCATGATTTAGGGCGTGTTCGAGCGCTTAAAAAAATGAATCCTGATTTGTTGATTGGTGTAGGGGGTTGTGTGGCTAGTCAAGAAGGAGAAAATATAATTCAGCGGGCACCTTATGTGGATATAGTTTTTGGGCCACAAACTTTACACCGCTTACCACAGTTGATAGAAGCAAGGAAGATTAGTGGAAAACCTCAAGTAGATATAAGTTTCCCTGAAATTGAGAAATTTGATTATTTACCTGAGTCACTGGCTTATAGTGATAGACGTAAGGGGAATGTAAGTGCATTTGTTTCTATTATGGAAGGTTGTAGTAAGTATTGTAGTTTTTGTGTGGTTCCCTATACTCGTGGTGAGGAGGTTTCTCGTCCATTACGTGAGGTTTTAATGGAGGTTGTTAGTTTAGCTGATCAGGGGATTAAAGAAATAACATTGCTTGGGCAAAACGTTAATGCTTATAGTGGAGCAATAGAAAGTGAGGAAGAAGAAAGCATGGCAGATTTGGCATTATTACTTGCATATATAAATGAAGTGCCTGGAATTGAGCGTATTCGGTATACAACTTCTCATCCTAGGGAATTTACACAACGCCTTGTAGATGCCCATAAGAAAGTAAATAAACTAGTTAACCATGTACATTTGCCAGTACAGTCTGGTTCTGATCGGGTGTTAGCGGCAATGAAACGTGGCTATACGGTTCTAGAATATAAATCAATTATTAGAAATCTTCGTTCTGTTTGTCCAGATATGTCTTTTACCTCTGATTTTATTATTGGTTTTCCTGGTGAAACGGAGGCTGATTTTAATGCAACTATGAAACTGATTGAGGAAATAGGCTTTGACGACTCTTTTAGTTTTATTTATAGTCAGCGACCAGGAACTCCAGCAGCTGATTTACCTGATGATATTCCTCATAAAATCAAGCAGGAAAGGTTATTAAAAGTTCAGGAAAAGATTAAATATCAAGCAAGTATTGCATGTAAAAATATGGTGGGTACAATCCAGCGTATATTGGTTGAAGGGTCTTCCAGAAAAAATCCTAAGGAGTTGTGTGGGCGAACAGATAATAACCGTATGGTATATTTTTCTGGAGATTTGAATAAAACAGGGCATTTTGTTGACGTTAAAATAACCACTGCTTCATCAAAGTTATTACGTGGTGAAATTGTACAAAGTATAGTTGAGCCTTCATCTTTTATAGAACATAATTTTTGTCACTAAAAATGTAATTTTAGTTGGGTATAACATTCTCTTGAGACCTACATTAGAAGAAATTTCTTTCCCTGCAGATGATAACCAGCGTCTTGCGAATTTATGTGGTGCGTTGGATGAAAATCTTAAACAAATTGAGTCAATTCTTAGCGTTTCTATTAGCCATCGTAATGAAAATTTTAGTATTAGAGGTAAAATTAATCAAACAAAGATGGCATCATGCGCATTAAAAAAATTTTATAATCAAGCTAAAATTAGTCTTAGTATTGAACAAATTCAGTTAGGTTTAATTGAATTAATGAGCTCTGAGAATCCAGTAAAACATAGCTTTCTTGATTTTGTTGATGGAGATGATATGCCAATATCCCCTCTTGTTACACGCCATAGTAATTTGCATGGTCGGACACCACGTCAAGTAGGGTATCTAGAGCAAATTCAAGATCATGACATTTCTTTTGCTATTGGCCCCGCAGGTACAGGCAAGACTTATCTTGCTGTAGCTAGCGCGGTAGATGCACTGGAGCGAGATTTAGTAGAGCGCATAATATTAGTACGTCCAGCAGTTGAGGCAGGTGAGAGACTTGGTTTTCTTCCAGGTGATATGGCACAGAAAGTGGATCCTTATTTGAGACCACTTTATGATGCGCTATACGATTTGATGGGGATTGCTAAAGCTAGCAAGCTATTTGAACGTGGAATAATTGAAGCTGCGCCACTTGCTTTTATGCGCGGGCGCACATTGAATAAATCATTTATTATTCTTGATGAAGCGCAAAATACTACACCAGAGCAGATTAAAATGTTTTTAACTCGTATTGGATTTGGTTCTAAGGTTGTTGTAACTGGGGATATCACACAAATTGATTTAGCAAGAAATCAGAAAAGTGGCTTAGTTGAAGCTAAAAAGATATTAGAGAAGGTACATGGTGTTGCTTTTACTAATTTTGAAGCAAGTGATGTGGTAAGGCATCCTTTGGTACAAAGAATTGTAAATGCCTATGAAAGATATGATAAAAAATAGTAAGTCCATATGTGACGAGTTGGTTCCAACAATTAATAAAATAGAATTAGAGCTAACGGTACAGTATTCCTCTAATATTAGGTCACATTTAAAAGAAATTCCAACACGTTTTCAGTTTTGTAAATGGTTTAAAGCTGGATTAAGGCAGAATGCACAAGTCACCATACGTATAGTTGATGAGGTAGAAGGTCGCAGATACAATCGAGATTATCGTGGCAAAGATTATGCTACTAATGTATTAGTTTTTGTATATGGAGAAACCTTACCCTTATCTGGGGATATTGTGTTATGCGCGGCAGTAATAGAGAAAGAAGCAAATCAACAGCATAAGGATTTGCTGGCACACTATGCGCACCTTACAGTGCATAGTTCTTTACATTTGCAAGGGTATATACATGAAAATGAAGATGATGCGATTATAATGGAAAAACTTGAAAAAGAAATTGTTGTTAGCTTAGGGTTTGATGATCCATATCAGTATGGAAATTAAATTTATGTATTTGTTTAATAGGATAGTTATAGATCTTTTATTAGTATTCAACATTAAAAATTTAATATGAATGATTCTGTACCTAAACCTAAATGGTTTGAACAATTAAGTGCATTGCTTTTACGTGAACCAGAAGATCGTGAGCAGTTAATAGAGCTATTACACTCTTCATTTGAACGTGATTTACTTGATTCAGATGCTTTGAGCATGATTGAAGGTGTTATGCAGGTTTCAGAAATGAAGGCGAGTGATATTATGGTTCCTCGTTCGCAAATGGATGTAATCGATATAAGTGAGACACCAGATACATTTGTTCCATTTATGATAGAAACTGCACATTCTCGTTTTCCAGTGACTGAAAATGGAAAAGATAATGTAATTGGGATTTTATTAGCAAAGGATTTGCTACGATATTATGCTGGAGGAGAGGAATTCAATGCACGAGAAATATTACGTCCAGTGGTATTTATTCCTGAATCTAAAAGATTAAATGTATTGCTAAAAGATTTCCGTAGTAATAGAAATCACATGGCAATTGTTGTTGATGAATATGGTGGTGTAGCTGGCTTGGTTACTATTGAAGACGTATTGGAGCAGATTGTTGGCGATATTGAAGATGAATATGATTATGATGAGTCAGAAGATAATATTGTTCAAGAGTTAGATGGTCGTTATCGAATTAAAGCAGTTACTGAGATAATAGATTTTAATGAATCTTTAGGTACAAAATATAGTAATGATGACTTCGACACAGTTGGTGGATTAGTATTAAATAAATTTGGCAGATTGCCTAAGAGCGGCGAGTCAGTTGTCATTGGAGATTTAAGGTTTATAGTATTGAGAGCCGATAGTCGCAGACTACATATGGTTTTAGTTGAGAGACACAAGCCTGAGGAAAATCAGTGCAAGGATTGAGTAGTGAAGAATCAATAATTAAAATTCAGAGCTCAAAACAGAGAATGTTTCATTTAATTATTGTTTTATTACTTGGTGCAATAACAGTTCTAGGGTTTGCTCCATTTTATCTTTTCCCCATTCCAGTTATAACAGTTGCATGTTTACTTTATTTTTGGCGTAAAAGCACATCACCCATACAAGCAGCCACGCTTGGCTTCTTTTTCGGTATGGGAATGTTTGGTGTGGGAGTTACATGGATATATATTAGTTTGCATGAGTTTGGGGCGCTACCCATGCCAACTGCAATTTTTCTTTTAATAATTCTTTGTGCTTATCTTTCTTTATATATAACTATAATAGGTTGGTTGATAAAAAAATTTCATTTTGGGGAGCCATTAGTCTGGGTAATATTTGTGGCTAGTATTTGGACGTTATCTGAATGGCTTCGTGGCGTAATGCCTTTTTTTGGTTTTCCATGGTTGACAATGGGTTATTCTCAGGCTCCTTTTAGTCCTATTGTGGGATATGCTGCAGTGACAGGTGTATATGGTATTTCATTGGTGCTTATTTTAAGTTCTGCATGTATAAGCTTATTTTTTGAAAGGGAATTACGTTCTTGGCGTAATATTATATTTTTACCTATAATTTGGTTTGTTGGTTTTAGCTTGCAGTTTATTAATTGGGGTGAGCCACAAGGTGATCCTGTAACAGTAAGCTTGCTACAGGGAAATATTTCTCAGGAAATGAAATGGAACCCGGAGCATGTTACCCATACAATGGGTACGTATGCTAAGTTAGCACTTAATAGCAATAGCCGTCTGATTGTTGCACCAGAAATATCTTTGCCGTTGACTCGTGATAAAGTATCTGACAAGTATCTTGCACAGATTTCTACCCATGCAAAAGAAAATAATGGAGATATACTTATTGGTATGGTAGAGACTGAAAATAATTCAGGAAGTTATTATAATTCTATGTTTAGTTTTGGTATTTCTCCTGAGCAGATATACCGTAAATTTCATTTATTACCATTTGGCGAGTTTATTCCATTTAAGCCTGTTTTTGGTTGGATTATAAATAGTCTAAAGATTCCATTAACAGACTTTTCTCGTGGTGAACTGAAACAAAAACCTATGAATATTGCAGGGCAGAGTGTTGCAGTAAATATTTGTTATGAAGATGCATTTGGTGAGGAATTAATCTATAAATTACCGCAAGCGTCATTACTTGTTAATGTGAGTAATGACGCCTGGTTTGGCCGTTCTATTGGCCCTTATCAGCACTTACAGGTCTCGCAAATGCGGGCACTTGAGACAGGGCGATATATGTTGCGTGCTACCAATACTGGAGTAAGCGCTATTATAAATGAACGTGGTGTTGTCATACAGCAAGCTGATATATTTAAAGAGACAATATTACATGGTCTAGTACAGGGATACACTGGCTCAACCCCGTTTGTTTTTTTTGGAAATAGTTTAGTATTAGGATTTGTTTGGTTCTCTTTATTTATTTGTTTTATTCAGACTTTATTTGGTATAAGAAAAAACCTGTAAAATCTATTTTTTAGTTTATTGCAGATTTCATTTAGGTAGATTCATGCTTACATTCCAGGAAATTATTTTTACTTTGCAGCGCTACTGGAGCAACCAGGGCTGTGTTTTACTTCAGCCATATGATATAGAAATGGGAGCAGGGACTTTTCATCCGGCAACTTTTTTAAGAGCAATTGGGCCTGAGCCATGGAGATCTTCTTATATTCAGCCATCTCGTCGCCCTAAAGATGGGCGTTATGGAAAAAACCCAAATCGTTTGCAGCACTACTATCAATATCAGGTGGTAATGAAGCCTTCACCTATTAATATTCAAGACTTATATCTTGATTCATTGCGGGAACTAAAAATTAATCCTGAAGTTAATGATATTAGATTTGTTGAGGATAATTGGGAATCGCCTACACTTGGGTCGTGGGGTTTAGGTTGGGAGGTATGGTTAAATGGAATGGAAATAAGCCAGTTTACTTATTTTCAGCAAGTAGGTGGTCTTGATTGTAAACCAGTACTAGGTGAAATTACCTATGGGTTGGAACGTCTTGCAATGAATCTTCAAGATATTCAAGATGTGTTTAATTTAGTTTGGACAGATGGAATTACATATGGGGATGTATACCATCAAAATGAAGTAGAGCAGTCCAAATATAATTTTGATCAGAGTAATGTGCCTCTCCTTTTAAAGCAATTTATTATGTATGAATCTGAGGCAAAGCGTCTACTTGAATTGAATTTATCAATACCAAGTTATGAACAAGTATTGAAGTGCTCTCATACTTTTAATTTATTAGATGCGAGTGGAGCAATTTCGGTTACTGAGCGTGCTGCCTATATTGGTAGGATAAGAGTTTTAGCTAGATTAGTTGCAAGGGAATATTATAATTCTCGTAAGGGACTTGGTTTTCCAATGCTTTTGAAATAGAACAGAATTATTTATATGCAAGATACACTGCTTATTGAAATTATAACTGAAGAATTACCGCCAAAATTATTACAAGATTTGAGCAGTAATTTCTCTGATGGTGTATTTAATATACTGGATCAGAACTTCTTATTAACCTCAGAAAGTAAGTTGACATCATATGTTACGCCTCGCCGTCTAGCTTTAACTATAACTGCAGTATTGGATATTCAGACTGAGAGACTGATTGAAAGAAAGGGGCCTGCAGTAACTGCGGCTCACGATGATTTAGGTAGGATTACTCCAGCATTGCAAGGCTTTGCTCGTTCATGTGGAGTTGCAGTAGATAGCTTAAAGCAGGGGACTGATACTAAAGGGACTCTTTGTTATATCTATAAATATAAACAACCAGGACAGAGTCTTGGGGAAATACTTATTAGCAATCTAAAAGATTTATTGACAAAGATTTCAGCTCCGAGAATGATGCGCTGGGGTAGTGGGAGCGAGCATTTTATTCGCCCAGTACATAATTTTATTATGCTATATGGAGAAAATTTACTATATGAGCCAATAGAGATATTTGGATTAAAAAGTTCTAAACTGGAGACGCTAGGTCATCGATTCTTAAGTAATGGTCGCATTGCATTATCGCATGCTAATGAGTATGAGAAAATTTTACTTGAGAAAGGGTTTGTCATAGTTGATTTTGAGAAAAGGAAAGAAATAATAGTAGAGAAATTAAATGCAGCTAGTAAAAAAGCAAAAGGAAACTTGGTACAAGACAATATATTATTAAATGAGGTTACTTCATTGGTTGAGTATCCAGAGGTTTATATGGGGGAATTTAACAAAACATTTCTTAATATTCCTCAGGAATGCTTGATATTATCGATGAAGCAACACCAGAAATATTTCCCGTTGCTTGATAATAAAGGAAATTTATTATCGAGGTTCTTAATAGTAAGTAATATTGCAACCAATAAGCCTTCAACTATTATAAGCGGTAATGAGATGGTTCTTCATGCACGATTGGCAGATGCGGAATTTTTTTATAACCAAGACCGAAAGAAAACATTAGTTTCTCGTATAGAAAGCTTATGTGGTGTCGTGTATCACAGTAAACTTGGAACATTACGTGATCGAGTTGATCGTGTATCAAAAATTTCACAGAAAATTGGCCTACACTTGGGTGGAAAAAAAATTTCTGCTCTAGCAAGTGAAGTTGCGATGTTATCTAAGGCTGATTTACTTACCGAAATGGTTGGAGAATTTCCTGAGCTTCAAGGTGTTATGGGCCGTTATTATGCAATTCATGATGGGATAAGTGATGAATTAGCTACTGCAATTGAGGATCACTACAAGCCTAGATTTTCTGGCGATGACTTACCTCGTAACATGGTGGGTGTTTGTGTTGCACTTGCAGATAAATTGGAGATATTAATTGGAATGTTTGGTATTGGACAGCTTCCTTCAGGTGATAAGGATCCATTTGCTTTGCGCCGCCATGCATCTGGAGTTATAAGAATATTGATACAGAAGAGACTTGAGATTAATTTGCATGAATTAATTCTTATTACAAAAGAATATATGCCAACAAATATCAGGCATAACACTAAATTTGATTCTATGATTATAAAAAACTTTTTATTAGATAGAGCGAGAAGATATTTCTCTGATCAAGGGAACAATTATCATGCTATAGAATCAGTTATTACTCCATTTGGTAGTGTTAATTCTTTAGCCACGCTTGCAGATATTATTCCTATGGCAGAAAAATTCCTTTCAACTGAGGAAGGTCGTATTCTTGCTAATGCGAATAAACGTATTACAAATATTCTAAAGAAATCAGGTCAAGATATTATCTGTGCTAATTACTCTTTGGAAAATATAGATATGCCTGATCCTAATTTATTTGAAATCGATGCTGAAATAAACTTATGGAATTCCCTACAGAAGATAGGAAAAGAATCTGAAGCGCTTAGATCTGAGAGAAGGTTCTCAGAGGCATTAAGCATATTAGTAAATCTTGCCTCTCCAGTGGAGGATTTTTTTGACCAGGTTATGGTAAATGCTGAAGATAAGAAAATAAGGAACAATAGGTTCTTATTATTACAATATGGGCGTGCTTATATGAACCAAGTTGCTGATTTAAGTTTAATGGTGTCTTAATAATCTATGAAATTGATTATTCTTGATCATGATGTTGTAATAAATAATTATAGTAATATTATTACTAAATCCTCTGTCGAATGGACCCCAATTCAGGGGAGTATTGAGGCTATATCGTATCTAAATCAAATGGGGTATCGGATAGTCGTTGCTAGTAATCGATCATGTGATAAGAAGATCATTGATATGCCAAGATTTAATTCTATCAATGATAGAATGTGTAAGGCTGTGAATCAGGCTGGAGGGCGTATTGATGCAATATTTTTAAGTCCGCAGTCAAATACTAAGAAATATAACCGTAGTAAGTTATTGAGCATAATGTTTGAGGAGGTTACTCAACGATTTGGTGTTGATATAAATAATGTTTTTATAGTTGGAGATAATTTACGTTATTTAAAGGCGGCAGCATCTTCAGGTGCGTTACCAATATTAGTTCTTACTGGGAAAGGTGGAAAAATTAAGAGCACCAAGAGCCTTCCTAAAAACACAAGAATATTTTCCGATCTTGCTTCTGTTGTTGATACTCTGGTCAAATGAGACTTTTTATTGCTGGGCTACGTTCGATAATTTATTTTATACTGCAAATTATAATTACACCTCCTTACGCATTAATTGTTCTAGCTTCATACCCATTGTCTCCCCTTAAGCGATATTATGTCATTTCTGGATGGGCACATATGATGCTGTTCTTTTCTCGAGTGATATGTGGGGTTAATTATTGCGTATTAGGGGCAGAGAATATTCCTAGAAAACCAGCTATTATATTATCAAAACATCAATCAGCCTGGGAGACACTTGCTTTTCAGAAGATTTTTCCGCCACAGGCATGGGTATTAAAAAAAGAATTACTTTATATTCCATTTTTTGGTTGGGGGCTAGCAATGACAAGCCCTATCGCGATAAATAGGAGTTTAGGAAGAGCAGCACTGAAACAAATTATAAAACAGGGGAAGGATAGGTTAGAGAAAGGGCTTTGGGTAGTTGTTTTTCCTGAAGGCACACGTATAGATCCTGGGAAGAAAGGAAAATATGGGATTGGTGGTGCATTGCTAGCAACAAGAACTGGTGTGTCTGTAGTCCCGGTTGCCCATAATGCTGGAATACTGTGGGGAAAAAACTCTTTTATTAAATTTCCTGGGACTATAACAGTGAGTATTGGTGAGTTGATAGATCCTGTGGGGATGGATGCTAATGAACTAAATGATAAAGTGGAGGAGTGGATTGAATTAGAAATGAATCGTATATGTGATAAGGGGATCACTTAAGTAAAATGAGAAAGCATTCATATCAACTGCCAGATAATAGAAAAATAATTAAAAGGAATATACATCATATTATTTTAAATGATAAAGAAGTATCGTATGTCTTAAAAAGGCGTAGATGTAAATCAATAAGCATTAAAATAGACTGTGATGGTTTGACGATTAACGCTCCTATTGGTGAGAAATTAAGTTGGATTGAGTTTGTGTTACAGGAAAGAAGATCTTGGATTCTAAAGAAACTTGATGAATGGGAAGAAAAAGAATTAATAAGATTGGTGTGGGAGGAATCAGCTATTTTCCCATTGCTTGGAGAGCCATGGAAAATAGCAATAACATCTACTGGAGTGGTGAGAATGGTTCGAGTGAAAAAGCAGTCTCTAGCAGAAAAGAATCAATTGGAATTGGCATTGCCATCTATAATAGCTGCTCGGGAAATTGAGAAAATTGTAATGGATTGGTACTACCAGCAGGCGCGCATCTATTTTAGAAAGCGTATTAAATATTTCTCAGAAAAACTTCGAGTGACATGTCCACAACTGAGATTGTCGCATGCTAGAACTCAATGGGGTAGCTGTGATATGCGTGGAATTGTTCATTTGAATTGGAGATTAATTCATTTATCAATTCGTTTGGTAGATTATGTTATTGCTCATGAATTATCACATCTTATTGAAATGAACCACTCTTCAGCATTCTGGAGAACAGTTGAAAGTATTTGTCCAGACTATTTGGCCGTTCGGGATGAATTGAAAGGAATAGGATAAATATAAATTTACTAGGATTATTAAGTATATCTATGATTATTTATTGATTTTTATTTGTGTTAGTATTTTATATCATTGATTTTGGGAATTTTTCATGCGTATATTAAGTAGTTTAATTTTATTAGGTCTGATTTTAGGAGCCTGTGGCTTAAAAGGTCCTCTTTATCTACCAGAAGATCGACCATTAGATAAAAATACTTCTAAGTTAGAAGGGAAGAAGAATTGATCGGTTTCCCTTTTTTTACTTATCGTGCTTCTACGCTTTCTGCTGAATCTGTTTCTCTAGATAAGATTGCTCGAGAATTTGGTACTCCATGTTATGTCTATTCTCAAGCAGCATTAGATAAAGCGTATAGGGAATTTGATGCCGCATTTTCTGATAGGGATCATTTATTATGCTACGCAGTTAAAGCTAATCCTAATATTGCTATTCTTGATTTATTTGCCAAGCTTGGTAGTGGGTTTGATATAGTATCTGGAGGAGAATTGCAGCGGGTTCTTAAAGTTGGAGGAGATCCAAAAAAAATAGTATTTTCTGGTGTGGGAAAAAATTCAGCTGAAATACAAGCTGCACTATCAGTAAATATTCTGTGCTTTAACGTAGAATCAGAAGCTGAACTTCTAGTTTTAAATCAGATTGCAAAGGGGATGAATAAAATTGCACCGGTTAGTATAAGAGTTAATCCTGATGTAGATGCAAAAACTCATCCATATATTGCTACCGGACTAAAAGAGAATAAATTTGGAGTACCATTTAATGAGGCCGAGAAGCTTTATCTATCAGGAAAAGAACTATCTAATATTCGTATGACTGGATTGGACTTTCATATTGGGTCTCAGTTAACTGATCTGTCCCCTTTTTCCGAAGCTAGTGAGAAAGTAATTGGCTTGCTAGATAGATTAGAAAGTAAAAAAATTAAAATAGATCACCTTGATTTTGGTGGTGGGTTAGGGATTCGTTATTCAAAAGAAAACCCACCATCAGCTCAGAATTATATTACTGCGCTATGTGCAGGTCTTGAAAATCGAACTCATCGTATTTTGATAGAGCCGGGTCGATCATTAGTGGGAAATGCAGGAGTGTTGCTTACCCGTGTCGAATATCTAAAACATACACCTCATCGTAATTTTGCTATAGTAGATGCAGCTATGAATGATTTACTTCGTCCTGCCTTATATAATGCGTACCATGAAATTTTACCGGTAATTATAAATGAACAGAAAGCTAAATCTTATCAGATAGTGGGTCCTGTATGCGAAACAGGAGACTTCCTTGGATATGATCGGAAAATTTCTTTGTCACAAGGAGATTTACTTGCTGTTATGTCTGCTGGGGCTTATGGCATGAGTATGAGCTCTAACTATAATAGCCGTCCCCGAGCTCCTGAGGTAATGGTGGATTATGATAGTATTCATCTTATTAGAAAAAGAGAATCTATAGATGAATTATTTGCCAATGAAATAATTCTACCATAGTACGCTGCTTGTAAGTATAGATATAATTTTTAATTAACAGATCTAATAGGTATAGTTATTTTATTCTTAGTTATCGATCAAATTTGTTTATATCAATAATATTGTAGCTAGTCCTAGAAAAATAAAAAATCCGCCACTATCTAGTATTGCGGTAACCACTATATTAGATCCTGTTGCGGGGTCACGGCCAAGTTTCTGAAGTGTTAATGGAACAAATACTCCTAATATTGCAGCTAGTAAGAAAGTTAATGTCATTGCCATAGTCATTACTAAGCTAAGGGAGGCATTTTCATAAATAATAAAAGAAAATAGTCCTACTATACTGCCACAAACGAAGCCATTAACAGAGCTTACACCTATTTCTTTAGCAAATAATTTTTTTGTATTATTAGTATTAAGTTGGCCTAAGGCAAGCGCACGGACAATCATGGTAATAGTTTGATTACCAGAGTTTCCTCCAATACTGGCAATAATTGGCATAAGAGCTGCTAGAGCTACCAATTTTTCTATAGATCCCTCAAATACCCCAATTACACGGGATGCAATGAAGGCTGTTATTAAGTTTATTGCTAGCCATACCCAACGATTTTTTATACTTTTCCATACAGGTGCAAATAAATCCTCTTCTTCGCGTAGGCCTGCTAAATTTAACGCTTCATTTTCAGATTCTTCACGAATAAAATCCATAACTTCATTGACCGTTACTCTACCTAATAATTTATTGTCTATATCTACTACTGGGGCAGTAACAAGATTGTATCGTTCAAATGCATGTGTTGCTTGTTGTGCTTTGTCATTAGCATGAAATTTCATCATTTTTTTTGACATGACTTTTGAAACTTCAATATCAGGGTCATTGATCAATAGAAGATTTACGGGCAATACACCAATTAATTTTTCATTTCGATCTATTATAAATAGTTGATCTGTGTGGTCAGGCATTTCTTCCAAGCGCCGTAGATAACGTAAAACTACTTCTAACTTTACATCCTTCCGGACAGTTACCATATCAAAATCCATTAATGCTCCTACAGAATCTTCTGGGTAAGACATAGCTGCACGTAACCGTTCACGTTCTGCTATAGGAAGTTTTTGGAATAAGTCATCCAGCACATGACTTGGTAAGTCTGGAGCCAAATCAGCTATTTCGTCAGCATCTAATTGTCCTGTGGCAGCTACTAACTCATTACTGTTCATAGTTGCTATTAATGTTTCCCGAACAGCATCTGAGGTTTCTAACAAGATTTCACCATCTTGTTCTAATTTAGCCATTTCCCAGACTATAAGGCGCTCATCTAGAGGTAATGCTTCAAGAATATAGGCAATATCAGCAGGATGTAGCATATCAAGCAATTCTTGTAGCTCTGTAAAATTTTTCTCATGAACCAGAGACTCATCCAGTTCTTTCCGCTCATCTTGCATTTGCACAAAGCCTGCTACAAGCTTATTTCTACTTAGTAAATACACTACTCGTTGGAGGTGTTGTTCTGGATTATCGGTTTCATTGTCGTTATGATTAGTTGTTCTGGTCATGGTCGTTCCAGTAAATAGAAAAGACTACTGAATTGTAAGGAATATAAATATATACGTCGAATTTTTGTCAGAAGAAAGGAGCGTTATTTAAATCTCTTTCTCTATAAATTATTATTTACTAATCTTATGGAATTCTTACTGAAGCTAATCTATTCTGAATGACATTTGCTTTTTTTGATAGTAATGGGGCATTACGGTTCTTATCATAAAATTTTGGATTAGGGATCATAGCGGCAAGGTAGCAAGATTGCTCTTCTGAAAGAGAAGAAATAGGGATATTATAATAATGAATAGTTGCTGCTTTTATTCCGAATACACTGTTTCCCCATTCAATTATATTTAAATAAATCTCTAAAATTCTACGCTTACTCATTATATTTTCTATCATTAACGTAATGATAGCCTCTTCTATTTTACGCCAAATAGTTTTTTCTGTAGAAAGGAATAAGTTCTTTGCAAGTTGTTGACTGATAGTAGATCCTCCGGCAACAATTCTTTTTTCTTTTATATTTTTTTTATAGGCTATTTTTATTGCCTTAAAGTCAAATCCATTATGACTTATAAACTGAGAATCTTCAGCAGCAATAACGGCACGTTTTAGATGAGATGGGATGAGATTATAAGATACCCATTTGTATTGTAATTTTATTTTGGTATTAGGGTGAATTTTCCTTAATGCATCTAAACGATATTGCATGAATGAGCTTGTAGATGGATTATAAAAATTCCAATAAACAATCTGACAGAGAATCCAAGTTTGATAGACAAAAAACAAAAATAAAAAAAATAATAAAATTTTCCAGGGCCAGTATTTGTATTTTTTTTTATTCATTCTTCATAATTTATACTCAAGATCCATTTCTAATATTCTTGATTATTTCTTTAGTTTTAGGCCTAATTCCACGCCAAAGGAAAAATGACTCAGCAGCTTGTTCTACTAGCATACCTGTGCCATCTGATAAATATTCTGCTCCTTCTTTTTGAGCAAATTTTAAGAAAGGAGTTTGTTTATTACTGTACATTAAGTCATATGCAAGCGACCCAGAAGCAAATATATTTCTAGGTAAAATTAATGATTTTCCGATCAGGCTTGTGGAAGTGGCATTGATTACAAGGTCAAATTCTCTCTTGGCAATATCCATATTGTCATTAGCGACAATAATATTGTTAAATGATGAGAATTGATCCTGCAATTTATATGCTTTCTGTACAGTACGATTCGAAATTACTAGCGTACTTGGATTTTTTTGTAATAGTGGGAGTATTATGCCACTGGCAGCACCACCAGCCCCACATATTAGTATTCTTTTAGCTGTAATTGCAAACCCTAAATTAGTAACGATATCTCGTATCAGGCCAATACCATCAGTGTTATGCCCATAAATTTCGTTACTATTAAATAGTAATGTGTTAACAGCTTGCGCAGCTTCAGCATGCTCAGTTAGTTGAGTTGAAATTTTGTAAGCATCAAATTTAAAGGGGGTAGTTACATTCATACCCTTCCCATTATTTTTCCGGAAAACTTTAATTGCTTCTGCAAAACCATTTAGTGGTGCGAATAGAGCTTTATAATGCATTTTTTGTTTGGTTTGTTTCGAGAATGCAGTATGGATTAGTGGTGATTTGCTGTGAATAATAGGGTTTCCAATAACAGCGTAAGCATCAGACATAATAATTGTAATCCAATTTATTTGCTTGTTAGTGCATCTGAACGGGTAAACATCCATGTACGTGTAATATGAAGGATGTCGGTATCTATACTTATGTCAGGAGGAAAGGGAGAAAAGCCACTTTGCCCTGCAAGCTTAACTATATTTATAGCCGCTTGATCTAATACTTTATTTCCAGATGAGCGATTAATTTCAATTGATTCAATTGAGCCATTTGCCATAATGCCAACTGTGAGTACTAGAGTTCCATATAGTCTATCTTTTTTAGCCGCTTCAGGATAATTTAAATTTCCAATTCTCTCTACTTTAGTGCGCCAGTCTTCTACATAACGTGCAAAGCGGTATTCTTTTGTACGAGCACCAATATATTTACGTTTTGGTCGTTTTTGGTATGTTTCGTGATCTTTGGCTATCTGTGCTTCTAGTCGAATAATTTCTCGACTACGTTGAAGTAAATCAGCGGCACTTAGATTTTTTTCTTCTTTCTCTGATTTTTCTTTACGTGATTTTGGTTGTAGAATTTTTTTCTTTCTATTGACTGCTGCCATTAATTTCTTTGCTTCGAGTTCTAGCTGTTTTGTTCTTTGCTTAGCTTTAAGTATATCAGCTGATTGCTTATTTAAAGGAAATAAAGGAAAAGGAGTTTTGGCGCGTCGATCTTTATTGGTATTTCCTCCTCCATCTAGATTAGCTTGTGCCATAGAGTCTGCTTTAATAGGTTCTGATTTAGACTTTTTATTTACCAGTACTACTTCTAGTGGCATAGCCTCTTTATTATTTATTGTCTCTGGTAGTCTAAAGGTGATACCAAATACTATAAATGTGTGGACAGTAAGAGATATAAGTATAGCTAAATTTAAGCGTGAAGATGGGTTAAGTAACCAGCCTCGTAACAAGGCTAGTATAAATTGAGTCATATTTGCTATAGAAGTCAATGTACTAGAAGTATAGAGAATTTAAACTAGAAATTTAATAATCTCATTTATTGTAAGTAACCATGGCATACTTGTCATATTGTTAAGACATATTCTATGTTTCTAATTTTCTGGTAAATTTAGTGTTTACTGTTAATTCTAGCAAATCAATCTGTAGTATTTCCAACTCAACATATGTCTCAGGGAATACGTCCGGTAAAGAAGGTACGCTTATTACAAGTGGTAGAGAATCAAATTTCACATAGTTCTCCTTAACCACTGTCGCCTTAGTAGTCTTTATTTTTTTTTGTAATAACCAGCACAAGCACCAATATTTCTCCATTTTGCGCTGGAACCTACTATAAGCATCATACGCTTCTTCAAAGTTTATAATAATTTCTTGTAAATTATTACATTCTTTGGAGTGAGGTGGTTTTTTTCCTTGTAGAAGCGATATTAATTGTCTTTGATTAATAAGATCAACATAGCGACGTATTGGTGAGCTAAACCAGGCATATTGAGAGACACCTAAACCCTGGTGAGTTGCAGGTGACGTATTCATTTTGACTTTGCCACCACTTTGGTTGCGATATATTCCAGTAACTCTACCATTTGTTAGCTGCTTTCCCCATTCGGCATTGACAAAAATCATCAACTCCGAAACTAGTTTATTAATAGGAGAATCACGCCATCTTTCTTTAATAGTAATATTTCCATTCTTTACGCTAAAACTATAATCAATTCTTTCATTATTATTGTTATTTTCTTTTTTCCTAGAATATTCCATTTTACAGGCAAAATTCCACAACAATTTTAATTCATGACCAAAGACACAATTAATTTCATTTTTAGCTAATTTCGTTTCATTAAAATCTACCTCTAATTTCTCGTACCTTAAGTTTGCTGCAATTTTTATTCTTTCTATGTGACTATTTATAGAAGTTACTGTGAAGTCATCTGCCACCTCAATATACATTGATACAGCAGGGCATATTCTTTTTTCTCCAAGAGTATATTGGTGTATTACTGTTTCAGGCAGCATAGTAATTTTATTGCTTGGTGAATAAACCGTAGAAAGGTGGTATGCCGCCATTTTATCAAGAGGTGAGTCTTTAATGATTCCTAAAGAAGGAGCGGCGATATGTATACCAATGCGAAAGCTTCCTAGCGGTAACAATGTAACAGAAAAAGCATCGTCAATTTCAGTGGTGTTCTCATCATCAATACTAAAAACAACTGCATCGGATATGGGAAGAGAATTTATATTGTCTGGCTCATTATTGCTATCTTTAGGTATATCAAATTTAGCATCATTTGGGAAATATTCCATTTGAAATTGATTCAGGTGGTAATCATGCGGGGACGATATTGCGCCGCATTTTTCTAATAGGTGTAATACGCTTAAATTTGTTGCAATACAGGCTGCATTAAGTGCTTTCCATTCAATTGAATTTTTATTTGGTTTATAGAGGAGATTTGGTAATAAGGGTTTGAACTGCTCTGGTATAATAAATTTTTTCAGACTCTGAATATAGAGTGATTGTTGCTCTGCTTGTTCTTTTTTCTTTTTTTGGCTTATAAGAGCAGATTTGAGTGCCTGAGGTGAGGCAGATTTATATCGGCCCTTACCTTTTTTGTAAAAATATATTGGTGCGTTATTAAGTTTAATTAAAATTGCAGCAGATTCTATCGGATTAGGTGAGTGTCCAAAGTATTCGGCGGCTAAGGATTCGCTATTAAATTCTAGATCGCATTCACAGCAATCCCACAGAAAATTTATATCTATATTATTTGCTAATTTTTCCGCATGCTTCATAAATGATGATATAGGTGGTTCATCAAATCGAAGAAGTACTGAAGAAATTTTAATTTTTGATCGTTTACCATATGGGGCTTCTATTTGTAGTGAGGACACATTGCTAGAAAGAATCCTACCTACTTTAAAGGTACCTTTCTCTTCATAAAATACGTTCATATCTTTTGTTGTAGGTGAGATAATAGGGGGAATTGAGCTTGATGATACGAAAATTAATCACTTTATAGTAAATATTAATTATAACTCTAAAAGGAATAATAATTACTAATCTGATAGTTGCTGATAACATATGCGCAGAGTTTTAGGTAATTATGTATGCAGTCCGTTATAGAATAAAAAATTTTAAGTCTTTGAGATATCAACTAACCGCAGTTAGTTGAGTCTTATATGCTGATTTGACATGGCAGCATTTTTTTTTAGCCAGTCCAATAGTTTAGTTATAGGACAAATATCGAATATTTTAAAAATAAAACAAGGTATTATAGTTTTAATGACATCTGAATTAATAACACTTATTTTATCTGCCATCACAATTAGCTGTTTACATACAGCAACAGGACCAGATCATTATTTACCATTTATTGTGTTATCACGTTCACAGAGATGGTCAATTATAAAAACAATTTCTATTACAGTCATTTGTGGTTTTGGACATATTTTAAGCTCAGTAGCTATTGGTATGATTGGGGTTTTTTTAGGGTGGCAGCTATCGAACTTAGATGCGTTTGAAGGGTATCGGGGTGATATTGCAGCATGGTGTTTATTTGGGTTTGGGGTGGTTTATTTATTTTATGGTTTGTGGAAAGCAGGAAAAAATAAGCCGCATAAACATTTTGACGTTATGGATGATGACGTATATGTTTATGAGCACAACCATAGTGATATGGCCGCACCAAAAAGCAGAGTAAAAGTTACACCATTAGTTCTATTCGTAATATTTGTGATGGGGCCAACTGAGCCTTTACTTCCGTTGCTATTTTACTCAGGCATACAGAGATCTTATTTAGAAATTATAGTGTTAATTAGCGTTTTTGCAATATGTACAGTTCTAACAATGGTCACAATGGTTTTATTGGGTTTGTATGGATATTCGTTTTATAGTACAGAAAAATTAGAAAAGTATATGCATGCAATTGGAGGCTTAGTTATAGCCATATGTGGAGCGGGCATGCTCTTTCTGGGTTGGTAGCGGTATGGTAGTACGCTTCCTTTAGCTTTTCATCTTATTTTGTTCAATGAGCGCATATGCAGAATGGTTGTGTATGGATTCAAAATTTTCTGATTCTACTGTGTACGCATCAATTCGCGAATCTTTATTTAACTCTATGGCCACATCACGTACTAAATCCTCAACAAATTTTGGGTTGTTGTAAGCTTTTTCTGTTACATATTTTTCATCAGGTCTTTTAAGCAATCCATAAAGCTCGCATGATGCTTTTTCTTCTGCAATTTGGATAATATCTTCTATCCAAACAAAGCTATTAGTACGTGCAGAGATAGAGATGTGGGAACGTTGATTATGTGCCCCATAATCAGAAATTTTCTTAGAGCAAGGGCATAAACTAGTTACAGGGACTACTACTTTTATAGTAAATTCATAGCATCCGTTTTTTATTTCTCCAATAAAAGTCACGTCATAGTCTAATAGGCTTTTAACCTTAGAAACTGGAGCAAATTTATTAATAAAATAGGGAAATGTCATTTCAATATGTCCTGACTGTGTTTCTAATCTTTCCAACATAGTACGTAATATTTTCTCAAATGATTCAACAGAAATCTCACGATCATGGCTATTCAGTATTTCCACAAATCGTGACATGTGGGTTCCTTTGAAGTTATGTGGTAAATTTACGTACATATTGAACATTGCAACAGTATGTTGAACACCGCCTGTTTTATCTGCTACTTTTATTGGATGGCGAATAGCTTTTATTCCTACTCTGTCTATCTCTATATGCCTGGTGTCAGGTGTGCTTTGAACATCAGCTATGAGAGAATCAGCTCGTTTATTCATATTTTCTATCTCTATGAGGGTAAAACTAGATGAGATGGGTCATATACTTTTTATAAAAAATTTGCTCATTTATCAGATAGCCTATCTTTTATTGCTTTAATAATTCCAATTTTATCTCTTCCACATTCTGCTAGCATCTTAATAGGATCGCCCTGGTCTATAAAAGTGTCTGGTAGTCCTAGCTGCAATACTGAAGTAGTAATGTTTTTATTTTCAAGAGATTCAAGTACAGCACTTCCTGCTCCACCCATAATAGTGTTTTCTTCAATGGTTACAAGGAGATCATGGTCTTTAGCTAAAGACAATATCAGATTTTCATCTACTGGTTTGACAAATCTCATATTTGCAACGGTAGCATTCAGTGCTTCAGCAGCTTCTAAAGAAGACTTTAGCATGCTTCCAAATGCTAATATAGCAATCTTTTCTCCTTTGCGGCGTATTTCACCAAGTCCAATTTTCAGTGCCTTCATTTCTTGTATAGGTGTCGCCCCAATACCAGCTCCACGTGGATAGCGTACTGCTGATGGACTATCCATTTGGAAAGCAGTGTATAGCATTTGCCGGCATTCATTTTCATCAGAAGGTGTCATTACTGTCATGTTTGGTATACAACGTAAATAGGTTAAATCAAAGCTTCCAGCATGGGTGGGTCCATCTGCCCCTACCAGCCCAGCTCTATCAATAGCAAATACTATTGGTAAGTTTTGGATAGCTACATCATGTATCAATTGATCGTAAGCACGTTGTAAGAATGTAGAATAAATTGCTACAACTGGTTTCATTCCATCACATGCTAAACCTGCAGCAAAGGTAACAGCATGTTGCTCCGCAATACCTACATCAAAATAGCGGTCAGGATACTCTTGAGAAAATTTTACTAGCCCCGATCCTTCACGCATAGCAGGTGTAATGCCAACTAAACGTTGATCAAGAGCAGCCATATCACATAGCCAGTTACCGAATATTTGAGTATAAGTGGGTTTACTAGGGGTTTTAGGAACAATACCTACATTAGAGTTAAATTTTCCTACGCCATGATAAAGAATAGGGTCCTTTTCCGCTACCTTATAACCTTGTCCTTTGCGTGTGATTATATGTAGGAATTGTGGTCCACTTAAGTTTTTAATACCATTTAATGTGGTGATTAGTTTGTCAAGATCATGGCCATCAACGGGGCCAATATAATTGAAGCCAAATTGTTCAAATAAAGTACTGGGTGAAAGCATGCCTTTTACATGTACTTGGGTTCGATTAGCAAGTTCAAGGACAGATGGGACAGCCTTAAGCACTTTTTCTCCAGCTTGACGAGCTGTAGCATAAGCTTTGCCACTTAAAAGGCTAGTAAGATAATTATTAAGTGCTCCTACTGGAGGAGAGATTGACATGTCATTGTCATTTAAAATTACAAGAATATTTGTGTCCATTGCACCTGCATTATTTAAGGCTTCAAATGCCAATCCTCCGCTCATTGCACCATCACCAATTATAGCCGTTACATGCCGGTCTTTATTTTCTAGCTCTGCTGCAACGGCCATACCTAATGCGGCACTGATTGAAGTGCTCGAATGTGCTGTTCCAAAGGCATCATATTCACTTTCATCACGACGAGGAAATCCTGCCATGCCCCCATGCATGCGTAATTTCTCCATACCTTTACGCCTACCTGTTAGAATTTTATGGGCGTATGTCTGGTGGCCAACATCCCATACTAAACGATCATGCGGTGTATTGAATACATAATGTAAAGCAACTGTAAGTTCAACTGTACCTAGATTAGAGGATAAGTGACCACCAGTTTTAGATACTGATTCAATTAGAAAGTTACGTAACTCAATGGTAAGCTGGGGTAGTTTATCCCGCTCTAATTCACGTAACTGATTTGGGTAATTAATGGTATCTAGTAGAGGATACATTTAAATCCTAAAAGTTAAGAATTTTTTAGTTACTAAGTAGGTGGGCATTAGCCTAAGACTCCCGTTGAATAATGTAGTCTGTTAATTGTCGTAACCGTGTTGCTGCTTTGCCAAAAGTTTCAAGCTCCTGATATGCATTCTGACGTAATTTCTCAGCTAATTCACGAGCTTTTTTAACTCCTAGAATACTTACATATGTCGGTTTATTATTATCTGCATCTTTACCTGCAGTTTTCCCTAAAGTAGCTGTAGTGGCTTCAGTATCAAGTACATCATCTACTACTTGGAAGGCAAGGCCAATATATTTTGCAAAATTATCAAGATTTTTTAGCTGTAAGGCACTCATATTCTTACCACAGCAAGCCCCCATCATAATAGCAGAACGAATTAATGCTCCTGTCTTGTGTACATGCATAAATTCAAGCTCTTGTAGGTTTAATTCTTTTCCAACACTATCTAGATCAAATGCTTGTCCACCAGCCATGCCACATGATCCTGCTGCTTGGGCTAGGTTATTAATCATATTCAATTGTATTCGGGGTGTATCAGCTAAGCAACTTTCCGATAATAGTTGAAAGGCGAGACTTTGAAGGCTATCTCCAACTAGCAAAGCAGTAGCTTCATTATATTCTATATGACAGGCTGGTTTGCCTCTCCTTAGCACATCGTCATCCATACAGGGGAGATCATCATGAACTAGGGAGTATGCATGAATTAATTCTACTGCAACAGCTACAATAGTCACACGTTCTTCCTTCGCTTCACTAATTTCTCCTGCAGCAAATGCAAGAAGTGGTCGTATTCTTTTTCCTCCCCCTATCACGGAAAAACGCATAGCGTTATGTAGCCTTTTTGGTGAGATGTTCGCGGCTGGGAGAAGGTTATCAAGGGAAGCTTCAATTCTTGATTGGTTGGCTCTTGTCCAATCTTGAAAGTTATCTTTCATCGATACTAGTTGGTGAGAAATCTTTGGGTGTATTGGCTTCAAGAATTCGTATTTGTTGCTGTGCATTTTGTAGCGTAGCTTGACAGTATTGAAGTAATTCCGTGCCGCGTTTGTGAGCCAAAAGTGATGCTTCTAAAGGCATTTGTCCCTCTTCCATAGAATTTACTATATTCTCCAATTCAGCTAACCCCTCTTCAAAATTTTTAGGTGGGGATGATTTGACGGGTCTAATAGATTTGGCCATGATAAGCTTATTGTCTAAATGGTATAAAAATGGTCTACATGAAAATGCTAAAAGTAACGCAATTTACTTGGTTTGGTCAATTAAATTGCATAAAAATTTTCTTTAAGAATTTAATTTCCCATTCTTAATTATGAGTATATTAGAAATTCATTTTCTCTTTAGTAGAGCAAGAATTGGTTTGTAAGGTGATTTATTAAATCTGTATATTCAATAAAACTAAATTTGTGACATTAAAATAGATATAAAATGCCAACATCCCTACTACTCCTGAAATATTAATGTGTTCTCTTTGGATGCTTGTTGCTGGTTTGCTTTTTAGCTTTATGGGAGTATTTGTAAAGCTTGGTTCGGTGTATTTTTCAAGTACCGAGCTTGTATTTTATCGTTCAATAATAGGTTTTTTTATTATTTGTGTATTTGTTGGAATTAAACGATATTCTATTATAACAGTACATTGGAAGAATCATTTCTGGAGAGGGTTATCGGGTGTTATCTCACTATTAATGTTTTTTTATTGTATTACAATATTACCCCTAGCTACGGCAGTAACTCTTAGTTATACATCACCACTTTTTTTAACTCTATTTACTACCTTAATACTAAAAGAGCATTTCCACTGGCAACTTGCAGTTGCAGTTGCAGTTGGATTTTTTGGTGTTATTTTAATATTAGATCCCTCCATACAGGAGGGGCAGTGGGCTGGGGGACTAATTGGCCTAGCTGCTGGTTTCTTGGCAGCTGTTGCCTATCTGAATATTAAATTCCTTGGTAATTTAGGGGAGCCTGATTGGCGGATAGTGTTTTATTTCACATTAATTAGTACTATTGTTACTGGTATTTTTATGATATTTGAAACATTCCATGACATCACACCTTTCAGCTTTTTATTGCTTCTGGGGGTTGGTATTACAGCCACATTGGCACAGCTTGCATTGACACGTGCTTATCGTACAGGGAAGCTTTTAATAGTAAGTGCTTTAGCTTATAGTACCGTATTATTTGCATGTATTTGGGGTATTCTAATTTGGAGTGAGGTTTTGTCTTTTATGTCATTAATGGGTACAGGGCTAATCGTTGTAGGCGGGATATTAAGCATGAAAATTTCTATACCCACTCGCATTAGTAAATAATGAATATTAATAGGTCTGTTAATATTAGATTTTTTAGCTTGTGAGCTATTAGTATTAATTATTTAAGCTGGTAGTAATTATAGTATTTAAGAAAATATTTTTAAGGGTACTATAATGGCATAAAAGAAATATAGCTGTTGTTTATCAGTATATTGTGTAGTATGAATAGTAGTTTTGTACTTGTATTATTGATTAATTTTGTTGCTATTTTGTATGGGTGGGAAAGAATGTATAAGACATACTGTTGTAAAAAAGCAACATATTCCTTTTAAATTCCCTTAAATAGCTATCTATCAGTGCAGAACTCGTACAAAATACAGCTATAAAGTTTATTTTAAATGAAGTTACAAACTAGTAGTTTATTTTTAAGTATTCAATATGATATTGGAATTGTATTAATTATCATTTGATAAAAGTACTGGAGATAAAGCCCTTGAATTCAAAAATTGCAGATTTAACCGTAGTCTCAACGCAAGTATTGGATTCCAAGTCATCTGATAAGCAAAAAATGGCGATCAAGCCAACACCAACAAAGAATTCACAAACTCAAAGATTAGCAGATTTTGATACTCTAACTGAAGCGTTGGACTTTGCTGCCAGTGGCACGACTGGATACAATTTTTATGATGCGAAAGGGAATTTACGTTCGGTTCTTTCTTATAATGTATTAAGAAAGAAGGCACGTGTCTCAGCTAAACGTTTATTAGGTCTTGGCTTGACGAGTGGTGAACGTGTTGCAATTATTGCTGATACAACACCAGAGTTTATCGAATTATTTTTCGCATGTCGTTATGCAGGATTAATTCCTTTTGCAATGCCAGTTCCGGTTAATCTAGGTAGTCATGCAGTTTATGTTCAGCAGCTTCGTGGTATTCTTGAAGGTAGTCAGGCAAGTGCTGCATTAGCCAATGAAGACTACATTAATTTTCTAATAGAGGCTGCAGAGGGTTTGCAAGCATTGCGATGGGTTGGAACACCTGAACAGCTGACAGAGTTACCTTCTCCAGATAAAACACTACAACGAAATCAGCAAAGTGAAACCGCCTATTTGCAGTACACCTCAGGTAGTACACGTGCTCCGCGAGGTGTAATTATTACAGAACGTGCATTAATGAGTAATCTTAAGGGTATAGTTCGTAGTGGTTTAGAAATAAATTCTGATGATCGTGCGGCATCTTGGTTGCCTTTTTATCATGATATGGGCTTAGTCGGTATGTTAATGGCGCCAATGGTTGCACAAGTTTCTGTAGATTACTTGGCTACCAGAGATTTTGCAATACGACCATTACAATGGTTAAAATTGATAAGCCGTAACCGTTGTACCGTTGCATTTAGTCAGCCCTTTGGCCTTAAGCTGTGTACTTTAAGGGTTCGTAGTTCTGATTTGGAAAAACTTGATCTTAGTTGTTGGCGGGTAGCAGGTGTAGGTGCTGAAATGATACGGCCAGATATCCTAAGGAAGTTTGCAGAGAAATTTGCACCAGCTGGTTTTAGCATAGACTCGTTTTTACCATGCTATGGGCTCGCAGAATCAACCTTGGCAGTAACGTTTTCTCATACTGGTAAAGGATTCCAAAGCATTAAAGTTGATGCCGGTACTTTAATAGATAAGAGAATTGCGGTAAGAGTGCAGGCGGATGGTAGGAAATATAACGAATTTGTAAATTGTGGTAGTCCATTGCCGGGTCATATGATTAAGGTAATAGATGATTCTGAAAGAGAATTACCTGATTTAAGGGTAGGTAGTGTTTTAATGCGTGGGCCCAGTATTATGACAGGTTACTTTCATTGTCCAGATGATACCGAAAAAACTTTAAAACCAGATAATTGGCTTGATACAGGAGATCTTGGATTTTTATTTGAGGGTAATCTATATATTACTGGACGTCGTACAGATGTAATTATAGTTAATGGACGTAACATTCGCGCTCAGGATGTAGAAGAACTTGCAGAGCAGCAGCCAGAAATAAGGGCCCGAGAAGCATCTGCATTTAGCATAACTGATAGTAATGATATAACATCAATTGTATTAGTTATTGAATGCCGCTTGACCTCATCAGTAGATCGACAGTCTTTAGTAAATCGCTTGCAAAAATTAGTATATATGGCATTTGGTGTCAAAAGCTTAGTAGAGTTAGTACCTCCACACACCTTACCACGCACCTCATCTGGAAAGCTCTCACGTCATGCAGCACGCAAAGGTTTTATACAAAGAGCAGATTTTGCAGCCCCAATATCAGTCGAGTATAAAGACAGATAATTTCAATATGCCAGAATTAACGGTGGCTGTAACTGGTGCTACTGGATTTATTGGCCAATTACTTGTTCAATCACTTATCAAAAAAGGCTGGAAAGTTAGGGCACTGACAAGAAGCCCTCGTGTTAGTAATGAAAACATAGAATGGATAATGGGGGATCTGGGCAACCAGGTTGCGCTACAGAGTCTTGTAAAAAATGTTTTCGCAGTTATTCATTGTGCGGGCGTAGTTCGAGGTGGTTCTTTTAAAGAGTTTGCATATAACAATGTTGATGGTACAAATAATCTTGTAAATGTATCTATAAAACAAATTCCACCACCAAAGTTCCTATTTGTTTCTTCTTTAGCTGCTAGAGAGCCGAGTCTTTCTTGGTACGCAAAAAGTAAGTATTTAGCTGAGCAGATAGTATCTGATAATTCTGGTATTATGCCATGGACTATTTTTAGGCCAACTGCAGTATATGGTCCGGGTGATAAAGAACTTAGCCCGCTTCTTAGGGCAACTCGGTATGGAGTTTTACCTATGGTAGGAAAAAAAACCGCACGCTATAGTCTTATACATGTTAGTGATCTAGTATCGGCAATGTTGTGCTGGCTTATAACAAATGAGCATATAAAGGGTGTATATGAGATTGATGATGGAACACATGGGGGATATAGCTGTTACTCCTTGGCCTCAATAGCACAGGATGTTTGGAAGCGGCCAGTACGTTGCTTTTTTATACCAGTAACGTTAGTTTCATTATTTGCAGAAATTAATCTTTGGTTAGCTGGTATTTTGCAGTATTCACCAATGTTAACTCCTGGGAAAGTACGTGAGATAAGACACCCAGATTGGGTATGTGATATTTCACCATTGGCTCAAGTATTACCTAATTGGCAGCCAGGTGTACGTTTACGTGATGCTTTAATGAAAGCTATTTAATATTTATAAACATTAATTTTAAGAGTTTGAATAATGGAATATGATCAGAATAGTATTTTGCAGAATCTTTGTAAACATCTTGAGAGTTTTGTTAGTTCAGAGATAGAGATTACACCAGACACTGATCTTATTAATGAGTTAGCGATAGATTCTGTTAAATTATTAAATTTAATTATGGAAATTGAAGATGAGTTTGATATTTCAGTACCAATAAATGTTCTGGCAGATGTACATACTGTTCGGGATTTAGCAAATTTAATTTTTAAGATTAAATCACAATGAGTTTATTAGATAAGTTAGATGCAGTTGCTGTAGCTAGAAAGGATTTATTACCAGAAGAACTTGATATATTTGGTATGCCTATAGAAGAGGTATATTCCACAACTGAAGCAAATGTAGGTGGTCGTCGTATTTTATTTTTTGGTACGAATAATTATTTAGGGTTAACTTTTTCACCAGAATGTTTAGAGGCTGCACATAAAGCGATAGATCAAGAAGGTACTGGTACAACTGGCTCGCGTATGGCAAATGGAAGCTATAGCGGACATCGTGCTCTTGAGCAGGAGTTCTCTGAATTTTATAACTGTCAATCTAGCATAGTTTTTACAACTGGTTATCAAGCAAATCTAGCAATGATCTCTGGCTTAGCTGGTGCAAATGATGTCATTCTTATTGATGGGGACTCTCATGCTAGTATTTATGATGGTTGTCGTTTGAGTGGTGCTGAAATCATTAGGTTTCGGCATAATGATGTAGTAGACATGGAAAAACGGCTTAAACGTTTAGGTGAAAAATCAAGTTCCACTTTGATTGTAATTGAAGGTATTTATAGCATGTTAGGTGATCGTGCTCCTCTTGCAGATATTGTTAGCATAAAGAATTCTTACGGTAGTATCCTGCTTCTTGATGAAGCACACTCTATTGGAGTCTTAGGTAAAACTGGGCAGGGTCTTGTGGAGGAGACAGGACTTATAAGTGAAGTTGATTTTATTACTGGAACTTTTAGCAAGAGCCTTGGTAGTATAGGAGGTTATTGCGTTAGTAATCATGTACAGCTTGATTTATTGAGATATGTTAGCCGCCCCTATATTTTTACGGCATCACCTTCACCTTCTACTATTGCATCTACAAGAGCCGCACTAAAATTATTGAGGGATGGTACAGAATTACGTAATAGTCTTTGGAAAAATGCACATCAGCTTTATTCGGGATTAGAGAGCCAAGGCTATCAGCTTGGGCCAGAGCCTAGTCCAATAGTGGCAACAATATTAGATAGCCCTCAACATGCGATAATGCTTTGGAAATCTTTATATGAGCATGGTATTTATGTTAATTTGATTCTGCCTCCTGCTGCTCCTGATGGTAAATCATTGGTTCGGTGTAGTGTTAGTGCAGCGCATACTGAGGAACAGATAGATTATGTTGTAAATACTTTTTCTGAATTACAGAAAAATATTTCTTAATAAATAGTATCTACTTTCAATTAATATTTAATACAGACTGTGATTAGTTAAAGTTTTTAAGTCATATATAATAAATTTTATTATTTGGATTTGTCTTCCATAGTATTACTAGCACCATATTTTTTCCTGAATTTCTCAACCCTTCCAGCTGTATCGACTATTTTTTGTTTTCCAGTATAAAATGGATGACAGACAGAACATACTTCAATTTTTAGTGTTTTATCTAGAGTAGATCTTGTTTGGAATGTATTACCACAACTGCATGTTACTTTAATTTTTTGGTAATTTGGATGAATTTCAGCTTTCATTTCTTTAAGTCCTTATTCTACCATAATGCTATAAATAGCTAGATGGAAAGTGGGGTATTATCCTTTAATATGTATTGGGTTGCAACTTATATGCTATCTTCTACAATAGAGTAAAATTTATGTGGTTAATAATTAGAAGTATAGTGAATAAAATTTAGTAGGAGGAGTTTGTTTTTATATGGTAGAAAAAAATAATATATAGTATAAATCTTATTGCCTTTTCATTGAATCAAAGAAATCTCCATTATTTTTTGTGGCTTTTATTTTATCTAGTAGAAACTCCATTGCCTCAACATCATCCATTGGGTATAGCAATTTCCTCAATACCCAAATTTTTTGCAAGTCATCTGGTTTGATAAGCAGCTCTTCTTTACGTGTGCCAGAACGATTAACATTTATAGCTGGATAAGTACGTTTCTCTGCCATGCGTCTATCAAGGTGAATTTCCATGTTGCCAGTACCTTTAAATTCTTCATATATAACATCATCCATACGCGAACCAGTATCCACTAAAGCAGTTGCAATGATAGTTAAGGACCCCCCTTCTTCTATATTACGTGCAGCCCCAAAGAAGCGCTTTGGGCGTTGTAGGGCATTTGCATCCACGCCGCCAGTGAGAACTTTGCCAGAAGCAGGTATTACAGTATTGTAGGCACGGGCTAGGCGTGTGATTGAGTCTAGAAGAATCACAACATCTTTTTTATGCTCCACTAGGCGTTTAGCTTTTTCAATCACCATATCGGCTACTTGTACATGGCGTACGGCTGGTTCATCAAATGTTGATGAAACAACTTCCCCTCGTACTGAACGGATCATTTCAGTTACTTCTTCTGGCCGTTCGTCAATTAATAAAACCATGAGGAGGACATCTGGGTGATTAGATGATATTGCATGAGCAATATTTTGAAGCATCACAGTCTTTCCAGACTTAGGACTTGAAACAAGTAGAGCTCTCTGCCCCATGCCAATAGGTGCTATAAGATCAATAATACGACTAGTAACATTTTCTTCAGCTTTAATATCTCGTTCTAGAAGAAGTCGTCTTGTAGGAAATAATGGAGTTAGGTTCTCAAATAGAATTTTATGCTTAGAATTATCCGGAGAATCACTATTGACTTTATCAACTTTTACTAATGCGAAATAGCGTTCTCCATCTTTTGGCGTACGAATTTCACCGTCAATAGAGTCTCCTGTATGTAAATTAAACCTTCTTATTTGACTGGGAGAAACATATATGTCATCAGGACCCGCTAAATAAGACGTATCAGGTGACCGTAGAAAACCAAAGCCATCTTGAAGAACTTCAAGAGTTCCTTCACCAAAAATACTTTCTCCTTTTCTTGCTTGATTTTTCAGTAAGGAAAAAATTAGATCCTGTTTACGTAATCGATTTGCGCCATCAATTTTATTAGCAATGGCCATTTCTACTAGTTCAGTTACATGAAGATTCTTAAGGTCAGATAAATGCATTTGGAATACTCAGAAATAAAGGAAACTTAGGTGTAAGGTGTAAAGAATTAATAGAGCATGTATTACGCTTAGAAGTGTTTTATGACGATTGGGTTATTATGCGGCAGTACAAGAATTACAAGTATAGTTTAGCTTCGAATTTAGCTTTATATGTACACTTGTCCTTTAGGTTATCGGATTTAGATATGACTGTCAATAAAAGCAGCTAATTGAGCCTTAGATAGCTGGCCAACTTTAGTTGCTTCAATATTCCCATTTTTAAATAACATTAGCGTTGGTATCCCTCTAATTTTTAATTTAAGTGGTGTAGCTTGGTTTTCGTCTATATTAAGTTTTGCTACCTTTAGTCGATCACCATACTCCTCAGCAATCTCAATTAGTATGGGTGCAATCATTTTACATGGGCCACACCATGGTGCCCAGTAATCAACTAGTACTGGTATACTTGATTGTATTACTTCCTTTTCAAATGTCTCATCGGAGACATTATTAATTATCTGGCTCATGAAAAAATTTAAATTTAATATGTAAGAAGAATGGTAAAGAGTAATCTGTGATTTATTTTAAATCTTTTAAATATAATATCTAAAAATTGCCAGAAAGGGAAGCACTACTTTTCTATAAGCATGAAAGTCATATTTGATGCCATTATTATATGATATTTTGCTAAACTATACTCAATTCAGTATAGCTTTTATTAATTCAATTGAGTAATTGCAAATGTTAATCTCAAAATTATAAACATTAAGCATGTATGTGACTTATTAGACTGACTCTGCTAGGATTTATATTATTTTGTAATCTCTACAAGAGTATTTAATTGTAGCGAACAAGCTAAATCTATATTTCTTAAGATGGATTATAAAATAGTTATTACATGATTATTTGAGGTATTTAATCTTTGCTTATTGGGATAAGATAATTTAGGAAATTATTAGTTCAGAATACTGATTTTGATCTAGTGAGTATTAGATTTCATTCCTTACTTCCAATCCAATACTAATTATTATTGCTTAAAAATGCTCGTAAAGGTTGTAAATTGATCTATGGCCAATTTAAATATTAAAACAGGATTTAAAGAGGGGAAGTCTTATCTAATAGACAGTTATGTTAGCGTTCCTTTCCGTATTACGAATGTTGGACAGGTTAAAGATGATGGCTGCTTATATATGATGCTTGGAAGCTCATCTCCTGGCTTATTAGATTCGGATAATCATAAGATAGAAATTAATATTGAGGAAAATAGTCGATTTCAATTACAGACACAATCATACCAGCGTTTGTATAATATGAAGCAAGGTTCTTCTCAAATCACGCAAGTTACGCTTGCTCCTAATAGTTCTTTTTGTTATGTTCCTCATCCAGTTGTCCCGCAGGAAAATTCCATATTTAGAAATCAGACTATTATTAATCTCGAAAAGGACTGCGAATTAATTTTAAGTGAAATTATAACTTGTGGTAGAAAAAACTCTGAGTATATATACCCTAGAAAGAAAATTTTAGGAGAGATATTTCGGTTCACTTATTTCCAAAATGTAACAGAGATATACTTTAAAGATTTATTAGTTCTAAAAGACAAAATCATACTTGAGCCTAGAATAAAATCGGTGAATACAGTTATACAGTTAGAAGAATATACTCACCAAGCTACATTTATATATATGAATACTAAAAATATAAATGGTGTTTATCAATTAACAGAAAAAATAGAGGTGATTTTAGAATCTCTTAAAAATGAGAGGGATATTTCTTTTGGGATTTCTGAAATGGCGGAAAATGGTTTTGTATTAAGGGTATTAGGGAATGGAGGTGAGCAATTATTTAACTGCTTCCAACAAATCAAAGATTTTTTATGGGATAGACAAGAGGATTGTGCTTTGAGTGGTATAGAAGGTTCTTGTACTGTTTAGAATAATTATTATTGATTAGAATAGGAACTAAATAAGATTTAGTAGTGCCTATAACTTCCTTAAATAATAATTACGTTTGTGATTTATGATTAATGTTTAATGATTTGAGTAGTTTTTTATGAATACCACCGAACCCTCCATTGCTCATGATCAATATATAATCACCTGGGCGTGCGTTAATAGTTATTAACTGAATTAAATGATCAATATTATCGCTACTTATAGCCTCTGATTTCATTGGCTTTAATACCTCCTGTATGTTCCATTCTAGACCATGGGTATAAAAAAAAACCAAATCAGCAGTTTTTACGCTTTCAGCAAGATTTTTCTTCCATGTTCCCATTTTCATAGTGTTGGAACGTGGCTCTAGTACCGCAATAATTCGTGCGTCATTCACTTTAGACCTTAATCCTTCTAGCGTTGTCTGAATTGATGTAGGATGATGTGCAAAATCATCATACACAGTAATACCATTTGCTATGCCTGATAACTCCATACGTCGTTTAACATTTTTAAACTGCGTAAGTGCTTTAATCCCTGTTTTAATCTTTACGCCAGTATGATGTGCGGCAGCTAATGCGGCTAGTGCATTCATTTGGTTATGCTCACCCATTAGATCCCAATATAAATTGCCGTATAATTTTCCCTTAAATGAAATTTCAGTACTGTTATTAGTTGATGGTCTTGCTTGCCAACCATCACTTACTCCAATTTTTTCTACTGGTGTCCAGCAGCCCTTATCCAGAACTTTAATTAAATTCTTGTCTCTTCCATTAGTAATTATCAGACCATTTGCAGGAATTAAGCGTACGAAATGATGAAATTCCTGCATTATAGATGCTAGATCGGAGAAGATATCAGCATGATCAAACTCTAAATTATTAAGGACTGCTGTTTTTGGCCGCAGGTGGATGAATTTGGAGCGCTTATCAAAGAAGGCTGTATCGTACTCATCTGCTTCAATAATAAAGAAGGGAGAGTTATTACTTAGCCTAGCAGAGACACTAAAATTTTCAGGTATTCCCCCAATAAGGAATCCTGGTTTCATTCCTGCATATTCTAGTATCCACGCTAACATCGAACTCGTTGTGGTTTTCCCATGAGTACCAGAGACCGCCAATACCCACTTATCTTTAAGTATATTTTCTGAGAGCCATTGAGGGGCAGAAGCATATAGTAAATTGCAATTTAATATTTCTTCTATCAATGGGTTTCCTCGTGAAATAACGTTACCGATCAGAAAAAGATCAGGGTTCAATTTAATTTGATTAGCGTTATAGCCTTCAATTAATTTAATATCTTGAGATTCAAGCTGGGTACTCATGGGGGGGTAAACATTAGTATCACACCCAGTAACTTTATGCCCAGCTTGTCGAGCAAGTACTGCTATACCGCCCATAAAGGTGCCACAGATACCAAGAATATGGATATGCATAGCATGATTCTCCAATTAAAGCTTATGTTTAAATATGTCGATGCTTTATTTCGGTTACTAAATTACTCTTAGTGATAATAATTTAAATTGAAACAAAGCCAAATTAATCAAAATTTTCTTCTTAGTTTTTTATTATTACACAACCCATAATCAGTTTATTAACCATTTAGGTGTAATTGATTTGCCATTTAATTTGAATTATTTTGTATTTCTAGTATCTATATCATAGAAGCATGTATATGGCTTGTCTCCAGTTTTTTGTTACACTTATACTATTTCTCAAATAAATCATAGCCAAACAAGCATAATAATTGGTTCGGTTTTATCTTTCCTTTTATGCAAAGTGATGATGAAAAAATTTTTCTGTTACGCATCAATATTGGTAATTTGATACTTACAAACCTGAAAATATTGATAAAACATAGATATATATTCTTTTCAGGCTAGATATCTAAAAAATGAGACTGCAATTTTATCTTTTTATTTGTTGGTCTATTTTTTTACTTTGTATTTCTTTCAGTGTATCTGCTGACGAACGGTCTTCAAAGCAGATAATTGATAATGAAATGGCAACGTCATCTAGTGAGAATAGATCCCCTAAAAGAAAATCTATATTAACTCGTTCTAAGAGATTAAAAAACTATAGTGAGTTTGAGATTGAATCTATAGGTAAAAAAGAGTTACGTAGTAACAAGCATCTGGCATTTGACACCTCACCATTATCTAAACAAAAGATTGCCTTAAATACTGTAAGAAATGAAAGTAATAGGAGTCAACCTTTATTTGTTGAGTCTCAGCACATAGATAATCAAGGGACTCATAGTCCTGAATCTATAGCTGATTCTGGGCTGCGTAATGGTGAGCAGATTGCATTGATGAAACCACAATTACCGAAATTAGAAATTGAGCGGGAAATAATCGCACCTATTGCTAAAACAGATAGTACTGAGAATCCGGTATATATTGAAGCTAATTTAATACAAGGTTATAACGAGTTGGAGGTTGAAGGAATTGGTGATGCTGAGATACGTAGTGATGATCAAATTATTTCAGCAGATCGAATAAAATATTTTCAAGACACTGATGATATTGAGGTGGAAGGAGGAGTTCGTGTAGAGCGACAAGAGGATGTAATAGAGGGTTCCCGGCTTACAATGAATCTAGATAGTAAGATTGGGGAGATGGACCATCCAGTTTATCAATTTAAAGATGGTAGTCGTAGAGGGGATGCCGAGATAGTTTTTATTGAAGGGGAAGGGCAATATAGGTTCCAGCAAGCAAGATATACTACTTGCCCTGAAGGAAATGAAGATTGGATGGTAGAAGCTGATGATTTGGAAATGAATGACAATGAGAAAACAGGTGTTGCTCGTCATGCCAAGCTAAAATTCCTAGGTGTACCGATAGGTTATACGCCATGGGGTAGCTTCTCATATAGTGGGGAGCGTAAAACAGGTTTCCTTGCTCCTATTTATAGTGCAAATGGTAGAACTGGAATCGACATTTCTGTGCCATTTTATTGGAATATAGCACCTAATGCTGATGCGACATTCAAGGTTAGGGGAATGTCTAAACGTGGAGTAATGATAAACAATGAAGTTCGTTATAAAAGCAAGAGTATGACGGGTGGGTTATATTTTGATGTTCTTCCAAATGATGAAATAACAGAGGAAAATCGTAATCGTGTGCAATTTGAGCATGGCCAAGGTTTAGGTCATGGGTGGAGCTATAGACTCGATTACAATAGAGTTTCAGATGATTTGTATTTTCGTGATCTAGGAAAGGGTCTTAAAGTAACATCAAGGACCCAACTGTTGCAGCAAGGAAAGATAGCATATAACGGCGCTTTAGGGGAGAATGGTCTGTTATCATTTAGTACTCAAGTTCAACAATTTCAAACTGTTCAGGATCCTGCCAGGCCAGCTAGTGCACCATATAAAAAACTACCTCAAATCCTTCTTAGAGCAACGCAACGAGATGTATTTGGAGCGGATTTTGATTTTAAAGGCAGCTTTACGGAGTTTAGTCATGTAGATGACAAGAAAGACCCAAATAAAGTTGCTGGTAGTCGCTATACGATCTTTCCTAATGTTAGTGTGCCTATGGAAAACTCATTTGGGTTTATTACACCGAAAATCGGTATACATCATACTGGGTATATGCTGAATCGTTCAACTATAAATATACCAGAAAAAAATATAAGCCGTACATTACCTATTCTGAGTATAGATAGTGGTGTCACATTTGATCGTGAAACTAAAATATTTGGAGAGGGATTCACCCAAACTATTGAACCGCGGCTTTTTTATGTTTATGTTCCATATAAAAATCAAAGTCTAATGCCAAATTTTGATTCTTGGGTGCAGGGCTTTACTTTTGGCAGAATTTTTTCTGAGAATCGCTTCAGTGGTAGTGATAGGATCAATGATGCAAATCAGTTTACTATGGCGCTTACATCACGGTTGATTGATGAGGATACTGGTATAGAAAGGTTTCGTATAGCTGTAGCAAAACAGCTGCATTTAAGAGAACAACGTGTTGGGGTTGTGGCAAACCCAAAAAGAAATTCAGATATTATCGTTCAATTATCAGGAAATATTACGCCATCTTTGAGTGCTAAGCACACTATGCAAATTGATCAAAGTAAAGGTCATACCGATGTAATGCGTTCAATTCTCAGCTATCAGCCAGAAACAGGAAAAGTATTAAATCTTGGCTATCGCTATACCCGTGGAGTATTAGCACAATATGATATTTCAGGTCAGTGGCCAATATCTAACAAATGGAGGGTTGTTGCTCGTAAAAATTACTCACTTAGAGACACTAGAGATCTCTCAGAGATTGCAGGAGTTGAGTATAACGCTTGTTGCTGGACAGCACGCTTTATATATCAGAAGATTCGTACTTCATCTACAAGAACAAATACTACTTTCTTCTTGCAGTTAGAGCTCGGTGGTCTATTACAAATTGGTTCTGACCCACTGAAGGTTCTGACTAGGGGTATTCCAGGCTATACTAATTTTGATGGACGGGGAAATGAAATGATGGATGATATGGCAGAATTACGATGAGAAAAATTATATGCATGATGTATTTTATATTTAAATATACTGTGGTTTCTATATCCCTACTATAAGATGAATTTTAAATATCTTTTTAATTTATTATATCTATTTTTTTGGTTTGTATTGCATACTGTTGCTGCACAAGAATTTGATGACATTGGCGCTGTTAAAAAAATTGATCATATAGTTGCAGTTGTCAATGGATCGGTTATAACACGGCAAGAGCTTGATGAGTTGTTAGAATTGGGTATTAGGCAATTAGAAAAACAAGGTATAGAACCACCACCAAGAGAAGTTTTAGAAAGCCAAATGCTTGAGAGGGAAATACTTACTCGTGCACAGGTTCAGCTTGCAAATGAAATTGGCATAACTGTAGGCGATACAGCACTTGAAAAATCACTTAATCGTATTGCAAGTGCAAACAAAATGTCTAAAGAAAAATTTTTTGAACTTCTTGCTATTGAAGGAGTTAGTTATGATAAATTTCGTGAGGAAATAAGAAAAGAAATGCTTTTAATTCGATTAAAGGATCGTGAGGTTAATAAAAGAATAAAAGTAACTGAAAGGGAGATAGATGATTTCTTGACTAATGAAAGAAATTCATCTGAGTCTGTTGAAGAATATAAGTTGTCTCATATCATGATAAGGATTCCAGAGTTAGCTAGTCCAGAAAAAATTGATAATAGAAGAAAGCGTGCAGAAGCGGCCTTAGCTAAATTAAAAAATGGTAATGATTTTGCGCAGGTTGCTGCCGAATTCTCTGATGCGGCTGATGCTTTACAGGGTGGGGAACTTGGTTGGCGTCTATCAACACAATTACTAACAAAATTTTCTGAAGAATTACAGTCTATGTCAAAGAATGAGGTTACACCGATAATTAAAAGTTCAAGTGGTTTCCATATACTTAAACTACACGATAGACGAGGAGGAAATAATAATAAAGAAGTAGTGGTAGACCAAACTCATGTGCGCCATATTCTCATAAAAGTTAATCAATTAACAGCTGAAGATGAGGCAAGGCTTCAAATAGTTCGTTTGAAAGAGCGTATAGATAATGGCGCAAGTTTTGAAGAGTTAGCAAAAATTCATTCTGAGGATTCTAGCAGTTCTTCAGGGGGTGATTTGGGCTGGGTTTCACCGGGTGATACTGTTCCTGAATTTGAAGGAGCTATGAACAGGCTTCAGATAAATGAAATTAGTGATCCGGTACAAACAGCTTTTGGCTGGCACCTAATTCAAATTATAGAGCGTCGTACTAAGGATGTAAGTAGGGAACGGCAACGACAAGAAGCAAGTAATGCAATAAGGGTCCGTAAAACTGAAAAATTTTACCAAGAATGGTTGCAGCAATTGCGTGATCGAGCTTATGTTGATTATCGTGCCGAGGATATTTAGGTTTGCTCATTGATTTCAGTTAGATTAAAGAATCCAACTCTGATCCTTACTGCTGGTGAGCCGGCTGGTATTGGGCCAGATCTCTGTGTGAAAATAGCGCAAAAGATTTTACCATGTAATTTGGTCGTAATTGCAGATAAGAATTTGTTACAAGATCGAGCACGAGCAATGCGGCTTCCATTAAAATTATTAGATTATTCTGTGACTACCGTAGATAATCATCGGCCCGGTAGATTGATAGTGCTTCATGTGCCATTAGATAGACCTTCTGTTCCAGGAAAGCTTGACTTGGCTAATTCTAGGTATGTCTTAAAAATTTTAGAAAGGGCAATTGAAGGTTGTTGTAGTGGAGAATTTGATGGAATAGTAACTGCACCAGTACACAAAGGCATAATTAATGATGCTGGGATAGCCTTTACTGGCCATACCGAATATTTATCTCGATTTACAAACACGAAGGTAGTAATGATGTTAATTGGAGGTAATATGCGTGTAACTCTTGCTACAACTCACCTACCTATTAAGGATGTTGCTAAAGCTATTACACCCCTAAAATTGGAACAAAAACTGCGCATCATTAATCTAAGTTTGAGAACACATTTCTTGCTTCCATCTCCACGCATTGTAGTTGCAGGGTTGAACCCTCATTCTGGAGAATCTGGGTATCTTGGTAGGGAAGAGGTAGAAGTTATTATTCCAGTGCTGAAAAAATTACGAGCAGAAGGGATAAATGTAATTGGGCCTTTACCAGCTGATACTCTCTTTAATCCTGTAGAGCTTGCAAATTATGATTGTGTCTTTGCTATGTATCATGATCAGGGGCTTCCAGTTTTTAAGTATGCAAATTTTGGTATGGGAGTGAATGTTACTCTTGGGCTACCCATAATCCGTACTTCGGTAGATCATGGTACTGCTCTAAATTTAGCTGCTACGGGCCAAGCTAAATCTGGGAGCTTACTTGCAGCCATTGAAATGGCTATAACATTAATTAAAAATAGAAGTCTTAATGGATAGATATAAAATTTATATCATATATAATTTTATATATTTTTTCTAGATTATGCGTCATATCCCTCGTAAACGATTTGGCCAGAATTTTTTAGTTGACCCTCAGGTTGTACATAATATTCTACAGGCTATTCTTCCATTAAGAAATGATATCTTGGTTGAAATTGGACCTGGACTAGGCGCCCTGACAAAACCACTATTGGACTCAATTAATCATTTACATGTAATAGAGATTGATCGTGATATTGTTTCGTGTCTTACTCAAAAATACAGTGTAGAAAAGCTGACAGTGCATTCATCTGATGCATTAAAATTCAATTTTTCTACTTTAGGAAAAAATGTTCGAGTAGTTGGTAATCTTCCATACAATATTTCAACACCTATTCTATTTCATTTACGTAAATTTTCAAAAAACATATGTGATATGCACTTTATGCTCCAAAAAGAAGTTGTAGAGCGTATGGTTGCTGAGCCTTCTACATCTAGCTATGGTCGGCTATCAATTATGCTGCAATGTCATTTTGAAATGGAGCAGCTGTTTACTGTCCAACCAGAATCTTTCTTGCCAGCACCTAAAATACAGTCGGCTATTGTACGTATGATCCCACTAAATCGAAAAATGATTAATGAAGATGAGGAAGATTTATTTTCTGCTATTGTTACTGCTGCATTCTCAAAAAGACGTAAAACTATTAGTAATACATTACAGGATTACTTAAAGCCAGAAGACTTCGACGTATTAGAAATTAATCCTAGGTTACGTGCTGAAAATTTATCTGTTGCACAATTTGTGGCAATTACGAACTTTATAACTCAATAATTAGATCAAAATTCTTATGCAAATGATTTGAGGTACAACAAGGGGAATATTTTCTAATTTTATTCTTCTAGTATTACCAAAGGCATGGCAAATGTTATATCTATTTGATCTAGTAAAAAGATACTTGATCTTTCCTACAGAACGCTTGTGTTTAGATTGAAAAATAGTCAATTTCCACGTATAATAAAGAAAATTGGTGAGGTGGGATTATTATACCGTCCTTCTTATCATGTCTGGTCAGTACTCAAGGAGTCTTTAGTGTCACAACGCTTACCTGCCGTTCTTGTACTTGCTGACGGCACTATTCTTCGCGGAATCTCAATTGGAGCGGAGGGAATTAGTACGGGCGAAGTGGTTTTTAATACAGCAATGACCGGATATCAGGAGATTCTCACTGACCCTTCATATTGCCATCAAATTGTTACACTGACCTACCCGCATATAGGAAATACAGGAGTCAACATGAATGATGTTGAGTCTGGGAATCTGCATAAGATTCATGCTGCAGGGTTAGTTATTCGTGATCTACCTATTATTTCAAGTAATTGGCGAAAAACTCAGACACTATCAGAATATCTTAAAGAGCATAATGTAATTGCTATTGCTGAATTAGATACACGTAAACTTACGCGTATTCTACGTGAAAAGGGAGTGCAAATAGGTTGCTTGATGGCGGGAAATATTGATGAAGATGAAGCTTTAAAAAGAGCTAAAAGATTTCCAGGGCTGGCTGGTATGGATCTTGCTAAAATAGTAAGCTGTAAACAGTCTTATGAGTGGACGGAGGGAGAGAAAAAGCTAGAACCAAGCTATCAGACAAAGAAAAAATTTCTTTTCCATATTGTTGCTCTAGATTTTGGAATTAAGCAAAGTATTTTAAGGAAACTGGCTCAGCTAAATTGTAAAGTTACAGTTGTTCCTGCTCAAACTAAATTTTATGAGATTATTGCTTTACATCCTGATGGCGTGTTTCTTTCTAATGGGCCAGGAGATCCAGAGCCATGTAGTTATGCAATTGAAACTATTAAAAAATTGCTTGAGAAAAAGTTTCCAGTTTTTGGTATATGTTTAGGCCATCAGCTATTAGGGCTTGCTTGCGGTGCTAAAACAATAAAAATGAAATTTGGACACCATGGTGCTAATCATCCGGTCCAAAATCTGGATAATAAAAGGGTTATGATTTCTAGTCAGAATCATGGCTTTGCAATTGATGCTAAAACTTTACCAGAAAATGTAAAAATTACGCATTTGTCTTTATTTGACGGTAGTTTACAAGGAATTGAGTTAACTGACTGCTTGGCCTTTTCTTTTCAGGGTCACCCAGAAGCAAGTCCTGGCCCACATGATGTCGACTATTTATTTGACCGTTTTGTCAGAATAATTAGGAATAAAAAAAATCAAGTTAAACAATAGTATTTGGGTATGCATAAAAAGTATCTATAGGACAATTTCATGGTTTTACAAGATTGTAGTTAAAAAATATGCCTAAACGCACAGATATTAATTCTATTCTTATTATTGGGGCAGGGCCGATTATTATTGGTCAGGCTTGTGAATTTGATTACTCTGGTGCACAGGCATGTAAAGCCCTCCGTGAGGAGGGCTATCGGGTAATTTTAGTTAATTCTAATCCGGCTACAATAATGACCGATCCAGAGATGGCAGATTCTACATACATAGAGACGATTACATGGAGGGCAGTAGAAAAAATAATTGTTAAGGAATGTCCTGATGCATTACTTCCCACAATGGGAGGGCAAACCGCACTGAATTGTGCTTTAGATTTAGCTAAACATGGAGTATTAAAAAAATACAATGTGGAATTGATTGGTGCATCACGTGAGGCTATTGATAAAGCAGAAGATCGTGAGAAATTTAAAAAGGCTATGAAGAATATTAATTTAAATTCTGCGCGTTCTGCAATTGCTCATAGCCTTGAAGAAGCATTACAGGTGCAAGCAATGGTTGGTTACCCAACTATAGTCCGTCCTTCCTTTACTATGGGTGGTAGTGGAGGGGGCATTGCCTACAATAAGGAAGAATTTCTTAGTATTTGTGAGAATGGGTTAGAAGCTTCTCCAACTAAAGAGCTATTGATAGAGGAATCAGTAATTGGCTGGAAAGAGTTTGAAATGGAAGTGGTACGAGATAATTTGGACAATTGTATTATTGTATGTGCTATAGAAAATATCGATCCTATGGGAGTCCATACGGGTGACTCTATAACAGTTGCTCCGGCGCAGACCCTTACAGATAAGGAATATCAAATTATGCGTAATGCCTCAATCTCAGTATTGAGAGAGATTGGCGTGGAAACGGGGGGATCAAATGTACAATTTGCGATTAACCCTGAAGATGGTCGTATGCTTGTAATTGAGATGAACCCAAGAGTTTCGCGCTCTTCTGCTTTAGCATCAAAGGCAACTGGATTTCCTATTGCTAAAATAGCATCTAAGCTTGCGATAGGCTACACACTAGATGAGCTTAGGAATGAGATTACTAACAAAATGACGCCTGTTTCATTTGAGCCGACTCTTGATTATGTTGTTACCAAGATTCCACGTTTTGCTTTTGAAAAATTTCCACAAGCTAATGATCGACTAACAACACAAATGAAATCAGTTGGAGAGGTTATGGCTATCGGTCGGACTTTTCAGGAATCATTTCAGAAAGCTCTTAGAGGTCTTGAAACTGGTTCTGATGGCTTAGGAGAAAAAACAACTGATATTGAAATTATTGAAACTGAGCTTGGTGATCCTGGACCAGAGCGTATTTGGTATATAGCTGACGCATTCCGTTGTGGAATGGATCTCGAAGAAATTCATGCATTAACAAAAATTGATTTATGGTTCTTGGTACAAATAGAAGATTTGGTTAAACAAGAGGCAGCGTTAACTGGCAAATTGGTTGGAGAAATTGATTCCAGTGTATTGCTAAAATTAAAGCGTAGTGGCTTTTCTGATAAGCGCCTAGCGAAGCTAATGAATACTGAACAAGCTTTGGTACGTGCTGAACGACATCGTTACAATATACGTCCTGTATATAAACGGGTAGATACATGTGCAGCAGAATTTTCAACTCATACCGCTTATATGTACTCAACTTATGAAGAGGAATGTGAAGCATCACCTACTGATAGAAAAAAAATAATTGTATTAGGTGGGGGGCCAAACCGAATTGGTCAAGGTATTGAATTTGACTATTGTTGTGTTCATGCTGCATTAGCTCTACGTGAGGATGGCTTTGAGACTATTATGGTAAATTGTAATCCAGAAACAGTTTCTACTGATTACGATACTTCTGATCGGTTATATTTTGAGCCATTAACTTTGGAAGACGTACTTGAAATTGTAGCGCTAGAAAAACCTTTTGGAGTAATTGTTCATTATGGTGGTCAAACACCATTAAAATTAGCGCGTGATCTTGAGCAGAATGGGGTGCCAATTATTGGTACTAGTCCAGATATGATAGATTGTGCAGAGGATCGAGAGCGGTTCCAAAATCTATTGCGCCAACTTGGATTAAAACAACCAGTAAATCGTACTGCACGTGATTATACTGCTGCCTTAACCGCTGCTGATGAGATTGGTTACCCATTGGTAGTACGTCCAAGTTACGTATTGGGCGGGCGTGCTATGGAGATAATTCATGAGAGGATAGATCTTGAACGATACATGCGTGAGGCGGTTAAAGTGTCACACGATTCACCAGTTTTATTGGATTATTTCCTTAATAATGCAATTGAAGTAGATGTGGATGCTATTTGTGATGGTGAAAATGTATTAATAGGTGGTGTTATGGAGCACATTGAACAGGCTGGGGTACATTCAGGAGATTCGGCTTGTTCATTGCCCCCGTTTAGCCTTTCATCTACGATGAAAAAAGAATTAAATAGACAAACTATATCTATGGCTAGAGCTCTACAGGTGGTAGGCCTAATGAACGTACAATTTGCTATTCAAGGTGATATTGTATATGTGCTTGAAGTGAACCCAAGGGCATCACGGACTGTACCTTTTGTGTCTAAAGCTACAGGTTTACAGCTAGCGAAAATTGCTGCTCGTTGTATGGTAGGAAAATCCCTTTCTCAACAGGGTCTAGGTGATGAAATCATCCCTTCTTATTATTCTGTTAAGGAGGCTGTTTTTCCATTTATTAAATTCCCTGGTGTTGACACGATCCTTGGCCCGGAAATGAAATCTACTGGTGAGGTAATGGGAGTCGGACGTACTTTTGCTGAGGCGTTTGTAAAATCTCAATTAGCAGCTGGAGTGAAATTACCAACAGAAGGAAAAGTTTTTATCAGTGTACGTAAATCAGATAGAATTCCTGCAGTAGAAATTGCTCGTAAACTTGCAGAACTAGGGTTCACCCTTTATGCTACAAGAGGTACTGCGTCTGCTTTATCTAAAGCAGGGCTTGAAGTTGTTTCAGTAAATAAAGTTACAGAAGGGCGTCCTCATATTGTTGATATGATTAAGAATGGGGAAATATGTTTAATTCTTAATACGGTAGGAGAGAAGCGGAGCGCAGTGCAGGATTCATATTCTATTCGTCATGCCGTACTGCAAGCAAGAGTAACTTACTTTACTACATTAGCAGGTGCGCGTGCTGCATGTATTAGTATGGCTGACATAAAAGAATTACAGGTTTATGATTTGCATGCTTTGCATAAATCAATTGAATTTGAGTTAATTCATTAATATTTATAATTGTGTACTGAAATTATACTGTCTGCAATTTTAAGAAATCAGAGTTTGATAAAATCATATATTAGAATAGTAATTAAAATATAGAAAATAACTAAAGAGACTAGATTCTATGAGCACAATTCCATTAACTGAGGTTGGGGCAGAAAAATTACGTATTGAATTGCAAGAAATGAAAACAGTGCAGCGCCCGGCAGTTATTGCTGCTATTGCTGAAGCTCGTTCACATGGTGATCTTTCAGAAAATGCAGAATATGATGCTGCTAAGGAGAAACAAGGATTTGTTGAGGGGCGTATTTCCGAATTAGAGAATATGCTTTCTAATGCGCAAATTATCAATCCAGCACAATTAGATGCTGATGGTGCTTGTGTATTTGGGGCAACGATTGATCTTGAGGATGTGGATAATGATAAAATTGTTACATATCAGATAGTTGGTGATGATGAGGCTGATATTAAGCAAGGTAAGATTTCTGTAAGCTCACCTATCTCTCGGGCATTAATTGGTAAGTATCAAGGTGACATAGTAGAAGTTATTGCTCCAGGTGGTACAAGAGAATATGAGATTCTCAATGTAAAATATATATAGAGTTATAAAATATTATTACTTATTATAAAAAATTCAAAATTTTTTGATGAAGAATACGAGATCTAGTAATACTTGGATGAAAGATCACGTAAATGATTTTTATGTAAAGAAAGCTAAGATAGAAGGTTACCGATCACGTGCTGCTTATAAACTGATAGAGATTTCTGAGCGTAATAATTTATTAAAATCTGGAATGACGGTAGTAGATTTAGGTGCAACACCTGGTAGTTGGTCTCAGGTGGCAGCTAATAAAGTGGGACAAAATGGTAGTGTATTTTCACTTGATGTGTTGGAAATGGTCCCTATTCCTGGTGTTACATTTATACAGGGCGGCTTTGAAGAAGAATCTGTTCTAGTTAAGTTAAAAGAAAATATTGGAGAAAGGCAGGTTGATCTTGTTATTTCTGATATGGCTCCCAATATGACAGGTGTCGCAATAAGCGATCAAGCGCGTTCCATATATTTAGCTGAGTTAGCCTTAGAATTTTCAATGGAACAATTGAACTCTGATGGTAATTTTTTAGTCAAAGTATTTCAAGGTTCTGGTTTTGAGGAGTTTATGAGGGTCATGCGTATGTCATTTAAATTGGTAATAACAAGAAAACCAAAGGCATCACGTGATCGTAGTAATGAAATATATATACTGGGATTAAAAAAATATAGGAAAATTCTGTAATTATTTATTACTATATTAGTTTAGGGGAATTATGGGTGTTTATTGCTAATTATAAAAATTATTCATTTTGACACAATGAAATTTATTTCTAATTAATGCCCTATCTGTTTTAAATCCAGAAATGGGTTTAAAATAGGATATTAAGAATTTTTACGAGGAAACCTAAGGAGCTATCTTGAACAATCTCATTAAAAACATGGTTATTTGGCTCGTTATTGCGCTGGTATTGATGACAGTGTTTAATCAATTTAGTACGCGTCAAACTACACAGGCGCCAATGGAATATTCTCAGTTCATCGACGAGGTGAAACGTGGAAGAATATCTAAGGTGATTATTGAGGGGCGTACGTTAAAAGGTATCAAAGCAGATGGTAGAAGATTTACTAGCTACTCTCCCTCTGACCCTTGGTTGGTAAGTGATTTGCTAAATGCAGGTGTAGTTGTTGAAGCTAAGCCTGATGAAGAGCCGTCAGTATTGATGAATATCTTTGTATCATGGTTCCCAATGTTGTTGTTAATAGCTGTTTGGATTTTCTTCATGCGTCAAATGCAGGGTGGTGGGAAAGGGGGTGGGGCCTTCTCATTTGGTAAGAGTAAGGCCCGTATGTTAGATGAGAATAATAATGATATAACGTTTTCCGATGTAGCAGGCTGTGAAGAAGCTAAAGAAGAGGTGTCAGAGTTAGTTGATTTTTTACGCGACCCAAGTAAATTTCAGAAACTTGGTGGCCATATCCCACGTGGCGTATTGATGGTTGGTAGTCCTGGCACAGGTAAAACCCTTTTGGCACGTGCAGTTGCTGGTGAAGCAAAGGTTCCTTTTTTCACTATCTCAGGATCAGATTTTGTTGAAATGTTTGTTGGTGTAGGTGCAGCAAGGGTACGGGATATGTTTGAGCAGGCTAAAAAAAGTTCTCCTTGTATAATTTTTATAGATGAAATTGATGCAGTAGGTCGTAAGCGCGGCACAGGAATGGGCGGTGGGAACGATGAAAGAGAGCAAACTTTAAATGCACTATTAGTTGAAATGGATGGCTTTGTGGGTACAGATGGTGTCATTGTTATAGCAGCAACTAATCGAGCGGATGTTCTTGATGAGGCATTATTGCGTCCTGGTCGGTTTGATAGACAAGTAACGGTTCCACTTCCTGATATACGTGGACGTGAGCAAATTCTTCATGTTCATATGCGAAAAGTGCCAATTTCTCCTGATGTTAAGGCAGATATTATTGCGCGAGGTACCCCTGGAATGTCTGGTGCTGATTTAGCAAATTTAGTAAATGAAGCAGCTCTATTTGCAGCACGTGCGAACAAACGCCTTGTAGATATGGATGATTTTGAAAAAGCTAAAGATAAAATATTTATGGGTGTTGAGCGACGTACAATGATAATGCCAGAACAAGAAAAGCGTAATACCGCTTATCATGAATCTGGACATGCCGTGGTAGCAGAGCTTTTGGATAAAACTGATCCTGTACATAAAGTCACTATTATTCCAAGGGGTCGTGCATTGGGTGTAACAATGCAACTGCCTGTTGAAGATCGTTTTAGCATGGATCGTGAAGAAATACTTCAGACTATAGCTGTACTATTTGGTGGACGTATTGCCGAAGAAGTATTTATGAACCAGATGACTACAGGTGCATCTAACGATTTTGAGCGTGCTACACAGATGGCTAGGAATATGGTAACTCAATGGGGTATGTCTGAATCGCTAGGTCCAATGATATATGGGGATAACCAAGGAGAAGCTTATAATCCTATGATTTCTAATAATAATATGAGTGAAGCTACGATGAAGAATGTGGATAAAGAAATTCGTCGTATAATAGATCAACAGTATGCTCTTGCTCGTAAATTAATTGAAGAGAATAAAGACAAAATAGAGGTTATGGCTAAAGCTTTGTTGGAGTGGGAAACCATAAATTCAGAACAAATTCAGGATATTATGAATGGTCGTGATCCTCGTCCACCAAAACCAGCTCAATCCTCCCCGGTTCCGCCAAAAGATGATTCAGCGCCACCTGGATCACCTGCAGAAGCTACTACCGACACTAAATCTCCTAAGTCTCCTGATGCTCCTTCGGCTCCTGCGCCGGAAGCATAATAAGTGTGAAGTAAGAGGCATGTGAAATTGCTGTCCTGTTATAGAGATTGTCTATTAATATAGACCTTCATCAATAATTAGAAAGAAAAAATTAGGGTAGTATAGGATTATAAATTTTATACTACCTAAGCCTAATCTTGGTTCCTCCATTGCGAAAAAATATAGAACTTTCTTCTTATAGCAGACCTGTTGTAATGGGGATAGTGAACGTAACACCAGATTCTTTTTCTGATGGTGGTCTGTATGCATCTACCAATGATGCTGTGCTTCAAGCTGAACGATTAATTAGAGAAGGGGTTGATATTCTCGATATTGGTGGTGAGTCAACTCGACCTGGTAGCATTCCTGTTAGCAGTGAAGAAGAATTACGTCGTGTTCTTCCTGTGGTACAAGCTTTGGCAAATGTGGATATTCCGATTTCAGTTGACACCTCTAAACCTGAGGTAATGCTTGAAACGATAAAAGCTGGTGCGAATATGATTAACGATATTAATGCTCTGCAATCGCCTGGGGCACTTGAAGTGGTAGCAGATAGCGATGTGACAATTTGTTTAATGCATATGCAAGGGAGGCCAAAATATATGCAATCAGATCCTCAATATAAGGATGTGATTGCAGAAATAAAATATTTTTTACAGCAACGTATAGATGTAGTGAAAGCTGCAGGAATAGCGCCAGATCGGATAGTAATAGATCCTGGATTTGGGTTTGGTAAAACTCTAGAGCATAACCTTAAATTGCTACGATATCTTGATCAATTTATAGATCTGAGTGTGCCTATTATGGCAGGGTTATCGCGTAAGTCTATGTTGAAAGAGATCACAGGGAATAAAAAGGGGGATCTAGTGTATCCCAGTATTGCAGCTGCTTTAATGGCTGCAGTGAATGGTGCTAGAATTTTACGCGTACATGATGTTAAAGCAACAAAAGATGCTCTGAAGGTTTATAACTCTGTAACTAGTTAGATGTAAAAATGATAAGGTAAGGGTTAGTTGGTAAGTTTTATGTTTATAATTATTAATGGATAATTATAGTGCAACAATTTTCTTTCGGTACTGATGGTATACGCGGGCGAGTAGGAGAAGATCCTATTACGCCAGAGTTATTCATACATTTAGGATATTCTGCAGGAAAAGCATTTGCTTCTAACAGATCACTATCTAAGAATGAACGCCCTGCAGTATTAATAGGAAAAGATACCCGTATATCAGGATATATGCTAGAGGCAGCGTTAGAAACAGGATTATCTGCTGCGGGAGTTGATGTGTTATTAACTGGCCCTATGCCTACCCCGGGTGTTGCCTACCTAACCCGTGCGTTGAGACTTCAAGCTGGAATTGTAATCTCAGCATCTCATAATACATCTGAAGATAATGGCATAAAGTTTTTTTCTTCTTTGGGAAATAAATTATCTGATCAGGCTGAAAGAAGTATTGAGGCGGGTTTAAGTGCGCCGTTAATATCTATGCCATCTGCCCTTCTTGGTAAAGCGAGGAGAGTCAATGATGCACCTGGACGCTATATAGAATTTTGTAAGAGTACTTTCCCAAATCATCTTGACTTGCATGGCATGCGTATTGTTGTTGATTGTGCCCATGGGGCAGCTTATCATATTGCTGGTCATGTATTTCATGAATTAGGAGCAGATGTAATTCTTATTGGGGCTAAGCCTGATGGGTTGAATATTAATCAAGAATGCGGTGCCACGCATGCTAAAACAATACAGCAAGCTGTTAAACAATATAAGGCTGATATCGGTATTGCACTTGATGGGGACGGAGATCGTTTAATTATGGCCGATAATAAAGGTTGGCTATATGATGGCGATCAGTTGGTTTGCATCATAGCTAAACACCGTCAAAATAAAAATTTGTTAAATGGCGGAGTGGTAGGTACTTTGATGACTAACCTTGCTATAGAAAGTTGTTTTAAAAAATTAAATATTCCGTTTGCTCGTGCTAAAGTTGGAGATAGGTATGTGTTGTCATTATTACAAAAAAAAGGATGGGAGTTAGGAGGAGAGGGGTCTGGCCACATAATCTGTCTTGATAAACATAGTACAGGTGATGGGATCATTTCGGCATTACAGGTGTTGCATGCAATGAAGGACGACAATAAAACGCTGGCAGAACTTTTGCATGATGTTGTACTTTATCCGCAACATCTTATCAATATAAAAATAACAAAAGGATTCGATTTTCATGCCATTAAATCAGTTCAGGCAGCTCAGATAAAGGCCGAGAATGACCTTGGGAAAAAGGGCCGTGTTTTAATAAGGACATCTGGTACAGAGCTACTTGTACGGGTAATGGTAGAGGGAGAATCAAAACAGAAGGTAGAGCATTGGGCTGAGTATATTTCCAAAATTTTAAGAAAAGAAATAAGACTAGAGAATTAATATTAGTGTTCTATTCATATCAATAAATAGCGATTCTATATATTTATACTAATTTAAAATTGAGTAATTTTCTTAAGATCCGTATCTTAAATTACATTCGCTGGTATAATTTTCTCTACTTCTTTTTCTAAGGAATAAATTGTGTTAGTTGTTCGTTTACCGGATGGTTCTGAGCGTCAATTTGATCAGCCTGTGACAGTAATGGAAGTTGCTGAATCAATTGGTTCCGGGTTAGCACGTGCAGCGATAGCAGGTAAAATAAATGGTAAGTTAGTAGATACATCTAACCTTATTAAAGATGATAGTGATCTATCTATCGTGACTGAGAAAGATGCAGAGGGCTTAGAAATTATTCGCCATTCTAGTGCACATTTATTAGCGCATGCAGTAAAAGAATTATTTCCGGATGCTCAGGTAACAATCGGGCCGATAATTGAGGATGGGTTTTACTACGATTTTTCTTATAAGCGCCCTTTTACAGTAGATGACTTGCAGGAAATTGAGAAACGTATGTCCGAGATTAGTAAAAGTGGTTTACAAATTGAGCGTAAAACTCTGGATAGATCTGAGGCGATTAATTTCTTTAAAAGTCAGAATGAGCATTATAAAGCGCAAATTATTGAAGATATTCCAGGTGATGAGAAATTATCACTTTATTCTCAGGGAAATTTTACTGATCTCTGCCGTGGTCCACATGTTCCAGTAACTTCTAGGCTTAAAGTTTTTAAATTAATGAAAGTGGCTGGTGCTTACTGGCGTGGAGATTCTCAAAATGAGATGCTACAAAGAATTTACGGTACAGCCTGGATCAAAAAAGAAGATCAAGATGCATACCTTCATCGTCTGGAGCAGGCCGAGAAAAGAGATCACCGTAAGCTTGGTAAGAAGTTGAATTTATTTCATATCCAGGAGGAATCTCCCGGTATGGTGTTTTGGCATCCTAATGGATGGAGCATCTGGCAGCAGGTAGAGCAGTATATGCGGAAAATACTTAAAGAAAATTCTTATCAAGAAATTCGGACACCTCAAGTGCTTGATAAGTCTCTATGGGAACACTCTGGCCATTGGGAAAATTTTCGTGAAAATATGTTTACTACGCATTCAGAAGAGCGTAATTTTGCGATTAAACCAATGAATTGCCCAGGTCATGTTCAGGTATTTAATCAGGGATTAAAGAGTTACCGTGATTTACCATTACGATTAACAGAATTTGGTTCGTGTCATCGTAACGAGCCTTCAGGTGCACTGCATGGTCTTATGCGAGTAAGGGCATTTACTCAAGATGATGCACATATTTTTTGTACTGCTGCTCAAATACAAGATGAGGTAGTAAGCTTTATTGATCTATTGCAGAAAGTTTATACGGACTTTGGTTTCAATGAAGTTTTTGTAAAATTGTCAACACGTCCACATATGAGAGTTGGTACTGAGGAGCAGTGGGATGAGGCTGAGAATGCACTTGAAATGGCATTAAACAATAAGAATCTTGATTGGGACCTTGAAGAAGGGGAAGGTGCTTTTTATGGGCCTAAAATTGATTTTTCTTTAAAAGATAGTATTGGGAGGATGTGGCAATGCGGTACTTTACAGCTTGACTTCTCTATGCCTAAAAGACTAGGAGCAGAATTTGTTGCAGAAGATAATTCTCGTCAAACACCTGTAATGTTGCATCGTGCAATTTTAGGGTCATTGGAGCGTTTTATTGGTATTCTTATTGAGAACCATGCTGGATCTTTGCCTTTGTGGCTTTCTCCCTATCAGGTAGTTGTCCTTAATATTTCTGAAAAGCAGGCAAATTATGCAAAAGAAATAACAGATGAATTGAAGCATAGTGGTATTCGAGTGCATATAGACTTGAGAAATGAAAAGATACCCTTTAAAATAAGAGAGCATAGTCTGCAGAAATTGCCTTATCAGATTATTGTGGGTGAAAAGGAAGTTGCAGCACAAACGGTTTCAGTACGAACCCGGTCTGGTTCTGATCTTGGTCAAATGTCTCTTCAAGTGCTGATTGATCGTCTTAAATTAGAGATATCTAAAAAGGTAAGCTCAGTTTAATTTATTTAACAAATTCGGGGAACTACTATAGCTCAGGAAAAAGAGGCACGTATCAATCATGAGATTAATGCGCCAGAGGTGCGGTTAATTGGTGTGGAAGGGGAACAGATAGGAATTGTCGCTCTGGGGGTTGCTGTATCTATGGCTGATGAAGCAGAAATAGACCTTGTGGAAATTGCCCCTACTGCTAAGCCTCCAGTATGTCGTTTAATGGATTATGGTAAATTTCGTTATCAAGAAAGTAAGAAAAAACATGAAGCCAAGCTTAAACAAAAACAAGTTCAGATCAAAGAAGTAAAATTTCGTCCGAATACTGATGATGGTGATTATAATATTAAGCTTCGTAACTTAATTAATTTTCTGGTTGATGGGGATAAGGCTAAGGTAACACTTCGTTTTCGTGGACGTGAAATGGCGCATCAAGAATTTGGTATGCGTCTGTTGGAGCGGGTAAGAGATGACCTAGAAGAATATGCAATGGTTGAGCAATGGCCTAGGATGGAAGGGAGACAAATAGTAATGGTTTTATCTCCTAAAAAGAAGGAATCAACAGCGGCTAAAAATAAAGATACTAAAGCAAAAGAAGCTAGCTCAAATAATGTTAAAGAACTTAGCAACATAAAATAAAAATTTGAGATAGTAGTGAAAAAATTAATACTGAAATGTAAGTGATTTAGAGATTCTAAACTGTATAAAAATAAGTGATACTTAGGTTATGGAAGTGTCTTAAACTAGAGGGGTCACCTAATATCATATAAGAACTAGGAGTAGTTATGCCAAAAATGAAAACTAAGCGGGGTGCCGCTAAGCGTTTTAAAGTTAGGCCTGGTGGTACTGTCAGGCGCTCTTATGCATTTAAGCGCCATATTCTTACTAAAAAAACTACTAAGCTTAAGCGTCATTTGAGAGGAACTGCTGAAGTTAATTTTAGTGATGTGGCGGCTGTACATGCTATGTTACCTTACGCATAGGGAGAATTTTTTATGCCAAGAGTAAAACGTGGAGTTACTGCTCATGCCCGTCATAAAAAAATACTGGGCTTAGCGAAAGGATATCGTGGACGTCGTAAGAATGTTTATCGTGTTGCAAAAGAAGCAGTAATGAAAGCAGGAGAATATGCTTACCGTGATCGGCGTCAGAAGAAGCGTGTATTTCGAGCTCTTTGGATAGCTCGTATTAATGCTGCTACACGTGAATGTGGATTATCTTATAGTGTATTTATGAGTGGATTGAAGAAGTCCTCAATTGAAGTCGATAGAAAGGTATTGGCTGATATTGCTGTTTTTGATAAGCCTGCTTTTATGAAGTTGGTTGAGAAAGCAAAATCAAGCCTTGCTGCATAGTTTGTTGATAGAAAAATAATAATCAGAAGGCTAAGGGAATATACCTTGGCCTTTTTTCTTGTATACATAGTAAATAGCTGGCTATATTTATGTCCTCATGAATAATCTAGAAGAAATTCTTAATGAAGCAACAAATCTGTTTGATAGCATAGATAATACTAGCGATCTTGAGCAGGCGAAATCACGTTATCTTGGTAAGAATGGGATATTAACTAAAAGATTAAAAGGATTGGCGAGTCTTTCTCCAGAAGATCGTCCAGTTATAGGTAGTCAAATTAATCAGGCAAAAGAAGTATTGGAGTCAAGAATAAATGACCGTCGCGAGTTAATTCTATCTAAAAAAATGGAAGCACAATTGGCAGGAGAGGCTCTTGATGTAACTTTACCTAGCCGTGGCTTAGGGGTAGGTGGTTTGCATCCGATAACAAGAACATTAGAGCGGATTGAGATTTTATTTAGTTCAATTGGCTTTACTGTTGCTTCAGGTCCTGAGATTGAAACTGATTTTTATAATTTTACTGCGCTCAATATTCCAGAGAATCACCCAGCGCGTGCTATGCACGATACATTTTATATTGCTGAAGATAAAAATGAGCATTTGTTACGGACCCATACATCTCCAGTCCAAATTCGTTACATGCAAAATAAAAATCCACCTGTTAGAGTAATTGCTCCGGGGCGAGTTTACCGTTGTGATTCAGATGTAACTCACACGCCTATGTTTCATCAAGTAGAAGGCTTATGGGTAGATGAGTATGTGAATTTTTCAGAGTTAAAGGGGGTATTAATAGGATTTATTAAACAATTCTTAGAGTATGATGGATTATTAACTCGGTTTCGCCCCTCTTTCTTTCCATTTACTGAGCCTTCTGCTGAAATGGATATTAGTTGTGTTATGTGTAATAACAAAGGTTGTAGGGTATGCGGCCATACAGGTTGGTTGGAAGTTTTAGGTTGTGGAATGGTGCACCCTGAAGTTTTAAAACATGTCAATATAGATAGTTTGCAATACAGAGGGTTTGCTTTTGGTATGGGTGTTGAGAGGCTAGCAATGCTTAAGTACGGGGTAAATGATATACGGTTGTTTTTTGAAAATGATTTACGCTTCTTGAAACAATTTAATTAAAATTATTAATTGTATTGCTTGTAATAATAGATCATTATGAAATTTCCTGAGAGTTGGCTTCGTACTTTAGTGAACCCATCAATTTCTGGCAGTGAGCTTGCTCATTCTCTTACAATGGCTGGTTTAGAAGTGGAGAATATTGAGCCTGCGGCACCAGATTTTAATAAAGTGGTAGTAGCTGAAATACTGTCAGTAAATAAACATCCTGACGCTGATCGTTTAAATGTATGCCAGGTAAGCGTAGGAGGAGCTATAAATACTGGGTCTCTGCAAATTGTTTGTGGTGCTAATAATGTTCATGCCGGAGCTAAGGTACCGTGTGCATTGATTGGTGCACACCTCCCTAATATGGTCGTGAAGAAGGCTCGAATCAGGGGGACAGAATCATTTGGCATGTTATGCTCAGCTAGCGAATTGGGAATTCTAGAAGAAGCTACAGGTCTATTATTGCTTCCAGAAGATGCTCCTAATGGAGAAGATTTTCGTAAATACTATGATCTTGATGATACAGTTTTCACATTGAAATTAACTCCTAATCGTGCAGACTGCTTAGGGCTGTTAGGTATATCCCGAGAAGTGGCTGCAATCTTCTCTGAAAAATTTACTCCCCCAGAAATTAAACAAGTTAAAAATGAAAATAGCGATACCTTGGATATATGTATAGATGAACCAAGCTCATGCCCACTTTATTGTGGGAGATTAATTCAGAACATAGATTTGGGAATACCAACACCAGCATGGATTGAGCGGCGGTTGGAACGAAGTGGGATTAATTTAATCAATGCTGTAGTAGATGTAATTAATTATGTAATGTTGGAAACTGGTCAACCTATGCATGCTTTTAATCTGGCAAAAATTACTAATCAACTTTCTGGTAAAATTTATGTGCGTTTTGCCAATCCTGGCGAAAAGCTTCAATTACTAAATGGTGAGAAAATAATATTAAAGCCTGATATGCTTCTGATTGCTGATGAAATTAAACCTTTAGCATTGGCTGGAATTATGGGGGGAGATGAGAGTAAAGTAGGGCATGGTACTACTGATCTATTTTTAGAAAGCGCATTCTTTCTTCCTAAAGTAATATCAGGAAAGCATATTCAATTGGGAATTAGTTCTGATTCTGCTCATCGTTTTGAGCGCGGTGTAGATTTTGGTTCTACACGATTAGCTATGGAAAGAGCTACAAGATTAATAATTGATATCTGTGGGGGGCATTCAGGACCAATTTCTGAAATAAAAGGAAAGCTTCCCCAGCGTAAACCTATTATTTTGCGTGAGAAGCAAGTACAAAGTATATTGGGTATTCCTATTAAGGCAAATGAAATATCAGAGATATTACAACGTTTACAATTTGAGTTTTTAATTAAAAATACGGTATTTCATGTAACGCCTCCTACATATCGTTTTGATCTGACTATAGAGGAAGATTTAATTGAAGAAGTAGCGCGAATTTATGGATACCATAATATTCCTGCTATTTTGCCAAGTGTAAATTTGAGCATGCTACCAAGTCCTGAGACGATAAAAACCCCGATGCAGTTACGAAGAATTTGTGTTGTACGTGATTACCAAGAGGTAACAAATTATGCATTTGTAGATTTAGAATGGGAAAAAAATTACTCAGATCAGTCCTTCACAGTAATGTTAAAGAATCCTATTTCTAGTCAACTTAATGCAATGAGAAGTAACTTAATAGGGGGGTTAGTTTCAAATTTACAGTTTAATCTTAATCGTAAGCAAACTAGAGTACGTATATTTGAAATCGGCTCATGTTTCTTAAAAGAGGGTAATTACTATAATCAATCTGAAAAATTAGCAGGACTATGTTATGGTGATGTTGTAGATGAACAGTGGGGATTTTCTGCGCGTAATACAGATTTTTATGATGTAAAATCTGATGTAGAGGCGTTATTCTGGCCAGAGAGCATAAGTTTTAAAGCAGCTCCTCACATCGCTTTGCATCCTGGAAAATCATCACATGTTTTTATAGGAAACAAAGTAGTTGGATGGCTAGGAGAGTTGCATCCTGTTATACAACAAAAATTAGCCCTATCGCGACCTGTTATCTTGTTTGAATTAGATGTCAATGCTCTAGTACAGCGGGTTGTGCCAAAAGCAGGTAAAATTCCAAAGTATCCATCTGTACGGCGTGATATTGCTGTGATAGTAGACGAGAATATTAGCGTTGACTCATTGCTACAAGGTATGAATGTTCTTAATTTACCTACAGTTATAGAGATTTCTTTATTTGATATTTATCGTGGTAGTGGAGTAGTTGATGGTAAAAAAAGTCTTGCATTCCGTGTATTATTACAAGATACTAAAAAGACTTTAACTGATGTAGATGCAGATTTAGTTATTCAGAAATTGATTAACATCCTAGAAACTAAATTCCAGGCGAAACTTCGTGATTAGAAATTAGTGTTTAAATTTAGTTTAAGAATTAATTTGTAAGAGGAGGGGGTATGACCTTAACGAAGGCTCAATTAGCAGATTTATTATTTGAAAAATTAGGTTTAAACAAACGTGAAGCGAAAAACATGGTCGATTCCTTTTATGAAGAAATTCGCTCCGCACTACAGAATGGTGATGGTGTAAAATTATCAGGATTTGGAAATTTTCAATTACGTGAAAAGCCTCAGCGGCCTGGTCGTAATCCTAAAACTGGTGAGGAGGTTCAAATAACAGCACGACGCGTGGTGACTTTTCATGCTAGTCAAAAATTGAAGGCGATGGTGGAAAAAAACCACAATGGGTAATATGGCGCCTAATAATTCTTTGCCAGCTATCCCAGAAAAGCGTTATTTTACCATAGGTGAAGTAGGCGGCCTATGTTGTGTCAAGCCACATGTTCTTCGATACTGGGAACAGGAGTTCTCACAATTAAATCCAATTAAACGGCGTGGAAATCGTCGATATTATCAACGTCATGAGGTATTATTAATCCGTCAAATTAGAGAATTACTTTATGAGCAAGGATTTACTATCAATGGTGCACGTGCGAAACTAAGACATAGTAATCAATCAGAGTCGGCACCTGATTTAATAGATAATGCTTCTGTTACTGAACATCTTACCCCAGTTAATTTATCAATTTTACAGGGCGAGATCAAAAGTGTTGTTTCTTTACTGAGATCATGATTAGCTTTTCTTGTTTCTTAATTTTTTTTAATTGATGCGATAAAAGCGATTCCTAGTATCAGATCTTGTTGCTATAATCCGCATCCTCGGGGCGTAGCGCAGTCTGGTAGCGTGCTTGCATGGGGTGCAAGTGGTCGGAGGTTCGAATCCTCTCGCCCCGACCATTAGTATATTTTGGTTAATCGATTTTTAGGTGTGAATTAAGTTTGGAATAAATTGGCTCTTTGTAAATGCGTATATTGCTCAGTAATGATGACGGGTATTTCGCACCAGGTTTGGTAGCGCTTGCTGAAGCGCTATCTTCTATTGCAGATATAGTAGTGGTTGCACCAGAACGTGATAGAAGTGGCGCAAGCAATTCTCTTACATTAGATCGTCCCCTAAGTTTACATAAATCTCATAATGGTTATTATTATGTAAATGGTACGCCAACAGACTGTGTGCATTTAGCAGTTACTGGCATGCTGGATACGCTGCCTGATATGGTTATATCAGGTATAAACAATGGTGCCAATATGGGAGATGATACTATTTATTCGGGAACGCTGGCTGCTGCTACTGAAGGTTTTTTATTAGGAATACCTTCACTTGCTGTATCTCTTGCAAATGTTTCTGATGAAAATTTTTCTACTGCAGCTTTTGTTACAGTTGATATTGTGAATAGGTTTAGAAAAAATAATTTTCATGAACCTATATTGTTAAATATAAATGTACCAGATATTTCATATAATAATTTACAGGGTATTGCGGTTACACGACTTGGACGGAGGCATAAAGCAGAGCCAGTAATTAAGTCAGAAAGCCCGCGTGGTGATATTGTGTATTGGGTAGGTGCTGCAGGTGCTGTGCAGGATGCAAGTGAGAATACAGATTTTCATGCAATTCAACAAAATCGGGTGTCAATTACACCGTTACAGATTGATTTGACTCAATATAATCAGCTAGAAATGGTTAAGCAGTGGTTAAAATAAAATTTATAGATAGAAAATTTCAGTATATTGATATTTAATATTTAAAGAGATATTAGTTTGAGTATACATCGTTCTGGCATTGGCATGACTTCTCAGCGCACACGCGCGAGAATGATTAGTCGTTTGCGTGATCAAAATATACAAGATGAAGTAGTGTTGGCAGCAATGAATTCTGCACTTCGTCATTTATTTGTTGAGGAGGCTATTGCAAGTCGTGCATATGATGATGTTGCGCTCCCCATCAATTTTGGACAAACTATTTCCAGTCCGTTCATTGTAGCGAGAATGAGTGAATTACTCCGCGCAGGATCAGATCTTGGGAAAGTTCTTGAGATTGGAACGGGATGTGGCTATCAAACAACAATTTTAGCTCAGTTTGTAGATGAGGTTTATTCAGTGGAGCGTATTGGATCTTTATTAAGCCGAACCCGCTCACGTCTACGAGAATCTCGTCTTAATAATGTACGATTGAAGCATGCAGATGGGCTCCATGGGCTGCCTGAAGCGGCACCATTCGATGGCATTATTATGACATGCGCAACAATGCATCTTCCTTCTGCATTACTGTCACAATTAGCAATCGGTGGTAGAATGGTTTATCCAAAAGGTAGTCAAGAGCAGTATCTATGCGTAATTGAACGTAACATACAGGGTTATAAAGAAACTATTTTGGATGAAGTAAAATTTGTGCCAATACTGTCTGGTATCGTAAAAAATTAAACTTTGCTGACAAGAGAAGGTGTGAATGAAGAAAGGTGAGATAAGTTCTGTGAATAAAGTATTATTTTCTATTAAGGGTGTTAAATGCTGTATGCAGTCTTTTTGTAGCAGGAAACATATATTTGGCATTATTCTTCTTCAGTTTTTTATTTGTCTTTCATTAGTAGGTTGTGTGTCTATTCGACAGAATCAAATAGACACAAAAAATTCTGCAGCATCACTTCATTCTAAAGGATCTATAAAAAGACATACTGTGCGAAAAGGAGATACGCTTTATAGTATTTCTCAAATATATAATATCGATTACAAAGATCTGGCAAAGTGGAATAATTTAGCAGACCCTAGTTCTATCGATATTGGTCAGCAACTTATAATATCTCCACCAAGCTTAATGAAGAAGCCATCTGTATTTCCACTTCCTGATCCAGAGCCATCATCAGTAGTGCGGAGTATCCCAGAAGATACAGCTGTTACTTTATTGAAGATGGAGCCAAAATCATTGAAGCTTGCATATTCAGAGCAAGCTATATCTCAGGTAAAAGAATTAGAGAGTGTGCTTCCATCTATTGTTGAAGGCTCAAGAAAAAAAGAGTCTACTGAAATAAGTGGGATTACTCCTGACAATGTTGGTATTAAATGGATTTGGCCTACTGAAGGAAGGGTATCAAGTCATTTTACAGAAAGTACCAAAGGTATGGACATTTCAGGTAAGACAGGACAACCTATTTTAGCTTCAGCTGCAGGCAGGGTAGTTTATAGTGGAACTGGGTTAAGAGGATATGGGCAGCTTATTATTATAAAGCATAACAATACCTACCTTAGCGCGTATGCTCATAACAGTAAACTTTTGGTAAAGGAGGGGCAAAAAGTAGCTAGGGGGCAAATAATTGCAGAGATGGGAAAAACCGATAGTAAGTTAGTAAGGCTTCATTTTGAAATTCGGAAAAATGGAAAGCCAGTAGATCCACTAAAGCATTTACCAGAAAAATCTTCAGATACCTTACTTTAGTAAATTTAAATTTATCAATAAATGTTGTAATCAATTTCTTCTATGTTAAGTTCTTCTTTATGTACTGAAAATGAGATTAACCAATTAGTACGATCCTTTTATGCAAAAGCTAGAAAGGACCCTTTATTAGGCCCAATATTTGAAGCTCATGTTACTAATTGGGAAGCCCATTTTATACAGATGAATAATTTTTGGTCAGGGAATTTGTTGGGTACTAATCGTTTTAGTGGGGCACCTATGCCAAAACATTTGGCTATACCAAATCTTCGTCCTGAATTATTTGAGCAATGGTTAAAAATTTTTAAACAGACTACGGAAGAACTTGGTAATCAACCTTTGCAAGAACATGTAAATATGCTTGCTTATCGGATTGCGAGTAGATTATGGGCAGCATATCAGATGCAGCACTATTCAGGTCAGCCTTTATTGGAACTAAAAGCACCATAATCTTGTTATCTATTATTTGCATTATTCTGATATTTTTAGTTTAAATGGGGCATAATTATTTTATAAGATAATAAGAGGGCTATTAATCTAGCTTGCCTCTTTTAGAGTGAGTATGCTCACTATATATTTAGCTTCGTACTAAACGGAATGATTTATTCTTTTCTATCTACTAAATTTAGTAGTATCCTATTTAGGAATTTAGAGCTTGAATATAGTATTAATTTGGGCTTTGCAGAAGATAATCTTAGATAATATATCCATATAATAATCGTGCTCAAAGATATAGAAAATCAGTTGGAAACTATTAAGCGTGGTTGTGATGAGCTTTTGGTTGAGAGTGAGCTTAAACAAAAACTTACTACAGGTACTCCCTTAAGGATTAAGGCTGGTTTCGACCCTACTGCCCCAGATTTACATTTAGGTCATACGGTTCTGCTCAATAAATTACGTCAATTACAGGACCTGGGCCATCATATTTTATTTTTAATTGGTGACTTTACAGGAATGATAGGTGACCCTAGTGGGAAAAATACTACTCGTCCTCCTTTAACGCATAATCAGGTAATAAAAAATGCAAAGACTTATACCGATCAAGTATTTAAAATACTAAGGTCTGACAAATCAGAAATTGTATTTAATTCAAAATGGATGAGTCAATTAAATACAGCTGATTTAATAAAAATATCTTCAACGCATACTGTAGCCCGTATGCTAGAGCGAGACGACTTTGGTAAGAGATATCAAAATAATCAGCCTATTGCTATACATGAATTATTGTATCCATTGATTCAAGCTTATGATTCAGTCATGCTCAAAGCAGATCTTGAATTAGGTGGCACTGATCAGAAATTTAATTTATTAGTTGGGCGAGAACTACAAAAACATTTTGGTCAGTCCCCGCAATGTATTCTGACTATGCCGCTTTTGGTTGGACTTGATGGGAAAAATAAAATGTCTAAATCATTAAATAATTATATTGGTATAGATGAGAGACCAGAGGAAATATTTGGAAAAATAATGTCAATTTCTGATGAATTGATGTGGAATTATTTAGAGTTATTATCTTTTGAATCTTTAGTTATTATCCAGAAATGGAAGAAGGAGGTAGAGCAAGGTCGTAATCCACGAGATATAAAAGTAATACTGGCTAAGGAGATAGTGGCGCGTTTTCATAATAAGGAAGAAGCTAAAAAAGAAGCGTTGAATTTTGAAGCACGCTTTAAACATGGGGTAATACCCGAAAATATTCCAGAAATAAAATTAAATGGTGAAAATGATGGGTTGCCTATAATAAAAATTTTAAAACAAACTGGTCTCACAAAAAGCACAACCCAGGCTCTTCGTATGATAGAGCAGAGGGGTGTGAGACTGGATGGAGAAAAAGTAAATGATAAAAATCTTAAGATAAAATCTGGAACAACTTCTGTGATTCAGGTGGGAAAGAGACGGTTCTCTAAAATTACAATCCTTTAAAGCTTAAAATATATTCTAGAATAAAAAAATACATTGCTATACGGATTCGCTGGTTATATAATTAATCGCTTGCCCTTACGTTATGTGTTATAGGGTAAATTAGTTCTTTAAAAATTTACAGCCGATAGGTGTGGGCATTTTGCAGGGGTGTCTAAATGCTTTATTTTTCGAAATGAAGTTTTAGATAACTAAAAGTAGAAGTGCTCGCACGATGTAACAAGTCAAGCGAGAGTTTTAACAGTATTAAACTGAAGAGTTTGATCCTGGCTCAGATTGAACGCTGGCGGCATGCTTTACACATGCAAGTCGAACGGCAGCACGGGGGCAACCCTGGTGGCGAGTGGCGAACGGGTGAGGAATACATCGGAACGTGTCTTTAAGTGGGGGATAACGCATCGAAAGATGTGCTAATACCGCATAATCTCTGAGGAGAAAAGCAGGGGATCGTAAGACCTTGCGCTTTTGGAGCGGCCGATGCCTGATTAGCTAGTTGGTGAGGTAAAAGCTTACCAAGGCTTCGATCAGTAGCTGGTCTGAGAGGACGACCAGCCACACTGGGACTGAGACACGGCCCAGACTCCTACGGGAGGCAGCAGTGGGGAATTTTGGACAATGGGGGAAACCCTGATCCAGCCATGCCGCGTGAGTGAAGAAGGCCTTCGGGTTGTAAAGCTCTTTCAGATGCGAAGATGATGACGGTAACATCAGAAGAAGCCCCGGCTAATTTCGTGCCAGCAGCCGCGGTAATACGAAAGGGGCTAGCGTTGTTCGGATTTACTGGGCGTAAAGGGCACGCAGGCGGTCTTGCCAGTCAGGGGTGAAAGCCCGGGGCTCAACCCCGGAACTGCCTCTGATACTGCAAGACTAGAGACTAGGAGAGGGTGGTGGAATTCCCAGTGTAGAGGTGAAATTCGTAGAT
>PBKR01000031.1 GCA_002721545.1 Nitrosomonadaceae bacterium | reverse complement strand
GTACTACGACTTTCAAAACCTTTGTGACGAGAATATATCTCGACACTTATATTAGCCGACAATCAATCTGCAGATTAGCCGAGAAAAGCGCCCCAAGTCAAGTAATTTGTTACGTAATTACATACGTAACCACATTGAAATCAGACCATTATCTAAATATTTGCTCAACAAAAAGTAGATATTGTGCTCTATTAATTAATACCTACAAAATAGAGTGCTTTTTTTAATTGCTTAATCTGGACAAAGCTAGGCCGAACACAAAATATAAAAATTAGCAGCTCGCTAATTTCTTAATTTTGCTAAAATTTCATCTAATTGTTCTAAATTACTATAATGAATTATCAAATTTCCTCTTTCTTTTTTCCCAGGCTTGATAGCAATTTGTGCCCCTAGCTTAGAGGAGACTTCCTCCTGCAAAAGTAATAAGTCACGACTTTTATGCTTCTTTAAAGACTTGGCCCCGCTCATTCGACCCACGAGTATTTCTGTTTCACGCACAGAGAGATTTCTATGTACAACCAAATTTGCAGCTTCAATTTGCTTAACGCCATGAAGAGCAAGCAATGCCCTCCCATGACCCATATCAAGCTTTCCCCGCATCATCAACTTTTGAACAGACATTGGCAAACTTAACAAACGCAATAAATTTGAAATTGAACTACGAGAGCTGCCTAAAACATGGCCTACCGCCTGATGAGTCATGCCAAACTCCTTGATAAGTCGCTGAACCCCCAAAGCTTCTTCAAGAGGGTTTAAATTTTCTCGTTGAATATTTTCAATCAATGCCATTCCCAATGCATCCTCATCTGCCACCTCGCGAATGAGTACTGGAACCTCTCTAAGGCCAGCCAATTGTGCTGCTCGCCATCGCCGCTCACCAGCAATTATTTCATAAATATTTCCTGTGGTCTGCCTAACTAATATTGGCTGCATAACCCCATGCGCCTTTATAGAATCTGCAAGCTCAGCCAATGAGGCCTTATCCATACTGGTACGGGGCTGGTATTTTCCTGGATGCAAATAAGAAATTTTTAAATTCTGCAGCACCCCCTCATTCTTATCAAAATCACCACCCCCATCCAACAACGCATCTAGCCCCCTTCCCAAGCCTTTTTGTTTTGTCATCTTTTGTCTCGCTTGTTTTTATATACTGTTTCTTTAAATTAACTCTCTTCTATTCATATTTTAAATCAGTATTAGCAGGGTACCTATTTAAAATTTCTCCAGCTAATGCAAGATATGCTTGCGAGCCTTTAGATTGTTTATCATGGTATAAAACTGGCTTTCCAAAACTTGGCGCTTCTGCCAATCTGACATTACGTGGAATTACTGTACGATAAACTTTAGCCCCAAAATGATCCCTTAATTGATCTGATACCTGTCTTGTCAAAGCATTTCTTGGATCAAACATTGTTCGCAGCAAACCCTCAATCTCAAGAGCAGGATTCAAATTAATACGCACTCTTTTTATTGTATTAACTAAATCACTTAACCCTTCCAATGCATAATACTCACACTGCATTGGAATCATTACAGCATTTGCCGCACACAATCCATTTAATGTAAGCAAACTAAGCGCCGGAGGACAGTCTAATAAAATAAAGTCATATTTATTTTTAATTTTCTCTAACAAGTCCCTCAACCGCATTTCTCGCCGCTGCAATCCCACCATTTCAACCTCTGCTCCAGCTAAATCACGATTTGCAGGAATCAGATCATACTTCCCACTGGTTGAAGCTATACAGATATCGGCTAAGGATTGCTTATTCACTAAGGCATGGTAAATTGTTTTTTCTAACCTTTTTTTATCTATGCCGCTTCCCATAGTGGCATTACCTTGTGGGTCCAAATCAACTAATAACACCTTACGCTTAGCAGCTGCCAAACTCGCCGCCAAGTTTACAGTAGTTGTAGTTTTTCCTACACCACCTTTTTGGTTTGTTACTGCCAAAATTTTCGCCACTAAGCCGCCTCCCAAGTTTTTTTTGGCCATAAATCTATATATGATCCGCTCTATATATTATTAAAATTAATTACGATTAATAAACACAAGGTGCCGTTCTGCACCGAGCCCCGGAACTATAACTGAAGATATTTTTTTTATAACAAACTGCTCTGGAATTTGTGCCAGCTCTCCTCGGGGGTTTTTTCCTTTCATTGCCACTATTATGCCCCCTTTATAAGCCTCTTTACATAAATGGCCTGCCTGTTGAACATAATCAGCAAGACCTGAGAAGGCACGAGAAACAACTGTATCAAACATTTGTCTCGGGCTAAAATTTTCAACTCGCCCTGCAATTACCTCAATATTTTTCAAGTTCAATTCAATTCGAGCTTGCTGTAAAAATATAGCTTTCTTTTGATTGCTCTCAAATAAAACCACGCGCCAATCAGGCCTAGCTAAAGCCAAAGGAACCCCAGGAAGACCGGCACCACTGCCCACATCTGCAATAAAAGGCCCCGAAATATATGGCAAAATAACTAAACTATCAAACAAGTGCAAACTTAACATCTCTTCCGGCTTACATATCGCTGTCAAGTTGTATACTTTGCCCCACTTCTCCATTAAAGCCAAATATTGTAACAGCCGCTCTGCAGCACCTTCTGGCAGGTTAATACCAAGCGCGGAAACGCCCTCATCCAGTTGTGATTTTAGACTCACGCTGTTTTTTATTCGTTTTTTTCTGCTCTATAAAGCCACGTTTCAAATGTACCAGTAATAACGAAATTGATGCTGGGGTAATACCAGAGATTCGAGCCGCCTGACCTAAATTTTCTGGCTTATGTTGATTTAATTTTTGTTGTGCCTCATTAGACAGCCCACTTACAGAACTATAATCTAAACTTTGTGGCAAACACATTTCCTCATAATATGTACTGCGCTTCACTTCAATTTTTTGCTTTTCAATATAACCAGAATATTTAGCTTGAATTTCAACTTGATCTGATACTACTGAATCTATATTCACTCCTTCTATCCCGGGTAGCGACATTAATTTCTTATAAGTTATATCAGGTCGTCGCAACAGCTCATAAAGAGAAGCTTTCTGTTGTATAGGCTTACCAAATACGCGCAATATTTCTTCATTTGTCATATTTCTCATTTCAGCGCCTGGTCCAATAAAAATTTTTTTTAATCTCTTTTGCTCTTTGATGATCTCTTCACGCTTAAATTTAAATGCCGCCCAGCGCTCTTCATCAACAACCCCAAGCTCATATCCAATTTCCGTCAAACGCAAATCAGCATTATCCTCACGCAACTGCAAGCGATATTCTGCTCGACTAGTAAACATTCGATATGGCTCTGATACTCCACGCGTAATTAAATCATCTACCAATACACCAATATATGCCTCATCTCTTCGTGGACACCACCCATCTTGACCCTGGGATTTGAGAGCAGCATTAATTCCAGCCAGCAGGCCTTGTGCCGCGGCCTCTTCGTAGCCGGTAGTCCCATTGATTTGTCCAGCAAAGAACAGCCCCTCAATAGCTTTAGTTTCAAGCGAGCTTTTAAGGCCCCTAGGATCAAAATAATCATACTCGATTGCATATCCCGGACAGGTAATATGTGCTTTTTCTAAGCCCTTAATGGAGCGCACTAAATCAATCTGCAACTCAAATGGCAAACTTGTAGAAATGCCATTAGGATAAACTTCATTAGTATTGAGGCCCTCTGGCTCTAAAAATACCTGATGCGCTAATTTATCAGAAAAACGCACAACCTTATCCTCAATAGAAGGGCAATATCGCGGACCAACCCCTTCAATCGTTCCCGTAAACAAAGGCGACCTATCCAATCCAGCACGAATAATACTATGAGTATGCTCATTAGTAGAGGCTATCCAACATGATAACTGTTTCGGATGTTGCTTTTCACCACCTAAAAATGAAAAAGACGGAACTGGTATATCGCCAGGCTGTTCCGACAAAACCGAATACCTTATAGAACGACCATCAATACGCGGGGGAGTCCCCGTTTTTAATCTTCCCACAACCAGGTCCATTTCTCTCAATCGATTTGCAAGAGTATTTGACGAGGGATCTCCTACACGCCCCGCCCGAAAATTACTTGAACCAACATGTACAAGACCTGCAAGAAAGGTCCCAGCAGTTAATACAACCACATAAGCAGAAAATTTTACCCCCAACTGAGTAACAACCCCCGTAACCCGATCTCCCTCTAAAGTAAAATCGTCTACAGCTTGTTGAAATAAGCTTAAGTTTGGTTGATTTTCTAACCGGCGGCGAATTGCCTGCCGATAAAGCATTCTGTCAGCTTGAGCACGAGTTGCGCGAACTGCCGCGCCCTTACTTGCATTCAGAGTGCGAAACTGAATCCCCGCCTCATCTGCGGCGGCAGCCATAGCCCCACCAAGCGCATCAATCTCTTTAACCAGATGCCCTTTTCCAATTCCACCTATAGACGGATTACATGACATCTGCCCTAAAGTTTCAATATTATGGGTAAGTAACAGGGTTTTTCGTCCCATTCTAGCAGAGGCCAATGCGGCTTCAGTACCTGCATGCCCCCCACCTACCACAATTACATCATATTTTTCAAAATTACTATCCAAACCAATACCTTTAAAACTTTTTAAGAAAAATATATTATACGGCAAACTAAATACAAGTGTTATCGTACTAAACTCTTACTACAAGCTATAACAGCAAAATAATAAAGACAAACTAGGCTTATGACACTCTTTTTTTAAGATCGACCGCAACAAACTTAACCATATGAAACATAAAACCATCAAAATCTTGTTAATTAGTATTGGCTGCCTATCAATTGCTCTAGGCGTGGTTGGGATAATACTACCCATACTCCCCACAACCCCATTTATTCTCTTAGCTGCCGCCTGTTTCGCCAAGTCATCTCCACGCTTTCACCAGTGGTTACTTACTAATCGGCACCTTGGTCCGATCATCCGCCAACATCAATCAGGAAACGGCTTGCCCAAACACATACGTTGGCGTGCGGTAACTATAATATGGGCCAGTATGTCGCTATCAATTTGGATTATAGGCCAATGGTGGGCAGTAGCAACGCTTGGCCTTATTGGCGCCTGCGTAACCATATACCTCTTTCGTTTACCAACAACTGACTAAAGCCCCACAAAAAATACAAGGCTACACCATCACACGCGCTTTATTTAATCAAGCAATGAACCAGCATTTATTATAAAATAAAAAATGTTTCACGTGAAACATTTTGTGTTCCTAATGATGTGTTTCACGTGAAACACATCAACAGCCTATCAAATAATGTCAGCAGATAAAAAATATATGCTTTTAGGCTTTATTATGCTATTTGCCAATGCAAAACCGCGAAAATATTTCTCCTAACAAATCGTCTGCGCTGAATTCTCCAGTAATCGATAACAACCTCTGATGGGCAAGCCTCATTTCCTCAGCGAGCAGTTCTGCCTTAATTTCTTTTTTGGTTATATTATAAGCCTCCTGCAAATGTTCTTTTGTTTGAGCAAGGGCCTTCAAGTGACGGTGGCGAGCCATAAATATGCCCTCGCTAGCAGAGCGATTTGAACTCCAGCCAACGGTCTCAAGTAATTCTTGTCTAAGTTGATCTACGCCTGCTCCAGTTTTTGCAGAAAGATAAATCTCTCTTTTTTCTTTGTTATCGCAGGCCTGTGGGGGAGTTTTTAGTAGGTCTATTTTATTATTTATATGAATTAAAGGTATTTCTCCCGGAAGCTTCTCTAATATCTGCTGATCTTCTTTGGTAATGCCTAAACGACAATCCGTCAACAACAGTACTAGCCCCCCTTTTTCAATTGCTGCCCACGCACGAGCAATGCCTATCTGCTCTATCTCATCACCTGTTTCTCTTAATCCGGCAGTATCTATTAAATGAATTGGCACGCCTTCAATTTGAATTGTCTCCCGTATAGTATCTCGGGTTGTTCCTGGAATGGCTGTAACAATAGCTACCTCTTCTTTTGCCAATTTGTTCATTAAGCTAGATTTTCCCACATTGGGCTGACCCACTAACACCACATTAACTCCTTCACGAAGCAAGCTTCCTTGCTGTGCTGCGGCAATTATATTCTCAAGATTTAATTTGATATTTTTTATCTGTCCATAAATATCGGCATGCTTCAGAAAACAGGTTTCTTCTTCTGGAAAATCTAATGTGGCCTCTATAAGCATACGCAAGTCAATGATTTTCTGTGCTAGCACAGAAATAGTAGTGGAAAAATCTCCTTGCAATGAGCGCATAGCACAACGCGCCGCTTCTTTTGTGCTTGCATTTATAATATCTGCTACGCTTTCTGCCTGAGCCAAGTCAAGCTTATTATTAAGAAAGGCGCGCAAAGTAAACTCTCCTGGCTCAGCTATCCTTGCCCCTAAAGAAAGACAACGAGATAACAACATATCCATTACAGCTGGCCCGCCGTGACCCTGCAGCTCTAACACATCCTCGCCTGTATAGGAAGATGGGGCAGGATAAAAAATAACTATACCCTGATCTATAATTAAACCGTTATTATCCTTAAAATTACTTAAACTAGCATGACGACTCTTTGGGAAAAACCCCAATATCCCCTGAATTATTTTATGAAGTCCTTTTCCAGAAACGCGCACTACTCCAACTCCACCCTTTCCCAATGGAGTAGCAATAGCAGCAATAATGTCGGTATTTCCCATGAAGATAAATTGAGTTAAATCTCAATCATAAACACCGTTATGTTACTTGACTCATTTTTTCTTATTAGCAGGAACGGCAGGTGATGGAGCATACATACGTGTAATTTGCCATTGTTGAGCTATAGAAAGCGTATTATTTACTAGAGAATACAGTACAAGTCCAGCAGGAAAAAAGAAGAAAAATACACTAAAAACTAATGGCATGATCTGCATTACCTTTTGCTGAATCGGATCAGTTGCCGCTGGGTTCAGCTTAGTTTGAATATACATAGAAATGCCCATAATCACCGGTAATACATAATAAGGATCTGGCATAGATAAATCTTGTATCCACAAAGCAAACGGCGCATACCGCAGCTCTACACTGGCTAACAAAACCCAATAAAGTGAAATAAATATTGGGATTTGAACTAATATAGGCAAACATCCTCCCATGGGATTAATTTTCTCAGTTTTATAAAATTCCATCATTGCTTGATTCATTACTTGCTTGTCTTTACCCTTATGCTGTTCTCGCAATTTTTGTAGCCTAGGTGCAACAGCCTTTAATTTTGCCATTGATCGATAACCCGCTGCAGACAATGGGAAAAAGATTAACTTAACCAGCATTGTCAAAAGAATAATGGCAACTCCCCAATTTCCAGTCCAAGAATGAAAGTAAGATAGCAACCAAAATAACGGTGCCCCAATCACAGTAAGCCAACCATAATCAACCACTAAATCAAGACCTGGTGATAATGCAGCTAATTTGCTTTGTTCCTGCGGGCCAACATAGAATGGAACCTCTACTTTACCAATCTCACCCGGCTGAATGGTCCCTGCTGGCACAATAACACCTGCAGAATATTTATATCCCCCATGATGTTTAGCGAAATTTTCTCTCAAAACACCAGCATCAGGAAGCCAAGCTGTAAGAAAATAGTGCTCTTGCATAGCTATCCAGCCATTATCAGTATTTTTAGGATAAGCAGCTATTCCTTCAGCTAAATCTTCAAATTTTATTTTTTGAAATTTTTCTGCCTCCGTATAAACAGTCGGGCCACTATATTGCGGAATTATAAACATCGAAGATTCTACAGGAACGATATCACGCAGTACCTGGAAATAAGAAAAAGGTTGAAGTGCTTTACTTCCTTGATTTTCAATTTCGAATTTAACATCAATAACATAGCTACCACGATGAAAGGTATAAATTTTAGTGGCTTTTATTCCTGCAGCTTCTGGAGCAAAAAGGCGTATCTCGATCTTATCTTCACCAGGACTTAGCGTATAATTTTCAGATTCTGCCGTATAATGAGTTTTATGTGTGGGCAGATCTTCTCCAATTAGGCCCGACTGAGCAACATTAACCCGAGGAAACTTACTTTGTAACAAAGAAAACGGTATGCTTTTGTCTTCTCGGGACGGATGGTTTAATAAATCCAAATTTCGTATGTCCCCACCTGCTGTATCTATTACAGCTACAACCATATCAGTTTTAACTACAATTTTTGTTCCAGATTCTAATCCAGTAGATGCAGTCGCTGATGCATTGCTCTTGCCTGAGCTAGCGCTATTAATTTGCTGAGAAGAAATAAGTTTTTTTCCTGGAATTGGAGCGCTATCTTGAGCTTGATCGCCTTTTCCAATACCTTGCTGCGCCAAATTTTTTGCTGTTTTGGAACCTTGTTGTACCGCACCTTGTTCTGCCGTATTTTGTTGTGCTGCCCGCCATTCTTCCCACAGGAATAATCCTGATGTGAAAAAAATCATAATAAGAACAAGTTTTTTTATATCCATCTTTATTTATTATCTTGTTTTAAAAAATATACTACAAATTATAAATATTCTTTAAATTTCAAAAACTAAGGAACCGGATCATGTCCGCCTCTAGTCCAGGGGTTACAACGAAGAATTCTCCACACACTCAACCACATTCCTTTCCAAATCCCATGCCTAACAAATGCCTCTATAGCGTAGTGAGAACAGGAAGGGCTAAACCTACACGAGCCCCAAAAAAAAGAACTCAAAAAATACTGATAAAACTTAATAAAACCAATAATTATCCGCAACATCTTTGTAATTTAATTAGTAGTGCCTTATATTCCTCTTTTATTTTAGATAAATCTGTCCTAGTAACTGGACGTCTCAAACGAACAACCAAATCCAGCCCCATAGAATTTTTTTGTTGCTCACAAAATATGATTCGCAATACTCGCTTAACTTGATTACGCTTAACTGATAATCTCTCAATTTTAACAGGAACAATCAACCCTAACCTTGAATGGGATTGATTATTAGGCTTTACGAAGACTTGCAGAAAATTACTATTTTCTACACACCTAAACTGAATCACCGAGGAAAATTCTTTGGCTTTATGCAGTTTATAGGCTTTTGGTAACAAAATAATTTAACTTTTCTTTTGTCATAGGCCCCTTAAAACTTGACTCTATACTGCTAAACGCACGCGCCCCTTAGCACGACGAGCTTTAATAATTGCAGTACCATTACTAGTTTTCATCCTGGCTCTGAACCCATGTGTTCGCTTCCTTTTTATTACTGAAGGCTGGTAAGTACGTTTCATCTATTTTCCTTCCTTTAAACCAAATACTTATCTTTAAGATCTTAACTCCCATTAAAAAAGCAAGACCTCAAATAAAATGATTTATCTCTAAATAAACCCTGTATTACAACCTTTTACAGGGGACAATGTCAACTTATATTTATGCTGAATAATTTAATTAACAAATCTTTCCATATGAGCTATATAAATAAAATTCTAGCAGAAACAATTTTAATCTTTATTTTTTTCTCTTTATTTCAATAGTTTAACTCCTAACATCAAATCTGTACATATTATTTGTCTAATTTAACAATTAAAAGAAAAATTTTTGCCGATTTATATAAAACCTTATCCTGTGGATAAGTCAAGAGAAAGGCGCTAAAATAGATAAATTTTTGACAATCCTCGTTTCTGAAAATACCTCAAAATCATGTCAACAACAGATATTTTTTGGCTTACATGTATTAAACATTTTAAACAGGAGTTAAGTGGCCAACAATTTAATACTTGGATTAAACCTCTACAACTTAAATTAACCAAAACAAATGATGAGCTTTTACTTATTGCCCCAAATCGCTTTGTTTTACAATGGGTCAAAGATAATTTTTTGCCTCATATTAAAGAAATGGCAGAACATCATTTTTCAAAAAAAATTAATTTTCAATTAAAAATTAATGAGCAAATATCAACACAAGAATCAAGAATCAATAAAAAAGAAACAGTTTCATCTCCAACATTAATAACAAAAAGTCCCATTTCTGTTACTAATAGACACTCTACAAAAGAAAATAAAAGTCGACTTAACCCCTTCTTTACTTTTAATACTTTTGTAAATGGAAAAGCAAATCAATTAGCTCGCGCTGGCGCCATACAAGTAGCAGAACGACCTGGGAGCGCATATAACCCATTATTTATATATGGTGGTGTAGGACTAGGAAAAACACATTTAATACAAGCAATTGGTAATTTTGTTCTTACAACAAATAAACAAGCAAAAGTTAGATATATACATGCTGAAAAATATGTATCCGATGTTGTACGGGCCTATCAACATAAAGCTTTTGATGAATTTAAAAAATATTATCATTCATTAGATTTATTATTAATAGATGATATTCAATTTTTTGGAGGTAAAAATCGAACACAAGAAGAGTTTTTTTATGCATTTAATGCGCTTATCGAGTCACATAAACAAGTAATTATTACTTGTGACTCCTATCCAAAAGAGATATCCGGAGTAGAAGAACGATTAATCTCCCGTTTTGGATGGGGTTTAACTGTCGCTGTTGAGCCACCCGAATTAGAAATGCGAGTTGCTATTTTATTAAAAAAAGCATTAATGGAAAAAATTGTTTTAGATCAAAATGTTGCTTTTTTTATTGCAAAGCATATTCGTTCAAATGTACGAGAACTAGAAGGTGCATTAAAACGAGTCTTAGCATATTCTCGATTTACTGAACACCCACTAACATTAGATCTTGCACGAGAAGCACTAAAAGATTTATTAACCGTACAAAACAGACAAATCTCAATTGAAAACATACAAAAAACTGTTGCGGATTATTATAAAATAAAAGTTGCTGAAATGTATTCAAAAAAACGATCGCGAATTGTTGCCAGACCACGACAAATGGCAATGGCATTAGCTAAAGAATTAACCCCATTAAGTTTGCCAGATATTGGAGAGGCTTTTGGTGGAAGAGATCATACAACAGTTTTACATGGTTATCGAAAAATTGCTGAACTTCGCTCCTCTGATACAACTACAAACCGTGATTTTAATACATTATTACATATTTTACGTGGCTGAAATTACTGAATATACTGGATCAAATGGGGATAAATAATTTTTTTAATAATTATTAAAATCTATTAACACTTAATTCACATTAAATACATAATTTATACAATGCTATTTTTTTTTTAATACGATAATAACATTTAATTATTTTTTTTATACATGACTTTTTAAAAGCTTATTATTAATTATTAAGGTTTAAATAAATGATACTAATACAAAGTAATAAAGAATCTTTACTAAACCCACTACAAACAATAACTGGTATTGTTGAACGTCGTCATACTTTACCAATACTTTCAAATATATTAATTGAGAAAAAAAATAAAAAGATATTATGTATTGCAACAGACTTAGAAATTCAAATAACAACTACAATTGAAGATAATTCAAATATTAAAGAACAAACAAGTTCAGTAACAGTGGGGGCAAAAAAAATTCAAGATATACTAAGAGCCTTACCTGATAAAACTAATATTACACTAGAATATAAAGAAGACAGATTGCTTATAAAAGGAGGAAAAAGCAAATTTAATTTGCAAACACTTCCGGCAAAAGATTTTCCAAAATTACCAGCAGATACAGAGATATTAGATAAAGTTATAGTACAAGAAGGAGAATTAAAGCGCCTTTTAGAACTTGTGCAATATGCAATGGCACAACAAGATATTAGATATTATTTAAATGGAATATTTTTAGTAAAAGAAGAAGGTCAATTAAAGGTAGTGGCGACAGATGGACATAGATTAGGATTTGCTCTCTTATTACTTAAAGAAAAACAAGAAAAACAAGAAATTATTCTTCCTAGAAAAACCGTAATAGAATTAACAAAACAATTAAAAGAAAATGAAAACCCAGTAATAATAGAAATTTTAAAAAACCAAATAAGATTTACTTTTGCAAATATAGTTTTAATATCAAAACTAGTAGATGGAAAATTTCCAGATTACAACAAAGTAATTCCTTCCGGATATAAAAAACATATTAAAGTAAATAGAATTTTATTTTTACAGACTTTACAAAGAGCATCTATTTTATCTAATGAGAAATTTCGTGGTGCCCGTTTAATTTTAACAGAAGGCGTTTTACGTATTATTTGTACTAATAATGAACAAGAAGAGGCACAAGAAGAATTAGAAGTAAACTATAGCGGAGAAGCTTTAGATATTGGATTTAATATATCTTATTTGTTAGATGTTTTAAATAATCTAAATTGTGAAACAATACAATGTTCTTTTGGCGATTCAAATAGTAGCGCTTTAATAACAATTCCAGAAAACAATGATTTTAAGTATGTAGTAATGCCAATGCGAATATAAAATTTTTAAACTCCCAATAAAAATCAAAAGAAAATCTATTATGAGTGAAAAAGCCAATATAAAAACTTTAAAAAACAAAACTGACAAAAATTATGGATCAGATAATATAAAAATCCTAAAAGGATTAGATCCTGTTCGAAAACGCCCAGGAATGTATATAGGAGATACTAGTGATGGAACAGGTTTGCATCACATGGTTTTTGAAGTATTAGATAATGCTATTGATGAAGCACTTGCGGGAGAATGTAATGAAATTGGAGTAATTATTCACCCTGATAATTCTGTAAGTATTCAAGATAATGGTAGAGGAATTCCTATAGGTATTAAACAAGATGATGAATTTAAGAGGTCGGCAGCAGAAATAGTTATGACAGAATTACATGCAGGTGGGAAATTTGATGATAACTCATATAAAGTATCTGGTGGGTTACATGGCGTAGGAGTTTCAGTAGTAAATGCTTTATCTGAATGGCTTCGTCTTACAGTACGTCGGGATGGGCAGAAATATCAAATGGAATTTAGTTTGGGGGCACCAACTACTAAATTAATGAAAGGTGGAGCAACAAAACGAAGAGGGACAGAGGTACATTTTCTTGCCAGTAAAGAGATTTTTGGAAATATTGAGTATCACTATGATATTTTTGCAAAGCGGTTACGCGAGCTTTCTTTTCTTAATAACGGAGTTAAGATAAATTTAATTGATCAACGAAGTGGAAAAGATGAAAGTTTTGCTTTTGTTGGTGGAGTTAAAAGTTTTGTAGAGTATATTAATCGTTCAAAATCTACATTACATGCTAATCTTTTTTATGCTACGGGAAAAAGAGATGATATAGAAATAGAGGTTTCTTTACAGTGGAATGATGGTTACGCTGAGCAGGTTTTGTGTTTTACAAATAATATTCCCCAGAAAGATGGGGGCACTCATTTAACTGGGTTGCGTGCTGCGTTAACAAGGACTTTAAATAGTTATATTGATAAAAATAACCTAGTAAAGAAATCAAAGGTTGAAACAACTGGCGATGATATGAGGGAAGGGTTAAGTTGTGTTTTATCGGTAAAATTATTTGAGCCTAAATTTTCTTCTCAAACAAAAGAAAAGTTGGTCTCAGCTGAAGTTCGTCCTGTAGTAGAAGAGGTCGTGGCCCAAAAACTTTCTGAATTTTTATTAGAGCATCCAGCTGATGCTAAAATAATTTGTAGTAAAATTATTGATGCGGCAAGAGCTCGTGAAGCTGCTAGAAAAGCTCGTGAATTAACAAGACGGAAAGGCGTATTAGATGGAATGGGTCTTCCTGGAAAGCTTGCTGATTGTCAAGAAAAAGATCCTGCGTTATCTGAGTTATATCTTGTGGAGGGAGATTCTGCTGGAGGGTCTGCAAAACAAGGGCGGGATCGTAAATTTCAAGCAATTTTGCCATTGAAAGGAAAAATTTTAAATGTAGAAAAAGCTCGTTTTGATAAATTAATAGTATCACAGGAAATTATTTCACTTATTACGGCACTTGGTACAGGAATTAAAGACGAGTTTAATTTAGATAAGTTACGATATCATCGTATTATTATAATGACTGATGCTGATGTGGATGGGGCACATATTAGAACTTTATTACTTACTTTTTTTTATAGACACATGAAAGAACTTGTTGAGAGCGGTTATATTTATATTGCTCAACCACCTTTATATAAAATTAAGCAGGGAAAAAAAGAACGTTACGTAAAGGATGACCATGAACTTAAGCAGTATCAGCTAAAGCAGGCATTAGCAGAGGCAGAATTATATACACATAAAGACAGACCGCCAATTACAGGAGAGAGCTTAACAAAGATAGCCACCCAGTATTTACTTGCTGAAGCTGTTATTAATCGTATGAGTCGGATTATTGATAGAGAAGCAATGTATGCTTTGTTTTATTATTCTGATATAAATTTAAGTAATAAAGATTCTGCTATGAAGGGAGCTGCAAAATTAATATCTTATGTTAATGAGGCAGATATTTCTGCAGAGTATGATTCTGAGAATGAAAATTATCGATTAAAGATAACTCGTATGTATCATGGAAATAAGCAGATCAGCTATTTAGATCAAGAGTTTTTACATAGTGGAGATTTTGTTCATATAAAAAAAGCCGCAAAAATACTTGAGGGATTATTGGGCCCAAACGCTTACGTTAAACGAGGTGAGAAGACACATTTTGTAGGGGAATTTAAACAGGCGTTAGATTGGTTGTTGCTAGAAGTAAGCAAGGATTTTAGTACTCAACGTTATAAAGGGTTAGGCGAAATGAACCCAAAACAATTATGGGAAACAACTATGAACCCTAAAAACCGCAGATTATTAAGGGCGCAGATAGAAGATGGTGTTGCAGCTGATAATATTTTTTCTACTTTAATGGGGGATGTAGTAGAGCCGCGACGGGAATTTATAGAAAATAATGCGTTACGAGTTAGAAATTTAGATGTTTAGATATTAATTATTAATGGTGTTAAATAAAATTCTATGTGGTAGTTGAGCTGTTTTCTCTTTGTTTTATTGTAAGCGCATGATTGCCGATTTTCATTAATACTTCCCAGGCAGGTCCAGGAAACTTATGGAGTTTTACCATAACGTCTTCAAGTGCATTAAGGAACCAGTCAACATCAGAGTCTTTGATATTAAGTGGAGGTAAAATTTTAACAATTGGTACTGCGTGACCAGCAACTTGTGTAAGAATATGATGATCATCTAATAGTGGGATAACAACGGCTTGGGCAAATAGATTTTCATCAATTTTATTGACCATCGCCCAGGCTGCTTTTAATGAAATCGAATCAGGCTTTCCAAATTCAATGCCAATCATCATTCCTCGTTGACGAACACCCTTTAAAAATTCAAAACGAGGTACCATTTTCTCAATGCCCTTTCGAAATCGTTCGCCAGTTTCATTACTACGTGCAAGAAGGTTTTCATCATCTAAAACAGTAAGTGCAGATAGTCCTGCAGCCATTGCAAGATTTCCCATCCCAAAAGTACATGCATGAACAATAGCGCGATCCATTGAATCATAGACGCTGTTATAAATTTCGCGTCTAGTGATGGTTGCTCCTAGCGGGACGTATCCTCCTGAAAGAGCCTTAGAAAGGCAAATGATATCTGGATGTAGGCCTTCAATCCATTGGCAAGCTAAAAACTGACCAGAACGCCCCATTCCAGACTGAATTTCATCACAAATCATAAGTGTTTTATACTTACGGCAAAGATTTTGTGCCGACAAGAGATATTCGTTGCTAAGAATATTAACCCCTTTTCCCTGAATTGGTTCAAAAACAAAACAAGCAACATCACCTTTTGAAAGCCGTGCTTCTAGAGCATCAAGATCGCCTGGCTCTACTGCAAAATTTCCAGAAAGTAATGGCTCAAAACCTCTTCGGAAGCTTGCTTCACCATTTAATGATAAAGCCCCAGTAGTTAAGCCATGAAAAGCTTTTGTAAGATGTACGGAACAAGAGCGACCAGTAGAGGCGCGAGCAAATTTTATTGCAGCTTCTATAGCTTCTGTTCCAGAATTACAGAAATAAACTGTATCAAGGTTTCCAGGTGTGCGTTTTGTAAGTTCGCGAGCAAGAACTGCTGCAAGTGGCGGGGCATCAAAGCCAACCCATCCCGGAAAATCAGAATCTAGGACTTGCTGCAGAGCGTTACGAATTGTTGGGTGTCTGCGACCAACGTTAAATACGCCCCAATTGGCTAAAAAATCAAGATAACGCGTGCCAGATTTGTCCCACAAATAGGAACCTTCACCACGAACCCAAGAGCGATTAAACCCAATTAAACGGAGTACTTTAGTAAAAACAGGATTTATATGTTTTTCAAAAATATCAAAATTTTTACCCTGAGTTTCATTAAGGATTTCTTGAATATTTATTGGCATATACTAGAATTATATAAACAATTAAGAGAGTTTTTTGATTTAAAAGCCACAAGTAAATTATGCAGCACCAATGTTAACCAGACAGGCAGACAATTGCAACGTGAGAATTCTTTTGAAATAATGAAATAGTGGATTTTAGAATCTATCAACGATATTTGATTGATAATGTTAAAATCTTTAAATTAATAATTATACAATGGTGATATTGATATGTTTTCATCAAAGCAAACTATTCAAAGTATTGATCCTAGTGTATGGCAAGCAATTAAGGGAGAAATTGACCGGCAAGAGGATCATATTGAATTAATTGCATCAGAGAATTATGCTAGTCCGGCTATATTACAGGCACAGGGGTCTGTATTAACAAATAAATATGCTGAAGGGTATCCCGGTAAAAGATATTATGGCGGTTGTGAGCATGTAGACTTAGTTGAGCAATATGCGATAGATCGAGCAAAATCTTTATTTGCAGCAGAATATGTGAATGTACAACCACATTCTGGATCACAGGCAAATGCCGCTGTTTATTTGTCCGTATTAAGGCCTGGTGACACTATTTTAGGAATGTCGCTTGCTCATGGTGGGCATTTGACACATGGGGCATCGGTCAATTTTAGCGGTAAAATATTTAATTCTATTTCCTATGGCCTTAATTCAAATACCGAAGAACTTGATTATTTTGAACTAGAGCGATTGGCGCATGAGCATAAGCCAAAAATGATTGTTGCAGGAGCATCTTCGTATTCTTTAGTAATAAACTGGAAAGCATTTCGTAAGATTGCGGATGATGTGGGCGCTTATTTATTTGTAGATATGGCTCATTATGCTGGTTTAATAGCCGCTGGATTCTATCCTAATCCGGTTGGAATTGCTGATTTTGTTACTAGTACTACGCATAAAACTTTACGTGGACCACGAGGCGGAATTATTATGGCAAAGCCAGAGCATGAGAAGGCTCTTAATTCTGCAATTTTTCCACAGATTCAAGGCGGCCCAATGATGCATGTAATTGCAGCTAAAGCTGTTGCTTTTAAGGAGGCAGCTAGCAAAGAATTCAGGAATTACCAAGAGCAGGTAATAGATAATGCCCGTGTAATGACAAAAGTATTGAAAGCACGTGGATTACGTATAGTTTCTGGGCGAACTGACTGCCACATGTTTTTGGTAGACCTTCAGGCAAAAAATCTTACTGGTAAGCAAGCAGAAGAGGCATTAGGTTTAGCAAATATTACTGTAAACAAAAATGCTATCCCTAATGATCCGCAAAAACCATTTGTTACGAGTGGTATTCGTATAGGGACTCCTGCAGTTACAACGCGTGGTTTTAAAGAAATAGAAATAGAGCATTTATCAAATTTGATTGCTGATGTATTAGATGCACCTACAAATAAAGATGTTTTATTGCAAGTAAGTAATGAAGCAAAAGCCATGTGTGAAAAATATCCGGTTTATAAATTTTAATTATGAAGTGTCCTTTCTGTAATATTGGTGATACAAGTGTAATCGATTCCCGTATTAGCGAAGAGGGAAATAGAGTGCGTCGTCGTCGTAGTTGTTTTAATTGTGACAAACGATTTACTACATATGAAACTATTGGGTTACGGTTACCGCAGGTAATAAAACAGGGAGGGACGCGATCAGAGTTTAGTCGAGATAAATTACTTATAGGGTTCATGCGGGCATTACATAAACGCCCTGTGCCGACTGAAAATGTAGATGAGGCAATTGATAGAATTGTACAAACACTTTTGAATTTAGGGGAGAGGGAAGTACCATCGCGTATGGTAGGCGAAATGGTAATGCAGGAACTGTATAAACTAGACAAAGTAGCGTACATTCGTTTTGCTTCTGTTTATAGAAGCTTTCAAGATATAGATGATTTTCATGACGCAATTAAAGAAGTACAAAGCCCACGCTCTAAAAAATAAAATTATGTTTTCCTCTGATGACCATGTTTACATGTCTCAGGCATTACAACTTGCTAAAAAAGGGTTGTATAGTACGAGCCCAAATCCCCGTGTAGGTTGTGTAATTGTTCGAGATAATAAAGTGGTTGGAAGTGGTTGGCATACTTATGCTGGACAGCCTCATGCAGAAATTAATGCATTAAATCAAGCTAAAGGAATGGCACAAGGCGCGACAGTATATCTTACAATGGAGCCCTGCGCCCATTATGGGCGAACTCCACCATGTGTTAAAACTTTAGTTTTAGCTAAGGTTACTAAAGTAATAATTGCAATGTTAGATCCGAATCCTTTGGTTGCTGGAAAAGGGGTTTCATTTTTAGAGCAATCTAAAATTAATGTGTTGGTTGGTTTAATGGAAGAGAAGGCCAAGGATCTTAACATTGGCTTTGTTTGTAGAATGACGAATAATCGTCCTTGGGTACGAATGAAGATTGCTGCAAGCCTTGATGGTAGAACAGCGTTAAATAATGGTGTTAGCCAGTGGATTACTGGAGAAGCGGCAAGACACGATAGCCATAGATTTCGTGCTCGTTCTTGCGGGATTCTAACAGGAATTAATACCGTTCTTGCAGATGACCCAAAATTATCTGTACGTTATATTGAGACAATTAGGCAGCCATTACGGATAATAGTAGATAATCGATTGGAAATTCCTGTAACGGCAAGAATTTTTAGGGGTGAAAATGAATTAATTTTTACTATAAATGATGATAAAAAGAAAATAGCTAATTTAAAGAAAATAGGGGCGCATCCAATTATATTGCCAGATATAGAGGGGAGAGTTGAGCTTGCAAGGGTTTTTCATATACTTGCAAACTATGAAATTAATGAGTTGTTAGTTGAGGCTGGGAGCAAATTAAATGGTGCTCTTATTAAGGCGGGGTTAATAGATGAATTGATAATATATTTTGCTCCAAACTTAATAGGCAGCTCAGGGCTAGGCATGTTGAAGTTGCCAGAGTTATCTAATCTATCGGAAAAAAATAGTCTTAAAATTCAGGATTTGCGCATGGTTGGAGAGGATATTCGAATTATGGCTAGAGTTGTATAGTAGGATAGCAAGATAATAAAAAAACTTATTGTTTAATAGGGCTCTTATTAAGTTTTCGTTGTAATGTACGGCGGTGCATTTTAAGTTTTTTTGCGGTTGCTGAAACGTTGCCATTATTTTCAACCAAGGTTCGTTGAATATATTCCCACTCAACCTCCCCTACGGATAGAGTATCTTTGCTAATTTGAGTAGAATTATCACCATCAATACGGCTAAAAGCGGCTACAATTTCATCAGCATCAACAGGTTTTGCAAGGTAATGTATAGCGCCAAGTTTAATTGCCTCTATGGCCGTAGCTATGCTCGCATAGCCAGTTAGCATGACAATGCGCGTGCCAATATCCCTTTTTGTTAATTCTTCAACTAAAACCAAACCAGATTGGCCCGGTAATTTTAGGTCAATAATTGCGTACTCAGGTGAAAATTCCTCTGTATATTCTAATGCTTGGGTAACAGAGTGCGCACAAATAACAGCAAATCCACGTTTCGTCAGCGCTCTTTTAAGCACATCACAGAAAACCTGATCATCATCCACAAGCAATAAATTTGGACTGTCGCTATTTAAATCATCCTCAAAGTCTTTAAGTTTTATCATGTTGTAGTCCTATTAGAGGCAATATAACTTGAGTGCAGGCGCCGCCGTTTTCACGATTAGTTAAGCGTATTTTTCCTCCATATCGTTCAATATTTGCATTTGCTAGGAATAATCCAATTCCAAAACCATGCTCTTTTTTGCTAGCAAAGAAATTTTGTCCGGCCTGGTGTAAATCTTCATCACTGAGCCCTTTGCCAGAATCAAGAATTTCTAGATATAACTCATTTTTGTTCCAGTTGCTATTGATCTCAATATCTTCTATTGAAGCATCCGCAGCATTATTTAGTAGGTTTAAGATAGACTGGCCTAGTGGTTGTGTATTTATTATTTGAGGGGAAGGAAAAAAACCATTACATGTATATGTAAATTTAACAGTGGGTCGCATCAATTTCCATTTATCAAATAGTTCTTGTAGGAATAAATCAACAGTTTGGCCACTGGCATCTTCAATACGAGATTGGCCTGCATCGGCAAGTAACTGGGTTAATGTATGCTTACACTGAATAATTTGATCTCGTAAAATACGCACACTTTTTTGAAGCTCTGGATTTTCAGTGTGCTCATTTTGTATTTCTTTGCTTACAACAGCCATAGTTGCTAATGGCGTTCCAAGCTCGTGTGCTGCTCCAGCAGCCATGGTTCCTAATGCAATAAGCTGCTCTCCTCGTAAAGCTTGTTCACGAGCTTGTGACAGCGCCTTGTCACGTTCCCGTATAGATGACCCCATTTTAACTACAAACCAAGCAATTAATACGGTGCTTAAAACAAATGCTAACCACATACCTGATACATGTAAATTAAATTCACTCATATGTTCATTATGATTATGTGGTAATGGGATATGATAAAATAATAACAAAGAATAACAACCAATAGTTATGGTTGCCATTACCCATGTATATGTCCATGGCAAAGCCGCAGCAGTAATTGTCAGGGGTAATAAATAAAGGGAAATAAATGGGTTGGTTGATCCGCCAGTAAAAAATAATAAGATAGTTAAAGCAGCAACATCAATTAAGATTTGAAGAAAAATTTCTTTATCTGATACTGGCCAGTTTCGACGTAAACGGACCCAAGTTATAAAATTTAATATAGCAAGAGAAACTACCACCATAGTTATTTCTGTCCAGAGCAAAGGTATTTCAAGTATTAAATATATCGCAGTAAAAGTTAAGCACCCGACAGCAAGAGTTATGCACCGGAGAAAAAATAGGCGGTTTAAATTTTTGTTTAAAGCTGTTTGACTAAAATTACTGAACATTTCAATTGTTCATCATAGATTTATAGCAACCGTTTCTGTTTATTAAAACAATAGCCTATATTGTATTTTCTAGCTATATGGCAAATTGTCACAGATTTATGATATATAAAGTTAAGTCAATCTATGAATTCTACTCTAGATTAGGAGTCCTTCATGATATCCTCATGAAAATAATAAGATGACATTAACATATATAAGGCTACGAATAAGAAAAATACTTTTTGTTTGGGTTGATATTTAAATATTTTATTAAACTTATCATCAAATAACATAAAAGCACAAATACAGAAAGCAAAAGGGAAGGAATGTTTACAGGAATTATTGAAGCAGTTGGTAAGATAAAGAAGGTTATGCCCATAGAGGGCGGTGTATTTATAGAAGTTATAGCAGGCGGGCTAGATTTAAGTGATGTGGGTGTTGGCGATAGTATTGCAACTAACGGAGTGTGCCTTACAATAATAGCTTTAGCAGGAAACGTAATTAGCATGCAGGTATCACGGGAAACTCTAAATTGTACCCAGAGTTTAGATATACAGGGTGAAGGGGTTAATTTGGAGAAAGCCATGCAATTATCAGATAGAGTAAATGGGCATCTAGTAAGTGGCCATGTAGATGGGGTAGGAAAAATAATAAAACTAGAATCTGCGGGAGAAAATTATATATTAACTATTAAGCCTCCAGATTCTCTAATGAGGTATATTGTTAAAAAGGGGTCTATTGCCGTGAATGGTGTTAGTTTGACAGTAAATCTAATTACTAAAGATGGTGGGTTTATGGTTAATCTTATTCCTCATACTATAGAGGCGACTACATTTAAAGAACTAAAAGTAGGGATGGAAGTGAATTTAGAAATAGATATGTTTGCACGGTATGCTGAGCAGTTTTTAATTTTGGCTCCTATGAAATAGTCTCATATTTATTGTATCAACTATAGACTACTAGTTAAAAATATAACAATATGGTTATCAGTCCCATTAAAGATATTATCCATGATATTAAGAATGGAAGAATGGTAATTCTTGTCGATGAAGAAGATCGAGAGAATGAGGGAGATTTGTTATTAGCGGCAGATTTTGTTACACCAGAAACAATAAATTTTATGGCCACATATGGCCGTGGCCTTATTTGTTTGACATTAACGGAAGCACACTGTCAGCAGCTTAATTTGCCACTGATGGTATCTGCATCAACTAACCGTGCACCTTTAGGAACTAATTTTACGCTTTCTATTGAAGCTGCAGCTGGAGTTTCAACTGGTATTTCAGCAGCTGATCGTGCTCATACTATAAAGGTGGCAGCAAATCCGAATGCAGGGCCAGAGGATATTGTTCAGCCAGGACATATTTTTCCTTTGATGGCGCAAAAAGGTGGGGTGCTTTCACGCGCAGGCCATACTGAAGCAGGATGTGATTTGGCAAGCTTAGCTGGCCTTACACCAACATCAGTAATTTGTGAGATCCTTAAAGGTGACGGTAGTATGGCGAGATTGCCAGAGTTAATAGAGTTTGCAGCAAAACATCAGCTTAAAATTGGGGCAATTGCCGACCTTATTAATTATCGTAGTCGAACTGAAAGTCTTATACAGCGCATGGCAGAAAAGACTATTCAAACATCCCATGGCGAGTTCCATCTTGTTGTTTATCTTGATAAAACCCTAGATGTTACTCATCTCGCTTTGATTAAGGGTGATATTGCCCCTGATACAGAGACCTTAGTACGGGTGCATGAGCCGCTATCTGTAATTGATTTGTTAGATATAAACGATAAGACGCATTCTTGGAGCATTAATGATTCTTTTCGCGCAATTTCTAATGAAGGGCGCGGGGTGATTGTTTTACTACATAATAGGGAAGAGTCTATCAAATTAATTGAGCGTACCGTAAGGAGGAAAACTGGGCCTAGTGCTTTCACAAGAACTGATTTGCGTAACTATGGAATTGGCGCCCAGATATTAAAAGATTTAAAAGTAGGAAAGATGAGGCTATTAGCAGTCCCACGAAAAATGCCAAGTATGGCGGGTTTTGGTTTAAATGTTACAGGATACTTGAAACCTGAGAATATAGATCAAACCTAGGAAACATATTTTTTGTTTTCCAATTAATAATTTTTAGGGGAATATATGGGGCATTATGAGAGGATTCATGAGTTTGAATCAGATCTAAACTGTACAGAGTTGCGTATAGGTATTGTAATGAGTTGTTATAATATTGACGCTAGTAAGGGGCTACTTGAGAGCTGTACTAAAGAGCTTGAGAAAAATGGGGTGCCCTCAACAAATATTTTAATGGTAAAAGTTCCAGGCGCATTGGAAATTCCTTTGGCCCTACAAAAAATGGCACTAACTGATCAGTTTGATGCGTTAGTAGCATTGGGCGTAGTAATTCGTGGCAGCACTTATCATTTTGAGGTCGTATCTAAAGAATCTGCTAGTGGAATAACTGCTGTGCAGCTTGATACAGGTATTCCGGTGGCAAATGGTATTTTGACTACTGAAACTAATGAGCAGGCCATAGAAAGAATGAGTCAGAAAGGCACAGAAGCTGCAAGAGCAGCAATAGAAATGGTTTGTTTGCTCAGAAAGCTCGACGAAGAAATACAATGATAAGGAAGGTGGTATTAGTAGAGGAGAAAAATGGTCAGGAGAAAAAGCCGGGGCGTAAGGGGCGGCGGCGGCGTTCGAGAGAATTAGTTTTACAAGGGCTATATCAATGGTTTGTTGCTAAAGAAGCAATTCATATCATTATAGAGCAGTTACATGAAACAAAGACGTTTCTGAAGGCAGACCAGGAGTATTTTTCTGATTTGATGCAGGGGCTGTTAACAGACTTAACGGAGTTGGAGAAACATATTCAACCTTGTTTAGACCGTCCTTTTAAAGAGCTTAGTCCAATAGAAGCTTCTATTTTATTACTTAGCACTTATGAATTTATTAATTATTTAGGAACACCATATAAAGCAATTATTAATGAAGCAGTGGAGTTAGCTAAAACTTATGGCGGGACAGATGGGCATAAATATGTAAATGGTGTTTTAGATAAGCTAGCTAAAAAATTGCGTAAAGATGAGACAGCATTACCGATTCAGTGGCAGAAAAAGTCAATATAAAATATATAAAGACAAGTAGAGGCGAGTTTTATAAATATGAATCCGTCTTTTTATAACAGATAAATTAGGCATATTGTAAAAATTTCCAGCCTTTTACAGAAAGAAGAAATGGTTTCCGAAGCAGACATAATTAGTTTTTTTAAGCGATCTGACCCTAATGTTGTTTTGGGGCCTGGAGATGATTCGGCGCTGATTAAACCTAAAAGTGGAATGGAAATAGCGGTTTCTACGGACATGTTGGTGGCCGGCCAACACTTTTTTACAGAAACTGATCCCTTTAAATTAGGACATAAGGCTCTTGCTGTGAACCTGTCTGACATGGCAGCAATGGGCGCGAACCCGCGCTGGGCAACTATGGCGCTTGCATTACCAGAATCATTAGTTAAAAATGATCCAAAATGGATTCAAGAGTTTGCTAGAGGTTTTTTTGAGCTTGCAAATTCATATGAGGTTGCGCTTATTGGCGGAGATGTTACATGCGGCCCCCTTACTATTTCTATTCAAATTATTGGAGAGGTAATAATAGGGAAGGCTTTGCGTCGTAGTGGGGCTATTCCAGGAGATGACATCTGGATATCAGGTAAATTGGGTAATGCAGCTTTAGCAATCTTGCATGAGAAGAAAAAAATTAAACTTGAGCCTAATGAACTTATTGAATGCTTGAATTCTTTACTCATTCCTGTTGCACGAGTTGGCTTGGGGCAGAGATTGATTGGTTTGGCTAATAGTGCAATTGATATTTCAGATGGCTTATTAGCAGATTTAGGCCATATTTTGGAGCATTCAAATGTAGCTGCTACTGTGAACATTAGTAAGATAAATTGTTCAGGTGTCATAGAAAAATATCTTTCTCAGCAACATGTTGTTAGTTGTATGTTAGCGGGTGGAGACGACTATGAACTTTGTTTTACTGTGCCAAGAGAGCGGCGAAGTAAAGTTGATAAAATTTCACAAGAAATAGGAATTCCCTTAACTCGTATTGGAAAAATTAATAAGGGTGAAGGGTTAGTAGTTTTAGATCAAACAGAAAAACCAATTACCATGGAAAAAACAGGCTATGACCATTTCCCTTCCACCTGAGTCTCCAGTAACGGTTGAGCAGGAAGCACATTCTTTATTAGAGGCAAGATCAAAATCGGCACATATAAATCCTAGTTTGTCATTTATATTTCAGCACCCTGCCTTCTTGCTTGCTTTTGGTGGAGGATTTGGATTAAGTTTGGTAGCTCCCGGTACGATGGGAACTCTTGTTGCGTATCCTTTATTCGTATTATTAAATCAACATCTGGAACCGATGCAATTTCTGTTGGTTATAGGCGTGATGTTTAGTGTCGGTATTTGGGCATGTGGTTTGACAGGTAAAATTCTAAAAGCGCATGACCATGGTGGAATTGTATGGGATGAAATAGTTGCATTTTTACTTGTTTTATTTTTTACGCCAGATAATATCGTTTGGCAGGCATTTGCATTTTTGTTATTTCGTTTATTTGATATATATAAGCCTCAGCCAATACGTTACTATGATAAGAAATTAAGTAGCGGATTTGGTGTAATGTTTGATGATATGTTAGCGGCATTTTATACTTTGTTATGTTTGGCAGTATGGAAAGCATTTGTATTGTAGGAGTGAAGATTTGGTTGGAATTATTAATGCTATAGATGACGAAACATTATATAACCTTGCTAAACGAGTTGGTTTGGCTCTTACTCGGCAAGGGCTTGTACTTGTAACTGCGGAGTCTTGTACTGGTGGCTGGTTGGGGCAAATAGTTACTTCTATATCGGGAAGCTCAGCTTGGTACCAGAGTGGTTTTATAACTTATACTGCTAGCTCTAAACAGGAGATGCTAGGAATAAGTGCAAAAACAATTAAAGAATATGGTGAAGTTTCTGAGCAGACAGCGCAGGAAATGGCGCATGGTGCAGCTATTCGGAGTGGAGTACAGGTAGCAGTTTCTATTACTGGGATTGCTGGTCCTGGAGGTGGCACAATGAACAAGCCTGTTGGAATGGTATGTTTTGCTTGGGAGATAAAAGATAATCATACGCGGAGTGCAACGAGGCATTTTAGTGGAGATCGTAAAGCAGTTAGGCAGCAAGCGGTTGCTGTGGCCATGCAAGGTTTGATAGATTTGCTTCGTGACACAAATTACTCAGTAGCCTGATAAGTTTAATACTTTCATTTATGTTGTCTTTTTGTATTGGTATATGTGAGATAATTCAATGAAATTATAAAAGGATCACGTCATGGATGATAATAAAAGTAAGGCATTAGCAGTTGCACTTTCTCAGATAGATAAACAGTTTGGTAAAGGCTCGATCATGCGGCTTGGTGATAGTGAGACTATTAAAGATATTGAGGTGGTTTCTACTGGTTCTTTGGGGCTTGATGTTGCATTAGGTGTGGGGGGGCTGCCACGTGGCAGAGTAGTAGAAATCTATGGACCAGAGTCTTCAGGTAAGACAACACTTACTTTGCAAGTTATAGCAGAAATGCAAAAAATCGGAGGCACTGCAGCGTTTATTGATGCTGAGCATGCTCTAGACCCGCTATATGCTCAAAAAATTGGAGTCAATGTTAAAGAGCTACTTATTTCTCAGCCTGATAATGGCGAACAGGCGCTGGAAATTGCTGATATGCTAGTACGCTCAGGATCTGTTGATGTAGTGGTTATTGATTCAGTTGCCGCATTAACGCCACGTGCAGAAATTGAAGGAGAGATGGGAGAACCTCAAATGGGCTTGCAAGCAAGGTTAATGTCACAAGCATTGCGCAAACTCACAGCTAATATTAAACGTAGTAACACAATGTTAATTTTTATTAACCAGATTCGTATGAAAATTGGAGTTATGTTTGGCAACCCAGAAACCACCACTGGTGGAAATGCTTTAAAGTTTTATTCATCGGTGCGTCTTGATATTAGGCGTATTGGTGCCATAAAGAAGGGTGATGAAATTCTTGGCAATGAAACCAGGGTTAAAGTTGTAAAAAATAAGGTGGCGCCACCATTTAAGAAGGCAGAGTTTGATATTCTTTATGGTGAAGGTATTTCACATGAGGGTGAGCTAGTTGAGCTTGGGGTATTACATAACTTGGTTGAGAAAGCTGGGGCCTGGTATTCTTATAATGGTGAAAAAATTGGTCAGGGAAAAGATAACTCACGTGAATACCTTAAGCAGCATCCAGATATAGCAAATGAAATTGAATTAAAGATCCGTGCTATCGTAGGAATAGCATCGCAAGAAGCAGATTAAATAAGACATGTCATCTGGGCCGAACTTAAGAGACCGTGCCCTAAGTTACTTGGCACGACGCGAGCATTCTAGGTTGGAGCTAGAAAAAAAACTTATACCTTATGCCCCAACCGCTGAAGAGCTATCTTTAATGCTGGATTCATTAGAGCACTGTGGTTTTTTATCAGCTAAGCGTGTGGTTGAGCAGGTTGTACATATTCGAAGGAATAGGTTTGGGAGCCATCGTATTGTCTATGAATTGCGCCAAAAAGGTATTGATGAAGAATTAATTTTAGCGGTTTTACCGCACCTTAATAAAACAGAGTTGGAAGTTGCAACAACTGTTTGGCAGAAAAAATTCGGTATAGTGCCAGTTAACAGAACAGAAAGAGCAAAACAGATACGGTTTTTAGTTGGAAGGGGCTTTGCTACAGAGATCATCACGCAAGTGTTGGATTCTCAGAAGGAGTAAAAAATAATTTGGAATTAAGTTCTTTGTATCAATAAAATTGATATGCAAAGTTATGAAATAAGGCAAAAATTTTTAGAGTTCTTTAAGTCACGTGAACATACAATAGTGCCATCAGGCCCTCTTGTTCCGGGTGATGACCCGACTTTATTATTTACCAACGCAGGGATGGTTCAGTTCAAGGATGTATTTCTTGGGAAGGATAAACGGCCATATGTTCGTGCTGTGAGCGCGCAGCGCTGTATTCGTGCAGGTGGGAAACATAATGATCTGGAGAATGTAGGGTATACTGCGCGACATCACACTTTTTTCGAAATGTTGGGTAATTTTAGTTTCGGAGACTATTTTAAACGAGAAGCTATTCAATATGCTTGGGAGTTTCTTACGGTAACGTTAAAAATTCCAAGAGAAAGATTGTGGGTAACGGTTTATTCTGAGGATGACGTTGCTGCAAATATATGGCTCAAAGAAATAGGGATAATATCTTCACAGCTGGTGCGAATTTCTTCTATGGATAATTTTTGGCAGATGGGAGAAACGGGCCCCTGTGGTCCCTGTTCCGAAATTTTTTATGATCATGGCCCTGATTTTTTAGGCGGCCCGCCTGGCTCTCCAGATGAAGATAATGGTCGTTATGTAGAAATTTGGAATTTGGTATTTATGCAATATAACCGGGATAGTGCTGGCAAGCTGCATTCGCTACCTAGTCCTTCAGTAGATACGGGAATGGGGTTAGAGCGTATTTCTGCAGTAATGCAACATGTCCACTCTAACTATGAAACTGATTTGTTTCGTAGCCTTATTCGTAAGGCAGCAGAAATTACTAATATTAATGATCATAACGAAAACTCGCTTAAGGTAATTGCTGATCATATTCGTGCCTGTTCCTTTCTTATTACTGATGGGGTAATTCCTGATAATGATGGGCGGGGATATGTACTTCGTCGTATTATTCGTCGCGCTATTCGACATGGCTATCAGTTGGGACAGAAGAAGAAATTTTTTAATTTGTTGGTAGAAGAGCTTGTAAATATTATGGGGTCAGCCTATCCAGAATTAGGCAAAGAAAAAATTCGGGTAATGTCAGTGCTTAAACAGGAGGAGGAGCGTTTTGGTGAAACTTTAGGAAGGGGAATGCAGTGGTTTGAAAAGCTAATTAGAATTGAAAATCGTGGAATAGGGTATGTGCGGGAAAAATATGAAATTAGATCATCAGATATTGTAACAGCCCCTGCACCTTTTGACGGGATATTAAATTTGGACGAGGGTGGTTGTATTGCGGTACAAATAATAGAGTTGTCTGATAAAGCAAGTATCTCTAAATTTAAAATAGATTTTGTAACTTCCATAAATAACTTATCGCAAAAGAAAAAAATGCCGGTTTCTGGGCACGCAATAATAATTGGAAGCAAGAAAAATAAATTAGAAGAAACTGGTCTAGTAACATTTCATTTTTTAAATAAAAGAGCAGTACCTTTTGCTGGTAGGGATGCGTTTACCTTATATGATACTTTTGGGTTTCCTAAAGATTTAACGCAGGACCTTTGTCGAGAGAGGGGGCTCGTTATTAATGAAAAGGAATTTGAAAGAGAAATGCAGGCGCAGCGTGATCGTGCACGAAAGGCTAATAAATTCACGATGGAGTCAGGTATAGAATATAGTGGAGGTAATACACAGTTTCACGGTTACGATAGTTTGCAACATACGGGCCAGGTGGTGGGAATTTACAAGACAGGCAATCCTGTTGATTCTATTGGGGCTTCAGATGAAGCAGTAATTGTACTTGATCATACGCCTTTTTATGCAGAATCAGGGGGGCAGGTAGGTGATCAAGGTGTTTTGCTACATGATGATGGAAAATTTGTTGTCATAGAAACGCAAAAGATACAGTCTGATGTATATGGGCATAGAGGCCATTTGCAAAGTGGGCAGCTATCAATAAATGATATGGTTTTAGCAAAAGTTGATTCAGTTACGCGGGCTCGAACGGAGCGGAATCATTCTGTAACCCATCTGATGCATAAAGCTTTGCGGGAGGTGCTTGGTTCTCATGTGGAACAAAAAGGATCGCTTGTAGATGCTGATAAAACGCGGTTTGATTTTTCGCATAATTTACCGTTAACCGATGAAGAAATTTATCAGATAGAAGCTATAGTTAATGCTGAGATTTTTACCAATACTAAGACTAATGCTAGTGTAATGAAAATGGATGAGGCCCAAAAAACTGGGGCAGTTATGCTTTTTGGAGAAAAATATGGTGAAGAAGTTCGTGTGCTGAAAATTGGTTCTTCACAGGAGTTATGTGGAGGAACACATGTGAATCGTACAGGGGATATTGGTTTATTTAAAATTCGCATGCAAAGTGGAGTGGCTGCTGGTGTTAGAAGAATTGAGGCTGTTACAGGAGATGTGGCGCTGGCTTATGTGCAACAAAATGATTTGTATTTAATGGAAATTGCCAAAAAATTAAAAACAAAACCAGAAGATGCAATCCAAAAATTATCTCAATTAAATGATAGTATACGGCGCCTTGAAAAAGATTTGTCACAATTAAAATCAAAGCTTGTTAGTTCGCAGGAGAGTGAGCTTATTAAGCGGGCACAAGATGTTAAAGGTGTTAAGGTATTAACTTCCAGTTTAGAGAATGTAGATATAAAAACAATGCGTGAAATTTTAGATCGACTCAAAGAGAAACTAAAAACATGTATTGTAGTATTTGGAGCAGTGAGCGCCGGCAAGGTACAATTAATTACGGGAGTTACAGAAGACCTTACAAAAAAAATAAAGGCAGGAGAGCTTGTAAATTTTGTGGCGATGCAAGTAGGAGGTAAAGGTGGCGGGCGAGCTGATATAGCACAAGCAGGAGGGGCGCAACCTGAACACTTGGAAAAAGCGCTGAATAGTGTTTTGGATTGGGTTGATAAGAAATTGTAACAAATATTAAGCTAAATAATGAGCCTTATATACTAATTTTATGGCAAACAAACATACTCGTTTATTAATTCTTGGTTCTGGGCCAGCTGGCTATACTGCTGCTGTTTACGCAGCCCGTGCTAATATGAATCCTGTTGTTATTACCGGGATGGCTCAGGGTGGGCAGTTAATGACAACTACAGATGTTGATAACTGGCCTGCTGATGCAACGGGTGTGCAGGGGCCAGAGCTAATGGAGCGCTTTCAGAAACATGCTGAGCGCTTTCATACAGAAATTATTTTCGATCATATTCATTCTGTTAATTTCTCTAACAAGCCTATTACTTTAATTGGTGATCAGGGTGCCTATACAAGTGATGCGTTAATTATTGCAACTGGTGCATCAGCTCAATATCTTGGATTGCCTTCAGAGGAATCATTTATGGGTAAAGGAGTTTCTGCTTGTGCAACTTGTGATGGATTTTTTTATAAAGGTGAAGATGTGGCGGTTATTGGCGGGGGAAATACTGCAGTGGAAGAAGCTCTATATCTTTCAAATATTGCTCGCCAGGTTACGTTAGTGCATAGAAGGGAAACATTCCGCTCAGAGAAAATTCTTATTGATAAGTTGATGGATAGGGTAAAAAACGGGAATGTAAAACTTGAGCTTAATTGCATTTTGGATGAAGTGCTTGGTGATGATTCTGGTGTAAATGGAATACGTATCAAAAATACCCAGAGTAACGTAATAAAGAATTTGAAGTTGCAGGGAGTGTTTATTGCTATTGGCCATAAACCCAATACTGATATTTTTCAGGGTCAGCTTGATATGAAAAATGGTTATATTGTTACTCATGGTGGGAGTGAGGGGAATGTAACTGCCACTAGTATTCCTGGAGTGTTTGCAGCAGGTGACGTACAGGATCATGTATATCGTCAAGCAGTGACAAGCGCGAGTACGGGGTGTATGGCGGCACTTGATGCAGAAAAATACCTTGATGAATTGAGCTCTAGCTAAATAAGCTCAGAGTAATCATATGAAATAATATGATGAGATTCCTATGGATAAAAATGATGAAGATTTATTATTTAGGGATGCTGTTCAGGATGTAGAGCCAATGCCAATAGTGGATAAAGTACAACACTCCCCTAAGCGGCCACGACCAGTAATACGAAAAAATACAATACCAAGTAGTTTGTTAATTGATTGCCATAACTCGATATCAAAAATGGAGTCAGGTGACGAATATTCGTTTGTGCGTTCCGGAGTATCTCGTAAGACCCTAAAACATCTTCGGCAAGGTCACTGGAATATTGATGATCGGTTAGACCTACATGGATTTACTAGTGAAGAAGCATTACGTGAGCTAGATGAGTTTCTTAACATTTGTAGTATAAATAGATTTCGTTGTGTGCAGATAATTCATGGTAAAGGGCTAAATTCTAAGAACCGAGAACCAGTATTAAAAAAATTAGTTTGGAATCGTCTTAAATTCTATAAATATATTTTAGCTTTTTGTCAGGCAGGTTCAGCTAACGGTGGTAGTGGTGCTGTTATGGTATTACTTAAATCATCAAGGAAAATAGAGTAATTTTTATTACTTAAATATAATTATAGATTCTGTAGTTTTTTTAAATCTTTTATTATTTCTGCTGAATTATGGGAAGTGCTAGCAGATAAATAAATTTTTGCTATTTTCCCATTTGGATCAATTAAAAAAGTATTTCTTTTAGCGAGTTTTATGACCATAAGATTTATTAGGGAATTATATTGAATCGCGGTTTCTGCATTATTATCAGCAAGAAGTGGAAATGGAAGGTTATATTTCTTGGCAAATTTTGCGTGACTGGTAGTATTGTCTACACTTATGCCAATAATGTTAGCACCTAAATCTTCTAGTTGTTTGAGGTCATCACGAAATTTACATGCTTGTTCTGTACAGCCTGGGGTGTCATCCCTAGGATAAAAATAAAGGGCCAGCCATTTTCTACGGAAGCTTTGTAATGTATGAATTTTACCGTTTTGGTCAGGCAGACTAAAATTTGGCGCAAGTTGGCCAATTTTAAGTGCGTTGGCTTGTGAACCATGACTTGTGAAAAGCATAATTATTCCTATTGGTGTTCTAGCTGTTTTTAATTGTTCCGGGGGGTATTTATTTTGTATAATTGGTTAGATCATTTTTTGTATTTTAAAATAGAATAATAATCTCTGAAAGGCTATTAACTAAGAACCACCTATCTTATTTTTTATTCTGTAATATTTTAACTTAAAATGTAGAAAGCCTTGGTAGCTCAGTGGATAGAGCGACCCCCTCCTAAGGGGTAGGTCGCAAGTTCGATTCTTGCCCAGGGCGCCATATATAGAAATGGTTAATATAATAGAGTAGTTATTTTTAGGATTAGATGGAAATTAAGTATGTAATTGACGGTTAAGTTATATTGTGATTTTAAAATAATCAAGAGTTGTTATATTTGATTTCAGAACAGGTGAGATACTTTTCTGTATCGTATTAATCAATCTATTTATTAATTTTAATTTTTGTAAATGAAATTAACGCGAGCAGTGCGGCATAATATCATTGCTAATTTTACTGGCAATGTATCTAGGGGAATATTTAATCTGGCTTTTATACCAGTTTATATTCAGCTTATGGGTGTAGAGGCATATGCCCTAATTGGTATTTTCATGTCATTAAGCGCCATATTTGTTTTATTAGATATGGGACTTAGTACAACTTTGAGCCGTCAGCTCTCTAGATTGTCTGTTATAGAAGGCTCAGAATATGAGTCACGTAATTTAGTGCGGACCTTTGAGATTGTTTACTGGTGCATTGGTGGTTTAATTGGGGCATTAGTGATAATTCTAGCCCCATTTATTGCTAAATACTGGATTAACTCAACTAATATCAGTATTGAGATAGTTGAGCAAACATTACTTATCATGGGAATGTTGCTTGCATTTCAGTGGCCAAGGGCTATTTATATTGGTGGATTAGAGGGGCTGCAGCAACAAGTTTTATATAATATTATTAAAACATTTTCAATGTTAGCACGTCATGTTGGGGCTGTATTAGTGCTAATCTTTATTTCACCATCAATAATAAATTTTTTTTATTGGCAATCATTTATTGCATTAATTACTACAATAATTTTGGCAGTATCTTTATGGAGGTCGCTTCCCAAATCTAATAAACGTAGTAGGTTTGATAAAGCTCTTTTTGTAAAAAATTGGAAGTTTGTATCGGGCGTGATAGGTATCTCGTTAGGGACTATTTTGCTAGCGCAGGTTGACAAAATTATTCTTAGTAAAGTTCTTACATTAGAGGTATTTGGTTATTATATGTTAGCTACTACTATTGCAACTTTAATTATGAGCCTAGTATCTCCTATTCATACTGCATTGTTTCCTAGGTTTTCACAGCTTGTTGTAAAAAAAGAGGAAAATAAAATATCAGATTTATATCGTAGGGGGTGTCAGTTAGCCTCAATCATAATATTGCCCTTTACAGTTACAATGGCTTTTTTCTCGAAGGAAATTCTTTATTTTTGGATTGGAAACAAGCCTGTGGTTGATAACACCTATATGTTGTTAAGTTTACTGCTTATTGCAACTACAATTAAAGCTTTTATGACACTACCCTATGCATTACAACTTGCACATGGATGGACTAAATTAGCATTTTATAAAAACATTATTACTGTGATTATTATGGTCCCATCAATGCTGTGGATAGTGCAAATATATCAAGGCATTGGGGCTGCTTTTGTCTTGATTTCTCTCAACCTAGGGATGTTGATTGCTGAAATTATAATTATGCATAAACGAATACTTAATAAATTCAAAAGACGATATATTTATGATGTGCTTGTTCCTATTTTAATAGTAAGTGGCATAGGATTCATTATTCATGAAATTTATGAGGTTTTAGCACTTGATGAATCTAAGATTATAACTTTCTTAATAGTGTTTTGTACGCTGTGTATTACCTTTATAGGATCGGCATTAGCAACAGGAAATTTAAATACACGAGTTCTGTCATTATTAAAAATAAAAGATGGAAAAAAATTAGTCTAATTAAGCAATAGTGCTTGACTCTGAGTGGATATTTGTGGTGTGAAATAGTAGGTTGTTCATTTCATAATTTTATTAAAAAATCATAAGAATATGTAGTCCTGTATTACAGATAAAAATATTATACTACCCATCAAAATGCACTTTATACTTTCAATATGCATAATTAGTACTTAAATTAATAGTAGAATATTGATTTCAATATAATTTAGACCCTAGTTATTAATTCTCAATTGAGAGTTTTTTGTATAGAAGAAAAATAATTCGTCAATATAGTTGGGCGCTTATGAGGAAATTAAGTTTATGATAAGTAATCCTATTTGGCGCTGGATTGATGATACATTTCTTGACCTCGGACGGCAGTTTCGTTGGACTTATCTGCCTCCGCTCATGGTATATCTGGCAGCAGGCATATCCGGCCTGACATCTATAGTTGGAACATTTTTTATTAAAGATTATCTTGATCTGTCTGCCGCCTTTCTCGCTGGGTTGGCATTTTGGGCGGGCATCCCATGGACACTAAAAATGCCTCTTGGCCACCTGGTAGACTTGATTTGGCGCCAAAAAGCAATTCTAGTTTATATTGGCGCTGGATTGATTGCTCTTAGTATGGGGATTATGTATGGAATTATCGCTCATACTGAAGTGATGGGAGGGCTAATTGAGATTGAGACTTGGTTTGTTATCGCCACCCTGCTTGCACCAACAGGATACGTTGTGCAGGATGTAGTTGCAGATGCAATGACTGTAGAGGCCGTACCAATAATAGACGAGCAAGGAAATCCGTATCCAAACAGTGAAATTAGAATGATGCACACTACGATGCAGACTCTTGGTCGTGTAGCAATCATAGGGGGCTTGATTACAGTTTCCTTATTAAATATTACTATGTTTAAGGGTATTGAGAGCATGTCTGAGGATATGAAAATTGCCATTTATGCAGATATATATTTGATGGCATTAATTATCCCTATTATTTCTATCATTGGGGTCATTCTTGCTGCTTATTTGCTAAAGCGTCGTGCTTGTGCATTGTATAGGCAGGGTCATGATAATAAGAGTATTGATAAAATGCTTTTTGCTTCTGTTGGCGAAACAAAGCCAAATTGGTGGATACTTGGCGGGAGTATTGTTTTTGCTGCATTTACGTTAATTATGGGTATTAGTGAGTTGCCGTTGGCACAAGAAATTATTTTTGTAGGCTCAATGGGCATTGTTTTATTTGTTATGTATCGGTTGTTACTCGAATTAGATTCTAGTGTACGTAAAATGTTAGTTGGTACAGCAGTAATCATTTTCATATTTCGTGCAGTACCTTTACATGGCCCTGGATTACTTTGGTTTGAGATCGACGTACTTGGGTTTGATCAACATTTTCTATCTATATTATCTTTGATCTCGTCGGTTCTTGCTCTTTTTGGCATGATATTACTTCGACCAATGATGGCGAAACGTTCTATTGGTTTCGTGATTGTGGTTTTAACTATTGCTGGAGGTATACTTTCATTACCTAATATTGGCTTATATTATGGAATACATGAATGGACTGCATTACATACTGGGGGTGTTGTTGATTCTCGATTTATAGCGATTCTTGATACAGCATTAGAATCACCACTTGGTCAAGTGGCTATGATTCCAATGTTGGCTTGGATTGCAAAAAATGCACCTCCACATCTTAAGGCTACATTTTTTGCGGTAATGGCATCTTTTGTTAACCTTGCATTATCTGCATCGAGTTTAGGAACCAAGTATTTAAATGAATTTTATTTGATTACTCGGGAAGTTCGTGATCGTACTACTGATGTTATTAAGTCTGTAGCAGATTACAGTGAGCTGGGTGCACTAATGATTGTAGTTGCGATAATTTCATTATTAGCACCATTATTAACGGTTGCTTTAATTCAACGCTCAGCATTACGTACCCAACAATAGAAATAAATTAAATATGGGTCAAATAGGAAAAGTTTGAAGCGTTATAAATAGATTACTTAATTAGAATAGATAGTATTAATCTTTTGGTTTATTTAAAATTTCAGTTATTTCTATTTTTTTTCCTAATTGCTCAATAGCAAATGAGTCATACATTGCAAGTATGCGCTTCAACTCAAGGGCTATAGATTCATCATCCTTATCGTTTAAACCACAAAAACGTCCTATATTAGCCAAATCTTTTGTGGTAGGCCATTCTTCTCCTGTTGGTGTTTTTGATATAACCAATCTTAATGCAGTTGCTATCCAGTCATCATGTTTGTTTGATGGTGCAATTGATTCTGACCTTTCTTTTCTAGTACTGTGAAGACCAAAGGCTTGGTCAAGGCTTTTTTCCTTGCCGTCCACATATGATTGGATGCATTCTGCAGCCCAAGATAATGAGTCTTCTCCTGGAAGCAATGATGATTGCATGTTTAGGAAAGTACTTACACTGGCTAGGTCTTCCTGTATCTTTTTTTTATCTTTAATAGTCATAATTTTTAGTTATTTCCTGCGCGCGAGATAGATTCTTCAATAAATCTTGCAGCTTTGTCGGCACCTTCCCATCCGTCAAGTTCTACCCATTTATCAATTTCTAGATCTTTATAATGAGTAAAGAAATGTGAAATTTGCTTCAGAAGGATATTTGGTAAATCAGAATATTGCTTTATATTTGTATAATAAGGATGTAATGAATCTATGGGCACAGCAAGGATTTTTTCATCAGTGCCCTTCTCATCTTTCATTTTTAGTACGCCAATTGGGCGTGAACGCACAATGGAGCCAGAAATAAATGCTACGTTGCTGGCTACTATTACATCAATTGGGTCACCATCTTCTGATAATGTATGTGGTATGAACCCATAATTGCAAGGATATCGCATAGATGTGTGCATAATACGGTCTACAAAAAGAGCACCTGATTCTTTATTCATTTCGTACTTAACTGGCTCTTTACCTAATGGAACTTCAATAATTACATTAATGTCCCAGGGGGGCATTGTACCAATTGGTATCATATTTATATTCATATTTTTCCTTGAAAGATCTTGATTCAGAGGTGCATAATCATAATAGTGTTTTTTACTATAGATATAATGATTACTTTTTAGGCAGGCATGACCTTTAATTCCTTATATCATATATATAAAATCTGTTTTATTCCAATAAAATATTTAAGAAGTATCAGTTAATTTAAACGCTGATCCCAAAAAAATTTATGCTGCTCAAATAATGAGATTTAATATAGAGTGGGAAATAATAGACTAATAAGTTTGAATTTATTAGTAATGGTGGGGTTATTGCGAAAAATAGACTATGATAAACTGGTATTTGTGGTAGAGAAACCACTTTGCTGCTGTAGAATAATTTTGTGAAATTTATAGTTTTGTATAAGTATTATGATGATATAAGATAAGGTCTCGTATTTCATCCTGAAATAAAATGGGGTATTGCATAGACTTCTTTTTTTAGAACTTGTAAGATAATTGATTAGGCAAATAAAATTTTATATTTTCATAAGAATAAGGCATAGAAATGTACGAATCTGATCATACCAAATTTATAAAGAAACTTATGAATAAAAATCCAGAGTTAACTATGAAGCAGAAAGAGGCGCGTTCTATTTGGTGGGATAAGAAGCTAGATAAGGAGGAGCGTAAGCGCTTTAAAGAATCTAGTATTTCCCAGAAGGCTTACGTATATTTTAGTTAGTATTAAGGATATATATAATTTCTGGCAAAATAGTATGAGTTGGTTTGTATGTAGCTTTTAGAATCATGGTGTTTTATAAGTAAGTTATTTATCTGAGATTAGCCTAATTTTATTTCTTAGCAACCTATGAGATTTCTTGCTTTAGTGTTGGTGTAGCTGATATTGATAAGATGGTTGTTGTAAATAGATTTTATTAAGAATAAGTAGTTGCCATTCTTAATAAAATTAAAGCAAATTTTCTATATTTATATGCTATATAAGGCCTATGAAGCTTATTTCATGCTTATTAGCCCATATCTTCAGAGTTTTGTCTATTATATTCCCCCTAGGCAACAGAGGATCATTACGGAGTCAAGAAATTTTGTAAAATACCATATACAAACATTTGTTTGATAACTCGTAATTTTTAGTGAATAGCATCAGTTAAATGCATTAATTTGATTTAATAATACTATTAATAGTTGCAAGTTAGTATGGTCTACATATAGTAAAGAATAGAGTAGGTTCGGAATAAAAAATCATAATAGCGGAGTAATTATGGATAACTTTGATAAAGTGAAAGATATTTTATCAGATGTGCTCGGTATAAATGAAAAGAAGGGTTCTATAACGGCAGAATCAAGTTTGCTAGGAGGTATTCCAGAATTAGATTCAATGGCTGTTGTGAATGTTGTTGTTGCTTTAACAGAGCATTTTGATATTACGGTTAATGATGATGAGATTAATGCTAAAACATTCGAGACTCTTGGTAGTCTTGTTTGTTTTGTTGAGCAAAAATTAGCTGAATGAAATAATCCAGCTAAATTTTTATAGTAGGTTATCTATTTACTATTCAATTTTCTATTAAGAAAATAAGTATTGTTAGTCAAGTCGATATTTGTGTAAACGGTAATTGGTACGATAATTGATTTTTTGGTATTTTTGTTTTGTTGGGCGGTGTTTAGATTGTTATTTTTATTTGTAATTTATTGTTTATATGATTCATATAGAAAAATGGCTTCAATCATATGATTGAAGCCATTTTTATGAAACTAGGAACAATATTATTATTTAGATATAGGACCTGGTGCTTTGGTTTGTTCCATTATATCATTGTTCCAATCACCTTCAATCATCATATGTGCAGCTGCGCCTAGCAGAACTGCCTCAATCAGGTTGTGACTGAGATAAACATATAGGCCAGGCTGCTCAAATTTATATCCAGCAGCAACTGCAGATCCACCTGGAACGAACCAGGTTTCATATCCAGTAGCTGGGGTATCACTGAATGAACCACCAGTCCAAACTAAATCAGCATGTCCGCCGATCAAATGAGGGCGGGAATCACGATTAGCTTGAGAATGAATAAACAAAACTCTTTCGCCAACCTTTCCTTTAAGAGCATTGTCTCCTGTTAATGCACCTGCGGTACCATTAAAGACAACGTGAGAAGGAACAAGAGATTTTGCTGTTTCTAACATGTCAGCCATTCCTTCGAGTGGTTGAGCATATTTCTTAAACTTACCATTTTTATCTTTAGGCAAATAAAGGTCTTGTTCACCTATGTAATAGGCGCGATCATAATGCCAAGGTTTCCCATCGGCATCGGTTAGCCCTTTACGAGGAAGTATCATCACGGCCCCATTCATTCCAGAAATAGTATGGAAAGGAATCATGGTTCCACCTGGAGCACAATGATAAACAAATACGCCTGGCTTTAATGCTTTCCAAGTCAAAACAACTTCTTCTCCAGGTGCAACTTTATCTAAAAGTGCGCCGCCTAATTTACCAGTTGCAGCATGGAAATCAAGGTTATGGGCCATTGAATTACTTTTTGGATTAACTAAAGTTAATTCAACCCAATCGCCTTCATGCGCAATTATCAATGGTGCAGGAACTGAGCCATTGAAAGTTAGCGCCCAGTAACTAGCATTGGCGTCAGCTTTCATTAGTTTTTCTTCTACAACAAGACGTACCTTAACTAATTTAGGCCCGCCTTTTGCAACTTGGTCATGCTTAGGAACAAAAGGAGGAGCAACCAATTCTTGTGTTACGCTCGGGGTGCCTTTTGGCGCATTTGCCATAGCTTGAGTTGCCCCGAAGCATAAAACAGCAAGTCCTACAGATAATTTAACTAGTGCCTTGTTCATATTTTCTCCACAAATTATTATTTAAATTCAATATTGATTCCAGATAAAAAGTTTATAAAGCGCATAATCTCAAACAAGATATCTTTATCTAATTTACTTTTATGAGCTAAATACACTATATTTACTAAGGAATGAGTCTCATTATACAAGACAAATAAATTTTGTCTATAAGAAAATGGATAAATTGTCGCACCCCCTATATTTTCCTTTTACCTGCTTTTATATTAGCAATGCATTTTTTATTATTTTTTCTTGTTATATATATACTTATAAGTATTCTGAGAGAAAATTTAGCGCCCCATATATAATTTGTTAATTGTGCTTTTATAGTGGGTTAATAATTTCGTTCGTTTAAGTTTTAAGGTAGGAGTTAGCATTCCATTTTTAATGGTCCATGGTTCCTTACATAGAGCTACACGTTTTATTTTGGCATAACCTGGGAACTCAGTTATTTGTTGAGCAATTCTTCTGAGAAGAATTTTTTCTGTATTTTTATTCTGTGGTGTAAATTTCTCTTGGTAGTCCTGGTTTATCACCACTAATGCACTGAGGAATGTACGCCCCTCTCCTATTAATATTACCTGATCAAATAATGGGTCGCGTAAAATTGCTGATTCCATATCAGCAGGTGGAATTTTTTCGCCAGTTGACATAACAATAATTTCTTTTAAGCGACCTGTAATTGTTATTGTGCCATTATTAATGTGGGCCACATCACCAGAGTCAAGCCATCCATCAGAAGTTAAAATAGCTTTTGTGGCTTCAGGGTTGTTCCAATATCCAAGCATAACATTTGGGCCATGAATTAGAAGTGTGCCTTTTTCTCCGATCTTTACTTTTGTACCAGGAATAACATGGCCCACGCTAGATGGGATATTGTTTTTTATACTATTGACAGAGGCAACTGGGCTACATTCGGTCATCCCATAGCCTTGTAAGACTGGTAGTCCCAGGCCAATAAACATACGTGATACTTCTGTTGATAATGGAGCTCCTCCTGCCATAGCTAGCCGTATTCGGCCACCTAGTTTATTTATTACTTTTTTTGCTATTAGAGTATTTAGAATAGGCCACAATAAATGTGATACTTTCTTAGGGCCTCTTTTTTGTTGTAGTTTAAAGCGGCTGTATCCAATTTCAACAGTACATTTAAATATAAGACGACTGATAATAGATTTCTTTTTTAGTTTTGCGTGAGTTACAGAATAAATTCGATCATAAATACGTGGTACCGAAATAAGTATTGAGGGACCAATATTTATTAGGTCTTCATGTAAATGAGGTATTGAGCGTGCATAGGCAACTGTAGCTCCAGCCATTAAAGGAAGGTAGTACCCCACAGTGCGTTCAAATGCGTGAGAAAGAGGTAAAAATGAGAGAAACACATCGTCTTGCCAGACTGGTACAACCTGTAAGCAATTATTAGCATTAGTTAGGAGGTTATGATGGCTAAGCATTACTCCCTTGGGACGGCCGGAGGTTCCAGAGGTATACATAATTGTAGCAAGGTCGTTTGGCTTGTGGTTCATATGTTTCATTTCCCCGTTTTTTTTTGGAAGCCAGTCACTAAGTGCATTTACATTATCATCAATAATATTGTTGTTTGTATAATTCTCAGGTTTGCTAATCGTTATAACTTTATATAAATTAAGCTTATGATTGCCTAAATTTTTTAGTGGTTGCCATTGTTCTTGGTCTTCAAGTAGTAATAGTTTGGCGCCAGAATCAATTAAAATATATGCTGTATTCTCTGCTCGGTCTTCTGTATAAAGAGGTACCACTACTAGCCCTAATCCTAATGCGGCTTGATCAAATATTACCCATTCGGGGCAATTCTTTAACATTATTGCCACACGATCGCCAGCTACCAAGCCTTCTTTAGCCAGAGCAATTTGCCACCGTGCGACCTCTTTTTCTATCTGTTCCCAAGTATAGTTATGCCATTTCTGGGTAGTCTTATTATAGCTACGATATGCTCTTGTTTTGGCAGAGAGCCTTACTCGCTCACTAAATAACCCGTCCAATGTTTTTGCTACTTCTATTGGAATTATATTTCCCATATTTATTTGGTTTTGCTTATTCTATTCACGTTTAAGTCAGTTTGTTTTAAAAAATCTAAAACTAGTCTCGGTAAATTTTCTGTAAAGCAATTAAATTCTTTAATTTTCTGCATTGTTCGAAGCCAGGTTAGCTGCCTTTTTGCTAACTGACGCGTTGCAGCAAGGCTCATTTCATACATTTCAGCCCAGTTGATCTTGTTGTCTAGATACATACATGCCTGACGATAGCCTACACATCTCATTGAGGCAGCATTCGTATTAAGACAGAATGTATCTCGTACAACGCGAACCTCATCGATTAGGCCTAGTTTCAGCATTTTTTCGAAGCGGAGAGCAATCTGTTTATGAAGAACGATCCGATCATCAGGGATCAGAGCAATACTATTAACACAATAAGGAAAGTGTGCCTGTTTAGATTTTAGTAGCTCTGACATGGGTTTATTAGTCAGATAATATACTTCCAGAGCACGTTGAATACGTTGACTATCGGTGGGCTGAATACGTGATGCGATTGTTGAATCTATCTGTTGTAATTCTTTATGGATTGCAGGCCATCCAATATCTTTTGCTCTATTGTCAATTTTTTCACGTACCAATCTGTCAGCAGACGGGAGTTCAGACATTCCTTCAAATAACGCTCGGTAATAAAGCATGGTGCCACCAACTAGCAGCGGAATTTTGCCTCGGCTAGTAATTTCTTTCATAGCAATTAAAGCATCTTTTCTGAATTGTGCAGCAGAATAACGCTCATTTGGTTCAATTAAATTGATAAGGTGATGGGGTACAGATGCCATTGTTGTTGTACTTGGTTTAGCGGTTCCAATATCCATATGTCGGTATACCTGAGCGGAATCTACACTAACAATTTCTACAGGTAGATTTTTGGCAATTTCCAGGGCAATATTACTTTTACCGCTTGCTGTCGGGCCCATCAAAAAAATAGCAGGTGGACTTTCTATGGGATTTTTAATTCCTAGATTATAAGCAGGGTTTTTTCTGGATAATGAGGTAGCCAATTTCGTGTCTATTTTAGGGATAAAGGCTTAAGTTTGGTAAATAGGCAATAAATGTCTTTTGATTTTGACCTATTATTAATGGGTAATCTTTTTAGTAAAAGTGTTATTTATTCTACTATTGCATGACAGAATTCTATTGATTGTATAGAGTGAGAATAGATAAGGATCTTCTCCATAGCAATTTTTACTAAAATTAGTAATTAAACTCTATATTCAATTACATGGCAAGTGGCGGTTATTTCAGTTAAAATCAAAATTTGTTGCATTTATTATTCTGTATACCTTTATAACTAATTTTTATTATATTTTATGATCCTTATTTTAACTCCGAATGCATGTGCGTCTGACCCTGATTACAAACAATTAATGAAGCATCTTGCTCGACTTCCAGGTATTTCTACCCGTGTGCATGCTGAAGATGGCGCTGCACAAACATTAACGGAGGTGTATCTGATTGGCGATACCAAAGCTTTATCTTTAGAAGATATGCAAGGCCTCCCATGTGTAGATAGAGTGGTACGAATTTCTGAGGAGTATCGTGTGCTTGGTAGGCACAAGAATGATAGCCGCCCTACTCACTTTGATTATAATGGAGTGTGTTTTGGGCAAGACACGCTAAATATATTTGCAGGATTGTGTGCAGTTGATACACCAGAACATGTTGAATTAATGATGAAGGCATTAAGAGAGCATGATTTAAATTGTACACGTATGGGAGCTTATAAGCCTCGTACTAGCCCATATTCTTTTCAGGGACATGGTAAAACATGTTTGCCCTATGTTTTTGATTTGGCAGGAAAGTATGGCATTAAAGTTATTGCTATGGAGGTTACACATGAATCTCATGTTGATGAAATTCGTGAATCACTAGATCAAGCTGGCAACCCCACAGGAGTAATGCTTCAGATTGGTACTAGAAATACACAAAATTTTGAGTTGTTAAAAATTGTAGGGCGCCAACAGGATTTTCCAGTACTTATTAAGCGTGGTTTTGGAATTACATTAGATGAGTCACTGAATGCGGCAGAATATTTGGCCTCAGAGGGAAATAGTAAGGTGGTGTTTGGTCTACGAGGAATGAAAACTACTGGCGCTGACCCCCATCGTAATTTTGTAGATTTTGCTCATGTGCCTGTAGTAAAGCGTTTAACACGTATGCCAGTTTGTATTGATCCTTCGCATTCTGTTGGTACACGTACATGTTCTCCAGAGGGCATATTAGATGTTATGCAGGCTACAGCTCAAGGAGTAATTGCAGGGGCAAATATGATTCTGGTAGATTTTCATCCTGCGCCAAGTAAAGCGCTTGTTGATGGGCCACAAGCTTTGAAAATTAATGAGCTACCACATTTTTTAGAAGATATTTCTATTGCCCGCAAAGCTTATGAGGAGCGCGCAGCTTTAATTAAAAAATATTCAGATAAATAATCAGAGGATAAGCAATCGTTAACATGAGTAAATATCTGCTTAAAATTGACACGAGATTTGCTGGCTATTTCTTAGTATAGGTAGATTTTTAGTTTAGTATTGATGTCTAAAATTGGAGGGTTAACAAGTGATAGACGTATTACTAGCAAATCCTAGAGGCTTTTGTGCAGGAGTAGATCGTGCAATAGAGATTGTAGAGCAGGCTTTAACCATGCATGGCTCACCAATTTATGTTCGTCATGAAGTGGTGCATAATCGTTTTGTAGTAGAAAATCTTGAGAAAAAAGGAGCTGTATTTGTTGAAAATCTTGATGAGGTACCAGGTGGTAGTATTTTAATTTTTAGCGCGCATGGGGTCTCTCATAAAGTACGTCAAGAAGCGGAAGCTAGGAATTTTAAAGTATTTGACGCAACATGTCCTTTAGTTAAGAAAGTTCATGTTGAAGTTGCTAAAATGAGGGCCCAGGGCAAGGAAATTATTATGATTGGCCATCAAGGGCATCCAGAAGTTGAAGGGACAATGGGTCAGGCTGAAGGTGTAGGTGGTCGTATGTATCTGGTAGAAACAGAAAAAGATGTTGATAAATTACAAGTTGTAAACACTGCTAATCTTGCATATGTTACTCAAACCACCTTGTCAGTAGATGATGCTGGTAGAATAATTTCAGCTTTAAAGCGTCGGTTCCCGGAAATTACTGGACCGAAAAAAGATGATATTTGTTACGCTACACAAAATCGTCAAGACGCAGTTAAATCAATAGCTAAGAAATGTGATTTAGTAATTATAGTTGGGTCACCAAACAGTTCTAATTCTAATCGTTTATGTGATGTGGCACGCAATGCCGGTAAGGATGCTTACATGATAGATCGTGCTGAGCAATTAAAAGAAAAATGGTTGCATAAAAAAACTCGAATTGGCATCACTGCTGGGGCCTCTGCTCCTGAAATTATAGTGCAAGAGGTTATTTCACGGATTAAACAGATTGGTGCCAGGTACGCTATGGGCGAAGTGAATGTACAGGAAATAAGTGGTGTGGTTGAGGATGTAGTTTTTCCATTACCTAAGCATAAAAATTAGCTCTAACTATATCTGATCATTTCAGTCAATTTTACTCGGGATAATGTGTAGTTAATCTATTTATGCCAGGAAGCTAATTTATTATTTTATTATTAGAATAATATTACCGGCTATGGAGCCGTTGGTGCTGGTACCTCTAGCTTTATAATTTTAATAGTTTCGTTGAGTAGTTTTATTACTATTAAGTCGTTAGGGCTTAATAGTGGTTAATATGTTTCTAGTATTTGTCTAAAATACAAGATGTTTTAAGTGGGGAATAATTTTTTGTCAGCAGACATTGTTATTATAGGTGGGGGAATAATTGGGCTTACCGTAGCGCATAAGTTATTACGGCTGGGTGCAAAGGTGAGCATACTGGAGCGTGGTTATAGTGGAAGAGAGGCTTCTTGGGCAGGAGGGGGAATACTTTTGCCGTTGCTCCCTTGGGATTATCCAAATTCCGTTACGCAATTAACTCAATTTAGTAATCAATTGTTACCAGAATTGACCGAAACTCTTAAACAAGAAACAGGAATCGATCCAGAATATCGAGTCTCTGGAATGTTGGTATTTCCTGTCATAGGCGATCAAGAGGTTCGGTTTGTTGGGGCAAAAGAATGGTGTGCCGGCAATGCCTTTCCTATGAAAGAAATATATATAAATGAAATTTTTCCAAAATTAAAATTAGTTGGATGTACTGATAATTCAGCATTATGGCTTCCTTCCGTAGCGCAAGTGCGTAGCCCTAGATTATTACAGGCATTGAAAAGGTCGGTAGAATTATCTGGTGGCTCTATCATAGAGCACACTGAGGTTAAAGGCTGGCGGATGAGCCAAAATCGGGTTAAATCAGTAATTACTGATCAAGGAGACTACTCGGGTGCAAATTATATTGTGGCAGCTGGAGCGTGGAGCCGTGAAATTCTTGATAAATATGCTTTAAAAATTGATATTTATCCGGTGCGGGGTCAGATGTTACTTTTTAAAGTAAAAACTGGTTTGCTTGATAAAATTGTATTGCAAGGTGATTTTTATCTTATACCAAGAAAAGATGGGTATATACTTGCAGGAAGCTCTATGGAGAATACGAAGTTTGATAAAAGTGTTACTGCGGATGTGCGGAAGAAGCTATTAGAAAGGGCGCACAAATTCATACCTGTGCTATCAGAAAAAACTTTAGTTGGGCACTGGGCAGGACTCCGCCCGGGGTCACCCGAAAATATACCAATTATTAGTCGCCACCCTATCTTTGATAACCTGTATTTAAGTAGTGGCCATCATCGCTATGGAGTGACCATGGCGCCTAGTAGCGCTCATATTTTATCAAATATGGTTATGAATAACTCCCAGCCGTTTGATGTTGCTCCCTATCAGTGGCCTACGTAAATACAATGAAGCATATATTTTTAAATATCTTTCCTGCTTTATCCATGGAGAACAGGATGGTAATATTAACCTACTTTAATAAAAATTATATACACCATGGCAGGTCATAGTAAGTGGGCAAACATTAAACATAAAAAGGCAGTAACAGATGCCAAGCGTGGTAAGATTTTTACTAGGGCTATTAAAGAAATAACAGTGGCTGCTAGATTGGGTGGTGGTGAAATAGAAAGTAATCCAAGGTTACGTTTAGCGGTTGATAGGGCCTATGATCAGAACATGCCTAAGGATAATATAGAACGAGCAATTAAGCGTGGCAGTGGTGATCTGGATGGTGTAAATTATGAAGAGATTCGATATGAAGGTTATGGTATGGCTGGTGCAGCTGTAGTAGTTAACTGTATGACAGATAACCGTGTGCGAACTGTTGCAGATGTACGGCACGCTTTTACTAAATATGGTGGAAAATTGGGAGCAGATGGGTCGGTTTTATTTTTATTTAAACATTGTGGCCAGCTTTTTTTTGCTCCAGATACCAACGAAGAGAAATTAGTAGAGGCTGCATTGGAGACTGGTGCTGAGGATGTAATTAATCATGATGATGGCAGTTTAGAAGTCATTACCCCACCATATGAATTTATAGTGATAAAAAAATCTTTAGCTAAATTGGGATTTAAATCTGAGCTATCGGCAGTAACTATGAAGCCGGATAATGAGGTTATTTTAACAGGTGAAAATGCAGTAAAAATGAAAAAATTACTAGATGCTCTTGAAAGTATAGATGATGTTCAGGAAGTTTTTACTTCAGCAGTAATTGATAGTTAATTTATTAACTGATAGGTGAAATATTCACATTTTAGGTATTGACCCAGGCTTACGTATAACTGGATTTGGGGTTATCGATAAAACTGGCAATAAATTAACTTATGTCAGTAGTGGTCGCATTAAGACATTAGATGTTTCATTGCCATTACGTCTAAAATCAATCATGGATAACCTCAATGAAGTAATTATGCAACATCATCCCGATCAAGTTGCAGTGGAGCAGGTGTTCGTTAACGTTAATCCAAAATCAACGCTGATGCTTGGGCAGGCAAGAGGTGCTGCAATTTGTGCGGCTGTATTAAATGATCTTTTTGTGGCTGAATATACTGCACTGCAAATTAAGCAGGCCGTTGTCGGTAACGGTCATGCAAAGAAAGAGCAGGTTCAAGAAATGGTGAGGCGTTTATTGCGCCTTTCTGTAACGCCTGGAGCAGATGCAGCAGATGCCCTTGCTTGCGCTATTTGCCATGCTCATGGTGGCTTGGGCTTAGGCCAGACATCAACAGAAGGGTATAGCATGAAACATGGAAGGCTGACATGATTGGAAGATTAACGGGGGTTTTAATAGAAAAGAAACCACCATTGGTTCTTCTTGACGTTCAGGGAGTAGGGTATGAGGTCAATGTTCCAATGAGTACATTCTATACCCTGCCGGGTAACGATGAGAAGGTTACTCTTCATACTTATCTTGTAGTGCGGGAGGATGCGCATTTATTGTATGGCTTTGTAACTGAAACCGAGCGACAGGCTTTTCGTCAACTTGTTAAAATTTCTGGAGTGGGAGCGAGAACAGCATTAGCAGTTTTATCGGGTCTAAGTGTTACTGATTTATATCAGGCGGTTGTAGATCAGGATAGTAAGCAAATTATTAAAATCCCAGGCATTGGTAAAAAAACTGCTGAGCGCCTACTGTTAGAGCTTCGTGACAAACTTAACTCTGACATGATTAGTGTGAATAACCAAATATCTTCTTCAAAAGTAAATAATGATGTGCTCAATGCTTTGTTATCATTGGGCTATAATGAGCGTGAGGCTAGTTGGGTAACTAAACAATTATCTGTTGATGTGACTGTATCCGAGGGGATACGACAGGCACTTAAGCTTCTGTCAAAGGAAAAATAACATGAGTATTCAGCCTGTACAGTTTGATGATTGAAACTGAGCGATTAATAAATGCTGACCCTGTTTCCTCTCAAGAGGAGGTTTTAGAGTTGGCTTTGCGCCCAAAATGTCTGGATGAATATATTGGTCAGGAAAAAGTACGTGGGCAATTACAAATATTTATTGAGGCAGCAAGGAGTAGAAAGGAGGCTTTAGACCATGTGCTATTGTATGGTCCTCCAGGCTTAGGCAAGACCACACTTGCTCATATAATTGCAAGAGAGATGGGTGTGAGTTTGCGCCATACTTCTGGTCCTGTGTTGGAGCGTCCTGGTGATCTTGCAGCTCTGCTTACTAATTTAGAGCCAAACGATGTATTGTTTATTGATGAAATTCATCGTCTTTCTCCGGTGGTTGAAGAGATCCTATATCCTGCACTCGAAGATTATCAGCTAGATATTATGATTGGTGAAGGTCCTGCTGCCCGTTCTGTTAAACTTGATTTGCCACCCTTTACTTTGGTAGGGGCTACGACCCGAGCGGGTATGTTAACTAATCCACTACGTGATCGCTTTGGTATTGTCTCACGATTAGAATTCTATTCTTCTGATGAGCTTGCCAAAATTGTAACGCGTTCAGCTCGGGTATTAAGTGTAGAGATTTCTAATGATGGCGCAGCAGAGATTGCTTTTCGTTCACGTGGTACACCACGAATTGTTAATAGGCTTTTACGTAGAGTAAGGGATTTTGCAGAAGTTAAGGCAGAAGGGCATATCAGCCAAGCTGTGGCAAATGCGGCGTTGACGATGCTAGATGTTGATAGTATTGGTCTCGATATAATGGATAGAAAATTACTTTTGTCAGTAATAGAAAAATTTGATGGTGGCCCTGTTGGAATTGATAATTTAGCTGCGGCTATTAGTGAAGAGCGAGATACTATTGAGGATGTGCTAGAGCCATATCTAATACAACAGGGTTTTCTGAAGCGTACGCCACGAGGGCGTATGGCCACAAGTCTTGCATATAAACACTTTGGGGCGGTATTAGGAGATGGCTTGAATAATGAGTTATGGGAAGAAGAATGATAAAAGGCTAAAAAATGGAGAAAAATATTAAAACTAAATTAAAAACTAAGCCGATTTTTATTCTCCCAACACGAGTTTATTATCAGGATACGGATGCGGGAGGCGTGGTTTATCATTCAACCTATTTAAATTTTATGGAGCGTGCTCGTTATGAATGGATGCGCGGATTAGATTTGGATATAAAATCTTTAGCTCAAATTCATAGGGTGATCTTCATGATACGTTCATTGAATATTGAATATTTTAAGCCTGCGATACTAGATGATCTGTTGCATGTAACAGTGCAGAATACTGAGCTTGGTAAGGCTCGTATTACAATCTTGCAGCATGTTCTTCGTGGACAAATTACACTAGCCAGCGCAACTATACAGGTGGTATGTGTAGGTGCTGATACACTTAAATTGGCAAGTTTGCCTATTTCATTGCGACATAAATTTGGAAATTAATTATGAATGTAACCGTTACTCAAGACATGTCTATATTTTCTCTTATTGGCTCTGCTAGCATACCCGTACAGCTTGTAATGGGAATGCTGCTAATTGCCTCCTTTTTGTCCTGGTTGTTCATTTTTAGGAAACTTTATACTATTAGAGAAGAAACAAAACAAAGTGATGAATTTGAAGAGATATTTTGGAAAGGTGCTGACCTCAATGATCTATATCAGAGTGTGTTAAGTGCGCGATATACAACAGGTGGAATGGAGAGAATTTTTGAAGCGGGATTTCGAGAGTTTATAAAACATGATCGTCAGCCGGGGATAGATGTAGGCGTTGTAATGGATGGTACACGTCGTGCTATGAGGGCGACGTATCAGCGTGAGATGGATAGGCTTGAATCACAGTTATCTTTTCTTGCCACAGTGGGTTCAGTAAGTCCATATATTGGTTTATTTGGAACCGTGTGGGGGATTATGAATTCTTTTCGTAGCCTATCAAATGTAACGCAAGCAACTATTGCTCATGTTGCACCAGGCATTGCTGAGGCATTAATTGCAACTGCTATGGGATTGTTTGCTGCAATTCCCGCAGTTATTGCTTATAACCGCTATGCCAGGGATATTGATCAGCTAGCAACACGTTTTGAAAGTTTTATGGAAGAATTGTCAAATGTATTGCAGCGTCAGGCTAGTGGATAACAATAAACCAATTGGAATAATTTTATGAGCATGCGCCGAACAAAGCGACGCTTAATGAACGAAATTAACGTCGTGCCTTATATTGATGTAATGCTGGTGTTGTTAATTATATTTATGATTACGGCACCGCTAGTGAATTCTGGTCAGATTGAGTTACCTCAGATTGGTAAATCTATTAAGCCTGCGGTTGCACCATTAGAAGTGATTATTAAGGTTGATAAAAGTTTGGCCATACGTGATCTTGCGCTGACAACTACAGAGCAAAAAGTAAATCGTGCTGAATTGATAGCTTTAATTAAACAAAAACAACAAAAGAATAAAGATCAGCCAGTAGTAATTGCTGCCGATAAAAATGTACGGTATGAAGAAGTAATAAAAATGATGGATATTCTTCAAAAACAGAAAGTTACGAAAGTGGGGCTGCTGGCTAAGAAAAAATGATTAATATGAATACTCGAAGAGAGGTATGAAATCTACTAATCGTAGCCAAAAATTATTTAAGGCAGGGCTACTGGCTTTATTGGTTCATGTGGTATTTTTTATTTTTATGACTTTTGGGCTAAGTTGGAAAACTGATACGCCAGCAGGGGTAGTGGTGGATTTGTGGAGTGATTTACCTCAGCCTGAACAAGAACCAATTAAGAAAGTTAAGGCATTACCACCAAAGCCACTGCCATTAAAAAAGGTTGAATCGTTACCGACAAAGAAAGCTGAGCTATTACCACCAAAAAGAATTGAGCCTGTACAGCCAAAGAAAGCAAAGCAACTTTCTCCAAAGCCGGATATAGAGCTTAAAAAAGAAAAAAGGCTAGCTAAGGAGAAGAAAGAAAGGGAGAAGAAAAAAAGGTTAGCTAAGGAGAAGAAAGAGAGAGAGAAGAAAGAAAGGCTAGCTAAGGAGAAGAAAGAAAGGGAGAGAAAAGAGAAAGAGCAAAAAGCTAGGGTGGCAGCTGAAACTGAAAGGTTCCAGAAAGAGTTACGGGAAGAAGAAGAAAGAAGAAGGCTTCAAAAATTAGCTTATGCAAAAGCTGCAGCTAGGCAAAATTTGATAGATGAATTTAAGGCAAAGATTCTGGCAAAGATAAAAAGTAAAATTGTGATGCCGCCGGAACTACCAAATGATCCTGTTGCTGAATTCGATGTTACATTGCTGCCAGGCGGGGAAATTTTGGAGATTAAATTAAGAAATAGTAGCGGATTCTTGACTTTTGATGAAGCAGTAGAGCGTGCAATTATTCAAGCTAGGCCGCTACCTTTGCCAAAGGACAAATTATTATTTCCAAGTTTTCGGAATTTAAGTCTTAAGGTACATTATCAAGATGATTAATATAATCGATATTCATAAAAATATTATTTTAAAAATTGGATTTATGTGGGATTCATTACATCAATTCTTCAGTTCTATATTTGTGCTAATATTTTGTTTATTCAGCACACCAATTCATGCTGCACTAGATATTGAGATTTTTGGCGGTGGCGCTTCTCAGATTCCTATTGCTATTGTTCCATTTGTTAATGAAGAAAGGCTTACGCAAAGTGTAACAGCTGTCGTGAAATCTGATCTACAACGGAGTGGACTATTTAGAATCGTTGATTCAGGGAGTTCAACTCCTCATGGGCTTAGCGATATTATTTATCCAGACTGGCAGATACGAGGTGTTAGTGCGTTAGTTATTGGTTCTACTAGGTTATTATCTAATGGGCAGATAGAGGTACGATATCGTCTTGTGGATGTAGCAAAGCAGGAAATACTAATTAGTGATATGGAAACTGTTTCTGTAAAGCGAATACGTGCTGTTGCTCATAGAATGGCTGATCATATCTATGAGAAGTTAACTGGAGATGTAGGTGTTTTTAGTACTCGTATTGCTTACGTGGAGAAACAAGGAAAAAAATATTCATTAAAGGTTGCCGATGCTGATGGATTCAATGCAAGAACAGCAATTGAGTATATTGAGCCAATTATTTCACTTGCATGGTCACCAGATGGAACTAAAATAGCTTACGTCTCATTTGAGAATAAAAAGCCAATTATTCATGTGCAGACATTAGCAACTGGAGAACGAAAAGCCATTGCAAAACATAGGGGTAGTAATAGTGCTCCAGCATGGTCCCCTGATGGAAAAAAGCTTGCAGTGGTGTTGAGTAAGAAAGGGGGGTCGCAAATTTTTTTAATAAATGCTGATGGTAGTGGTTTGAGAAGGCTGACTAGAAGCCCTGGTATTGATACTGAACCTAATTTCTCGCCGGATGGAAAGTCAATTATTTTTACTTCTGACCGTGGTGGTAGTCCTCAAATTTATCGCATGCCTGTAACGGGATCTGTATCAAGGACAGCAGAGCGTCTTACTTTTGAGGGCAGTTATAATGTAAGCCCGCAGTATCATCATGATGGTAAAAGCTTTACCTTTATACATCGTAACGGCTCAAGATTTAATGTGGCTATACAGAACCTTGAAACTCGTCAGGTACAATTATTAACTGATTCATTATTTGATGAGTCTCCCAGCTTTGCCCCAAACGGTAAAATAATCCTATATGCAACTGAAATTAAAGGACGTGGTATATTAGCTGCAGTATCAAGTGATGGTAGAACTCGACAGGAATTATCAACACGGGAAGCAGATATAAGAGAGCCAGCATGGGGGCCTTTACGAAAATCGCGCCGCAAATTTTGATTTTATTTAGTAGAGCATAGTGGTTAATTTATAAGGAGAAGATCATGAGAAAGATTTTATGTTTTGTTCTGTTAGCTTTATTGGCAGCATGTGCTAACAAAGCTACAAAACCAGATGGAGAGGGGGCACAGGCAAATAAAAATACTATATCTGGAGAGAATGTCACAAGTGCTCCCACTATAAATCCATTAATTGATCCAACTAATATTTTGTCAAAGCGTAGTGTGTATTTTGAATTTGATGAATATGTGGTGAATGACAAATATAATTCTATGGTGTTGTCACACGCTCGATACTTGCGTGATAATTCTAATGCAAAGATTCGCTTAGAAGGTAATACAGATGAGCGTGGTAGCCGCGAATACAATATTGCATTGGGCCAGCGTCGTGCTGATAGTGTGAAGAAGGTTATGACATTAGCTGGAACTCAGGAGCATCAGATTGAGTCCGTTAGTTATGGTGAAGAAAAACCACGAGCTGTCGGACATGATGAGGCGTCTTGGGCTGAAAATCGTCGTGTAGATATTCGCTATGAGGGCGAGTAAAAATGTATTTGCGCGCTATCTTGTTATTGTTTGTATTAAATAATTGTAATGTTAGTTACGCTGCACTATTTGAAGATGAGGTTGCGCAAAAAGAGCGTGCAGAGCAACAGGAGCAGATAAAAATACAAGAAGCGCGTATTACTAAGCTTGAAGAAATGAATAATCAAGCAATTGTTGGTCTTAACAATCAAATTGAAGAATTGAGGCGTGAGATTAGTGAATTAAATGGCCAGATTGAAGTGCTAGTAAACGATATGGCTTTGTCTCAAAATAGGCAGAAGGATTTTTATATTGATTTAGATAGTAGGTTAAGAAGAATTGAACAACCTGATACCGTATCAAATATAAATTCCTCTGCTGCTCAAGTACCATTGCCAACTAGCGTCACTCTAATAACTGATGAGGAGAATAGTGACTATCAAGAAGCTTTTAATATGTTCAAGATAGGCAGGTTTAAGGGTGCTGTATCCAAATTCAAGAGCTTTATAGAAAATTACCCAGAGTCCAATCTTGTGCCTAGTGCCCATTATTGGATAGGGAATTCTTATTATGCTATGCGTGATTTTAAGCGGGCAATTTTTGTGCAAAAAGAATTAATTAAAGATTTCCCAGAAAGCGAGAAAGTGCCTGATGCAATGCTAAATATTGCAAGTAGTCAGAAAGAGATAAATTTTAAAACAGCCGCAAAAAAAATCTTAGCAGATTTAATTGAAAAATACCCTACTAGTGATGCGGCAGAAAAGGCCAAAAAAAGATTAGATAATTAGAAATAGGGATTGTTTTTTATAGCTTAATGTTGATACAGTGCAATATGGCTTCTACTTCTACTTCTACCTCTATTTCTGCTTCTTCATCGCAGCACAAAGTTATACAACCATTTGAATCAGAGACTCTGCGAGTTAATGAAATTTTTGTCTCTCTTCAAGGTGAGACCAGTCGTGTAGGATTGCCAACAGTGTTTGTGCGTTTAACTGGATGCCCTTTACGTTGTAGTTATTGTGATACTGAATATGCTTTTCATTATGGCAAGAATTTATCAGTTTCTTCAGTTTTAAGCAGGATATCTGATTACAAAGTACAGAATGTTACTGTTACCGGTGGGGAGCCCCTGGCTCAGAAGAAATGTTTATTGTTACTTAGATTATTGTGTGACGCAGGGTATTTAGTGTCACTTGAAACTAGTGGTTCACAGGATGTGTCCAACGTAGATGATCGTGTAACAAAAATTATAGATATTAAAACTCCAGCGTCAGGGGAAAGCCAGAAAAATAATTGGAATAACCTTAATCATCTTACTAGCCAGGATGAGTTAAAATTTGTTCTATGTAATGAAGCTGATTATCAGTGGGCGGTTAAGATAATGCATAATTATAATTTGGATAAATTATGTCCAATCTTGTTTTCTCCTGTATATAATAAGCTTGACCCTACATTACTTGCAGAATGGGTACTTCGTGATCGTTTAGGTGTTAGGGTACAGATTCAGCTACATAAATTGCTCTGGGGTGAAGAGCCGGGGCGATGAGGGTTCAGTAAAATTATATATAAAATTATTTTTTTGGCCAGATGACAAAAGCCGTAGTGCTCTTATCAGGAGGACTAGACTCTGCTACTATTCTTGCGATTGCTCGTGATAAAGGGTATCAGTGCTATGCTATGAGCTTAGATTACGGCCAGAAGAATAGATCTGAACTTATAGCAGCAAGGTATTTAGCACAGGAAATTGGGGTGCTGAAACATCAGATTATAAATATTGATTTGACGGTATTTGGCGGGTCTGCACTAACTGATGACTCTGTTGCTATGCCTGTAGAAGGGGTTAAGGAAGGGATTCCAGTTACATATGTCCCTGCTAGGAATACGATAATGCTGTCACTTGCATTGTCCTGGGCTGAGGTGCTAGGAAGTGGTGATGTTTTTATTGGTGTAAATGCTGTAGATTATTCTGGATATCCTGATTGCCGGCCAGAATATATTGAAGCATTTGAAAGAATGGCAAATTTAGCAACTAAGGCATCAACTCAAAATAAGAAATTAAATATCCATGCACCGCTCATGAATTTGTCTAAAGCCGAAATAATTCAAAAGGGAAAGTTACTTGATGTAGATTATGGCATGACAGTATCATGTTATCAGGCTAATGAAGAGGGGGTTGCTTGTGGGTTATGTGACTCTTGTCGTTTACGCCGTGCTGGTTTTAAGGCTGCAAGGGTTCCTGATCCAACGCGGTATAGATAGGTAGAATAATTATAATTTATACGGATAGCTAGCTTATAGTCAGATAAAATTATATATGAGCCTTTAATTATTTTTGCAATATAGTAATATCGGGATAATTGTTATTAGAGGGGAGTTGAGATGAGATACAAAAGTTTTCAGGAATTCTGTGCTTATATAGCCAAACATAATCCACAGCAGCCTGAATATCAGCAGGCAGTTGATGAAGTTATGGAGAGCATATGGCCTTTTATTGTAAAGAATCCTAGCTATGCTGATCATGGTCTTCTAGAACGTCTTGTTGAACCAGAGAGAGTGGTTATTTTTCGTGTGTCTTGGGTGAACGATCAAAATGAAGTGAGAGTAAACCGTGGTTATAGGATACAACATAATTCTTCAATTGGCCCGTATAAAGGAGGGACAAGGTTTCATCCGTCTGTAAATCTTTCAATTTTGAAATTTTTAGCTTTTGAACAGACCTTTAAGAATGCTTTAACTACTTTGCCTATGGGTGGCGGAAAAGGTGGGGCAGATTTTGATCCAAAAGGAAAAAGTCCAGGGGAAGTAATGCGTTTTTGTCAAGCTTATGTAAGTGAATTATTTCGTCATATTGGCTCTGATACAGATATACCGGCTGGGGACATTGGTGTAGGTGGTAGAGAGGTAGGTTTTATGGCTGGGATGGTGAAAAAACTTTCTAATCGATCTGACTCTGTTTTTACAGGTAAGGGGTTAAGTTTTGGGGGCTCGTTGATTCGCTCAGAAGCTACTGGATATGGAACAGTATATTTTGCTGAGGAAATGCTAAAACATACTGGTCGTTCGCTTGATGGTCTAAGAGTTTCTGTTTCAGGCTCAGGTAATGTTGCTCAATACTCTGTTGAAAAAGCGATGATGTTAGGTGCAAAGGTTGTTACAGTTTCTGATTCAAGTGGTACGGTTGTTGATGAAGATGGTTTTACAATGGAGAAGCTTGCGATATTAAAAGATGTTAAAAATAATTTAAGGGGTCGGGTTAGTGATTACGCTGAGAAAATTAAGGCTAAATTTATATCTAATGTGCGGCCTTGGAATGTTCCGGTTGATGTTGCGTTACCTTGTGCAACGCAAAATGAGTTAGATGAGGAGGATGCTACAAATTTGATAAAAAATGGTGTGTTTTGTGTCGCTGAGGGAGCAAATATGCCTTCTACGGCAGGGGCTGTAAAGCTTTTTGATAAGGGCGGAGTTCTGTTTGCCCCAGGGAAGGCTAGTAATGCTGGTGGGGTAGCTACCTCTGGCTTGGAGATGAGTCAGAACGCTATGCGCCTTTCTTGGTCAAGTGATGAGGTTGATGCTCGTTTACTAGAGATCATGAAAGCTATTCATGGTTCTTGTATTCAATACGGCAAACGAAAAGATAGAAGTATTAATTATGTCGATGGAGCAAATATAGCAGGCTTTGTTAAAGTAGCAGAGGCAATGCTTGGTCAGGGTGTGGTCTAAGTATCATTCAACTAGATAATAGATATCTTTCTTTCATTTATATTTATGTAAAATGGAAGGCTTAAATCTGTCATTTTCAATGTTGTTATGGCGAAATCTTTTTCTTGATAATGGTATAAAGTAACTTTATCAAAGATAAGGATCTAATCCTTTCAAGTATGCGGCTTGTAATTTATAACGTAATTAGTGAGATTATGTTTAGGGTTAGTCTATTGTATGTTCCATGTGGGATCAAAATCATATTTCCAGATATGGGATTGGGTTAATGAGAAATATTTTTCTTATATTATTATTTCTTAATTACGCTGGTATAGTTCTTGCCAGTCAGGATCAAGATTTTATCGCAGCACGGAAAGCATTTCAGGCGGGAGATTCTAAGCTATTAGCTATGAATTTTTCAAATATAAAAGGCCATATACTAGAGTCGTATGTGGATTATTATCAGCTTCAGCTAAGTTTAGATAAGGCAAAATTAGATAAAAAAATAGAAATAGATATCGCTAGGATTAGAGATTTTCTTGTCCGATATCAAGGCAGCCTTCTTGCAGACAAGATACGTAGTGAATGGCTAAAGATTCTTGGGGAAACAGAGCAGTGGGAATTATTTGCCAAGGAATTTCCAGCTCTTATTAAAGAAGATAGTGAGATTAGTTGTTATTCATTACGGCAAAGATTCTATATAAGTGATAACGATGTGTTAAATGATGCATTGTCATTGTGGCTTCATAGGAAAGACTTACCAGAAAGCTGTATAACTTTATTTGATTATCTTGTGGCAATTAAAATTCTGACTGAAGAAGATGTATGGAAAAGAATACGTATCGTACTTGAGACAGGGAGAATTGATGTTATAAAAAAAAGCAATCAATATCTTTCAAAGAAATATGCTTTAAATGAGCGCAGATTGAATGCTGCTAATAAAAATCCATTACGTTATTTAGGTAAGTATGGGCAGAAAATTAAAACACGTGCTGATCGTGAAGTCGCTTTATTTGCAATGTTGCGCTTACTTCGTAAAGATTTAAATCGGGCTTATAAATTTTGGCCCAAGATACGGAAACAATTTTCACAAAAAGATCAATCATACTTTAAGGCAAAGCTGGCAACTAGAGCCGCATATAAGCATGATTCGCGTGCACTTACTTGGTTTATGGAGGCTGCTAACGGTAGTATCCCAGTTTTATTCTCAGATAAGCAACTAAGATGGAGAACGCGTGCTGCACTACGTGTTAAAGATTGGAGTGTAGTGTTAGAAAGTATTAATGCTATGTCTATATTAGAACAAAAGACTGCAGCGTGGAGATATTGGAAGGCACGTGCTTTAAAGGAACAAGGGGGACTAGAAGAAGCTCGGGTTATTTTCTTATCATTGAGTAGAGGGCACCATTTTTATGGGCAGCTGGCAGGAGAGGAGTTGGGAATTGTTAGTGGGGCTCTTCCTCAAACGTATAAAATTGGTGAAGAAGAAATTATAGCTATTCAGAAATTGCCTGGAATCCAGAGAACACTTGCACTTTATCGTCTTAACTTTAGAATTGAGGCTACACGAGAGTGGATATGGGCAATACGTGGGTTTAATGATAAGCGTTTGTTGGCTGTATCTGAAATAGCGCGTCGAAATAATTTCTATGACATAGCAATTAATACAGCTAATAAGACTATAGGGCTTCATGATTTTAATTTACGTTATCTTACCCCTCATCGGGCTGCAGTTAAAAAATATTTGAATAAAAGAAATATTGATGAAGCTTTGATTTATGGTTTAATTCGGCAGGAAAGTAGATTTGTTGAAAAAGCCAAGTCTGGGGCTGGTGCAATTGGGCTGATGCAGCTAATGCCGGCTACTGCAAAGTGGACAGCAAAAAAATTAGGTATGCGTAATTACCGTAGAAGGCTTGTCTCCCGTGTGGATACAAATTTAATGCTAGGCACATATTATCTTGAATACATACTCACTTTATTTGATAATCAGTCAGTATTAGCATCAGCAGCTTACAATGCTGGGCCTAGTAGAGCAAAGAAATGGCAGAGTGATAGATCATTAGAAGGCGCAATTTATATAGAAACTATTCCTTTTAAAGAAACACGTAATTATGTAAAAAAAGTTATGAGTAATTCTATGTACTATGCCAGCATCTTTAGACATAAATCGCGAAGTTTGAAAGATAGGCTAGGTACAATTGCGCCTAGGTTAAGTAAGCAAAAAAAAATATAAGGGTGAGTAAAATATTGTAATGAGAATTAAAAATGTTTGTATTATTGGTGGCAGTGGGTTTGTGGGGCAGCATATTGCGCATTTGTTATATGCACAAGGAATCAAGGTGCGTATTCTGACTCGTCGCCGTGAAAATGCTAAATCACTTTTCGTATTGCCAACTATTGAAGTGGTGGAAACGAATATTCATGATCCCAGAGAGCTTAGTCAATCGTTAGTTGGGATAGATGCAGTTATTAATTTAGTTGGCATTCTGGATGGAGATTTTGTTTTGACTCATGTTGAGTTACCCAGAAAAATTGTGGCGGCATGTGTGCAAAATGATGTGTCTCGTATACTACATGTTAGTGCTTTACATGCCAGTACTGACGGTACAAGTGCTTATCTACGGTCCAAGGGAGAAGGTGAAAAAATTATAATAGAGTCAAATTTGGAAATGACTATTTTTAGACCATCTGTAATTTTTGGACCAGGTGACTCTTTCCTAAATTTATTTGCTAATTTGATAAAAAGGCTGCCTGTATTGCCACTTGGATCACCTAATGCAAAATTTCAACCAGTATTTATAGGAGATATAGCAGAAGTAATTATAGCAAGCCTTTCTATCTCCGCTACTTTTGGTCAAAGTTATGATTTATGTGGACCAAAAATCTATTCTTTGAGACAAATCGTAGAATATGTATCAAATATAACTAAGCATAAACTTAGCATTATTGGACTGAATGACTGGCTATCCTATTTACAAGCAGCATGTTTGGAAATTTTGCCAGGTAAGCTTATGACGCGTGATAATTATCTTTCAATGAAGACTGACAGTATATGTCACTGTAAGAATGAGAATAATTTGATGAAAAAGTTTGGAATTCAGCCTACAGAATTAGAAGAAGTGGCACCTCAATACTTGGCACCTAATACGCCACGTGATCGGTATATAGGTTTTCGTGACAGAGCGGGGCGATAAGATTAGCTCTTCATTGAAAATTTATTTGGTTGGGGGTTCAGTACGTGATGAGCTTTTACAGCTTCCTGCTAAAGATAATGATTATGTAGTTGTCGGTTCAACTCCAGAAGAAATGGAGAAACTTGGATATAGTTTGGTGGGAAAAGATTTCCCAGTTTATCTTCATCCAGAAAGCCATAACGAATATGCGTTGGCAAGAACTGAAAGGAAGGTGGCGCGTGGATATAAGGGATTTAAAATTCATGTAGCTCCTCAAGTTACACTAAAGGAAGATTTAGCACGAAGAGATCTCACCATAAATGCTATAGCAAAAGATAAGCATGGAAAAATTATTGATCCATTTAATGGTGTAGGAGATCTTAAATCTGGCATATTACGGCATGTATCGCCCGCGTTTTCTGAAGACCCAGTGCGTATATTACGGACAGCACGTTTTTCTGCAAGATTTGGTTTTTGTGTTGCACCAGAGACTCTTATATTAATGCGTGAAATGGTGAGTAATGGTGAGGTTGATTATTTGGTGCCGGAAAGAGTGTGGCAGGAGATTTCTCGAGGGCTTATGGAAAATAAACCTTCTCGCTTATTTTCTGTGTTACAGGAATGTGGTGCCTTGGAAAAAATGATGCCAGAAGTAGACGCATTATTTGGAATTCCTCAACTTGAAAAATGGCATTCTGAGATTGATACTGGGGAGCATATAATGCAGGTTATTGACTATGCTGCTACAAAGAACTATTCCTTGTCAGTACGTTTCGCTGCTCTTACTCATGATCTTGGTAAGGGTGTCACACCAAAGGATTTGTGGCCAATCCATTCTGGGCATGAGGAGCACAGCATCAAATTAATTAAGGATCTATGTAAGCGTATTAGGGCCCCTAAGAGCATCCGTGATCTTGCAATATTGGTGGCACGTTTTTATGGTAATGTGCATCGTATAACAGAGTTAGATCCAGTAACTATAGTAGATATTTTGTTAGCATTAGATGCCTATCGTAAGCCTGAACGTTTCGAAGAGTTTATTCATGCTTGTGAATGTGATTTTCATGTACGGTCTGGCAACATTGATAAGCCTTATCCGCAGGCAGCATGGTTACTAGAAGCATTTAATGTAACGAATAAAGTTGATTGCGGAGCGATAGCAGCTAGTCTTGTCCGAATCGTATCTGATCCTGCTCGTTTATCAAATTCCATTAATGTCAAAATTAGAGAAGCGCGTATCGAGGAGATTAAAGAGTATTTAATTAGATCTTCTATTTTATAAATGAATAGGATTGGTTGCTATTGGCTATTAGGATTATAGGTATTTATGAGATCGTGTTTCTCAAAGTATTTTTGATGGTATTCTTCTGCGCGATAGAATTTAGTAGCAGGTAGTATTTCTGTTACGATAGGTTCATCAGGGTATTTTCTTGACTGTAATTCTATTTTGGAAGAATTCGCTATAATCTGCTGTTGCTGCGTGTAATAAAATATTGCTGAGCGATATTGTGATCCTATATCTGGCCCTTGTTGATTTAGAGTGGTTGGATTATGACACTTCCAAAATGAAGTCAGTAATGCATTATAAGTAATCTGTGAGGGATCATATTCAACCTGTACAACTTCAGCATGACCAGTTTTTCCTGTGCAAATATCATTATATGTGGGGTTTTTGGTATGACCGCCAGAATAACCACAGATCGTTTTATTAACACCTGGGATTTTACTGAGAGAAGCTTCTACAGACCAGAAACAACCCGCCCCAAAAAGTACTTTTTCTTTAGTATTAATTTTCATTTTAGAAAGTTATCTATATTAGATTTAGTTATTTTCTAGGTTTGCGAGGCATGATACTAAATAGGAGATCGTAAATGCAATTAGGAAGTAATTTTAGAATGCGTGCAACAATTGCCATTTGCCAGGGAATTACAGAGAATAATTTTTTATGATTTATAATATACCCAATCTTTTTAGCAGCAACTTCTGCTGTCATAATAAATGGCATTTGGAATGGATTATTTTCTGTCATTGGCGTCACAATGTAGCCAGGACAGATTGTTATTACAGAAATTTCACTTCCATGCATTTCAACGCGTAAACTTTCAAGGTATAAGTTTACAGCAGCTTTAGATGCTGAATAAGCGCCCCCTCCTGGCAATCCACGATAACTTGCTACACTTGAAATTCCTACTAAACTCCCTTTATTTTGTGCTCTCATGACAGTTACAAATGGTTGAAAGCTATTTACTACACCAGTGATATTGGTTGATAAAATTGATTCGAATATTTTACTATCTTCAATATACTCTGTTAGCGTTCCTTGGCTAATTCCAGCATTGGCTATCACAATATCTGGGCATCCGTAGCGCTTCATGAAATCATTTGCTGCAGATCGCATAGATTCTGCATCACGAACATCAATATCATAGAAGGTGGCATCAGTGTCTAATTCTTTGGTTAGATCCTCTAAAGAGATTTTATTTCTTGCTATCAGTCCGAGATTTGCTCCTAATGATGCATAGTGTTTAGCTAACGCCTTTCCTAGCCCACTAGAGGCTCCAGTTATTATGACTTTTAATGGCATAGAAAGAATTTTTATTAAAGGAAATATTATAAATTGGGCTTTTGTTTTTCTTTGCGTATTTTATTGATTAATTTATCTAGCGTTCTAATAGTATCTTGTGGTGTGCCGCCCATCCTTCCGCTAATGAGGTATCTGCCGTCTATAACTAATGATGGAACGCCTTTTAAGCCATATTTTCTAGGCATCTGTGAAGATTGTGATGATTTGTTTGCAATAGAAAAAGAATTGTAAATGCTTATAAATTTTTTACGGTTTATTCCGTGCTCTTCAAGCCAATTAAATAGAATCTCTTCTTTAGTAAGGTCAATTTTCTCTATATGAATAGCATCATAAATTTTATCGTGTAATTTATTTATTTTACCTAGAATTTCCAATGTATAAAAAGTTTTCGCCCCAGGGATCCAGCTCTTACGAAAAATTGTTGGGATGTATTTAAGGCTTACATCCTTAGGTATTCTTTTTTGCCAGCTTCTAATTTGGGGGTGTAGTTTGTAACAACTTGGGCAGCCATACCAAAAGAATTCTAGAACTTCAATTTTGTCCCCACTTGTGGTAGGTTGAGGATTAAGCAGCATAGCATAGTCACGTCCTTTTGTTATTTCTGCATGGGCATCTAAAATAATAGTAATTGAAAGACTAAGAAACAAAGATAGGATAGTGATGAATTTCATAGTAGAGTTCATTTTTTCCTCTGAACAAGTTTTATAATTTTTATCTTGTTAATTTTTAGGATAGAATAATTTATTGATTTTCTATTCTAATCTTAATAAGGTCAGCTTTAATGTCGTTTAGCAGCAGAGATGCTCTGGCTTTGCTAATTTCTTCAGTCTTTGTAAAGGGCCCTATTCTGACCCTGTGCCACATGCCCTTTTCAGATAAATCAGCTGGCTGAACATATGCTTCCATTCCTAGCATAGCAATTTTCGCCTTAAGATTTTCAGCTTCCCCTGTGTCTTGGAACGACCCTACTTGAAGATAATATTTATCTTTAAGGGAGGGTTGCTTTACAGCTTTTTGGAATTGTTCTTCGGTAACTGATTCTTCATTATTTGGAAGCATTTCGTAGAATTCAAATCGCGGCTTTTTATTCGCATCCTCAATCTCATTGTTCTTGCTATCTGATGTCTTTCTTTCTTTTAAAGGCTGACTCTTATTTATAGATGGGTTTATTTTTGTATTAATTATAGGCTTATCATTTTGGATAAATGGGCTTGGTGCTTGATGTATATATAGCCATACACCGATAGCGCTAATTAGCCCTAATATATAACCTAAAAATAGCCCTAAAAAAAGAGAGGAACCTTTCTTGCTAGATTTAGATTTAGATTTTGATAAGGATTTGTAGTCTCGGCTCATAAAATTTTTTATTAGAATTAATTTTCTACATTTTATCAGGTGCTTTTACACCTAAGAGATTTAATCCATTGGCTAGTACTTGTCGTATAGAAGCAATTAGTGCCAATCGAGCATGCCGAACTGATATTTCTGCTACAAGAAAACGGGAAGAATTATAGTAACTATGAAATTCAGCCGCTAGCTCCCTAAGATAGAATGCAACCAAGTGTGGAGAAAGATCTCTTGCTGCAGTTGTCACTATTTCAGGGTAGTCAATTAGTTTTTGTAATAGTGATAATTCTACAGCATTTGATAGCTGACAGGCATCTGCAGTGGCAAGAAGCATAGGGTCTTCACCCCATTGTTTCATAACACTGCACACTCGAGCATGTGCATATTGTATATAGTATACTGGGTTATCATTTTTTTGTGATTTTGCTAGATTTAAATCAAAATCTAAGTGTTGGTCGCTTTTACGTAACAAATAAAAGAATCGTGCAGCATCATTGCCCACTTCTTTACGTAATTCTCGTAATGTTATAAATTCTCCTGAGCGAGTAGACATAGGAATTTTAATGCCATCACGATAAAGAATTGCAAATTGTACTAGTGCTATTTCAAGTTTTGTTGGGTTAAGTTTTAATGCTCGTATAGCTCCTTTTACCCTTGGAATATAGCCGTGATGATCGGCCCCCCACACATTTATTATTCGTTCAAATCCACGCTTAAATTTATTGATATGATATGCAATATCAGAAGCAAAGTATGTAAATTGACCATTCTCACGTTCTACAACTCGGTCTTTTTCATCTCCAAAATTAGTTGATCGGAACCATGTGGCACCATCTTTTAGATATAGAAGATTTTTTTTTCTAAGCAAATTAATTGCTTGAGCTATTTCTCCATTTTTATGCAAAGACTGTTCTGAAAACCATGTGTCGAAAACGACCCCGAATTCCATTAAATCATTACGGCAATCAGCTAGTTGTTCAGTTAAGGCAAAATTATGAATATATATATAGTCTTCCCCCAGACTATTTTTAGCTTCCGATATTAATTGGTCAAGTAATATTTCAGAGCTATTTTCTTCTTCATTGGTCTTAGTGGAAATGTTTGGTGTGGGCATATGATATTTTCGTACATAATAATTTTTATGCTTCTTATATATTGCCTCAGCCATATTACGGATATATTCTCCCTGGTAGGCATTACTTGGAAAGTATATTTTTTCCCCGTTTAATTCTAGATAGCGAAGCCAAACAGAAGCTGCGAGAATATCCATTTGCCTTCCTGCATCGTTCACATAGTACTCGCATGATACTGCATAGCCTACTGCGGTAAGTATATTAGATAGGCTTGCGCCAAATGCCGCTCCACGTCCATGGCCAACATGTAATGGACCGGTCGGGTTTGCTGAAACAAATTCAACTTGAACTTTTTTATCGTTGCCAATGGTTCTGTGGCCAAATTCTTTGCCACTTTGCAATACAGTGTGAAGAAACTCTTGTTTGGAGGTTGTTTTGAGAAATATATTAATAAATCCATTTCCCGCAACTTCAATTTTTTCAAGATGAGGTGATGGAGGCATTTCTTTTATTAATATTGCTGCAATGTCACGTGGGTTTCTACGTAGCGGCTTAGCTAATTGCATTGCCAGATTACAGGAATAATCGCCATGACTAGCTTGTTTTGTGCGTGTAAACTCTATATTAATATTTAAATCTGAGGTTGAAAATGTGCATAACGCATGGCGTAGCAGGTCTTCAAAATGAGATTTAAAGCTAGTATGCTTTCGTGGGGTCATGAGTGCATCAATAGTTTTGGATATGGCCCGAAAATTGTCATAATATTAATGTAGACAGCTAATATATAGTTTTATTTAAAGTACGTACCGGGCTAGATCTTCTCGCTGAGATAGATCTTTGAGCCTTTGATCTACATAGGAAGCATCTATAGAGACGGTAGTGCCACTATACTTTTCAGCATCAAAGGAAATTTCCTCTAAAAGTTTCTCCATTACAGTATGTAGTCTTCTTGCGCCAATATTTTCAGTTTTTTCATTAACTTCGAAAGAGATTTCAGCTAATCGTTTAATTGCTTCTGGATGAAAATCTAAGATAATCTCTTCAGTTTTCATAAGTGCTTCATATTGGCGCGTTAGACAGGCATCAGTGTTGGTAAGTATTTGTATGAAATCAGACGTATTAAGGCTGGCTAATTCGACCCGAATTGGGAACCGTCCTTGTAATTCAGGTATTAAATCTGAAGGCTTGGACAGGTGGAAAGCACCGCTAGCTATAAATAATATGTGATCTGTTTTAATCATGCCATATTTTGTGGAAATAGTTGTTCCCTCGACTAGAGGTAATAAATCTCGTTGTACGCCTTGACGTGAAACATCATTTCCTGATGTTTCGGATCGACTGGTAATTTTGTCAACTTCATCTAGAAACACAATACCATTTTGTTCGACATTCTGTGTTGCCCTTGATTTTAATTCATCATCATTAATTAGTTTGGAAACCTGCTCTTCTGTAATAAGTTTTTTTGCTTCTTGGATTTTTAGCTTGCGTGTTTTTTTTCTTTCTCCACTTAAATTTTGGAACATGCCTTGTATTTGTGATGTAAGGTCTTCCATTCCAGGAGGTGCGAAAATTTCCATCTTTGTCTGTGTGGCTGCAATTTCTATTTCAATTTCTTTGTCATTTAGTTTTCCCTCACGTAGTTTCTTTCTAAATTTTTGACGAGTGGTATTATTTTCTTCTTCGTTATTTGTTTGTGAATTTAGTTCTCGTGCAGGTGGTAATAGCACATCTAGAATACGTTCTTCTGCTTCGTCTTCTGCTCTTGGGCGTATAATTTGTGCTTCCTGCTCTCGTAATTGTTTTATAGATGACTCTACTAAATCTCGGACAATAGAATCAACATCACGTCCGACATAACCAACTTCAGTAAATTTTGTAGCTTCGACCTTAATAAATGGAGCATTTGCAAGTTTAGCTAATCGGCGAGCTATTTCAGTTTTTCCTACTCCAGTAGGGCCTATCATTAAAATATTTTTTGGGGTGATTTCTTGCCGTAGTGGCTCCGTAACTTGCTGTCTGCGCCAGCGATTTTTAAGTGCGATAGCAACAGCTTTTTTGGCTGAGTCTTGGCCAATAATATGTTTGTCAAGTTCTTGTACAATTTCCTGTGGAGACATTTGGGACATAGATTTTATTATTTATTAAAAAATGTAATAGATATATAAAGATAGATTTATCAGTACTAATTTCTTGTTAGTTGTCTAATAATATAGGTTTGTTTTTAGTTATAATTTGATTTTTCTATAGGCTATTATTATAGGACCTCAATATTATGGTTCTGATTGGTATATATACATGCATCTCCAGCAATAGATAGTGATTTTTTGACAATCTCTAGAGCCTCTAGATCTGTATTTTCAAGAAGCGCACGAGCAGCAGAATGTGCATAGCTTCCCCCACTGCCAATTGCAGCAAGGCCTAGTTCGGGCTCAATGACATCACCTGCTCCAGTGATAATTAGAGTAGTTTCTTTATCAGCCACAATGAGCATCGCTTCTAGGCGTCGCAAAACACGGTCGGTTCGCCAATCTTTTGCTAGCTCGACTGCCGATCGCATAAGGTGCCCATGATGTTTTTCAAGCTTACCTTCAAAACGTTCAAATAATGTAAAGGCATCAGCAGTACCACCTGCAAACCCTGCAAGAATTTTATCATGATAGAGTCTGCGAATTTTTCGAGCACTGGCTTTGCCTACTACTGCTCCTAGTGTTACCTGGCCATCACCACCAAGCGCAACTTGTGAACCTCGTCTTGCTGAGAGTATGGTTGTCATGAAATTGATCCATTGAGTTGGATTGATCTTTAATAAGCATTTAATTATAGCGTCAATTAGTAATGAAAAGTATTTATACCAGCTTTAGCCTCTTTTTTTTGCTCTTGGATGCGCAGCATCATAGGCTTTTGCTAGATGTTGGAAATCAAGATGGGTATAAATCTGCGTAGTACTAATATTTGTGTGCCCTAGCATTTCCTGTACCGCACGTAAATCTGCGCTGGATTGCAATAAATGAGAAGCAAATGAATGTCTTAATACATGGGGGTGCACGTTTAGCTTGATTCCTTGCTGTAACGCTCTCATTTTTAGGCGCTGACTCACCGATCGTGAGCTGATACCTTTGCCATTACGAGAAAGAAATAATGCAGTCTCCCCTGGTTTTAGTAATGTTTCTCGTTGCTTCATCCATTCTTTTAATGCCTTAGTAGCTTGATTGCCAACCGGAACAATGCGAGTTTTATTGCCTTTTCCATGAATGCGAACCGTATTCTCTATAAAATTTAAGTCTTTAGGGGTAAGACTGGTTAGTTCTGTTAAGCGTAAGCCAGAAGAATAAAATAGTTCAAACATTGCCTTATCACGTAATGTTATTAAATCATGGGCTTTAAATTTTAAGAGCTGTGCAGTTTCATCAGGTGATAGAACATGTGGTAGAGATTTTGTAGATTTTGGAGCGCGTAATCCTACGCAGGGATTATGAGTGTAGCCATGGTCACGTGCTAGATATTTGTAAAGGCCACGCCATGCTGACAACATTCTTGCAAGGCTTCTTCCTGAAAGTCCTTTGCTATGAAGTTGAGCTATAAAACGACGAATGTGGTGGATTCTTAGCTGATTAAGGGGGGTTTTTGTAGTCAGTTTTAGAAGGACTGCAATATCACGTGTATAGCTAGTACAAGTTAGTGGTGATAATCGCCGTTCTTTTTCAAGATGAAAGATATAATTATCAACTATTGAAGCTGGTTTGTTATCAGACGCCATATTTATTTTTAAAGTATTTAATACTCTTTTCTAATTCTTTATTTATCATATTTTTTACTATATTGTGAAATAAAAGTGCTTACGAGTTCCCCTATGCGCTGCAGGTAGAGTGTCCCCATTTTAGGGTAGAATCGTTGATGATCTGCACTTGCTAGAACTAAAAGGCCAGTGATTTGCTTTGCTTTTAAGGGAATCATTGAGAAAGAGTGTAAATGGTCGATGTTTTCACCAAACAAGCACTTAATAACATTAGGTAACTCAGGCCCACAATACGGGCTCAGTAAGTCGTTAGTAATTGTATGAATTTCTGTATGAGAGCTAATAAATTTAGATATTTCTGGGTTTTCAGAATTTATATTCCATAATCGTATTTCTGCATGTGATATTGAAAAAATATCGCGTAGAATTAAATGAAATTCATTTAGAAAATCTTTGAGATCTGTGAAGGTTAGAAACATGATAGCTAAATCATGCATCTTTTCACTGATAATATCATTTTCCTTGCCAAATTTAACCAACTCAAGAAACTTATCTTGTAGGGCTTTATTTTTATCTCGTAAAGCTATAGTTTGCCTCTCACTTATAGGAATAGCCCTATCACTATGAGGGTGTGGAATATAAATATTAGACAGCATATCACTATATTCAGCAAAAAATTGTGGATGCTGCTTTAGGTATTGAGCCACCTCTTCTGACTTGAGTTTCATATTTCCCCTTTGGTTAAATTTATAATTCAATTTCTCCATAAAATACAGAAGTGGCTGGTCCCGTCATCCAGACAGGGTTATTTTTTCCTTTCCAAGAAATGCTTAAATTACCCCCAATAGTACTTACTTTAACCGTTGAGTCCAATAGTCCTCTAGTAATTCCCGCTACTACAGCAGCGCATGCACCAGTACCACAAGATGGTGTTTCACCAACGCCCCGTTCGTATACTCTCAAATTAATATGTTTACGGTTTAATATTTGCATATACTCAGCATTTACATTTTGAGGGAAGCATGAATGATTTTCTATTAAAGCCCCTTCGGTTAGTATTTGAGCTTTATTTATATCTTCAGTAATTTGTACTGCATGTGGATTGCCCATTGAAAGGACACTAAATTCTATTTCTTTTCCATTGATATCAAGTGGGTATATAAGTTTACGTGCGTCCGTGATAAAGGGAATTTCTGCAGGTTCAAATTTAGGAGCGCCCATATTTATTGTAATTTCGCCATTCTTTGCTAATTTAGGAGTAATAATTCCACTAAAAGTTTCTACTCTAATTTCTTTCTTTTTGGTCATTCCTTGATCGAACACATAGCGTGCAAAGCAACGCGCACCATTACCACATTGTTCTACTTCATTTCCATCAGCATTAAAAATACGGTAACAGAAATCAGCATCACCTTTAGCTTTCTCTACTAGTAATATTTGGTCACAGCCTATGCCAATACGGCGATTTGCAATATAACGTAATTGCTCTGGACTGAGTTTTATAGGTTGATTCATGCACTCAATGAGGACAAAATCATTGCCTAAGCCATGCATTTTAGTAAATTTATATTTCATCTTTTTAAGTTATATGTGCGACAAGAAGGGTCGTAGTTAGTTAATTATAAGTTCTAATAGTGGGCAATATCTGATATCCTGTAGGATGTTTTTTAATTATAAATAATCAGAAACTATAATATGAGCGAATACTTATTTACTTCAGAATCTGTGTCTGAGGGTCATCCAGATAAAGTGTCAGATCAAATTTCTGATGCAGTCTTAGATGCAATTTTAACTCATGATAGTAGCGCGCGGGTAGCTTGTGAGACATTATGTAGTACTGGCTTAGTTATTATGTCAGGTGAGATTACTACTGATGCATCAGTAGATTACAACATAATTGCCCGCGAGACTCTCAAACGTATAGGTTACAATAGTTCAGATATTGGCTTTGATGCAAGTACTTGTTCGGTCTTAACTGCATTTAATAAACAATCACGTGATATTGCTCAAGGGGTTGATCGTAATAAAGAACAAGAATTAGATCAGGGGGCAGGTGATCAGGGGTTGATGTTTGGTTATGCTTGTGATGAGACAGCCCAATTAATGCCAATGCCCATTCATTATGCACATAGGCTAGTGGAGCGCCAGGCAGAAATAAGGAAGAGTGGGCATCTTCCATGGCTGCGACCAGATGCCAAATCTCAAGTTTCGGTTAATTATAAAGATGGTAATCCACAGAATATAGAAACAGTTGTAATTTCTACACAGCATAATCCAGAAATATCTCATGCTGATTTAACTGAGGCTGTAGTTGAGGAAATTATTAAGCCTGTTCTTCCAAAAGAAATGCTGGATAGTAATATTCGTTACCTTGTAAATCCTACTGGTCGTTTTGTCATTGGTGGGCCAATGGGTGATTGTGGATTGACTGGACGAAAGATTATTGTAGATACTTATGGTGGTACAGCACATCATGGTGGGGGTGCTTTTTCTGGAAAGGACCCTTCCAAAGTAGATCGTTCAGCTGCATACGCTGGGCGTTATGTGGCTAAAAACATTGTTGCAGCTGGAATTGCAAGCAGGTGTGAGGTGCAAATAGCATATGCAATTGGTGTAGCTAAACCTGTTTCTCTGATGGTTGAGACTTTTGGTACAGGTAAAATTTCAGATGATAAGATTGCAAAGTTAATTGAACGAAATTTTGATTTGCGACCGCGTGCGATTATTCAATCACTTAATTTATTGCGTCCTATTTATCTTAAAACTGCTTCTTATGGTCATTTTGGACGAGATGAGCCAGAATTTACTTGGGAGGCAACTGATAAAATTGAGCAGCTGCGCGCAGATGCAGGTATTAAGAATCCAATAGAATCGTAAAAATAGTAGTCTTATATTTTCAAATTTAATTTTCTCTTTATGCTTAGGTGCGTCATGGTTGACATATGATCCACTAAGTAGAATTTTGGTTGGGGCTTTAAGGGCGTTACATTAACGCACCTAATTATTTTAGGAGTTTTTATGGACGTTGAGCTTAATACTGTTAGTGTCAAAGCCACCGAATATAAAATTGCTGATATATCGCTTGCAGGATGGGGGCGCAAGGAAATTGCAATTGCAGAAAATGAGATGCCTGGTTTGATGCAGTTGCGCAAAGAATATGTGGGTCAAAAGCCTTTAGAAGGAGCTCGTATTGCAGGTTCTCTTCATATGACTATTCAGACTGCAGTATTAATAGAAACTTTGGTTAAATTGGGCGCAGAAGTACGTTGGGCTTCATGTAATATTTATTCAACTCAGGATCATGCGGCGGCAGCGATTGCGGCTAAAGGTATTCCAGTATTTGCTTTCAAGGGTGAATCATTAGAAGAATATTGGGAATATGCGCATGAAATATTTAGCTGGCCTGGTAATAAAGAATTGAGTGCGCCTAACATGATTCTTGACGATGGTGGTGATGCAACATTATTACTTATTCTTGGAAGTAAGGCAGAAAAAGATCCATCAGTTATAGCGCATCCGAGTAATGAAGAAGAGGTAGTGTTATTTGCGGCGATTAAAAAACGACTTAAAGCCCAACCAGGATGGTACTCTAGTATATTAGCTAATGTTCGTGGAGTAACAGAAGAGACAACTACTGGGGTGCATCGTTTATATGAGATGCAGAGAGATGGTGAATTACCGTTCCCTGCTTTTAATGTGAATGACTCGGTTACGAAATCAAAGTTTGATAATTTATATGGCTGCCGAGAATCATTAGTAGATGGTATTAAGCGCGCAACTGATGTAATGATTGCTGGTAAAATTGCTTTAGTATGCGGTTTTGGAGACGTAGGTAAGGGATGTGCTCAGTCCTTGCGTGGGCTTGGGGCTACAGTATGGATTACTGAGATAGATCCGATTTGTGCTCTGCAAGCAGTGATGGAAGGCTATCGAGTTGTTACAATGGATCAAGCATGTGATCAGGCTGATATTTTTGTTACAGCAACTGGTAATTTGCATGTTATTGGACATGATCACATGTTAAAAATGAAAGATCAGGCAATTATTTGTAATATTGGCCATTTTGATTCAGAAATAGATATTGCTTCCATTCAGAAATATCAATGGGAGAATATTAAGCCACAGGTAGATCATGTTATTTTCCCAACAGGCAATCGGATAATTGTATTAGCGCGGGGGCGTCTTGTAAATTTAGGATGTGCTACTGGCCATCCATCATTTGTAATGTCTTGTTCGTTTACAAATCAAGTATTGGCACAAATAGAGCTGTGGGGGAATGGAGAGAATTACCAAAACAATGTTTATGTATTACCTAAGCGGCTGGATGAGAAAGTTGCTCGCTTGCACATTAAAAAATTAGGGGTTAATCTCACCAAATTAACTGATGAGCAAGCTAATTATTTAAATATGGATAAAAATGGGCCTTTCAAGCCAGATATGTATCGTTATTAATGCCCTATTTGTTGTAGGAGTAAGGAGAAAAACTAACATTAGTGATGCCGGCTTCTCCCGTATTTTATATTTGTGGATATAGCAAAAATGGAATCACAAAGAAAATTCACACGTACCTTTAGTTTTGAATTTTTTCCACCACAAACACCAATGGGTGTGGAGAAATTGCGTATTACTCGTCAGCAACTGGCACGACTTAATCCAAAGTTTTTTTCTGTAACTTTTGGTGCGGGTGGTTCTACACAAAACCGCACGCTTGAAACTGTTCTAGAAATTCAGGATGAGGGCTATGCTGAAGCCGCTCCTCATCTTTCTTGTATTGGTTCAACTAGTGAGAATATTAGGTCACAGCTTCGGACATATTCTGATAGGGGTATTAGCTGTTTAGTTGCGTTACGTGGAGACATCCCTTCAGGGATGGCTCAACCAGGAGAATTTCGTTATGCAGCAGAATTAGTTGAGTTTATCCGTAAAGAATTTGGTAATTCCTTTCACATTGATGTTGCAGCTTATCCAGAATGCCACCCTCAGGCAAATTCTTCTCAGGATGATTTGTTGAATTTTAAGCGTAAAATAGAAGCAGGAGCCAATTCTGCTATTACTCAATATTTTTATAATGCAGATGCATATTTTAAGTTCATAGATGCATGTGAAATTGCAAACATTAATATTCCTATTGTACCGGGCATCATGCCAATCAATAAGTTTACTAGTCTAGCTAGATTTTCAGATGCATGTGGTGCAGAAATCCCGCGTTGGCTTCGAAAAAAAATGGAAGGATATGGTAATGATATCGCATCAATCCGTGCATATGGGTTAGATGTTGTAACTGATCTATGTGGCCAATTGCTTGACTCAGGTGCACCTGGGTTGCATTTTTATACGATGAATTCTTCAGATTTAACAACTATAATATGGGGTAGATTAGGACTGCAAGAAGAAGCCAAATTAACTAACTAAGCGAAACCAACAATTGTTGCGCTTAATTAGTTAGATAGTGACTTAAATTATATTTAGATTGTTTTTATTGGTATGGAATTTAGTGGGTTTTCTTCATAAATTTTATGTGCTGCAGTTTGTGCTGCTCCAAAACTAATTTTCCTTCCCATATCTGAGAAAACTGTTTCTAATGCATTCAAACATAGCATAACGTTGTCTATTTTGCTTGAGTATCCCATTAAGCCAAATCGCCAGATTTTTCCAGCAAAATCACCAAGTCCTGCTCCAATTTCAAGATTATACTGAGCAAGTAGTCGGCGGCGTACTTCTTTTTCATCTATGGCGTTAGGTACATATACAGAATTTAATTGTGGCAGGCGATATTCTGCATCAACTAAATATTTAGTGCCAAAGGTAGTTAATCCTGCTTTTAATGCCTCATGATTGCGTTGATGACGAGCCCAGGAGTGTTCTAATCCCTCTTCATAAAGCATAACTAGGGCTTCATGTAATGCGTAGAGCGCATTGGTTGGGGCGGTATGGTGATAGGTTCTGGTTTCACCCCAATAGCCCAGGACTAAATTTAAATCCATAAACCAACTTTGTACTTTTGTTTTACGGTTCTTAATAAGATCTACAACGCGTTCTGAGAAACTTACAGGGGACAGGCCTGGCGGACATGATAGGCATTTCTGACTACCAGAATATATTGCATCTATTTTCCATTCATCAACTAGAAGTGGGGAGCCACCTAAAGAAGTAACTGCATCAACGATTGTCAGACAGTTATAGCGTTGGGCGATTTCGCAAAGTGTTTTTGCATCTGAAAGTGCACCTGTTGATGTTTCAGCATGAACGAAAGCAATAATTTTTGTGTCAGGATTCTTTTTGAGAGCATCTTCTACTTTTTGTGGGTTAACAGGTTCTCCCCAGTTATCATCCACTATGATTGCTATACCACCACATCGTTGCACATTTTCTATCATGCGTGAACCAAATACACCGTTACGGCAGATAATAATTTTATCACCAGGGCTTACCATATTTACAAAACACATTTCCATTCCTACTGAGCCAGGTCCAGATACAGGAAATGTCATTACATTGGAGGTTTGGAAAGAATATCTAAGTAGACTCTTTAACTCTTCCATCATGTCAGTGAAGACTGGATCAAGATGTCCTAAAGTTGGGCGAGCCATGGCAGATAGAACTCGTGGATGTGTGTCGGATGGGCCGGGTCCCATAAGGATGCGTTGTGGGGGGTAAAATGTGTTGATATTTTTTTTGGCGCCGAAATCTGTAGAAGTCATAAATGATCCTGAATGAAAAGATGTAGCTGATTAATTAAATAAAAAATGCTGATTTTATCAAGTGAAAGAGTAATTTGCTATTAACAGTATTCAATTAAGTAATAGTGAGGCCCAATCATTAGTGAAATATATTGATTTTTATTTTTAAATCTCTAATTAGATGCTGTGTAAATAAGGAGTGCATAACAAAAATTATTACGATAAGATATTTAAAAATAGATACAAATTGTAATAATAAAGTAATTTTAATTATGTTTTTATTAATTTGGGGTGCATTTGTACACTCATTAAAATACCAAAACCTAAAAGCATTGTTACCATAGATGTGCCACCATAACTGATAAGTGGGAGGGGGACACCTACTACTGGAAGAATACCAACAACCATACCTATATTTACAAAAATATAAGTAAAAAAAGTTAATGTTATTGATCCTGCAATAAGGCGGGTAAATTGAGTTGAAGCATTGGCAGTAATGATTATGCCTCTTCCAATTACTAGTAAGTATAATAGTATTAGTACAGAATTACCAACTAGTCCAAATTCTTCAGAGAATACTGCAAAAATAAAATCAGTACTTTTTTCAGGGAGAAAGTCTAAATGCGTCTGCGTACCATTCTGCCAACCTTTTCCAATAATACCACCTGATCCTATTGCAATAGTTGATTGTATAATATGATAGCCAGCCCCTAGTGCATCTTGTGTTGGGTCAAATAAAGTCATAACACGTTGTTTTTGGTAGTCATGCATTATTGACCATATTAATGGGAGGCTAGCTATTCCAGTAATTATTAGTCCAGTTATAATGCGCCATGATAGTCCTGCAAGAAACAGCACATAGAAGCCACTAGAGATAATTAGCAAGGTGGTTCCTAGGTCAGGTTGACGTAGAATCAATGCTGCCGGTATTAATAGAAGTATTGTTGCTATTATATAATCATGTAGCCGTAAAGTAGCTTCGTGTTTATCAAAATACCATGCCATAATAAGTGGCACGGCAATTTTCATTAGTTCGGAGGGTTGGATTCGAGTTATGCCTATATCAAGCCATCTTCTTGCACCATTATTAATTTCACCAAATAATGCTACACCAATTAGAAGAATTAGGCCAAGTACGTATATTGGCACAGCAAATCTCATCATGTGTTGGAGTGGAATGTTGGCAACTAGCCACATGACAAATAATGCTACTGCCATGTTAACTGCTTGATTAGTTATGCGTGTAAAATTCCCTCCCGTAGCACTATAAAGTGTTATAAGGCCAACTGTCATTATTAGAAGAATACTAAATAATAAGAAGCTGTCTATATAGCGTGTGAGATAGTGCCATAGGCGCCAAGTTCTAGTCATGTGAGTCTTCTATGTTTATATCAACGGATATTTCTTTTTTCATATCAGGTAGCTTACCAAGTAGGGCATAATCCATAACTTGTCTTGCAATCGGGGCAGCAGCAGAACCACCATGAACATTTTCTATTAATACTGATAATGCAATGCTTGGTTTTTTTGCTGGAGCATAGCCTATAAATAATGCATGGTCACGATGGCGCTCATTTATAGTATCTTCATCGTATTTCTCTCCCTGCTTTATACCGATTACTTGGGAGGTTCCGGTCTTACCCGCGAAAGTGTATCTCGTCCCGGCTCCTGCCGCTGCCGCTGTACCTCCTGGTTTTGTAACATCTATAAGCGCATTTCTTATTATTTGCAGATTCTTCGGGTTAAGGTTTAGTTGATATAATATTTGTGGAGTCTTTTCAAATATTTCACCAGATTTGCTACTTTGTATTCGTTTCACAAGATGTGGGCGGAATGCGGTTCCTTTATTTGCAATTATTGAAGTTGCAAAAGCAAGTTGAAGAGGTGTAGCTAAATTATATCCTTGGCCAATGCCGACAGAGATAGTATCACCTGGCCACCATTTTTGTTTATGGCGATTCATCTTCCATTCACGTGAAGGTAGTAAGCCTGAAGCTTCTCCCGGTATATCAATACCAGTTTTCTTGCCCAGACCAAATTTTCCTATAAAGCTAGAAATGTTGTCTATCCCAAGCTCATTTGCAAGCTCATAGTAATAAGTGTCACATGAAACTACTAGTGATTTATGAACATCTACCTTACCATGGCCACCAGCTTTCCAATCTCGATATTGGCTATTACTGTTGGGTAATTGAAAATAACCCGGATCATTTATTGTGTATCCAGGTGTTCGTAATTTAAGCTCTAGGCCAGCTAATGCCATAAACGGTTTAAATGTAGAACCAGGGGGATAAACGCCATGGAGTGCACGATTATTTAGTGGCCTGTCAATAGAACTGTTAAGTCGTCGCCAGTTTTTAAAATCTATACCATTTACAAAAAGATTTGAATCAAATCCAGGCTTGCTGACAAACGCAAGCACATCACCATTATTTGGGTCAATCGCTACTAGAGCACCACGTTGATCACCGAAGGCATTTTCAGCAATTTCTTGTAATTTAGCATCGATTGTTAATGTTAGGTCATTACCAGAAATTGGTGGCGTACGTGATAAAACTCTTATTTTACGCCCTTCTGAATCAGTCTCTATTTTTTCAAAGCCAGCTACACCATGCAACTCTTTTTCATAGCTTTGCTCTATACCAATTCTTCCAATATGGTTGGTCCCTTTGTAATTTGCTAACTCTTTATTAGCTTTTAATTTTGTGAGGTCGTTTCTATTAATACGGCTTATGTAGCCAAGTACATGAGAAGTACTTTTCCCTTTTGGGTATTGGCGGAATAAACGAGCTTTTAATTCGACATCAGGAAAACGATAACTGTTGGCAGTAAAACGCGCCACTTCTTCTTCAGATAAGCGAGTTCTAATAGGCAAACTTTCAAATTTATTACTTTCTTTCATGAGTTTTTTGAAGCGTCTGCGATCTATTTCTTCAATAGGGATAATGGTGGCCAGTTCATTTATGGCAGCTTCAACATTAATTAGTTTGCTAGGCATGAGTTCAAGCGTGTAGGTAGAATAATTCTGCGCTAGAATCTCACCATTACGATCTAAAATAAGACCCCTATTGGGAACTATAGGAGAAATAGATATACGATTAGCTTCTGCTAGTGTGTGATAATGTTCATTCTCTAATACCTGCAGATAAAAGAAACGTCCAAGAAGTATTAGAAATAAAAATAGTATTAAACTTGAACTGATAGCAAGTCGCCCTTGAAATTGATGTAACTCGCGGAGATAATTACGAATTTCTACCTTGCGGGTCATAGTGCATTCGGACCATATTTAGAACCATGAGGTATTTCTAGTACGAGTGAGATGAGTGGCCATAACAGCATGCCAGTAAGGCTAGCAAGAAAATAATGCCACCCTGGAAAATCAGATCTTTTTAATAGTTCAGTTAAGAGAATAATAAATTGTGTAAAGCATAATAATAGTCCAACTTGAGGTACTTGTTTTAATAATCCAAATGTATGTATACGTCGGCGTAGTATCAATGCAATGAAAATCAGTACACTGTAAGCTAAAGCATGTTGCCCAAACATACTGCTACTAACAACATCCATTAATAGACCCATAATAAAAGCTATACTTATCCCAACACGTTCTGGTTGGTATATTCCCCAGAATAATAGTACCAATGCAACAAAATCTGGACGTAGTATTAACAAGTAGCCTTGTATTGGTAGCAAGTTTAATAATAATCCAATTATTAGGCTAAGGATAATAAACCAGCCTTTTGCAGGTAGAATAATTTCTTTTTCAGAATAATTAGAAGTGTGTGTCATTTTATTCTGATTCCTTGTGCTAAAAATTGGCATCAGTTAAGGCTCCTGGATTTTTTAAATTAAATTGTTGGGTTAGAATCAAGACTTGTTTATTTCGATCAACCCCAGCAATAGTTTTGCAAATTATTAAAGCAAAAGTAGAAGATGTATTACGCATTACTTTAGATACTAATGCTACTGGTAAGCCAGGAGGATACACACCACCTATACCAGAAGTGATGAGCTTGTCTCCTTCTTGGATGTCAATATTATTTGCCATATAATTTAGCTCAAGAGTTTTATATTTTCCTGTGCCAGATGCTACTGCTCGTATGCCATTTCGTAAAACTTGAACCGGTACTGAGTGACCTTTGTCATTTATAAGTGTAGCTTCAGAAGACCATGGGTAGGTACGTGTAATTTGTCCTATTACTCCTAAATTATCTATTATAATTTGGCCGGTTTGAATATTACTATGGATACCTTTATCAACTATAATTTTAAGGTTAAAAGGGTCTCGTGGGATAGCATTAATTTCTGCCATGATGGCTTTGTTTTTATTTCTATCGATGGCGTTTAATAGTTTACGAAGATGTTCGTTTTCTTTTGTAAGAGCTAAAAGTTGATGTATCTTCCCTGAATCATAAAGGTGCTGTTGTTTAAGGCGTGAATTTTCATCAGCTAAATTTTGATAGACAAGAAAATCTTCTATCAGATCTGTAATTGTGGTCGGTATGTAAGCAATTTTTTGAATGGGATATAGTGCGATAGAAATAACCTGCCGTACTTCATAGAGATACTTAAAGTGCGTATCAACTACCATCAATATTAAGGATAGCTGAACAAAAAGAATTAGCCGCACTAGTGAGCTAGGGCCGCGTTTAAAAAACTGTGGGGTTGTTTCCATTTCTTGCTCGGTGTTGCAGGTTTTTAGCTAATATCCATTTATGATTGCTAGCATACTAACTTTGGATGCCTTTTAATCACTGGCAAAGATGCTAACCATTTGATCTAAGTTCTCTAGTGCAATTCCTGTGCCTCGTGCTACACAAGTAAGGGGGTCATCAGCTATGATTACTGATAGGCCTGTTTCTTCCATTAAGAGTCTATCAATATCATGTAATAATGCACCCCCACCAGTTAATACTAGTCCATTTTCTGCAATATCTGCACCAAGCTCTGGTTTAGTAAGCTCTAAGGCAGATTTTACAGTACTGACGATACTATTTAAGGGGTCAGCTAATGCTTCTAAGATCTCATTACTTGAAACAGTAAAGCTACGTGGAATTCCTTCTGCAAGGTTGCGTCCCTTAACTTCCAGTTCTCGTAATTCAGATCCCGGATAAGCTGTGCCAATTTCTTTTTTAATTAATTCAGCAGTAACTTCTCCTATCAACATTCCATAATTCCGGCGTATATAATTGATAATAGCTTCATCAAATTTGTCTCCACCTACTCGCACAGAATTTGAGTATACGATTCCACCCAGTGAAATTACTCCAACATCTGTAGTACCCCCACCAATATCAACTACCATTGATCCAGTTGGGTCTTCAATTGGCAAATTAGAGCCAATAGCTGCAGCCATAGGCTCTTCAATCAACTCTACTTTGCTTGCACCAGCTCCATATGCAGCTTCTCGGATAGCGCGACGCTCTACTTGAGTAGAGCCATAAGGCACACATATTACAATACGTGGGTTAAGAGAAAAAAGGCGGGCTGGATTCACTTTTCTGATAAAGTGTTTTAGCATCTGTTCTGTAACAGTAAAATCAGCAATTACGCCATCTTTCATTGGGCGTATAGCAGTTATATTACCAGGAGTTCTCCCAAGCATTTGTTTGGCAGCTAGTCCAACCTGTTGAATTACTTTTTTCCCATTGGGGCCGCCATCCTGTCGTATTGCCACAACTGATGGCTCATTTAACACAACTCCTTGACCACGAACATAAATCAAAGTGTTGGCAGTACCTAAATCAATTGCTAGGTCATTTGAAAAAAAATTTCTAAAATTGGTAATAAAGTTTGTCATGAGAGCAAAATTTGTTGGTGGCTATGATACTCTATAGTAGCGATTTTAATCTTAATTTTATGATACTCTATCATGTTTTTGAACGTAAGGGGGGCTAGGAGGTGGCACTAACTCTTGAAGATATAAAACGTGTAGCAAATCTTGCTCAAATCGAGATTAGTGATGACGAAGCTTATTCTACACTTAATAGTATAACAGGAATTTTTTCTTTAATTGAACAGATGAAAGCCGTAGATACATCAATAGTTGCTCCTATGTATCATGCTCAAGGTGTTGACCAGCGATTACGTTCAGATAAGGTTACAGAGGAAGATCAACGCGAATTATTCCAGTTACAGGCCCCTAAAACAGAAGCAGGATTATATTTGGTACCTAAGGTTATCGAATGAAAATTTTAAAATAAATATAGCACGGTATTTTATTTATTCATTTCTATAATCTCCCCATTTTTATATATCATGTTTAATTCAAGTTTAAGTCAACTTTCCACATTACTTGCAACTGGACAGGTATCGAGTGTTGAGCTAACTAAAGATTTTCTGCAACATATTAAATCTTTAAATAAAAAATATAATGCCTTTATTACAGTAGATGAAAAAATAAGCCTGGATCAGGCACGTATTGCTGATGCAATGATTTCCTCAGGAAAGGGGGGGGCATTAACTGGTATTCCTATTGCCCATAAGGATATTTTCTGTACTAAAGGGTGGCTAACTACTTGTGGTTCAAAAATGCTAGCAAATTTTGTTTCTCCATATGATGCACATGTAATTGAGAGGTTTAATAAGGCTGGAACAGTAAATATTGGAAAAACTAATATGGATGAGTTTGCTATGGGGTCTAGTAATGAAACATCTTTCTATGGGCCAGTAAAGAATCCATGGGATATTGACTCAGTACCTGGAGGGAGCTCTGGAGGATCAGCTTGTGCAGTAGCAGCACGTATGGCACCAGCTGCTACTGGTACCGATACAGGAGGGTCTATACGTCAACCAGCATCTTTATGCGGTGTCTCTGGTATAAAGCCGACTTATGGATTGGTATCAAGGTATGGGATGATTGCTTTTGCTTCAAGTCTTGATCAGGGTGGTGCAATAGCAAAATCAGCTGCAGATTTAGCGCTAATGTTAAATGTTATGGTAGATTTTGATAATCGTGATTCAACAAGCCTGCAGCATGAAAATGAGGATTATACAAGAGACCTAGAAAAATCATTAGAGGGTATTCGTATCGGACTTCCACAAGAATACTTTACCGAGGGAGTAGATGATGATGTTGCACGTGCAGTAGACCTTGCTGTTACAGAATATAGTAGGCTTGGAGCAAAAATTGTTGAGGTGTCATTACCAAATACTAAGCTCTCAATTCCTGTTTATTATGTATTGGCTCCGGCAGAGGCATCCAGTAATCTCTCGCGTTTTGATGGAGTGCGTTATGGCCATCGTTCTGAAGAATATACTAATCTAGATGAAATGTATAAGAAAAGTCGTACTCAAGGATTTGGATCAGAAGTGAAACGGCGCATTTTAATTGGGACATATGTTTTATCACATGGGTATTATGATGCCTATTATATAAAAGCACAAAAATTAAGGCGTTTAATTGCTCAAGATTTTACTAAAGTATTTAAGCAATGCGACATAATCATGGGGCCAACTTCATCTTCTGTTGCTTTCTCTTTGGGAGAGAAAAGTAATGATCCTTTGCAGATGTATTTATCAGATACTTATACTGCTGGAGCGAGTTTATCTGGATTGCCAGGAATGTCAATTCCTGTGGGATTTGGTAAGAGAAATAGACCGGTTGGTTTACATATTATTGGCAACTATTTTTCTGAAGCAAAAATACTAAATGTTGGGCATAAATATCAGCAGGTAACAGATTGGCATACAAGAATGCCTGATATAAAGAAGTCTAAAAATTAAAGATAAAAATATGAAATGGGAAATTGTAATTGGTCTTGAGGTGCATACTCAGCTTCTGACTCAATCAAAATTATTCTCTGGCGCATCAACTATTTTTGGAGGAACACCTAATGCTCAGGCTTGCGCAATTGACATAGCGTTACCTGGGGTATTGCCTGTATTAAATCGTGGTGTTGTTGAATTGGCTATCAAATTTGGTTTGGCAATAGGTGCGCAGATTAATTCCCCCTCAATTTTTGCTCGCAAGAATTATTTCTATCCAGATTTACCAAAAGGCTATCAGATTAGCCAATATGAGCTACCGATAATTGAGGGTGGGCATATTAAGATACAGAAAGAAAGTGAAAATGAGGATAAAGAAAAGGTCATAAATATAACTCGTGCTCATCTTGAAGAAGATGCAGGAAAATCATTACATGAAGATTTTCATGGCATGACGGGGATTGATTTAAATCGTGCTGGCACTCCTTTATTGGAGATTGTTTCAGAGCCAGATATGCGAAGTAGCGAGGAGGCTGTGGCTTTTGCTAAAGCTATACACACTTTAGTGCGATGGATTGGTATTAGCGATGGAAACATGGAAGAGGGTTCATTCCGTTGTGATGCAAATGTGTCGATTCGTAGGTTAGGAGATAAAAAACTTGGCACTCGTCGAGAAATTAAAAATTTAAATTCTTTTCGTTTCTTACAGCAAGCTATTGAGTGTGAAATTGAATTTCAAAAATATATTCTTAAGACTGGAGGCTCAATTCAGCAGGCAACAGTACTATTTGATTCTAATAAGCGTGAAACTCATGTCATGCGGAGTAAAGAAGATGCACATGATTATCGTTATTTCCCTGACCCGGATTTATTGCCTCTGCAAATTTCATCTGACTGGATAGAAGAGATTAGAGCATCTATGATAGAGTCGCCAGATTTGTGTTTTTCACGCTTTATAGGTTCAGAAATTGAATCAAATGGCAAAGTAACTTACGCACTATCTAAATATGACGCATCAATCTTAACTTCTGATATAGATACAGCTAATTATTATGAGGAAGTAGTAAAGATTATTGGTAGAGAAGATGCAAAGCTTTGTGCTAATTGGGTGATTGAGGAGGTTATAGCACACTTAAATCAGGATAATATAAGTATTACAGTTTCACCAGTTTCACCTAAACAATTAGCAGGATTAATTTTACGTATCTGTGATGAAACTATCTCTGGAAAAACTGCTAAAGTTATATTTAATGAAATGTGGGGAGCACCTGGTATTTCAGCCGATACAATTATTAAAGAGAAAGGGCTTAAGCAGATCTCTGATAATAGTGCAATTACCCAGATTGTAGACGAGGTGATTTTTAATAATTCTCAACAGGTAGCTGATTATTGCAGTGGGAAAGAAAAGGCATTTAATTTCTTGATTGGGCAGGTAATGAAGAAAACAAAAGGAAAAGCAAACCCATCTCAAGTCCATGAGATTTTAAAGGAAAGAATCAAAAAAAGATAGAAAAAAAGCGCTGCGAACAATTTCACTGTTATAGAAAATTGTTCGCAGTAATGGCCGCTTTTCTTGATTCTTAGGGGCGTGATCCTGATAGTGGAAAGGGCCAGGGAGCTGGCGTTATTTCCGGTTTTTTCTTAGCTACTATTTTTTTTGCTGCGGGTTTCTTTTTTGCAGCTACTTTTTTCTTAGCCGCTGGTTTTTTCTTAGCAGCTACCTTTTTCTTAGCTGCGGGTTTCTTTTTTGCAGCTACCTTTTTCTTGCCAGCTGGTTTTTTCTTAGCAGCTACTCTCTTCTTAGCTACTGGTTTTTTCTTAGCAGCTTTTTTCTTAGCTGCGGGTTTCTTTTTTGCAGCTTTTTTCTTAGCCGCTGGTTTTTTCTTAGCAGCTACCTTTTTCTTAGCTGCGGGTTTCTTTTTTGCAGCTTTTTTCTTAGCCGCTGGTTTTTTCTTAGCAGCTACCTTTTTCTTAGCCGCTGGTTTTTTCTTAGCAGCTACTCTCTTCTTAGCTACTGG
>PBKR01000030.1 GCA_002721545.1 Nitrosomonadaceae bacterium | reverse complement strand
TAACCAACTGAACTACCACTCCTACTTCTTTGTATAATTCCGTTGGTGGGTGCTGACGGGTTCGAACCGCCGACATTCGCCTTGTAAGGGCGACGCTCTACCAGCTGAGCTAAGCACCCTCCGCATCGAAATCTTAGTTCACAGCATCTTTCAGTGCTTTACCTGCACTAAATTTTGGAACTTTAGCTGCCCTAATTTTAATTGCCTCACCAGTGCGAGGATTCCGCCCTGTACGAGCTGCACGTTTACCTACTTTAAAAGTACCAAAGCCAACCAAAGTAACACTTTGTCCTTTCTTAAGAGTAACTCTAATAGCTGCTAATGTAGCATCGAGTGCATCACCTGCTGAAGCTTTAGAAAGGCCAGCCGATTTTGCAATTGCATCAATCAATTCAGATTTATTCACTTAGTTCCTCCCCCGAGTTAAAAGTAAGTTCTTAAAGATCACCTTCTCCTGCAACCGCTTTTATATCAAGCCATTTAGGCCGGGTCAAGCAATTGGCCTAATATTTTCAAAAACATTTGAAATACATAACTTTTACTGACACAAATTAATAACATTCCTACACACCAAAAACTCATAACTTTCAGTTCAAAAAGTCATTCCAGATCACAAGATAGACCAGATGAATACTTCTTTTTCAAGAAGTTATACTTTAAATAGAGCAATAATTTGCAGGATTTATTAATGCTTTATAGCATTAGTGCTCTGCTCATTCTTATTAACCTCTGGATTCGTTGAAGATTTACTAACAGAAACGGATATTGCCTTTGGCTTTCCCTCTAAAGCAAAATCCAGTACCTGATCTATCCATTTTACTGGATTTATATCTAGCCGATTCTTAATATTTTCTGGAATCTCAGCTAAATCCTTAACATTATCTTCAGGTATCAGAACTATCTTAATACCACCACGATGCGCTGCCAAAAGTTTCTCTTTTAATCCTCCTATTGGTAATACCTCCCCTCGCAATGTTATTTCACCTGTCATTGCAACAATAGCCTTTACCGGAATACCTGTTAATACTGAGACCATTGCGGTACATATGCCAATTCCGGCACTAGGACCATCTTTGGGTGTAGCTCCTTCTGGCAAATGTATATGAATATCATTTTTTTGGTAGAAATCTTCAGGAATACCTAATGCAATTGATCGACTCCGCACTACTGATAAAGCCGCCTGAATAGATTCTTGCATTACCTCACCTAATTTACCAGTGGTGATAGTTTTACCTTTGCCAGGTAACACCACAGACTCAATAGTTAATAATTCTCCACCAACCTCTGTCCAAGCAAGCCCAGTTACCTGGCCAACTTGATTTTTCTCCTCCGCCACACCATAAGTATAGCGACGAACATCCAAATATTTACAAAGATTACGCGCACTGATAGCTACCTTCTTTTTCTTATCATTCAGTAATAATGCTTTAACTACTTTCCGACAAATTTTTGAAACTTCCCTCTCCATTGCACGCACACCTGCTTCACGAGTGTAATAGCGAGTGACATCACGTAAAGCAGCTGCAGATACTGCCAACTCATTTTCCTTTAGCCCATGATTCTTTATTTGCTTAGGTAATAAATAACGTGTTGCAATATTTAATTTCTCATCTTCGGTGTAACCAGACAATCTGAGGACTTCCATTCTGTCTAATAAAGCTGGGGGTATATTTAAAGTATTTGCAGTAGCAACAAACATAACATCAGATAAATCATACTCAACTTCAATGTAATGATCTACAAATGAATTATTTTGCTCTGGATCAAGCACTTCAAGTAAAGCAGAAGACGGGTCACCACGAAAGTCCATACCCATTTTATCTACTTCGTCTAATAAAAATAATGGGTTTTTTACACCAACTTTAGTAATATTCTGTAATATCTTACCAGGCATTGAGCCAATATAGGTACGACGATGGCCACGTATTTCTGCTTCATCTCGCACACCACCTAATGACATACGCACAAATTTTCGATTTGTTGCACGGGCAATAGATTTACCTAAAGATGTTTTACCAACCCCAGGAGGTCCAACTAAACAAAGAATAGGTGCCTTAAGTTTATCTACTCTTTGCTGTACTGCCAAATATTCAACAATTCGTTCCTTTATTTTATCTAAACCGTAATGATCTTCCTCTAGTATCATTTCTGCTGCATTAAGATCCCGACCAATTTTACTCTTTTTCTTCCATGGCAAACCAACTAGAGCATCTATATAATTACGCACTACAGTTGCTTCTGCAGACATAGGTGACATTAACCGTAATTTTTTCAACTCAGATTCACCTTTAATACGCCCCTCTTTTGGCATGTTTGCAGATTTAATTTTCTTACTCAATTCCTCTAAATCAGCACCATCTTCACCCTCTCCTAGTTCTTTCTGAATAGCTTTTACTTGCTCATTTAGATAATAATCTCGCTGGCTCTTTTCCATCTGGCGTTTTACTCTGCCACGAATACGTTTCTCTACCTGTAATATATCTAACTCAGTTTCTAGTATTCTTAATAAATACTCTAAACGTTTTGGAACAGCAAATAATTCTAAAATTTCTTGTTTTTGCTCGAGTTTCAATGGTAAATGTGCAGCAATTGTATCGGCCAAGCGCCCTGCTTCATCTATACCACCAAGAGAAGTATGGATTTCAGGAGTGATTTTTTTATTAAGCTTGATATACTGATCAAATTGATCCAGCATTGTTCGACGCATAGCCTCAATTTCATTATTATTTACAATATCTGGAGGAAGCAATGCCACTTCCCCAGACAAATAAGACCCTGACTCAATTACCTCTAAAATCTTAGCTCGCCGACCGCCTTCTACTAAAACTTTAACCGTACCATCAGGCAGCTTTAGCATTTGTAATAAACTTCCAACACTACAAACTTTATAAAGATCTTCTGGGGTTGGCTCATCTTTAGCAGCAGATTTCTGTGCAGCTAGAAGTATCTTCTTCCCAGATTTCATAGAACTTTCCAAGGCCTTGATGGACCTAGGTCTACCTACAAACAAAGGAATTACCATATGCGGAAAAACTACAACATCACGCAAAGGCAGAAGTGGCATTAGTGAATTATCAGGCTCGATAACTGGAAGAGTCATATGTGCAATTAACCTATAAATTAGTACTTACTAAAAGCAACTTAAATAATATTGGGGCAATTAAAATAAATTCAAGGTAATTTGTCTTCTCAAAATTAGATCTAACTACTCTTTGCTACCTTAGTCTTAGCCTTAGCCTTAACCTTGTCTGAATAAATAAGAATTGGCTTAACATTACCATCAATTGAACCATGATCAACTACTACCTTGATAACATTCTCAAGAGACGGTAGCTCAAACATTATGTCTAGTAAAGTATCTTCTAGAATTGATCTAAGTCCACGTGCGCCAGTTTTCTGTGCTAACGCTTTCTTAGCCACTGATTTAAGTGCTTGTTCCCGGAATTCTAGATCCACCCCACCTTCCATACTAAACAATTTTTGATATTGCTTAATGAGTGCATTTTTAGGTTCAGCAAGAATTTTGATTAAAGCTGCTTCACCAAGCTCTTCTAGAGTTGCAACTACTGGTAAACGCCCAACAAATTCAGGAATCAAACCATACTTGACTAGATCTTCTGGTTCTACCCCCCTTAATACCAAACTGATATCTTTTCGATTATCAATACCACTTCGTACATCGGCACCAAATCCTATCCCACCTTTCTCAGAGCGATCGCGTATTACTTTATCAAGCCCATCAAATGCACCACCACAAATAAATAAAATATTAGTAGTATCTACCTGAACAAATTCTTGATTTGGGTGCTTTCGTCCACCCTGTGGGGGAACTGATGCAACCGTGCCCTCAATTAATTTAAGTAAGGCTTGCTGCACTCCTTCGCCTGAGACATCACGAGTAATTGAAGGATTATCTAATTTCCGTGATATCTTATCAATTTCATCTATATAAACTATGCCTTGCTGGGCCTTATCTGCGTCATAATTACATTTCTGAAGAAGTTTCTGAATAATATTTTCTACATCCTCTCCAACATAACCTGCTTCAGTCAGAGTTGTTGCATCAGCCATTACAAACGGCACATTGAGCAATCGTGCCAATGTTTGCGCTAGAAGCGTCTTGCCAGATCCGGTTGGACCTATAAGTAAAATATTACTTTTAGCAAGTTCTATATCATTATCAACTTCGCTATTATTAGATAGGCTCTTTAAACGTTTATAATGATTATATACAGCTACTGATAAAATTCTTTTTGCTGACTCTTGACCAATTACGTATTCATCAAGTATCTGAAAAATTTCACGCGGAACCGGCAAATCAGACTGCGTTAAGCCTGCTGAAGCAACCTCCTGTAGCTCTTCACGTATTATATCATTACAAAGATCAATACATTCATCACAAATAAATACAGATGGGCCGGCAATAAGCTTCTTTACTTCATTCTGACTCTTCCCACAAAAAGAACAATAAAGTAATTTTTCACCGACAACTTTATCTGACATAACATTACTCCATGTTATCTACATTAGTACTAGAATTATAAGAAAGAAATTTCAAGTAACCAAATATTTTTTAAGTTTTATTCTTAATTCTACTAGTCAGAACCTCATCCACTAAGCCATACTTTACTGAATCTTCTGCACTTAAAAAATTATCACGATCAGTATCTTTATTTATAGTCTGAATATTCTGACCACTATGCTTAGCTAGAATCTCATTTAATCTTCCTTTAAGAAACAAAATTTCTTTAGCATGAATCTCAATATCTGAAGCTTGCCCTTGGAAACCACCTAATGGCTGATGAATCATAATACGTGAATTTGGCAGGCAGAAGCGCTTACCTTTTTCTCCTGCTGCCAACAGCAAGGATGCCATACTTGCTGCCTGTCCAACACATAACGTACTGACACTGGGCTTAATGTACTGCATAGTATCGTAGATTGCTAGTCCTGCAGATACTAGACCTCCTGGGGAATTTATATAAAAATGAATTTCCTTATCTGAATTCTCAGACTCTAAAAATAGAAGCTGTGCAACAACTAGATTAGCCGTTTCTTCTGTAACTGGTCCCACAAGAAAAATAACTCTTTCTTTAAGTAGGCGGGAATATATATCATATGCTCGCTCACCCCGCCCGCTGGTCTCAATCACCATAGGAATTAGACCTAAATTTTTAGGCTCAGAATTATACCTATCAACTAACGTTTTCTGATTCATATCAAGATTTCCCCATCAATTCGTCAAAAGTAACTTCTTTTTTCACGATCGTAGCTTTCTCTAGTACCCACGCTACAACATTGTCTTCTAACACAGCAGACTCAGCTTCATGAAGACGCTCTTTTGAAGAATAATGCATTTTAACTACCTCACTGGGATTTTCATAACTTTGTGCAAATTCTTCAATTAATCTACGTACCTGCTCAGGCTTTGCACGTAAATCATAAATTTTTACTAACTCTGTTAAAATTAAACCTAAATTAACACGTCGCTCAGCTTGTTCTTGGAATAAATCTTTTGGTAATGGTATATCCTTATCCTTCATACCACGTTCTTTCAGATCATCTTTTGCACTTTGCATTAAACGATCCACCTCTAAAGATACCAATGCTTTAGGTGTATCAATAGTAATTGTTTCAAGCAGCGCCTGCATTACATGCTCTTTAACTTTTGTCTTTATACGTTTTGACACTTCTCGTTCAAGATTTACTTTAACTTCCATCCGCATTTTTTCTACATCTCCACTTGCAATACCAAGTGACTTGGCAAAATCTTCATTTACCATAGGAAGCTTCGGCTCTTCAACTATATTAATAGTTACCTCAAAAATGGCCGTCTTTCCTGCAACCTCTTTACTATGATAACTTTCTGGAAAAACCACCTCAAAAGATTTTTTCTGCTCTTTACTCATTCCGATTATTGCCACCTCAAATTCCTTGAGAAACTGACCTTCACCTAAAACCAAAAGAGCTTCTTTTGCGCTACCACCATCAAATTCTATTCCGCCAATTAATCCATGATAATCAATATTTACTCTATCTCCCTTAATAGCAGCTCGCTCTACTTCATCATACTTTGTCCTCTGCTTACGCATAACCTCAATAGCTTTATCAACATCTGCAGCAGACACTTTCATCATGGGTTGCTCAATGCTCAGTGATTCTAAATTTCCTATAGTGATATCCGGATACACTTCAAATGTCGCACTATACTCAAATTGAGAAGAATTCTCATCCAATTCCTTTGCTTTAAAATTTGGATAACCTGCAACTCGTAGCTTTTGTTCTCGAATAGCTTCACTAAAACTCTTCTGCAGTACATCACTCATTACTTCCTGGCGCACTTGTAAGCCATAATGCTGTGAAATAATTTTTAATGGCACTTTTCCAGATCGAAAACCATGAATTTTGGCTGTACGTGCCAAGCGCTTTAAACGGCTCTCAATTTCAATCTCTACCTCTTTCTGAGGCACTGTAACATTGAGCCTACGCTCTAATGTGCCTAGAGTCTCTACATTGGATTCCATAACTATTCCTGCTAATTGTTTATTATTTATCTGATATCAGAGTAGCTATACAAAAAGAGCAACTACCAACTATGAAGCCCATTTAATTTGCAATTACCACCTAAAATCCTATGGTGCGAAAGGGGGGACTCGAACCCCCACACCTTTCGGCGCCAGAACCTAAATCTGGTGCGTCTACCAATTCCGCCACTCTCGCATTCTAAATTATTTTATTCTAATCAATTATACCTTCTTATACTTATTTCCACAGGTATACTATTCATGTTCTTGGCAAAATAAAATTTTTCCAGTAACCCCCTTACTAGCTGGCCCCATTAAATATAAATAAGCTGACATTAATTCTTTTGGATGAATTAAGTTTTTTTTAATTTCACCTGGATGAGTTTTTGTTCTTTGTGGCGTATGCGCAGTTCCAGGAATTAATACGTTAATACGTAAATTTTTATATATTTCCCATTCTTGAGCTTGAATTTTTACTAACGCTTCAATACCTGCCTTAGCAACAGCAAATCCACCCCAATATGCTGTAGGGAAATGACCATGTATATCTGATGTCATAATAACGCAGGCATCAGGAGAAGCCTTTAATAATGGCAGGCAGGCACGAGTTAAAGAAATTGGCGCTACCAAATTAATACGTAAAATAGTTAACCACTGTTCAAAAGTTTGATTCTCTAATGGTGTTAAATTAGGGATAAAGGCTGCATTATGTAGAATTCCATCCAATCTACCTAGCTGTGATCTTATTGCCTGTACAATTACCTCAAAATCTTTTCCATTAACTTTCTCTAAATCAAATGGAAAAATTACGGCCTTCGCTCCTCCTTTAGATTCTATTTCATCGTATACACTTTCTAGTTTATCAATCTTCCTGCCATGTAAAATTACTGTGGCGCCATACGCCGCATATTCCAGTGCAGCAACACGTCCAATACCTTGCCCTGCACCAGTTACAAGAATTACACGATCTTTAAGAAAATTCTTATCAGGCCGATAGTTTGTAATGTCACACATAAAACAGAATTTTACTTGCAGATTAAATTTTAAGAATTTTTTAAAATGATAAATTTGATAAATAGAATGCTATAATACTATCCGTTAATCCAGGTTCTCCATCCTATCCACAACTTACGTATTGGAGTTAGGCTGACACGCTGGCACATCACTTGGCATGCATCCTCCTTAATTTCCTCCAACAAGGCTCTATAAATAGCCGCCATTATAAATCCTGGCCTCTGATTTCTTCGGTCTTCTGCTGGCAAAGCGATGAACGCCTCAGAATAATAATGCTCAGCTCTCTCTATCTGAAATTCCATTAACCTTCTGAAATTATCAGATTTACGCGAATGAAGTATATCTTCATTAGATACTCCAAACTGAGCAAGCTCATCTTCCGGCAAGTATATACGACCACGACGAGCATCCTCGCCAACATCACGTATGATATTTGTTAGTTGAAAGGCAAGCCCCAAATTATGAGCATACTCCAGCGTTTTAATATCATGATACCCAAAAATCTCAGCTGATAGCTGTCCTACTACTCCGGCCACATGATGACAATATAGCTGTAATGCATTGAAATCTGGGTAACGATTATAATTCAAATCCATTTCCATACCATCTATGATTTCAATTAATTGGCCAGCAGAAAGATTTATAGTTTTAATTACTTCAGCCAAAGCCTTTGCTACCGGGTGATTTAATTCGCTACCTTTCCCTTCACTATAAATAGCAGTAATTTCCTTCCGCCACCATGCAAGTTTTATTCGTGCCACAGACTCTTCAGTACACTCGTCTACCACATCATCTACTTCACGGCAAAAAGCATAAAGCGCAGTAATAGCACGACGCTTCTCTTGTGGCAAATAAAGAAAACTATAATAAAAGCTAGATCCACTTTTAACAGCTTTTTCTTGGCAGTATTGATCTGGTGTCATAAAAATATATTTCTTAGCATTCTGATATGCTAATAATTTCTTAATATTAAGAGGTGAGACTAATTTTAACAAACCTTAATCTACAGTAGTTTATGTATCCCGTCTGCTTAAAATATAAAATACCATCTAATTCTCTTACCACAATAAAAAACCCCACCGAAGCAGGGCTCTTTATATCTTAAATAAATATAGATACAAAATCCTACATACCCATACCTCCCATACCTCCCATGCCTCCCATGCCTCCCATGCCTCCCATGCCTCCCATATCACCACCACCTGCAGGAGCGGCAGATTCTTCTTTTGCCTGCTCAGCAACCATTACATCAGTGGTAAGTATTAAACCTGAAACAGAAGCGGCATTCTGTAAAGCAGAGCGTGTAACTTTTGTAGGGTCCAAAACTCCCATTTCAACCATATCGCCATACTCACTTGTAGTTGCGTTGTACCCAAAGTTCCCCTGGCCTTCCATAACTTTATTAATTACTACAGAAGGCTCATCCCCACAATTAGTAACAATCTGACGTAAAGGCTCCTGTAACGCCCTTAAAACAATCTTAATACCTGCATCTTGATCATTTGTATCCCCTTTCACCTTTTCTACTTGGCTAGAGGCCCGTAATAAAGCTACACCACCACCAGGCACAATACCTTCCTCAACAGCTGCGCGAGTTGCATGCAAAGCATCTTCAACCCGAGCTTTTTTCTCTTTCATTTCTACTTCCGTAGCTGCACCTACTTTAATTAATGCTACACCACCCGCTAATTTTGCTACGCGCTCTTGTAATTTTTCTTTATCATAATCACTAGTAGCCTCCTCTATTTGAGCCCTTATTTGCTTTACTCTCCCCTCAATAGTTTTAGCTTCACCAGCGCCATCTATAACAATAGTTGCTTCCTTCCCAACTTCTACTCGCTTAGCCTGGCCCAATTCATTTAATGTGGCCTTTTCTAACGACAGCCCTACTTCCTCAGCAATTACTGTGCCACCAGTAAGATGCGCTATATCTTCAAGCATAGCTTTACGACGGTCACCAAAACCTGGAGCCTTTACAGCACAGGTTTTTAAAATTCCACGAATATTGTTGACTACCATCGTTGCAAGTGCTTCACCATCAATATCTTCAGCAATGATTAATAATGGTTTATTAGTTTTTGCCACTTGCTCCAGCAATGGCAATAATTCACGAATATTAGAAATTTTCTTATCATGTAATAAAATATAAGGGGTCTCTAACAAAGCAATTTGCCTATCTGTGTTATTGACAAAATAAGGAGAAAGGTAGCCACGATCAAACTGCATCCCCTCAACAACATCAAGCTCATTTTGCAGGCCGGAACCATCCTCCACGGTAATTACTCCTTCCTTACCAACTTTTTCCATTGCATCTGCAATAATTTTGCCAATTTCATTATCTGAATTTGCAGAAATACTACCTACTTGAGCAATTTCCTTGCTTGTAGTGCATGGCTTAGAGAGAGTCTGTAGCTCGCCTACAGTGGCTAGCACAGCTTTATCAATACCACGCTTCAAATCTGTTGGATTCATCCCAGCAGCTACAAATTTCATACCCTCTCTTACTATAGATTGAGCTAATACAGTAGCAGTAGTTGTACCATCACCGGCAATGTCGGAAGTCTTGCTTGCAACTTCCTTAACCATTTGAGCTCCCATATTTTCAAATTTATCTTTTAATTCAATTTCTTTCGCTACAGAAACACCATCCTTAGTAATAGTAGGCGCCCCGTATGAGCGATCTAGGACTGCATTACGACCCTTAGGCCCAAGAGTAACTTTAACTGCATCTGCTAGAACATTAACTCCAGCCACCATTCTGTGACGAGCTGAATCACCAAATTTAACTTCTTTTGCTGCCATAATCTTTCTCCTAATTTACAAAAATGTTGTAAGTATCTATAAGAAAAGGGATAATTATCCCTCAATTATACCCATTATGTCCTCTTCTTTCATTACCAGGAGTTCTTCTCCTTTGATTTTCACAGACTGGCCAGAGTATTTCCCAAACAACACCTTGTCACCTACATTCACGTCCAGCTCACGAATTTTACCGTCATCCCCAGCCTTACCTTTGCCTACAGAAATAATTTCACCTTGATCTGGCTTTTCTGCAGCACTATCTGGGATAATAATACCGGATGCTGTTTTAAGTTCTTCTTCCAGCCGCTTGACAATAACACGGTCATGCAAGGGACGAATTTTCATACTTCTTTCTCCTGTTTAAATAAAGTACAATTAAATCAATGATTAATAGGTTTTACTGACTTAGTTTTCTGTGATTTACCCTACAGAATATAAATTAGCATTTTCTCTATAATCGTTAATAATATGGGCTGTTTATAAGAATTTCAAGTATATGACTAATAAAAACTTAGTAGATCGTAGCCTAAAGTCTGTTTGGCATCCATGCTCTCAGATGAAGCAATATGAAAATTTACCTCTTATTTCTATTCACCGGGGTAAAGGAATATGGCTTTATGATTTTAATGACAAACGCTATCTTGACGCAATTAGTTCATGGTGGGTAAACTTATTTGGACACACAAACTCCTATATCAATAATGCCGTACTAGAACAACTAGAAAAACTAGAGCATGTAATGCTTGCAGGCTTTACACATGAACCTGTAGTAGACCTATCAGAGAGGCTGACTAAACTAGCACCAAATGGACTTAATCATTGCTTTTATAGTAGTGATGGAGCCTCAGCAATTGAGGCCGCACTAAAAATGAGTTTTCATTTCTGGCATAACAATGGCCAATCTAAAAAAAATAATTTTATTAGCCTGCAAAATGGATATCATGGTGAAACTTTAGGGGCATTATCTGTAACAGATGTGCCAATATTCAGTAAAATTTATACGCCTTTACTACGTAAAAGCATCAGAATCCCAACTCCAGATTGGAGGTATGCTGAGGAAGGAGAGCTTCCCAAGGAATACGCACTACGTGCAGCTAATTATTTAGAAAAATACCTAGCTAAAAACCATAAGGTAACTGCAGCATTTATTATTGAACCACTAGTTCAGGGTGCAGTAGGTATGGGAATGTATCACCCAGATTATCTTAAGTACGCCCGTGAAATTTGTAGCAAATACCAGGTACATTTAATTGCTGATGAAATTGCTGTAGGCTTTGGTAGAACAGGAACAATGTTTGCTTGTGAACAGGCAAATATTACACCAGATTTTTTATGCCTAGCCAAGGGACTAACTAGTGGATACTTACCATTATCAGCTGTACTAACTACTAAATCTATCTATCGGGCTTTCTATCACAAAGACACTAAACGTGCATTCCTACATTCACATACCCACTCTGGTAATGCACTTGCCTGCTCTGCTGCACTTGCCACACTAGATATATTTAAACAGAATAAGTCCATTCAAGCGAATCATACAAAAATAAAATATCTAAATGACATATCTCAACCAATTGCATCACACAATAAAGTCAGAAATTTCCGTAACTGTGGAATGATTTGGGCATTTGAAGTTAAGAATACTGATCCTTCTTTCTCAGAAAATTTTTTTCAGCGTTCAATAGATCAAGGATTATTACTTCGACCACTAGGAAATACTGTTTATTTTATGCCCCCCTATATTATTAATAAAAAAGAAATGAAATTTCTTGTGGAAAGAACCCTACGAATACTAGATTCATATTAAATATTTATATTTATGACTATTACCTCATTAAATTTTAGACAAATCTATATATGAGCCCATTTAAATTCACTGCTATCTTATGCTTCATAATTAATACATATTCTTCTTTTTCTTTTTCACAAGACTTACCGGGCACAGTTAAGCAAGCACTTATCCAAAATGGGATCCCAGAATCTTCAGCTAGCATTTATATTCAAGAGATCAATGCAAACCAGCCAATTATTGCTTTTAATTCTGATAAACCCATGAACCCTGCTTCAGTGATGAAACTTGTCACTACCTTTGCAGGACTGGAACTATTAGGCCCCGCTTTTACCTGGAAAACAGAACTCTATTCTGAAGGTGCATTAAAAGAAGGCAAACTACAAGGTGATCTTATAATAAAAGGCTACGGAGACCCAAAACTTAATCTAGAAAATTTCTGGAAGCTTATTCGTCGACTTTACCAAAAAGGATTAAGAGAAATTACTGGGAACCTTATCCTTGATAATAGCTATTTCGATATATCAAATGAGAATCCAGGGGCCTTTGATGGTAAGCCTTATCGGGCATACAATACCCCTCCTGAAGCCCATTTAATAAACTACCGAACGACTGAATTACGTATAATCCCAAATCAGAAGAATAATAGTACTCGTATCATCATAAATCCAAATACTGAATTTATTAGACTTAATAATAATTTAAAACTCACACAAGAAAACTGTAATGAGTGGAGAGACGCCCTTGATACCATCATTAATATTGATACTAAAAACTATCCTCGTATGTCAGTTACACTTAATGGAAACTATTCATTTGCTTGTGGTGAAAAATCCCTATTTTTAAGCCTACACAACAGCCAAACATATACATTAGGCCTTTTCAAAAAACTATGGAGACAGCAGGGCGGGAAATTTAATGGAGAAGTATATTTTGGGACTGCGCCAGAAAACAAAATACCATTGGAAATCTATGAATCTCCACCACTTATAGAAATAATTAGGGATATTAATAAATATAGTAATAATACTGCCGCACGCCAGCTATACCTTACTTTAGGAACAAAATTAGACAGCAAGCCAACTAATCTAAATAAATCAAATAAAGTAATCAAGCAATGGCTTGACTCTAAGAAACTAAACTATCCAGATTTTAAAATAGAAAATGGCTCAGGATTATCAAGACATGAACGAATAAGTACGCACCATTTAGGGAAAATTTTACTTAAAGCATTTCAAAGCTCAGTAATGCCAGAATTTATTTCATCTTTACCAATCTTAGCAGTGGATGGCACTATGAAAAAGAGGCTTACCAATACCAATATTTCTGGCCAAGCTCATATTAAATCTGGATTACTTAACGGAGTCAAAACAATGGCTGGTTATATGCTGGATAAATCAGGCAGGCGTATAATTATTATTTTTTTTGTAAATCATATTAATTCTAATAAAGCGCAGCTTGCCATGGATAAATTACTACAATGGGCATACTGGAGGCCTTGATTATTTATACAGCAAAATACTTATTCTAGTTTACTATCGAGTCCACGCTCTGCTATTTCAGCTGCCTTTAGAAGCGCCTTCGCTTTATTTTCGGTTTCAATCCATTCATTTTTTGGAACAGAATCTGCAACAATACCAGCTCCTGCTTGTACGTATAGTTTTCCACCCTTAATAACACCAGTACGAATAGCAATTGCAATATCCATATCACCATTAAAACCTAAATAACCCACTGCGCCGGCATAAACTCCACGTTTAGAATTTTCTAATTCATCAATAATCTCCATAGCTCTAATTTTTGGAGCACCACTAACAGTTCCTGCTGGAAAAGTTGCACGTAATACATCAATTGCACTCAAACCAGGTTTTAGTTTTCCATCAACATTGGAAACAATATGCATAACATGCGAATAATTCTCAATTTTCATATTCTCAGTAACCTGAACTGAACCTATATCTGCAACGCGACCAAGGTCATTACGCCCCAAATCCATTAACATAAGATGTTCAGCACATTCTTTAGGATCAGATAATAAATCAGCCGCTAACACCTCATCTTCGTTCTGTGTATCACCACGTGGCCTAGTTCCTGCAATAGGGCGAACTGTTACGATCTCGCCTTCAAGACGTACTAAAATCTCTGGGGAAGCACCTACAACATGGAAATCACCAAAATTATAATAAAACATATATGGGGAAGGATTTAAATTTCGTAGCGCCCGATATAAAGCTAATGGGGATGTTTTGAAAATTTTACTAGTACGCTGCGATAGTACTACTTGCATTATATCGCCATCAAAAATATAACGCTTAGCACGCTCTACTGCCTGGATAAAATCTAGCTCACTAAACTCAGAAACTATTTTCGATGGCTTAACTGGTATTTCATTTGGGACCTCTACCGGCTTACGTAAATCTGCAAGCAATATTTTCAACCGGTCTTTTGTTTCTTTATAAGCATCTGGAATATCTGGATTTGTATAAATAATTAAATAAAGTTTACCCGAAAGGTTATCTACTACAATTAACTCTTCAGATAGAAGTAATGATATATCAGGCAGATCTAATACATCCGGATTAACATGACCAGCAAGTTTACTCTCTATATAACGCACTGTCTCATAAGAAAAATACCCTACTAATCCACCACAAAATCGTGGCAGACCCGAACATGAAGCGACTTTAAAACGTAATAAATAAGATTGAATAAAAGATAAGGGATCCTCTACTTCAAATCGCTCTACTTCCTGATTATTTATTATACTTATAGAACTATCTCTCACCTCAATTCGACTTGAGGCAGGCAGCCCAATAAAGGAATAGCGCCCAAAACGCTCTCCATCTCGAACTGATTCAAGTAAATAAGAATAAGGCCGATTGGCCAATTTAAGATATATTGAAAGTGGAGTATCTAGATCAGCAAACGTTTCCAACACAACTGGAATTCTGTTGTAGCCTTGTTTTGCAAGGTTGAAAAACTCTGATTCAGTCATGTTAAAATGCCAATAAGTAAAATGAATGATACCAAGAATCTAGATATAATGAGTCAAATAATCTTAGGAATAATCTAAAATTATTACTATCATATATTTCCACTGAGCTATGATGATTTTTTAATCAATGGTATTGCGTCGTAAATAGATGAAATAACTTTATCACAATCTAATTCATGCACATCTTTCCCCTCATTATAGCCATATGGAACACAAAATACATAAGAACCTGCTGCCCGTGCAGCCATAATATCAGTCATCGAATCTCCAATTAATAGCATTTCAGCTGGAAGAATTCCAAAAAACTCACAAGCATGATACAAGGGCATTGGATCTGGCTTTTTCTTTGGCAAACTATCTCCAGACAGAATTATATCGAAGTAATTTAATAGCTGTGTATCACGTAATAAAGGTAAGGTAAAAGCCTCGGACTTGTTAGTAACACAAGCTAACCTAAAGTCTGCTTTCTTCAATGCTATTAACCCATCAATTACTTTTGGATAAGGACGGGTCGTAATGCATAGATTTTTTGTATACTCTTTCTCATAAATTTTTATTGCACGATCAAAAAACTCAGGTTGCGGCTCATTATTAAAACTATTAGCCAAACAACTCCTAACAAGATTCAGTATCCCTTTCCCGATATAAGATTTAATTGTTGCAAGTGGAAGCTCTACTCCACCCAATTTTCTTAACATTATATTAGCTGAAATAGCAAGATCGCCTGCAGTATCTAGCAGGGTTCCATCTAAGTCAATCATAATGACTTTAACCGTCAAAGGAAATTTGGTTTCTAATGGTGAAGATACAGGCTGGGAAAAATCGCTCTTATCCATTCTCTTATAAATACACAAGAAAAATAACTTTAATTTATCTTAATATCTACTAGGACTAGACCTTAGCCAGCTCTGTTCTTAATTCAGATAATATCGTATCATATCTATGAGGATCTTCATTTTTACTAGCACCATAAATTGCAGAACCAGCAACAAAGGTGTCTGCTCCAGCACGTGCAATCTCAGCAATATTATCTACCTTTACTCCACCATCTATTTCTAACAATATTTTTTTATTACCAGCATCAATACGCTTACGTACCGACTTTAATTTATTTAATGCTTCCGGAATAAATTTCTGCCCACCAAAGCCAGGATTAACTGACATAATTAAAACAAGATCAAGTTTATCTAGTACATGGTCAAGATATTGTATAGGGGTGGCAGGATTAAATACCATCCCAGCTTGACATCCATTCTCTTTAATAAGCCCTATCGTACGATCTATATGTTTAGATGCCTCAGGATGAAACGAAATAATATTTGCCCCAGCTTTTGCAAAATCAGGGATTATCCTATCTACTGGTTCTACCATCAAATGAACATCAATAGTAGCATCTGTCAGTGGCCGGATTGCCTCACATACAAGAGGACCAATCGTCAGATTTGGCACATAATGATTATCCATCACGTCAAAATGAATAATATCTGCACCAGAATCAAGAACATCATTAATTTCTTCACCTAGCTTAGCAAAATTTGCAGAAAGAATGCTTGGTGCAATAAGATAATTTGGCATAAAAAATATCCTCAGAATCAGGAACGACATTTTAACCTCAAATAGCCCTCTAATGCTATCAATAATACTATCAACTTTAACTCAATATGATAAGATTCCCTACTTACTTTCAGAGTAAGGGTGTTTTCCATAATCTTTACGCTTTCTGTAATATGATAAATAGCATACATTTATAATATGGAAAAATATGAAATAAACGTAATTGTACGTACTACCTACCTTCCTGAGCAATCAGACGAAACTTTAAACCGCTATGTATTTGCATACACTATTACCATTGCAAATACTGGCATGGTTGCAGCTCAATTAATCAGCCGCCACTGGATTATTGAAGATGGGGGAAGTGACGCCCAAGAAGTACGCGGATTAGGTGTCGTAGGTGAACAACCGCTACTAAAACCTGGGGACAGCTTTGAATACACAAGCGGCACTGCCATCTCTTCCCCTGTTGGCTCAATGAAAGGTAGCTACCAAATGGTTGCTGAAGATGGCCTACACTTCGATGCATCAATTCCAGAATTTACTCTGAGTGTACCTAGAACTCTGCATTAAAATTAATTTAGCTTTACTACTAAAATAGCCACAAATAATAAAAAAACCTAGAAATAAATCTCTACTAACTTCTACAGCCTACTTAATTATTAAATTAGTGGCCATATTTCTTCTTGTTATTTCGACGCTTTCGATGAAGACGTGTCTCTTCAGCATCACTTAGCACATCAGGTTTCTTTCCCGCATAGGGATTATGAGTCGTCTTAAACTCTACCCGTAATGGTGTGCCCTCTAATTTAAATGCCAAACGAAAAAAATTCTCCAAGTAGCGCTGGTATGTCTTCGAAATATATTTTAAAGCACTACCATGAACTATTATTAGTGGAGGATTAGAACCACCTTGATGAGCATAGCGTAACTTAGGGCGATACATACCAGAACGTGGTGGGGGCTGCTTTTCCACCGCGGTTAAAAGTGCTCGTGTAAGTTTTGGGGTTGATAGTTTTATCATTGCAGCAGAATATACCGAATCAATAGATGGGAATAACCCTTTCATACCAGTACCTCGCAATGCAGAAATATAATGTATACCAGCAAAATTAAGAAGAAATGAAAGTTTCCTGGAGATATCACGCTTAATAGTTTCACGTTGATAAGCATCCAGCCCATCCCACTTATTTACTACTAACACTACCGCACGTCCAGCATCTAATATAAATCCGGCTATATGAGAATCCTGCTCAGAAATCTCTCTACTTCCATCTACCACCAGTATTACCACATTAGAGTTTTCTATTGATTGTAAAGTTTTAATTACTGAAAATTTTTCTATTGTCTCAAAAACCTTACCTCGACGTCGTAAACCAGCAGTATCAATCAAAGTATATTGTTTTGTATTACGTTGAAAATTAATACTAATACTATCTCGAGTAGTTCCGGGCTGGTTAAAGGAAATCACACGTTCCTCACCTAATAGCGTATTTATCAATGTAGATTTTCCAACATTAGGTCGCCCTATTACAGCAATCTTTGGGTGTTTATCTTCTTCTAAAACCACTTGCTGTTCAGGAAAATTTGCTAATGATAATTCTATTAACTCACTAATATTATCTCCATGCGCAGCTGAAATAGCACAAGGCACCCCTAATCCCAATTCATAAAATTCAGCAGTAATAACAGCCGGTACCATTCCTTCGGATTTATTCACTATTAAAATAATTTCTTTTCCTGTTTTCCTGAGCTGTTTAGTAATAATTCTGTCTTGCGACGTTATACCCTGCCTTGCATCAACAATAAATAACACCATATCAGCTTCATCTATTGCTTGTAATGTCTGTATTGCCATTTTATGTGGCATCCCATCTTTTATTATGGGTTCAAAACCACCCGTATCCACTACTAAATACGACTTACCGCCTAACTTTCCATGTCCATAGTGACGATCACGTGTTAATCCTGGAATATTAGCTACAATAGCATCACGGCTACATGTTAACCGATTAAAAAGAGTAGATTTACCTACATTGGGCCGACCAATTAATACAAGAATAGGTTTCATTTTTCCAAATCATCTCTATAGAAAATATCTATTTTCTCTCTCCTATAGAAAGAAAACCATCTCTATACTAAAAAAATTTACTCCAATTGAATTTACTGTATACCGAATGTATAAAGTCCGCCATTAATAGTTTGAACTACTAAGCCATTAGGTACATGCTCTGGGCGAGTACGAATTGCACCTCCATCGGTACTAGATTGAGAAATAATAGAACCATCATCATTCTTGAGGACTGTAACAAAGCCTTGAGAATCCCCTACCACTACCTGTGAACCATAAACAAAAGGCGCAGACAATGTATTAATGAGATCTCTTGCACTTTTGCCCATAATAGTTGTTACATATTTTCCAAGAGCACCACTACCACCACCCCGCAGATCAGGCCTGTCACTTTTTTCCCAGGAATCTTCACCCTCTTTCATCAAATCATAATCTTTTAAAAAATCCCAAAAATTGGACTCTTTTGCTGTATATTCATTTTCAATCGTCCCACGCCCACGGCCATCACCTGGCTCAACCCAACTTATATTAGCAAAAGTATTAACTTTCTTTTTTGGTATCTTTTTCTTCCATATAACAGTTCCATTATTTTTATCATAAGCAATTACAGCACCATCATCACCACTTACATAAACATATTTATTGTCCATAGTAAGACCCGCACTACTTGATACCTCGCGAGTCCAAATTGGATTTCCATTCAAAACTTCAAAACATGAAACACGACCTCTATAAGCAACTGCACATATTTGCCGGTCATCTGCAACTGGCAGACTAATGACATCTGAAATACGCTCTAATTCTGTTACCCCCTTTGGTTTTGATACTGCAGCCTCCCATGCCAATTTACCGTTCATTAATTGTATTGCTACTAATTTTCCTCCTGGAAACCCAACAAATACTCCACCTCCTTTAACAAGTACCCCAGCATACCCCCTAACAGTAAGAGAAGGAATTGCCCCTTGATAAATCCATTTTCGTTTTCCATCCACTGCATCTAAACCAAAAATTCTACCTTCTCCGGTGCGCACAACTACTATGCCGCTTTCCACCTGAGGTGGGCTTAAAACTTCACTAGTTACCGCTGCTTCCCACAACTGATTACCATTCGTATCAAATGCCAATATCTTTCCCTTGCTAGTCCCTACAAGAATTAAACCTTCACCTACCCCTACTCCACCTGATAATCTATTTTTAGTATTAATACTCCAAATTTCATCCCCTGTAACAGGATCAAAGCGTGTAATATCCCCACCTGGAGAAGCGGCATATATTGCATCATTATAAAATGCTGGTACTAGGGCTGTAGGAGCTGTGACACTGACCCCTATTGGATAAGTAAGACTAATGATATCGGACAGAGCATCCCTTACTGAAAATTCACTGTAATACCTACTATCAGAACCAACATCTCCCTCCCATAAAGGGTCAACACTAGCAATTTCCTCTGAATCTACAATTTCATCACTATCACTTTTTTCTAAATTCCCATCAGAAGGATAACTAGTTTGTTCTGAAGTTATTTTTTTGTTATTGGATGGCTCATCCTGATCAATACTCGATATATCTTCTTTACTATCTGATTCGAAAACCGGTCCCGAAATACTATTCATACCATAATCAACAAGATCGCTCACATCTGCACATCCAAAAGATATCATTACAACTGGAACCAGATAAACATAACGTAGTATGGTATATAAGAAATTTGATCCCAGTTTAATTATGGCCATTACTCTACTTATTCAATGCATCAATTTTCATCTGAATAATTTTATAGCGAGTTTCTTTTTTATCAATTTTACTCATAGCCATTTTATATGCAGAAAGCGCCTCTGAGTCATCTCCCTTATCTGCATAAATATCTCCTTTCAAGTCCTCATATAAACTATCGAAAAACTCACTATGCTCATTTTCTAGTTGTTTCAATGCTTCATCATGCTTTTTCTCATCTAATAACAGCCCAGCTAGCCTAAGCTGAGCAATATACTTTAACTCTTTTTCTTTGGTATTTATTAATATCCATTCCAATTGATCCCTAGCATTATTTATATCTTTTGCATCAATACTGGCTCGTGCCGAAATTAAAGCAGCGCGAGATGCATAACCACTATCTGGAAAACCATCCCTCAGCAAAACAGCTGCATCCCTTATTCTCTTATGGTCCCCAGCTTCAGAAACCCCCTGTAAAGAAATAAATAATTCAACAGCCTGATCAGATTGTTGTTTCTGGTAATATTTCCATGCTTTATTACCTGATATTCCAGTTACAAATATTGTTACAATTATTATTACTAATGTTCCATATTCCTCCCACCAAGACTTTAAACCATCTATTTTTTCCTGTTCTTCCAAATCGTATGCGGCCATCTCTTTTCCTAACAAGATTGAAAAATATTTTTACCTTAAGTACCTTTAATTAATTTTATTGCATCTAACAATTCTATATTTACTTGTTTTATTCTTTTCCTCAAATACTTTACGCTTACTACTCCATCCTTAATTTCATTCTCTCCGATGATTAAAGCAAAACGCGCACCACTGGAATCTGCTTTTTTCATCTGCGCCTTAAAGCTTCCATTCCCGCAATGTAGAATTGCATTGAGTCCTTGATTACGTAAATGATTCACTGTCTCCCAAGCCTGTTTAGCTGTACCCTTGCCTTGATGTATTACATAAACATCTGGAACAGAAGCTGGTATATCCTTTTTTTGCTCTACAATTAAATCTAATAAACGTTCTATTCCCATTGCAAAGCCACAGGCAGGTGTTGGCTTACCGCCAATCTGCTCTACTAAATCATCATATCTTCCGCCAGCACATATCGTCCCCTGTGCACCGAGCCTTTCAGTAACCCATTCAAATACGGTTCGATTATAGTAATCTAATCCCCGTACCAATCTAGGATTAATTTCAAATTTAATTCCTTGCTCATTCAAGATATTCTGCAACTCCTCAAAATGCTGCAGTGATTCTTTATCCAAGCTTTCCAAAATTTTAGGAGAATCATTAATAATTTGCTGCATTTCTGGATTTTTACTGTCAAGTACCCTTAATGGATTCTTATATAATCTCCTGCGGGCATCTTCATCAAGATGATCTAAATTTTTCTCTAGATATTTGATTAATTTAGACCTATGCAGTTTACGTGATTCAATACTACCCAGAGTGCTAATTTGTAAACACACACCAGAAATCCCCAATCGTGCCCATAAATCTGAACACATAAGAATTAGCTCTGCATCAATATCCGGGCCAGAATATCCTAATGCTTCCACACCTACCTGATGAAATTGGCGATATCTACCTTTCTGAGGACGCTCATGTCTAAACATTGAGCCAGAATAAAATAATCTTTGAGGTCCCATATATAACAAATTATGCTCCAGTACCGCGCGTACACAAGAAGCTGTACCTTCAGGACGTAGAGTTAAGCTATCTCCGTTCAGATGATCAAGAAAGGTATACATTTCCTTTTCTACAATATCAGTTACCTCACCTATAGAACGAACAAATAAATCAGTATATTCAACAATCGGCATACGAATTTTTTTATATCCATATGCTGCCATCCATTTACGAATAGTCTGCTCAAAAAAGTCCCAAATATACTCCTGATCAGGAAGGGTATCGTTCATACCTCGAACAGCCTGAATTTTTTTAACCATTAGCTACTTTCTTTTGGAATTTTGTCTGTACGTACTTTTCTACAATATCACGAAATTCTCCTGCGATATTATCACCCTTCAGAGTAACGAATTTTCTACCATCTACAAAAACTGGTGCTACTGGTCTTTCTCCAGAACCTGGTAAGCTTATACCAATATTTGCATGTTTGCTCTCTCCAGGCCCATTCACCACACAACCCATTACAGCTAAGGTCATATTCTCCACTCCATCGTATTGCTTACGCCAAAGAACCATTTCATCACGTACATAGCTTTGAATGCTCTCTGCAAGCTCTTGAAAATAAGTGCTAGTTGTGCGGCCACAACCCGGGCATGCTGCAACCATTGGGACAAATGCACGCAGCCCCATAGTCTGTAAGATTTCTTGTGCTACAACTACTTCTCGGGCTCGGTCTCCGCCTGGTTCTGGTGTCAGAGATATGCGAATGGTATCACCAATACCTTCTTGTAATAGTACCGACAAAGCTGCAGTAGAAGCTACAATACCTTTTGAACCCATTCCTGCTTCAGTCAGCCCTAAATGTAGTGCATAATCACAATTTGCAGCCAAATCTCGATAAACTGCGATTAAATCCTGTACACCACTAACCTTACAAGATAAAACAATATGATCCCGACCTAGCCCTATCTCTTCTGCTTTAGCAGCACTCTCCAGAGCTGAGGTAATCAATGCTTCACGCATCACATAACTAGCGTCTTTTGAATCCGAGGACCCTGCATTCTTATCCATTATACGAGCTAATAACTCAGGATCTAAACTACCCCAATTAACACCAATCCTTATAGGCTTATCGTATTTACATGCAGTTTCAATCATAGTTGCAAATTGCACATCACGCTTCTTACCTTTCCCTACGTTACCAGGATTAATCCTATATTTAGCCAATGCCTGAGCACAATCAGGATATGTAGTCAGAAGTTTATGCCCATTAAAGTGAAAATCTCCTACTAACGGCACATGACAGTCCATATCATCAAGGCGATCACGAATAGATGAGACAACTTTTGCTGCTGCTGGAGTATTAACTGTTATTCGTACTAATTCCGATCCTGCACGCGCAAGGCTAGCTATTTGCGATACCGTTGCAGGTACATCTTCTGTATCAGTATTTGTCATAGACTGCACTATTATTTCTGGCGCACTGCCCCCTATAATAGTTTTCCCAACCCGAACCCCAATACTATTTCTTTTTTTATTTATATATTTTTGTGATGTAGTCATGATAAGTACTAAATCTTGATAGTCATGAAAATTCTAATCGAGTGATAATCTTGCCACTCCCCTATTAGTATATGGTACTAAATCAACAGGCTTATCATTGTAAACCAGCTTAACATCAACAGCATTCCCAATTATCAAAGAAAAAGGTGGTGTGCCATATACTATTTTCTCCGTATTACTAGGATTAATCCTTGAAAGAATTGTATTTCCTTTTACGTCCTTTACTTCAACCCATGACTCCCCAGTAAATCTAAAATGAAGAGCATATTTATTCTCCATCTTTGATTTTTCCTCAATCTTCTCCCCCTCATATAAATAATTACCACTCTGTTTGCCCATTTTAGCTTCTTCATTGATTGTACTAAAATTAGGCTCATTAGCATTTTTCACTGGTGACAATTGTTCGTGATCATCTTTCAATCTCTGCTTAACATTAGAGTTTACCACTGATGACGATTGATCTTGGCTATCTTTCAATCCCTGCTTCACTAAGTTTTCAATTTGTATTGGAGCCTCTGTCATAGCGCCATCATTAATATTTTCATCTACTTGAGTCTCATTCCCACCAGATCTATAAACTTCATAAGCTAATAAGAATGTAACTAAAATCACAGTTAATATAATTATTATATTTCCTTTTGACTGCTTATGCTTAGATCTAAACGGAGTGCCATCCATCTGGTATGAAATAGCCTGTGGAGAATTAAGCGGCAAATTTTCCTGAAGTAATTGAGTAAATTTCTTAGATTCCTCTCGCACTAATTTTGCATAATTTCGAATAAAACCACGCAAATACGTATGGCTTTGAAATTTACTGAAATCATCTTCTTCAATTGCTATAACCTGACTCTCAGATAATCGTAATTGTCTAGATATATCTTTTAAGTTCATGCCTTGGGACAAACGTGCTGCTTGAAGTATTTGACCTATACTTTCTTTTTTCTCTGCAGACTCTACTTCTCCCCCTGCTGTAATTTTGTCATTACCCTTAGGTTTCATTATTAAATCTCATCTTCACATAAATCTATTTCTTAATTCGTACGTCGAGTTCTATCAAAAACTCTTCCTGCTAACTGACCACAAGCAGCATCAATGTCATCACCACGAGTCTTCCGAACAGTGCTTACCAAATCAGCCTGCATTAAAACATCACGGAATTGACGTATTACCTCAGGTGAAGAACATTTGTAATCGGAATTAGGAAAAGAATTAAATGGAATTAGATTAAATTTACATGGAATATCCTTAACCAATTTTACTAATTCACGTGCCTGGGAAACACTATCGTTTATTCCTGCCAGCATAATATATTCAAAAGTAATAAAATTCCTTGGCCCATCTTTTAGGTATCTTCGACAAGCAGGCAGCAACACTTTAAGCGGATATTTCTTGTTTATTGGTACTAGCTTATCTCGTAACACATCATTAGGAGCATGCAGTGATACAGCTAGTGAAACAGGGCAACGCTTACTCAATCTGTCAATTGCTGGAACCAAACCAGAGGTGCTAACAGTAACCCGCCGCCGTGATAATCCATACGCATTATCATCCAACATTAAATCAAGTGCTGACACCACGTTCTCAAAATTTGCCAACGGCTCACCCATACCCATCATTACCACATTGCTGACTTTATAATTGCTTTCTGAAGGAAAAATTTGCTCTACTTTATTAATAGATTCATTCATTCTGGATGAAGCTTTCTTTTTAGTGGTTGCCAGAACCTTGTTTGCCCACCATAACTGACCAATTATCTCAGCCACGCTTAAATTTCGGTTAAACCCCTGCTTTCCTGTAGAGCAAAAAGAACACTCTAACGCGCACCCGACTTGGCTAGAAACACATAGTGTACTACGATGAGTTTCTGGTATAAAAACTGACTCAACTCCATTACCAGAACCCATATTCATTAACCATTTACGTGTACCATCAGCAGATATATGCTCACTGATCACATGAGGTGGCTTCACTACTGCTATAGCAGACAATTTCTCCCTCAATACTTTTGCTAGATTACTCATACCATGAAAATTATCCTCACCAGATTGATGTATCCAACGTAATAGCTGCTTGGCACGAAAAGGTCTCTCACCAATTTCTCCACAGAAACCAGTAAGATCTTTTGCATCAAAATTAAGTAGATTAATAGTCATTATATTGACCTAAAATTTACCCTCTATCTAGAACAAATACTCATTTCTGGAAAATAATAAGCCACTTCTATTGCTGCCGTCTCAGCCGCATCAGAACCATGTACCGCATTTGCTTGGATACTATTAGCATAATCTGCACGTATAGTACCCTTGTCAGCCTTTTGAGGATCTGTAGCCCCCATTATTGCCCTATTCTTTTTTATCGCATCCTCACCTTCTAAAATTTGTACCATAACAGGGCCAGAAATCATGAACTCAACTAATTCATTAAAAAATGGACGATCACGATGCACACTATAAAATCCCTCAGCATCTGATCGTGAAAGCTGCATCATACGTGCAGCAATAATTTTTAACCCATTAGACTCAAAACGAGTATAAATCTCTCCTATTATATTTTTTGCAACTGCGTCAGGCTTAATAATAGATAACGTTCTTTCAATAACCATAAAATCTCCAATAAATTAGGAATCTAAAATCCTATGTTAACAAAATCTTGCTGTGTAGTCTGAAAAACAAGCACAGTAGTAACCAGAAATATAAATATTTTTTAAAAAAGAAAATTAGAATTCTATGTAACAAGTATAAATCTACCTGAAAAAATCAAATACATTGATAATAATATTCTTACTTTAGGAGATAAATTATCCTAATACTAAGCCACCAAATACTACTTCTTTAGATAAATAAATAAACTGTTTGCCTAATTCAGAACTATCTCCTGCACTTGTGCAGGCCATGTGCCACGCTCAATTACTTTTTTACCATCAAAGACAATATAGCTTTGTCTCCCATAATGCGGTAATGGTCGTATCAAAGACTCAAGAGATTGCGTATCTTTAGCAGAAACAATAACAAATGTTTTTCCTTCCCGGCGTATGGCCCAAACATTGGCTGTACCTATATTACGTATATTAAAAGGACGTGGGGGCAGCTTGTTTAAACTAAGCCATTTATTTACCTGATTCTGGAAACCAATTACCAATATTGAAATTGCTTTATTATTATCTGCCAATGATCCTATTTTTGGTGTGCGGTGCAAAAATTTTCTGGCTAATTCTTTAGAGATTTCTTGTGAAATATCCGTTTCCGACAATAAAATACTCTCCGTAGACTGATCCACCATAATTTGTCGTAAAATTGGAGGAGCTTCATCAGGAGTTAATTTTCTGAATAATCTAAAATCTGGATCAAGAGTTACTTTAATAGGTTTGGCATGTAATTCAAATGAAAAAGTTTGATTTTTCCGATCCATATTTAATATCTTTGTATTCACATCTTTTTCAGTATGTATTACAACTGGAACGCGTAGTTTATATGAGGAGTCTATTTGTTCCAAATCAACTGTAACTTGGTACCCAGATTCTAAACGTAAAGATATCGCTTTAGTCATACGTATAGAAGGCGCACCTGTAGATGTAAGCCATTGCTCAAAAAATATTTTTAGTTTTTTCCCTGATGAGGCTTCGAATGCAGCCTGTAGATCTGACCAAGATGCTGTATGAAATTTATTCTTCTTCCAGAATAATTTAAGTGAACGATTAAAACTTTCTTGACCAATTAAATCACGTAACATCAAAAAAAACATTGCTGCCTTGTTGTATCCAATAATCTTAGAAGCCCCATGCGTTCGTGTAGTAAATTTCTTTAAAACAAAATCCTGACCAGAAGATAAAGTAGCGAAATCACGTAACCAGCCTAGTCTCATTTCTTTTGCAGCTTCAGCCCCCATAAGTTCTTTATAAGCGTAATCTGCCATAAATGTTGTCAACCCCTCAGACCAATTACCTTCAAGATAATTGGGATACACTCCGTTTCCCCACCAATTATGTAATACCTCATGCCCTAATGATGTTTTACGTATAAATGGTAACCGTAGTACATTAATACCTAAATAAGTGAGTGTTGGCATACCAAAACCAGTAGGTGTCGGACTCGATATAACACTAAACTCAGTAAATGGATATTCACCAATCCAAGATTCATAAAATTGAATATATTCTTTTACAGAACTCAGATAGTCATGTGCCAATCCTTTAATCTCTGGATGAAAATATGTTCTTAATTGAATGTTCTTCCCACCTAATCCATACATTGAATCAGACTCAACGACATAAGGACCACCCATAAAATCAATCCCTTCAGATGGGAAAGGAAATAAAAAAGTCGCATGAAACCCCTCATCAGAAACTGATTCCTCAACAATCTCCCCAGCCACAATACCTCTCTGTCCGTGTGGCATCCTAAGGTTCACACGATAACTTGCTAACTCTCCAATAATATGTGGGTACCACCCACTAGAATCTGGTAGAAAAGTACCAGATTTTCCACTTACCGGCCCTCTTCTATTAAGAGTCTGCCTGTGATTTAATGAGGTATTAAGTGGTAAAAGTTTACCTTCCCAGCTAACCTCAATTTTATTTGGGGCATACTGATTATTCGGAATTCTCCATGTCTTAAGCATTCCATGAGATACACTCTCTGATTTAAAAATTACTCCGTCAACAAGTATACTTGTCACTTTAAAACGACTGTTTAGAGCTAAAACTAATTCATGCGTAGATTTTGTCGTAATGACATTACGACCTTCTATAGTTTGCGCAACCGGATCCACATGAACAGTAATATCATATTTAATCTTTAATATATCTTTTGCTAATGGAGATGCTGAGCTAGGAGATAAATCAACCAAAGAAAGAAATACTAATAACAGAGAAGTCGAGAAATAAAATATTGATCGCATTCTTACTGATCCGTGCTAGTTATCACTGTATTACAGCTGAGAATTTAGCAATAATTACAATTGATTCGCCACCACGTATTATTCTAAGTGGCAACCAGGTACCAGGAGCTTGTCTCTGAACAGCTTCAATAACATCATTAATTTTTTTCACCTTCAATCCTGCAATTTCTGTAATAATATCTTCATCTATAAGCCCAGCCACTTCTGCTACGCTACCCTTTTCAACTGTTAAAATACGGGCTCCTTTCTGTGTCATTTCAAAACGAATACCAAGCCGCTGACGCTGTGGTTTTCCTGTCTTAACATATTGTGCAACACCAAATACAGCATCTGCTATCCCAGTAACCAATTGTCCGCATATTTTATTTTCCCATGGTAATAACATAGCAATATCCTTAATGCCGAGATCTTTTAATTGATGGGGTACTCCATAACCATGCCTAACATGACCTGCACCCATAATCCCAACTACTAATGGGCGTTCTGGCTGAATCAATGCCGAAAATAAAGCTTGTATTCCAACTACCGATGCAACCTTCGGTCGAATCAATGCTGAATGTATAGCTTGTGCCATTACTCGATCCCATAACTGCTGTCCCCTTACAAAACGCTGAAAATCTGAATCATCAACACTATTTTTATGACTGCGATCATGTTTTTTGTAAATAATCCTTAAGTATTCAAGATAAGCATTACTTGGTTCTGCTGGACGTGTTATTCCCTTAAATTTCCCTTCTGATAAAATATCAAAACCTTTTAAAGATACCTCCTTCCTTAAATGAGAGTCGATGTTAAGTGCCACCATCGGTATTTTATTCATCCGTGCAAAATGAAAAAGTGGTAAGTATGCCTGAGCATTCATACTCCAGCCATGTTGCCAATCTGATGCATCAAGAAATTCTGCAACAGAAAGACTACCAGCCACCCACTTATCAAGAGCTCCCTGAACACGCCGCGGAAACATTTCGAAGCCAATAACCATATCAGGATTTCGTGCATATAATGACGTTAGCATTTGTAGCTGCCAACGATGATGTTCTAAATTTTCATGTACTTCTCCCAATAATACAACGGACTGATTAGCCGCATAAGAAATAACTTTATCACCTGTTATTTCCTTACCTCCCGGCACCTTCCAACTTCCGACAGGAACACATTCTGATTTATATCCATTATCTGGTATTATTTCTGCAAATACAGTATTGAAAGATGTAATACTAGGCATCAAAATAAATAGAATAAAAATATTAATATAAACTACATATCTTGCCACTAACATTCTGTTAATCTCCACAGTATTATTTTCTAATTATTTCAACACAAACTATTATAAGTTTATCCAATCCATTTTCTTGCGTTCCTAAACATTCTGATCCATGGTGCATCTTCCTGCCAATCTTTTGGATGCCAAGAATTCTGGGTTGTACGAAATACTCGCTCCGGATGTGGCATAATTATGCTAAAACGTCCATCAGGGCTCGTCATACCAGCAACCCCCATGGGCGACCCATTAGGATTTAAGGGATAGGTCTCAGTAGGTTGGCCATAATTATCTACAAAACGCATTGTTACTAATAGCTTAGAATCCTCAAACCTTCCTTTATTTGTAAATTCCGCATACCCCTCTCCATGCGAAACAACAATTGGCATGATACTTCCAGCCATCCCATCAAAAAATAATGATGGGCTCTCCTGAATTTCCACAGACGCAAAGCGTGCCTCAAACTGCTCTGATTTATTACGAATAAAATGTGGCCAATTTTCGGCCCCTGGAATTAATTCATTCAAATTACTCAACATTTGACAGCCATTACATACACCTAATGCAAAGGTATCAGTACGCTCAAAAAAGGCCGCAAACTCATCACGAACATAGTTATTAAATAGAATAGATTTTGCCCAACCCTCGCCAGCACCTAGTACATCACCATAAGAAAATCCTCCACACACAGCCAAACCTTTATAATCCTTTAGATAAATGCGCCTCTCAATGATGTCACTCATGTGTACATCTATTGCTAAAAACCCAGCCCGATCAAAAGCAGCAGCCATCTCTACATGACCATTTACACCTTGTTCACGCAAAATAGCAATTCTCGGCCTAATACCTTTCTGAATATAAGGCGCAGCAATATCATCATCTGCTTCAAAACTCAATTTCACTTGTAACCCTGGATCAGAAGCTTCGAGCTTAAGATCATGTTCTTGTTGAGCACAAACCGGATTATCGCGTAATTTTTGCATCTCATAAGTTGTTTCTGACCAGACGCGATGTAACACTGTACGGCTCTCTAAAAACACTGGCTCATTATTTCTCATTAGACGTATTTCATCATCACTGTTCAGGCAGCCTATTACAAAACTCTCATCACGTAATCCTACTCCAGATATAGCTTCCATAAAGTCATCATGATCTTCAGCTCTTATCTGAATTACTGCCCCTAGCTCTTCATTAAACAGGACAGATAGCATTCGTTCTAAAGATCTTCCACTTAGAATTTCCTGCAATGATTCAGCCCCATCTATATCATTAGAAAGTACATCAAAACAGAGTTGGTCTAAATTTATAGACACACCCACGTGACCCGCAAAAGACATTTCACATAGTGTTGCAAATAAACCTCCATCAGATCGGTCATGGTAGGCCAATATTTTATTTTTTTTATTTAATAACTGTATGACGGCAAAAAAACCTTTAAGTTTCTTTATGCCATCTGAACCCACAAGATCAGGTGCTGTATCTCCTATTTGTTTATAAACTTGTGCCAGCGCAGTACCACCCATCCGATTCCTACCTGCTCCAAGATCAATTAGGATCAATTCTGTCTCACCACAATCAGTTTGTAATTCTGGTGTAAGTGTTTTTCTAACATCAGTGACTCTTGCAAAAGCTGAGATTATTATAGATAAGGGTGAAATTACTTCCTTCCTTGCACAACAATAATTATCATCAGATTTATCTTCCCATACTGTCTTCATTGACATCGAGTCTTTCCCAACTGGGATACTAATACCTAACTGCGGACAAAGTTCTATACCTATTGCATGAACCGCATCAAATAAATCTGCATCTTCACCAGGATGCCCTGCTGCTGCCATCCAATTGGCTGAAAGCTTTATTTCTTCAATATCCTCAATCAATGTAGCTGCTATATTAGTAATAGCCTCGCCTACAGCCATACGTGCTGCCGATGCAGGGTTAAGTAATGCTAGCGGCGCTTTCTCACCTATAGAAAATGCCTCACCCTGATAAGTTTGGTAACCCATTGACGTTACCCCTACGTCTGCTACTGGAACTTGCCATGGACCTACCATTTGATCACGCGCTGTTACTCCTCCTACTGTACGGTCGCCAATACTTATGAGAAAAGTTTTATCTGCAACCACAGGCAATCTAAGTACCTTATAAGCACAGTCTTTCAAATCTAATTCTGCCGTATTCAATGGTACCAATAGCTTCTTAATATGAGTAACTTCACGTACCATTTTTGGTAATTTTCCAAGTAATACGGAAATCTCCATATCAACTGGGTGGTTATCGAACACCGAATCATTTATTGAAAGATTTTCTTTCCTTGTTGCTTTTCCTACTACTGAGAATGGGCAACGCTCGCGCTTACAAATTGCTCTGAATAATTCAAGCGACTCTGGCAAAATTGACAATACATAACGCTCTTGTGCCTCATTACTCCAAATCTGCATTGGCGACATACCATACTCTTCCAAAGGAATCTCACGTAAATCAATGCTACCGCCACGCTGCGCATCATGTAACAATTCTGGCAAAGCATTAGATAAACCACCTGCACCAACATCATGAATTGACAAAATTGGGTTTGCTTTCCCAGTTCTTTCAATCTGCCAACATCTGTTTATTACTTCCTGAGCACGCCGCTCCATTTCTGCATTACCACGCTGTACTGAATTGAAATCTAAATCCTCTGTATTATCTCCGGTGCCCATACTAGAAGCTGCACCTCCACCTAACCCAATCAACATGCCTGGTCCACCCAACTGAATCATTAATGCACCAGGTGGGAATTCCTCCTTGGATGAATGATAGCTAGAAATGTGTCCAATCCCGCCAGCCAACATAATAGGCTTGTGATAACCGCGCATTTCATCCCTGACAAATTCCTCAAAAGTACGAAAATACCCAGCCAAATTAGGACGACCAAATTCGTTATTATATTCTGCTGCACCAATTGGTCCTTCTAACATGATTTGCAAAGATGATGAGATACGTGTTGGCTTACCATATGAACCTGTCTTTCCTGATTCTGAATGTCTCTCCCAAGGTTGAATAAAACCTGGAATATTTAAATTTGAAACTGAAAAACCAGTTAATCCAGCCCTTGGCTTTGAACCACGACCAGTAGCTCCTTCATCACGAATTTCCCCTCCTGCTCCAGTTGCAGCACCAGAATAAGGTGATATGGCAGTCGGGTGGTTATGAGTTTCTACTTTCATTAAAATATGTATCTGTTCTATAGCATATGTATAACAATTATCCTTTTCAGGATAAAAACGAGCAATTTTCGACCCTTCAATGACTGAAGAATTATCTGTATATGCAACTATCGTACCCCTTGGATTTGAATCATGAGTATTACGAATCATTGAAAATAGTGATTTAGACTGAGGCTTACCATCTATTATCCAATCTGCATTAAAAATCTTATGACGACAATGCTCCGAGTTAGCCTGAGCAAACATCATTAACTCCACATCTGTAGGATTACGCCCAACCCTTGAGTAATAATCTGAAAGATATTTAATTTCTTCAGGTGATAAAGCAAGTCCCATCTTGTTATTAGCACGTTGCAGCGTCTCTAATGTGTCGACCCGTATATCAATTACGTTTAAAGGCACAGGGTCCACATGTTGAAATAAACTATCTACATCATTAAAAGAACCAAATACTGCTTCAGTCATTCGGTCATGAATCAACGGGAATAATAGATTTCTTTCTTTAGCTGAAAGTTTTTCTTCGGATGATTTTATATAAAAGGCTACACCACGTTCCAATCTCTCAATCATATCTAATCCACATTGATGGGCAATATCTGTAGCTTTTGATGACCAAATAGAGATGGTTCCAGGACGAGGCAATACCAAAAATAATTCACCACAAGAAATCGTATTCTTCTGTGCTACTGCACCATAGGTAAGCAACTTCTCAAGAATAATAGTCTCGTTATCCCCCAAACTACGTGCTTCTGCGCAAAAATGCCAAAACTCGGCAGAAATGTGGGAAACTTGAGGAACAAGCACCCTTATTTCGTCAGTTAATTTTCTCAGACGAAAGGAAGATAGTGCACTGCCACCACGAAATCGAAGCATTAGATGGAATTTGAAATTGAAATTGAAAGTATAATTTTACACGAGAAGGCTCGTGACCCACAGCCTTAGAAGCATTACTTTAACAATTAATTATATGAATAAAAATACTCCTATTTATCTTGCTAAAGAAATACGTAAGCTTGAAAAGCTTGCTACTAGTGCTTCTGTTCCTATAAATTTGATGGAAAAGGCTGGTTTAGCTGCAGCGAAAGTGGCACGAGATAAATTACTGACTAACGAAAAAAATAAGGTTCTGGTTATAGCAGGTCCTGGGAATAATGGTGGTGATGCTTTTGTTGTGGCTCGCTATCTTCAAGAATGGTGGTTTAAAGTTACTCTTGTATTTACCGGAATTCCTACAAAATTATCAAATGAAGCGAAAAATGCAATGGATGCCTGGACCGCTGCAGGTGGCGAAATACTTTCTGAGATCCCAACTAAAAAGGAATGGAATGCCATAGTAGATGGGTTATTTGGTATTGGCCTTTCAAGAGACTTAGAAGGTCCAATCCATAAATTAATTAATGTAATAAACCATATGAATCTGCCAGTACTTGCACTTGACATTCCTAGTGGGCTAAATAGTGATGATGGTCGGGTATACGGTTCGGCAATTCATGCCAATATCACTGTTACATTCATTGGTATGAAACCTGGACTTTTGACCCATCAAGGTACCGAGTATTCTGGAGAAATTATTTTACGTAACCTTGATATTGATACTTCTACTCTGATAAAGCCTCAATCATGGGTATTAAATCTGTCGTGCATACAGCAATTACTACCGCCAGCTCGAAGTGCTAATAGCCATAAAGGCCTGTTTGGTAGCATAGGTATTATTGGTGGCTCTGCCGGGATGACTGGAGCAGCTCTCCTTGCAGGAACAGCAGCATTAAAATTAGGGTCGGGACGCGTATACCTAGGTTTCATTACTGACAATATACTTACGTTTAGCCCCGTACAGCCCGAATTAATGTTCCGCTCACCTCATGAATTATTTAAGCTAGATCATTTAAATTGTCTGGTAATTGGACCAGGATTAGGAATGAGTACTGATGCTTATTTTTGGTTTAACTGTGCACTTAAATCTTCACAATCATTAGTACTAGATGCTGATGCATTGAACCTTATTTCCGTTTATCCAGAGCTTGCTGATACGCTGAGTAACCGTGATGGACATACTGTGCTTACACCCCATGTTGCAGAAGCAGCAAGACTTTTAGGTATCTCTTCTACGGATGTCCAAAACAACCGTATAGAAACAATAAAAGAGCTGGTAAAGAGATTCAAATGCTATGTGGTACTGAAGGGTGCAGGCAGCATATGTATGCTACCTGATGGAAGATATTACATAAATACTAGTGGCAATCCTAGTCTGAGTAGTGCAGGAACAGGTGACGTTTTATCAGGCATCATTGGTGCGCTACTAGCACAAGGATTAGCTGTAAAAAAGGCATTATTACTTTCGGTTTATCTACATGGCGCTGCTGCAGATAATTTATTAGAGCAAACTAGCGGTCCTGTAGGAATAACCGCATCAGAAATTACAGATGCTGCACGAGAATTACTAAATAAATGGGTTTATAGCCCTCATGGTAAGGGCTGCAACAAAGAGAGGTATTAATATGCATTATATTAATAGTTTCGCTCCAATTGAGAATCCTAATGCAAGGCTCCTTATTCTGGGAAGTATACCAAGCAAAACATCCCTGATAGTAGGACAATATTATGCACATAGCCGTAATTCTTTCTGGCCAATTATGGATGATTTGGTCGCAGCTACTAGAACTCTCCCTTATACGATGAGAATTAATATACTAAAATCAAATGGTATAGCCCTATGGGATGTTTTGGCTTCATGCGCGCGCGCAAGTAGCCTTGATTCTGATATTAACCAAGCTTCTGCGCACGCAAACAATTTCGAATTATTTCTTTATACCCATCAAAATATTACAGATATTTTTTTCAACGGCGCAATGGCTGAAAAATGCTTTAATAAACTTGTTCTGCACAAACTTAAACCTAATTTAATACGCTATACGCGGCTCCCGTCAACAAGTCCTGCACATGCCTCTATAACTTACAAACAAAAACTAAAAGCATGGAGTGTGATATTACAAAAATAGCCTTAAGATGCAGTGTCGAAGATATTTATTTGAAATTAATAACTGCTCGAATAGAATCACCTGCTTGCATCAAATCAAACGCTTTATTTATATCACTCAATTCAAAGGTGTGAGAAATGAATATATCTAATTCATACTCTCCATCTAAATAGCGCTGAACATACCCGGGAAGTTCTGTACGCCCTTTTACTCCACCAAAGGCTGAACCACGCCATACACGACCAGTTACCAACTGAAAGGGACGGGTACAAATTTCTTCTCCGGTACCAGCAACACCAATAATTACAGATTCCCCCCAACCTTTATGACAACATTCAAGAGCTGCACGCATCACGTTAATATTTCCAATACATTCAAAAGAAAAATCTACACCACCGCTACTCATTTCTATAATTACATCCTGAATTGGCTTATTATGTTCTTCTGGATTTACAAAATCAGTCGCACCAAGCTTACGTGCAACTTCAAATTTATCCGGATTAGTATCAATCGCAATAATACGCCCAGCGTTAGCCTTTACCGCACCAATTATTACTGCAAGTCCAATACCACCAAGACCAAAAACAGCTACCGTATCACCAGCCTTAACTTTTGCAGTATTAGCTACAGCACCCATACCTGTAGTTACTCCACAACCAAGCAAACAAACCTTCTCTAACGGTGCTTTTTTACTAATTTTGGCTAATGAAATTTCGGATACTACAGTATATTCCGAAAAAGTTGATGTGCCCATATAATGATAAATAGGTTTCCCATCCTTGGAAAAACGTGTAGTGCCATCAGGCATGAGCCCCTGCCCCTGAGTTACACGAATAGCCTGACAAAGATTAGTTTTACCTGATTTACAAAACTTGCATTTACCACATTCCGGAGTATAAAGCGGTATTACATGATCTCCTATAGAGACACTAGTAACCCCTTCACCTATAGCCTCAACAACTCCACCACCTTCATGTCCAAGAATAGTTGGAAATTTACCTTCTGGATCTTTTCCAGAAAGCGTATATGCATCTGTATGGCATACACCAGTAGCCACTATCCGAACTAGAACTTCTCCCTTTTGGGGAGGCATCAGATCAACCTCTTCAACACGTAATGGCTCCCCAGGACCCCATGCAACTGCAGCTCTTGTTTTAATCATTTTTGTATTGTTTTTCATTGTGTAATTATTCTTCTTTTACCAAAATCTTTGCTACAAAAAATCAATAATAGGAAAAATAAAGCTACCTCTACTATAATTATCTCTTTTAGCCCAATATAAAATCAAATGCTCTGGATAAAATCATTACATATTATATTCATGGTCACTTGGTTTGCTGGACTCTTTTATCTCCCAAGATTATTTGTCTATCATGCTATGAGTGATGATCTGCCTAGTATTGAACGTTTCAAGGTCATGGAACGTAAACTCTATTATGGGATTATGACACCTGGAGCAATATTGACTATTATATTTGGTATGTGGCTTTGGCTTGGTTATGGTATTTCTGGAATCGAAGGCAGCTGGTGGCTCCATGCTAAACTTTCTTTGGTTGCTGTATTGATTGCCTACCATTATTACTGCGGTAGATTATTAGCTGATTTTAAGCGGGACCAAAACCAACATGGACATATTTACTATCGTTGGTTTAATGAAATTCCAGTAATAATTCTGATTGCAATAGTGATACTAGTAGTGGTGAAACCCTGAATAATTATTTTCTAGTTTCTCCTTAATTAATTTTTAGCCGGAAACAATACATCTGTAAAACCAAATGTACGAAAATTAGTAATACGCATAGGATAAAGTATTCCCTGTAAATGATCACACTCGTGCTGAACTACACGGGAGTGGAATCCGACTACATCTCTGCTTATAGTATTTCCATATTGATCGTAACCATGATAATGGATTTTAGAAAATCGAGGAACCATGCCACGCATACCTGGGACGCTTAAACAACCTTCCCAATCTTCCTCTTTTTCCTTTGTAAGAGGTTTAATTGTAGGATTTATCAGTATAGTATAAGGCACGCTTTCAACATCAGGATAGCGTGCATTCTGCTCCACACCAAAAATAACCACCTGTAAACCAATACCAATCTGAGGCGCTGCCAACCCAGCACCCTCTTCATGCTTCATAGTGTCATGCATATCTTGAATAAGATTATTTAACTCAGGTGTATTAAATTTTTCTACTCTCTCTGACACCTGTAACAAACTCTCCTCACCCATTCTCAAAACAGATTGAATCGCCATACTTTTATATCCTTACTATTTCCTTCGCCAATACAACTATACCAGTTACATTTATATGAGCTAAAACCTACCAAATAATCTCTTCACCTTTAATTTTATCGTTGTAACGGGACTTATGTAAATAATTGAAATTCAGTAAAAATATAAATAATGGCCAGAATTCCTGTAAAAATAATTTCTCCATCCATTACAATCAATACAAATAGATATTATTCGAATACTGTATCAATGATATCTACGACCATTTTCTGTACGGTTTCTGAAATGATTCCTGCCAAATAATCTGTTCCACATTATCGAGTATTTGTCACAATTCTTCTTAAGAAAGTATAGAACTGTTATATATTAAGAATTAAAATAAAAAGATATTCCTAATTTTGTATTAATTCCAATAATTCTCCTTCATTTAAAATATTTACCCCCAACTCAAGTGCCTTTTTATACTTACTACCTGGAGCATTACCAGCCACTAAATAATTCGTTTTCTTTGATATATTACTGGTTACTTTTCCACCCATATTCTCAATTTTCTCTGTAACAATTTCTCTAGATAAATTTGGAAGAGTCCCTGTTAATACAAAAATACTTCCAGCAATTAAATTCGAATTATTATCTTGTATTTTTTGTGCATCTGAGTTTTCTATCAGCTTTATCCCAATTAAAAATAATTTTTTAATAACATCGATGTTGTGATGATCTGCAAAAAATTCTATGATGCTTTTAGCTACTATCAAACCAACATCTGGAATTTTCTGTAAAGTTTCCAAATCTGCCTTCTGTAGCTTATTAAAATCATTAAAATATCTAGCTAATTCTCTAGCAGTAGTGACACCAACATTTGGGATGCCTAGTGCATATATAAATTGCGCCAACATAGGACTCTTACTTTTCCTAAGAGAATCCAATAAATTTTCAGCAGATTTCTTGCCCATGCGGGATAAACTAATCAGTTTATCTTCATCAAGCAAATAAAGATCTACAGGCGTACTAACCAATCCAGTCTCTACCAATTGATCTATTAATTTATTACCTAAACCCTCAATATACATACCACGTCGTGATGCAAAATGCATAATTGCCTGTTTTTTTTGTGCTGGGCAAAATAAACCTCCTGAGCATTTTATTACTGCCTCAGCATTCATTCGTATTGCTTTAGCTCCACACTCCGGGCACCGATCTGGCATAGTAAATTGATAAGCATTATCTGGACGACGTTCCAACACCACTCCTACTACTTCAGGAATTACATCGCCAGCTCTTCGTACAATAACGCTATCACCAATCATTACATTCTTTCGTTTAATTTCATCTTCATTATGAAGCGTTGCCTGAGTTACAGTAACACCACCAACAAATACTGGTTTCAGTTTGGCGACTGGAGTCAAGGCCCCTGTTCTTCCTACCTGTACATCAATCTCTAACAATTTAGTTATCACTTCCTGAGCTGGGAATTTGTGTGCTATAGCGAAACGAGGTGCTCGAGAAATAAACCCTAATTTTTTTTGCTGTGTAAGGCTATTAACTTTATAAACTACTCCGTCTATGTCATATGGTAGCTGCTCACGTAAATCAAGTATTTTTCTATAATATGTTAATAATTCTTCTACATTTCTAACGACATCACTTTCTTTTGAAATTAAGAATCCATTAGCAGAAATATACTGCATCAAATTACTATGTGTGTCGCGTGGTATTTCATCGCCAATATATTTACCAACCCCATAAGCAAAAAAAGTAAGCCTACGAGTAGCAGTAATTTTAGGATCCAGCTGTCGTAAAGAACCAGCAGCTGCATTGCGGGAATTTACAAATATTTTCTCATTCTTTATTCGCTGTTGTTGATTAAGTTCGATGAAATCTTTTTTTAACATTAAGACTTCACCGCGTATTTCAAGCAAAGCAGGAATATTATTATGAGAACTAGTACGTAAACGTAGAGGAATTGATTTAATTGTACGTAGATTTGATGTGACATTCTCCCCTATTTCTCCATCACCCCTTGTAGCACCTATTGTCAAGAATCCATTCTCATAACATAGACTAACAGCAAGACCATCAAATTTTGGTTCCACCACATATTCAATATTTTTATCTCCTAATTGACCACTTAAGCGCCGAACAAATTCCCTCACTGCATCCATTTCAAACTCATTACTAAGAGATAGCATAGGTACGCGATGAGCAATCTGAGAAAATTTTAAAACAGGGGCGGCACCTACACGTTGTGTTGGAGAATGAACTGTAACTAAATTAGGATAACATTGCTCTAATTCTCGTAATTCAAGAAAAAATTTATCGTATTCATAATCTGGGATACTAGGTGAATCCAGAACATAATATAAATAATTATGTAACTCAATGATCTTTCTAAGAGATTCAGACAAACTAACCTGTAATTTATAATTTACAGGATCCAGTCTTAAACTATCTCTAGCTTCCTTAAGATTTCTCTGACAGGTTTTTAAGTTACTGATTAATTCAGCTCTTGTGCTGCTATGGTTTTTTTCTAAAATACTCATTCACACAAATAGTCTCAACGCTATCTCACCTCCTGCAGGAAGATTCTTTGATTCCATTGCAGAATAGATCTCAACTAGCTTATGTTTAATTCTATCAATTCCACTATCACTTAATGGCACCTTGTTATCATCAACCATTATGCCACCTAAAGTCGACGCAAAAGTTCCTGCAAGACTTGTCATTTGATCAAAAACTCTATCACCATTCTTAATTCTAGGCACATCAAATAAAAATGTAACACCACTAGTCGTCATCTTCCTCATATTTTCAGGAAGGAAAGGTGTAGTTTCATAATTCTGAAGGATAAATTTAGCATCATCATTTTCTTCCTGAAGGTTAAATATACCCCCACCTTCAAGCTTAAATCCAGATGCCTCTGCCAAAGAACGAATTTTTGTCCCAGTAAATGCCCCACCATCTTTACTGATAACATTAATTCCAATCATAATATCTACTTCAGCGCAAAACTGATCAAGTAGTACTGCCTGAGAATATGCCTCCCCAATATCTAGATTGTCAGTAACCGCATTATTTAATTCTGCAAATTCCTGCACCATGTCACGAAATTCAGACAAACTAACTTCACTTACAGGGCCAGACCGATCAACAAGTTGTAAGCAAGCTCTTAGACATTTGTACTCTATATTTCTGCCTGATTCTATTGTAATTTCTTCCCAGGACCCACCTATAAATTTTTGTCCATACCAACGTACCGGCTTTCCAAAATCTACCTTCCTTTGCAGTATCTCTACGAGATATAATACAGTAATGTTTGTTTTAAATTGAATGTTCACTACATAGTCAAAAGCATTATTATTAACACTCTCTCCCTGTTTAACACGCTCATTAACTGCATCTACATATTGCTGCAACTGGCTATCATCCTCAGCTATCCCAATATCTTTATTAATTTCATGCAAACTATGCTGTTCTAGCTGACTATCGGTTTCAATTATTTCTATCTCTTTATTAGCTAAATCTAAATAATCCTGCCCTAATTGATTATCAGGATCTTCCACTTCCCAATCTTTTATACTTGGCTCTACCCTAGAGTCTATTTTCAATTCTTTTTTTATTTTCGGTTCTATTCTTTCTTTTTCTGCTTCTAATAAGACATCTTCATATTTATTCTCGAATGCTTCCTTTGTATTACGTTGATTCCTACGCTGTTGTAACCAATTATAGAAAATCACAGCCAAAATTATTACAATTCCAGCAACAATCAAATTGATTTGTAAATCACTCATATTAATTTGGCCCATGCTTTATTATCCAGCCTCTGCCACTTTAGTAAATTTTACAGCCTCCTCAATATCAACAGCAACAACTCGTGAAACACCTTGCTCCTGCATTGTGACGCCAATTAATTGCTGCGCTAGTTCTATAGTAATTTTATTATGGCTAATAAATAAACATTGCGTCTGTTCTGACATTTTCTTTAATAAATCACAAAAACGTTCAGTATTACTATCATCTAATGGTGCATCTACCTCATCTAGCAAACAAAATGGAGCAGGGTTCAGCTTAAATAGCGAGAATACCAACGCCAATGCTGTTAAAGCCTTTTCTCCACCCGATAACAGCTTAATAGAGCTATTCTTCTTTCCTGGTGGCTGTGCATTAATTTCAACACCAGAATCTAGAATTTCTTCACCACTTAATATCAATTTAGCTTTTCCACCACCAAATATAGCAGGAAACATTTCATCTAAATGAGTATTTACTTCCTCAAAAGTTTCCAGCAAGCGCTCTCGAGTTTCTCTATCTATACGTTTAATTACATTTTCTAGAGTCTTGACTGCCTCCTGCAAGTCACTAAACTGAGAATCAAGATAAATTTTACGTTCTTTTGATGCAGACAATTCCTCCAAAGCAGCAAGGTTAACTGCACCTAAATTCTCAATTTCAGAATCAAGCTGATTAATATTAGCCTGTATTCTAGAGGGCTTAGTTTTACCTAATATCTGTGTCAGCTCTTCTTCTTTTGCATCCGATTCTTCTAATTTCTCATGAAATTGATTCTCTACAATCCGAGCCTCCTGCTCCTTCAAGCGCATTTGATTTATTAATTCACGTAAAGGGCCCATCTTCTGTTCAGAGGCTATACGTTCTTTCTCCATTTCTTGCAAATCCTTAGCAGCATCTTCTAAGATACTACGTGCAGTTCTTAAAAATTCCTCTTTCTCTTTACTTAATACTAAACATTCTTGCATCTGATTATTTAATATAGAACTATCAAAATTATCTTGCTCTGACTCTAATTTATTCAAGCTAGCTCTAAGCCCAACTAAATTTTCTTCAATACCAAGGATAGCATTTTCTGTGTCAGAAATTTTATTCTGACAAGTCTTTTTATAGAACTCAGTTTCCTGCATTTTCTTCTCTATACTCCTTACATAGTTTTGCTGATTATTAAAAACTTCTTCAGCAGCCTCTTCCTCCTCCTCCTTTTTCCTCATTTTCTCTTGTAAAATCAGAACTTGTTCTTGATGTTTAATTAATTTTTCTTCTGAATCTTGTTTTTGAGAATTCTCAATATCTATTTGTTTTTTAATTCCTGCTAATTCAATTAAAATTTGATTCCCACGTTGATCAGATTGCTGTGCCAATTGTGTTAATTTTAACGTCTGTATCTGCAAATTATGATAATTTTTCTGAAGCTTTTCGCTATTCAGGCGTAGTTGCGAAATCAGCGCCTCTAATTTAGAACAGTCTTTCTCAATGGCGACTAATTTAGATTTCTGCGTAATAAGATTAGACTCTATCTTTTTTAAATCATTCTTGATGTTAGTTATTTCTCTCTGACGCGCTAGGACCCCATGTAATTGGGTATCAGGAGCATAATATGTAAGGCTATGCCTAGTGAAAAAATGTCCTTCACGTGTTACTAACATTTCTCCTGGAGAAAGCTTTATACGTTGTAGGAGACCGTCTTGTATACTCTCAACTACAAAAATTCCTCTAAGCCATTCCTTTAATACGGATTTAATCCCAGTATCTTCACAAGCCAAATAGCACTCTAGTAACTTCCAGTCTTTCTTATTATGTAATACTTCTTCTCCCACCTTCTGTTCTACTGAAGATGAAGTCTCAAATAATGTCCATTTTCCAGGAGGAGAGTCCTCTAACCAATCCTGTGCAATTTCTAAGCTTTCAAGAGAAGAACTATTAAGTCGTTCACGTAAAACTGACTCTAATGCGTCTTCCCACCCCTTCTCTATTTGAATGTTTTGCCATAAACGCGGTAAAACATCTAGATTATATTTTGTAAGCCACTTACTTAGTCCGTCATTATCCTCAAGTCGATGTTGAAGACGCTCCAAAGCTAAGGAACGGGCTTCCATTTGTGTACTCTCCTGCTCTAACAATTGCTTCTTCTGTATAATTTTACGCTTAACCTCTTCCGCTTTAAGAAGTTTTTTCTCAGTTTGTATAAAATAATTCTGTTTTTGTTCAAGTTCAGAGGCAATATTTTCTATTTCTCCTTCTAATCGTGATAATTCAAAACTATCAGGATGTAGAAGTGCATTCTGCTCCTCCAAAAGCTTTTCTCTACGCAATTCAAGTTGCTGCAAAGATTTTGTGGCATGTGTACGATTACTATCTTCTAACTGCCTAGCTTGCTCAGTAAGTAGTAATTTACTCTGAATTTCTCTAGATTTTTCCTGCTGTAAATGAAACGCTGCTTTCGTTTGCGGTAGCTTCTCATTTTCTATAGAAGCCTCCTCTTGATTACTTTCAAATTTTAAGCTTGCTTGCTCAAATTCCTTGCGCCATTTTTCTAAACTCTCTGTAAAAACCTCTAATTGCTCATCATAATTATTGACCTGATTTTTGGTTACAGTAATTTGCTGCTCAATACGATTTTTATTATCACGTAAATGTTGTATTTGTTGTTCAATTTTAGCTACCTTAGCATTAGCTTCATATAATTCCCCCTGACCTTCATGCAAGCTGTCACTAGCAGCATAATGCTTTGTACGACCCTCTTCTAAGCGGGTTTCTATACTACGAAAAGTTGAATTTTCTGCCTCCAGCTCCAACTCCAATCGCTGAATCTCTTTTCCTCTACGAATACGCTGCGCTCCAGCCTCCTGCTTACGTGCTAGCCATAGTAAATTATATGCAACTCCCAGCTTTTCCTGCATGCCTTTAAATTTACCTGCAACTTCTGCTTGTTCCTCTAGATGTTGTAATTGTTTTTCCAATTCCTGACAAATGTCCCCTATCCGTGATAAATTTCCTCTAGTATCACGCAACCGTAACTCAGTTTCCCGACGACGTGCACGATATTTAGAAACTCCAGCAGCTTCTTCCAGAAATGCACGTAATTCTTCAGGTTTTGCCTCTATTATTCTTGAAATCATACCCTGTTCAATGATTGCATAACCATGACCACCAATACCTGTTCCAAGAAAAACATCAGCTATATCACGTCGCCGGACATGGATATTATTCATATAATAAGCAGAATCACCATCCCTCAATAGAACCCGTTTAATAGAGATTTCTGCATATTCCGACCACTTCCCCCCAGCCTTGCCAAGGCTATTATCAAAAACTAACTCCACACTTGCACGTCCTACAGATTTGCGATTAGAAGACCCATTAAAGATGACATCCTGCATAGACTCCCCACGTAAAGCAGATGCTTTTGATTCACCTAGTACCCATCTAACCGCATCGATCACATTAGATTTCCCACACCCATTAGGACCAACAACTCCCACTAAAGCACTAGGTACAGGAATAACAGTTGGATCAACAAAGGTTTTAAAGCCAGCAAGTTTGATATGTGAAAGACGCAATTTATTGCCCGTAACCAGTTATAATTGGTAAGATCAAAGTAATGAAATAAAATTCTTATAAAGTTTTTCTAAAATATATACATTTATATTTTATATTTTAACTGATTTGCTTCAGATAAGAGAATGCCAAAAAAATCTATACATAAATTAGAAACCTTTCCTAACCCTTCTTCCAAAAGGGATTATCATATTCACATGGAAATCCCTGAATTTACTTGCCTGTGCCCAAAAACTGGGCAGCCAGATTTTGCAACCCTAATACTCGACTATATCCCTGACAAAAAATGTATTGAGCTTAAGAGCCTTAAACTCTATATTTGGTCTTACAGAGACAAAAATGCCTTTCATGAAGCAGTTACTAACCATATTCTTAATGATCTTGTTACTGCAATCAGACCAAAATATATGCGGCTTATCGCCAAATTCTATGTACGCGGCGGTATATTCACAAATATTTTAGTAGAGCATCGTAAAGCTAAATGGAAACAAAAACCTATTGTTCACTTAGAAGAATTTGAAAAACAATCAAATACACGTCCATGAGCTAATAATTTCAAATTAATACTCACTAGCTACGGTGATAACGGCCAATTAATTCAGAGTATTCAATTATATGGCCTTGTATTTTCTCTTCTAATATTGCCTTAGTTGGCTTTTTTAAATCAGGTAACACTATATCAATAGCATAGAGTTTATGAAAATAACGATGGGTACCAATTGGAGGGCATGGACCTCCGTATCCTGTGCGCTGCCAATCATTAATACCCTCCAATATACCAAAGGGCACACCTGTTATAGCAGCATTCTCAGATAATCCATCTACATCAGGTGAAATATTATATAAAACCCAATGTACCCATGTCATTTTAGGATTAGCAGGATCAGGTGCATCTGGATCGTCAACTATCAGAACTAAACTCTTGGTGCCAATAGGTATTCCATGCCAGGATAGAGCGGGTGAAATATCCTGACCATCGCAAGTATGACGAACTGGAATCACTCCATCTTGCCTAAAAGATTCTGATGTAATTGCTAATTTCGGCATTTGATTCCTCATCATTCAGGAGAAACTTAATTACAAATATAGTTAAAATGAATGGCTTTTTATATCTAATTCCTTAAATCCCAAGTTTCCTAATAAGTTCTTATTAAATGCTGCTTGCTCTAAAAATAGAAAACCGATACCAACAATACTTTTATTTATTCTTATATCTATTACTAATAACCATACAAGATAAATCGATAAAAATATCATTATACTGGCATGATAGTACACGTCGACGTAGAGGTAAATCTTTTAATTCTATTGACTTTATTGCCATCATAATTTCCTGATTGCTTTAATGAGCCTTACATGCTCTAATTCTTATTCTTATACTTAACAAGAAAATAGAAATACTGCTTATTCAAATAATATCATTACTACTAAGTAGAAAAAATTAAATAAATTTGACCAAGATTCGTTCTATCTAAAATAATCTACATGCACTGCAAAACTACAGTGATTTTATTTTAATATGCACTAACCTTAATTTATAAATACCATTATTATTCTGGGTCGTTAGCTCAGCTGGTAGAGCAACGGACTCTTAATCCGAAGGTCGGGAGTTCGATCCTCCCACGACCCACCAGAAAAAACAAAGAGTTACAGGATATATCTTGTAGCTCTTTTTTTCATTTGTTACAAATTTGTCACACTCAGATACAACAAAACACTGTATGTCCTCTCTAGACAAATTTCACTACAAGTATATAGTTATGTAATGTTAACTAAGAAAGATCAAATGAAAAAATTATTCCTACTTCCACTACTTCTCCTATCTATTATCGCTACTCCTTGTTTGAGTGAAACTATGAAGATAAAAAGATTTAATATCACGAGAATGAAGAGTAAATAAAATAATGACTGATACTGTTCAGCTAGCAAAAAAATACTTTGAACTTTCTAATAAAGGAAAGCTAACAGAAATTAAGAAACTATTCACATCTTCAAGCACCTATAGCTCAGCGAATAAAGATATTTTCCTTGGCTCTGATCAAATTATGGATATGCAAACAAAGTTTTTCTCCGGTTTCGACACTTTAGGATGGAATGTGCATAACATCAAAGAGGTTAAGCCGGGAATAGTTCTTTTTGATTTCACCTTCACTGGCATAACCCTTGATGGAGAAGTGGTACAACGATCTGGCAAAGAATATGTAATAGTCTACAATGGAAAAATCCAACACGTTGAGGTTAGCAATAAGGACTGAGGTACTGAGACTTAATTTAGAATTTGGAGACTTAAAAGCTGTAACCAGTTCTAGCACGGCCAATAAATTCAATCAGGCCAGATTCGTTCCTCATATTGCTGATTTAAAAGAAGCTTTGAATCAGTAGGATTTAAAATATCACTTGGAGATGTTAATTCCCGTAATAATACAGCTTTTAGATTCACATCTGAAATAATTTTTTTAGCTCTTTTTCGATTAACAACTAATGATGATGCAGATTTTAGTTTCACTTCTGGAATAATTTTCTTAGCTTTCTTTTGGTTAGTAACTAATGTTGATGCAGATCTTGGTTTCACTTCTGGAATAATTTTTTTAGCCTTACGTGTACTAGCAGCCAATTTCTTAGAAAAAATCCCTTTACTCATAGTCCTAACACCTCATCAATAATACCATCAATTTCTTCAGATGCGACTCGCCCACGATAGCCAAGATCATAAACACTACACCCTTCTAGAGCTGATGTCCGGTAGCTTGCACGACGACCTAAACGATTACGTAATACAGGAATATCAATTTCCTGTAATGCCTCATCCATCCCGCGAGACATTGCACTTCTAGGCTCAATTTGATTAAGCAAAATAAATGCTAATATCTTTGGATTTTTTTTCTTCGCACGTTTAATTAATTCCTCTATACGAGTGCTCGACCATAAGTCCATAGGTGATGGCAATAAAGGTACAAGTAAAATTTGAGCAATTGACATTACACTCATTATAGAACCGGATTTAATCTCTGGTGGACTATCAATAATTATGTAATCAAATTTTCTTTGCAACTGCGCTACCTGTTTATCTAATTTATTCTCTGCTAAAACTACGTCTACTGGAAATCTACTCGGATCTCCTGATAACTCTGTCCACAATGTAGCAGAGCCTTGAGGATCTGAATCAATTACAATACAACTCCCGCGGCGAATTAAACCAGCAGCCATATTCATGGCTATAGTCGTCTTACCGACTCCTCCCTTCTGATTTGCAACTGCTATTACTCCAGTATCCATATGATATAAGTGGTACTAAATTAACTTATCTACACTATGTGCAAACGCTTTATCCTCAACACTTAATTCTTTTGCATCACTAGCATATATAGTAATATTGGCATAAGTTACTCCAAAACTGATATCCGGATAATATTCTTTCTCCTTAGATAAATCGGCAAGACGATCCAAGAAAATTCGAAGTTTATTATAGTTTTCGAATTCGAATCGTCTAAACAGACCAGGTGGATTACCCTTGGTAGTCCAGTACTCAACATTTTCTTTATCCATTACTGTCCCTAGAGTATATTAATAATACATTAACCGTATTAAAAATATTAAATGATGCCAGAAACTTCAATAATGCTATAGCACTAAACTAATATAACTTAATTCTTCTGATGGTTATTGAGGTCCTAGCTCAATAAAGTATTGTTAGCCTGTACTACTATTTTGCAAAATTTGGCGGAGTTCCCTCACCATTAGATACAACTGCATCAATTTGTACCAAAGCACCCATAGAGATAGCAGAAACGCCAACTACTGTTCTTGCAGGAAGGTCGCCTTTGAAAAAGGTAGTATAAATTGTATTTACAATACCAATATCTGCAATATTCTTAAGTTGAATATTTATTTTAACTATATCATCCATAACATGGTCAACACTTTCCACAATTGCTTTGATATTTCTTAAGCACTGCTCAGCTTGCTCTTTTACACCGCCTGCTATTATCTGATCTGATTTAGGGTCAATAGGTAATTGAGCTGCAATATGATTATAATGAGAAAAGGCTACCGTTTGTGTGTGTATAGAATTTCTTGGGGCACCCTCCGTATTACTTGCTCTGATTATAAGTCCATGCCTATCTTCAACAGCTTGAGGAGGAGTACCATCTCCATGTGAGATAACTACATCAACTTGTACTAAAGAATCCATTGGCAAACCTGAGACAACAAATATTGTCCGTGCAGGAGTATAAGCTACAGCTCTAGCAATACCAGAATCTGGAAAAAATGTTGTGTAAACTTCATTCACAGCCTGAATATCTGAAAGATTCCTAAGAAAAATAGTTACCTTCACAATATCATCAAAAGGTACATCAATACTTTCTAAAATTGACTTAATATTTTTTAGACATTGCCCTGTCTGTTCTTTTATACCACCAGCTACCAATTGGCCTGATTTTGGGTCAATTGGTAATTGAGCTGAAATATTACTGTAATGAGAAAAAGCTACATTTTGAGACGATATAGGATTTTTTGGTGCATTCTCTGTATTTCTTACCAATTTTCCTGGTTGCTGGCTTATTGGAACATTGATCACAGGATTACGCTCAACCCTAACTCTCATTTGATTATGCATAAAATTCTGTGCCTGATTATTATGCAAACCAAATGGTGGAATAAGATCACAAGGTTCTTCTGAGGGTGAAAATGAAGTCGAAGGCGTACCTTCACCATTTGAAATCACTGCATCAATTTGTACTAAAGCATTACTCATAGGTAAATCAACAACCCCAACTGCTGTACGAGTAGGAAAATAGCTTTGAAAAAATGGTGTGTATACTGCATCTACAGCGTAGATATCTGAAATATTCTTAAGAAATATATTAATTTTAACAACATCGTCCATAACATGACCGATGCTTTCTACAATTGCTTTAATATTTATTAAGCATTGCCTTGCCTGTGCCTGTACATCACCAGGTACAATTTCTCCAGTTTTAGGATCTACAGGTAACTGAGCTGAAACATTATTATAATGAGAGAAAGCTACAGTTTGTGTAGAAACGGAACTTTTTGGTGCATTCTCAGTATTCCTTGAATATTTTATAAGACTCCCACTCATATCGAAACTCCTCCTATTTGATATTTATGCTGTACCAAATAGATATTTTCTAATACAACTAAATCCTAGTAACAAATTTTTTATATATTAATTACTGTCTTAAATAAACTGTACTGAATAATATAGTAGTTGCTAGAATTGTAATTCAACAACTACTACATAAACATAATTTACTTGGTATAACTATATTATTAAAATATTTTATACTATTATAAAAAACTAAACTGTATCAGCTCTATTTACCAGTAACTTCACTATCACGACCACCTTGAGCAGTAGCTTTAACCGTAAGAATCGGTTCTATTTCACTATCAGGGCGCGCAATAATATGTGCTGCAGCCAAACCATCACCAACGCGTTCACAAGCGTCGGCACCAGCACGAACTGCTGCGTTCACAGCACCAGTTTCACCACGAACCAATATGGTGACATAACCACCACCAACAAATTGCCGCCCAATAAGACGAACCTCTGATGCTTTAGTCATAGCATCAGCTGCTTCTACTGCTGGAACCAAACCACGAGTTTCGATCATCCCTAATGCTATACCCAATTTTTCGTTTGCCATAATTTAACTCCTTTGGCCTTATAAAATCTGTTCTACTTCTGTATGTGGACGAGCAATTATATGTGCAGCTGCTAAACCATCACCAACACGTTCACAAGCATCAGCACCAGCACGAACTGCAGCATTCACAGCACCAGTTTCACCACGAACCAATATGGTGACATAACCACCACCAACAAATTGCCGCCCAATAAGACGAACTTCAGATGCTTTAGTCATGGCATCAGCTGCCTCAATTGCCGGAACTAAGCCACGCGTTTCAATCATCCCTAACGCTATACCCATTTTTTCATTTGCCATTTCTATTCTCCTACCGTTAAAGTTAAAATTGCCAAATCAAATACTACTTATAAAAGTTGCGACATAATTGCCGAAGAATTCCCCATCTTTAATTTACCAATCATCTTCGCTCCAATGATCAATAATCCCGCCGATAGTTAGATCGGTAGTAATTTTTGGATTATCAGTAGCTAATCTTGCAGCTGTTCCCCCCATAGTAATGACAAAATCGCCCGGCTTACAGCCAACAGGATCCAACGCAACACTCAAAGTACCCGAAGCATCTTCAACGACACGTAATGATTTGGAAGCTAACCAAGAATTACGCTTTGTCGTAACCAAATCTCGCACAACACGTTGTATATCCATTTAACCTACTTCTTTTTTCCACTATTTAATTCTTCTTCCCAATAATCGATAATCCCAACAATAGTGAAATCACTTGGATAATCATTACTACCTGCAGCAGCTCGGGCAGCTGAACTACCAGCAACTATTACCCAGTCACCTTCCTTACAACCAACTGGATCAACTGCTACCTGCCTACTAGCGCTATCTCTTTCCCTAACCACCAACAAGCGGCGGGTACCAAGCTGTCCAATACGTGCTGTCGCTACTAATGTCTCTTCTACTTGGCAAATTTTCATTGTATTGATTCCGTATGATTACTTCCTTGCAGAGAAACACAAAACTGTGAGCGTCCATACACGTTCTTACTCATATCTTGTTCTTTTGTCTGCTCTGATTTAACCATTAATAACCTTAATAACATTAACCATGTGCTCCGCCTGAGTATGTAATACGAGCAGAGGTTTTAGGTGACCAACCTACCATCCCTGTAACATGATGCGTAGGCTCAGGTTTGCTACCCTTATCCTTAAATAGTTTTGAGTTGGCAAAAGCATGTGAGCTACCTTGCCGCTCACTTGGATTACGCTCAGCAGCAATATGACCTTCGGTTCCAGTTACATTATCTTTTGATGTCCACGCGCTACCAGTTATAGTCCTACCCTCCACGCGTCCTTCTCCCGTTACACGTGCATTAGCCTCAGCCGTTGATCTAGGGTGAAAACGAAATTCGTTATTACCAGTAACCTTTCCTTCACCAACCGAAAACGCACCAGTAATACGACTTTCTGCAGTTGGAGCATTGATAGCATCAAAACCAGCTAGTTCCTGATATTCTCGTTGTGGAGTCTTTACACTAAAGCTGTTGTTTATTTTTTGAAGATTCTTCATTACATCTGTACTAATATCTTTATCGGGATTAGCACAATAATACGATGTGCCCGTAATATCTTTCTCACTGCCTCGTTGTGTACCTGAAACCTTATCAACGTTGATCGTAATATCACCGCTAACATGATTACCTGATGCCATTTCTGGTGAAACCAACTGCTCAGCTTTATTCTCGCTCTCAACAGAACAAAAAGTCTGATACTGATTTGGTCCCGCATAAGGTGTGCCAGTAATCGCATTACATGCGCCAGGTTCATCTCCTGTTACGCGTTCATTATGCTCTATATCTACACCTGTCACATATTGCCCGCCCCATGTTGAAGCATTAGCCCCATTTTCATTACCAGCTCGAGTAGGTGTTATTCCACAGTGGCTTTTATACTCTTCAGCACTGGAATATTCAGTACCAGAAATATCTTGGCAAGTACCCTCTTCTGCTGTACCAGTAATATTTCCAGATTGGTGTATACGCTGGCCAACTTGGGTTCCAGTTGTACGTGTACCGTACAACGTATGGCTAATACCAACTTTCTTTGGTACTTCGCGCCCATTAGTTTCACATAATGGCTGCTTTACTGCCGGCATTAAATACTGGCTACCTGTAATATCATGACAAGATCCACTTTCATCACCGGTTGTTAGTTCACTTCGACCAACTGCAGTACCCGTAATTGGACGTCCTCCCATAGATTCTTCTTTACTATATTCAATGTTGCGATTGCGAGAACCAATTGTTTTGACAGAGCGCCCAAGATTGGCGCCAAATACAGTATGACCATGCGGATCATTTTGCCGTTGAAACTGAGTCTGTGCAGCATCGCTCCCCTGCTCCCGATGTTGCAACAGATCATCATTCAGCTCCTGATCAGCCGCTCCAGTAATATTTAATTCAGGATTAGACTCATCTCCTGTAATACTTATCTTACTACGTACCTGTGACCCAGTTACAGTTTGTCCACCAGATGTTTTACTAGCCCCAACTTTAATACCACCTTCTCGAGGATTGTAACCAGTCTCTTTTCCAATATACTGATTACCAGTTACTTGAACGGAAGATCCGCGCTCATCTCCTGTAACATTCTCTCCCCGACCAATACGAACTCCAGTCACTTTGTGACCTGCATAGCTTTCACTTTCAGCCACTTTAGGTGGATACTTAACCGGATTAGCTTGACGCAAACGACCACTTGGCCGCGTCGTAATATCCCTGACTCTTGCTTGGTTTCCTTTGTTTCTGTTCCCTTTATTTTTGCTTCCACTACGAATAGGCTTTGCAAATAATCGGTCTTCTTTTTCCTCACTACAAGAGCAATCATCTTGACCAGTACATTCATCAGCCTCATCCAAAACAGAACCTGAGTTCGTTTCAATTGCAGCAGACTGCAATATTCCATTTTTACCTTGGATTAATGTTGCACGTCGAGCACGGGATGCATCACGGCCTACTAATGACGTCTTATCAGTGCTTTTAGTTTCAATAACAGCTGATGGCAATATATCTGTAGGCTCAATAATCACTTCTTTATTTTTAGCATTATGCTCATTTGTACGCACACGTTCTTTAATAGGTGGCAAGCCTACTTTTCCAGCTACTAGTTGTGCACGCCTCATACGAGATGCATCACGTCCAGTTTGGACGTCAAATAAGGTGTCAGATTTTGATATATTTTTACTCATTTATAGTTAAATTTAATCTCAGTTTTATCTAATATTTTTACTAAAAAAATCAAAAATTATTTTATAAACACATAATATTATTAATATTTAACGTCCACCACGATGAACAATAAAAGCTGTGCCACGGCATTGTGTGTAATTATCAAATCCGGTTAAACGTACAAGATGTCCTGAATTTGCACGATGACATGCATCTATTTCTGCCATTACTTTTTCAACTGATTTCTCACCAAAGAATGGTAGCTTCCATAGATACCAAAAATTAGAAAATAATTTTTCTGGTTCAGTATGTTCAATAGCCGGATTCCAGCCTTGAGAAATCATATAAGCAATATGCTTACGAATCTTCTCAGGTGTGAATGGCGGCAGATATGAGAATGTCTCTCCTCTACGTTCAGTTGCTTTATACGGTCTGACTTCATCCATAGCTATACCTCATAATTTCAATTTTAATTGACGTAATAATATTTATGTATCAATCTTGTCTACAGTATCGAATTCAAATTTAATTTCTTTCCATGTCTCCATGGCAATTTTTAGTTCAGGTGAATGCTGTGCAGCTTCGGTTAACACTTCTTTCCCTTCACGCTCTACAGGACGCCCCTGATTTCGTGCATCAGTACAAGCTTCTAGGGCTACTCGGTTTGCAGTGGCACCTGCAGCATTACCCCATGGATGGCCAAGTGTTCCCCCTCCAAATTGTAAACAGGAATCATCACCAAATATATTAACGAGAGCAGGCATATGCCAAACATGAATGCCGCCTGAAGCAACTGGTATCACACCAGGCATAGAACCCCAATCTTGATCAAAGAAAACACCACGTTCTCTATTCTCTGGAACAAATGATTCACGCATCAAATCAATCCAGCCTAGGGTTGCATTTCTATCCCCTTCTAACTTACCAACTACAGTACCAGAGTGTAAATGATCACCACCTGACAACCTTAAAACCTTAGTTAATACTCGGAAATGGATCCCATGATAGGGATTACGATCTAATACAGCATGCATGGCACGGTGAATATGCAATAATATTCCATTATCACGACACCAGTTTGCTAAGCCAGTATTAGCACAGAGCCCACCAGTTAAATAATCATGCATTATAATTGGAGCACCCAACTCTTTTGCAAATTCAGCTCTTTTATACATCTCTTCTGGCGTTGCTGCAGTTACATTCAGATAGTGACCTTTACGTTCTCCAGTTTCAGCTTGAGACTTTAAAACTGCTTCCATCACAAATTCAAAACGATGGCGCCAACGCATAAATGGCTGACTATTAACATTCTCATCATCCTTAGTAAAATCAAGACCACCACGTAGGCACTCATATACAGCCATACCATAGTTCTTTGCAGACAAGCCAAGCTTTGGCTTGATAGTACAACCTAGCAAAGCACGGCCATATTTATTCATGCGATCACGCTCCACCTGTATACCATTTGGTGGGCCACCACAGGTCTTAACAAAGGCGATCGGAAAGCGTACATCTTCTAGTCGCAAACTACGTATAGCTTTAAAACCAAATACATTACCAACCAATGAGGTCAACACATTAACAACTGAACCTTCTTCAAATAAATCAATAGGATAAGCAACAAATGCATAGAATGCAGAATCATCACCTGGAACCTGCTCAATCCGGTAAGCACGACCCTTATAATATTCCATGTCAGTTAGCAAATCAGTCCACACAGTTGTCCATGTGCCTGTAGAAGATTCCGCAGCAACTGCAGCAGCAGCCTCTTCATGTGGAACTCCCTCCTGTGCTACAATTTTAAAGCAAGCTAGCAAGTCTGTATCGAGGGGGATATAGTTTGGTGTCCAGTAACTATCACGATAATCCTTGACGCCAGCTTTGTATGTTTTTCCTGCCATATGATCCTCTCCTACAATTAATATTTACCTTAGTAAATAACTAAAACCGTAAAATATAGTTACTTTAATCCAAATAATTCGCTTATCTTGTGCTTCGTATTTAATTATCACCAGTCAAGTTTCTGATCATATTTTCTATAATTAATATAATAGTGATCAAAATTTTAAAAACTTAGAATTACTCTAATATGGAATATAAAAGAAAAAAACTACAATAGAAAATATATATTTTCGATATGATCTATAGATATTAGTCTATAGGTATGTTATGTTATGTATTTATCTCTTGCGCTGTAATATTTTGAGAACAGCTCAAGATATGATTTGGTTACAATTTTCATTTTGATTCTATCCAGAATATATACTCTATACATTAGCAATAGTTGAAACTTCTTATTCTGGTTTTTCTGCAATCGATACTTATTTATCAATTTTTATCTTATTAAAAATGGGGGATTAGACGTTTGAAGTCTACAAATTTAGTAAGCAACCTTGCGCGACACATAACTTTACGGCAACTTCAAGTCTTTGAGTCTGTGGCACGCAACAATAGCTTTACACGCGCATCAGAAGAGCTATTTTTAGCTCAGCCCACTGTATCAATGCAGCTCAAGAAACTTGCTGACACCGTTGGTTTACCGCTATTTGAGCAGAGAGGAATACGAATTCACCTAACTGAAGCAGGTAACGAAGTATATACAATATGCCAGGAAATATTTGATAATATTACTAACCTTGAAGCAAAAATATCGGATATTAAAGGGGTCAAATGTGGGCACTTACGTCTAGCTATCATTACTTCTTCTCAATACCTTGTACCAGATCTACTTGGTCAATTTGGCCGATTGCATCCGGATGTTGATTTCTCCTTGAGTATTGAAAATCGAGAACACATTCTAGAACGCCTTACTGGATATGAAGATGATCTATGCATTCTAGGCGAGCCACCACCGGAACTTGATGTTATATCTTACCCGTTCATACCAAATCCATTAGTCGCAATGGCAAGCTGTAATCATCCATTAGCAGGCGTACCGAATATTCCACTCGAACGCTTTCTTGAAGAACCATTTATTCTTCGTGAACCAGGCTCAGGTACGCGTGATGCCATCAACCGTCTATTTGCAAGCAAAGGACTGAAAACACCAGACGGTCATATGGAACTTGCCAGTAATGAGGCGCTTAAGCAGGCAGTTGTAGCAGAACTAGGTGTATCAATATTATCTATGCATTCACTAGCATTGGAAGGAACATCGGGGCCAATTGCAATATTAGATGTCCAAGGGCTTCCTATCCATCGATACTGGTATCTAGTGCACCCAAAGAATAAAAAATTGTCTCCTGTAACACTTGCATTCCTAGAATTTGTAAAATTACAAGGAAAAAAAGTAGCAAACAAATTTAATGAAGAAATGGAAATAATTAGAAAAGCGCATATGCATAATTATGCGGAATTAAAAGATTAAATACTCTATTATTTTAAAACTACCTATCGAATAATAGAATGAAACAAAATCATAAAAATATATATCGGGGTAGGTTAAAAAACAATGGAAGTATAGCTAGTCACTACTCTCAAAAAATGAAATCTATGAGCAATATAGCAACCCTAATAGACAACTATATGATCATTTTCATACAAAAATTCTTACATCACTTGTATAAAATGTACTGTTTCTTCTATAATTTCTATCATTTATTTGACAAATATACTAAATAAAATAGTTTCTAAATACTGCTCCATATGAGCCATCGAACTAACATCTTTAATATATATACATCCTACATAAATGAAACTAGCCGTCAAAATACTGCCCATAATTTTGATCATTCCTCCTATTAGCAAAATTAATAAAAACTTTGTTAAAAACAAAAGCCCCTATCCATTTTGATAACAGCTATGCTCGACTGCCTAGTCAATTTTATACGCGCCAGAATCCAGTCCCTGTTTCTGCACCTTCTCTTATCAAAATCAATCATACGTTAGCTCAGAAACTGAACATTGATTCAACATGGTTAGAATCCAATGAAGGAGTATCAACAATTGCAGGCAATATAGTCCCAGATGGGGGGGATCCAATTGCTACTGTTTATGCTGGGCATCAATTTGGTATGTGGAGTCCACAATTAGGTGATGGTCGCGCAATTCTACTAGGTGAAATTTTAGACAACCAAAAAGAGCGCTATGATTTTCAATTAAAAGGCTCTGGTCCTACTCCTTATTCGCGAGGAGGCGATGGTCGTGCACCATTAGGGCCTATTTTACGTGAATACATAGTAAGTGAGGCCATGGCTTCTTTGCATATTTCTACAACACGGATATTAGCTGCTGCTGCAACTGGTGATCATGTATATCGACAAAATATTTTACCCGGTGCTATTCTTGTCCGTATTGCAAAAAGTCATATCCGTATCGGTACATTCGAATTCTTCTATTCTCGAGATGATCAAGAAAGCCTAAAAATTCTAATCAATCATGTTATAAAACGGCATTATCCCGAAGCTACCAACAACGAAAATCCAGTTCTTGCAATGCTCGATGCTGTCATTAGAAGCCAGGCACACCTAATTTCTTCCTGGCAAAGGATAGGTTTTATTCATGGAGTTATGAATACAGATAATATGCTGCTATCTGGAGAAACAATTGATTATGGCCCATGTGCTTTTATGGATACATTTAATCCTGGTGCTGTATTTAGTTCTATTGATCACAATGGTCGTTATGCTTATAACAAACAACCTGCCATCGGATGCTGGAATTTAATGCAACTCGCTCAGACTTTAATTCCTTTCTTGGATAATAATCGAGAAAGAGCCATAAAATTAGCACAAGATGCTCTTGATAAATATATGAATTTATTAACAGAATCATATCAAACTGGCATGATGATGAAACTTGGCTTACGTCATAATATGCGAGGCGATATAAAACTCACTAAAGACTTACTCGATATAATGGCTAAGGATAAAATGGATTATACTTTAACCTTTCGATATCTATCAGATCTAGCAGGTAATGATACTAAGACAAATATAGGAACTCTTATCATTTGTTCTGAAAAATTCAATTATTGGCTAAAAATCTGGAAAAAAAGATTAGCAAAAAGCACACAGTCCCCTAAAAAAAGACAAACTGAAATGTATACACTGAACCCCGCCTTTATCCCTCGTAACCATCTTATTGAAGAGGCTATCAAAGCAGCTGTAGAGAATAAAGATTTTAATCTTTTTCATCAACTTATAGATGTTGTAAAGCAACCCTTTGAATACCAAGCAGCGCTGGAAAAATATGCTCGAGCACCACGACCAGAACAAATTGTTCATGAAACTTTCTGTGGCACATAACCCCTCTCTTAGCGAAAAAATTCTTGGAACAAGTTTCTCACTGATCACTTAACTTTTGAATGCGTTACTGTATGTGGAAAGCATATTAAACTGGCAAGAACATCCTTATTGCAATCCGTAAAACTACTGCCATTTAGCTCAAATAATTTTCCACTATCTTAGTTACTGTGAATTTGCCTCCTGTATTGCATCAGTTATTTTTTTATTAATTTTCTCCATATCTTTTTTTGCACTATCTATATATTCTTTTATACAGCTTCTATATATTTCTGTTTTTGCATTATAGTCATCTACCTGAACATTATATTCTGCTACGTAAGTATTATATTTCTCTACCTCCTTTTCTACATCTCTTTTTCCAGTAAATTCTCTCAATTCATCTGGCTTAGGAGGAGGAAGAGTACAAGTATGTGCGGGATACTCTGAAATAAAAGAATTTGAACTATTTTTCTCTTCTGCAACTACAACAGACGAAAAAAAAGCCATGACAAATATAAAGATAAACAATGGACGAACCATTTCTCCTCCAATATATAAAAAGTTAAGCCTAAATATCAATGACATTTTACTATTCTATTTTTCTTGATTACTGCATTGATCTTCAAATTCAAATAAATAAAAAGAATATTATCTAGCCACTATTTCTTAGCCAACCAGCAACCCCATTAATAGCTAGATGAATTGCGAGCTTTATTGAATTATCAGTATCGCCAGCACGATAACGACGGAGCAATTCTATCTGTAAGTGATTTAATGGATCTATATATGGAGTGCGGTTACGAATACTACGAGCAAGAGTAGGATTATCTGCGAGTAGCTCGCTATGCTTTGTAATAGCAAATAGCCATTTTTTACTACGCTCATATTCTTCTTGAATACCAGTCAATACTTTGTTACGTAATTTACTATCTGTTACTAACTCAGCATAACTTGACGCAATACTCATATCCGTTTTCGCTAATACCATATCCATATTAGATAACAACGTTTGCATAAATGGCCAAATTTTATACATCTCTTGTAATAATTTGAGTCCATCCTCACCATGACCCTTACACGATATAAATTCCTCTACAGCAGAACCAAAGCCATACCAACCAGGTATTGTAGAGCGATTCACACTCCAACTAAATACCCATGGGATTGCTCGTAAATCCTCAATAAGTTCAGATTTTTTACGTGATGATGGACGACTTCCTATAAACAGCCCTGCTATCTCTCTAATTGGTGTGGATTCCTGGAAATAACGTTCAAAACCAGGAGTTTCGTATACTAGATTCCGATATGCAGAGAATGCACTTTGTGACAATGACTCAAGAGCCTGAAAATATTTCTCTGTATGTGTATCTGATACATCCCGATTTAATAATGAAGATTCAACAGTAGCCGCCACTAATATTTCAAGATTACGCTTTCCTATTTCAGGGTTAGCATATTTACTACTTATAACTTCTCCTTGTTCTGTAACACGTATTTGACCATTAACCGAGCCTGGCGGCTGAGCTAATATTGCTTGATAGCTCGGACCTCCGCCGCGTCCTACTGTACCTCCCCGCCCATGAAATAATCTCAATTTAATTGAATGCTTAGAAAAAAGATTTGTTAATTCCGTTTCGGCCTTATAAAGCTCCCAATTAGCGGTTAAAAATCCACCATCCTTATTACTATCAGAATACCCAAGCATTATTTCTTGCACATCACCACGTGAATTAAGTAATTTTCGATAATATGGTAGTGAAAATAATTCATCCATAATATCAATACAGTTTCGTAAATCAGCAATTGTCTCAAACAAAGGAATGATATTAAGATGTAAATTAGGATCCTCTCCTGTTTTTAATAATCCAACTTCCTTCAGCAACAATGCTATTTCTAAAATATCAGAGGTGCTATTAGCCTTAGAAATAATATAATTTGGCAAAGAATCATGACCAAACCTACTATGGATCTCCGCCATCATCTTTAAAATACTAATCTCACTCTGACTGATTTTTGAGTACTTTAAATAAGGAGAAAATAGCGGACGAGGATTACTGATTTCAGTAAGTAAACATTGGGTACGTTCAGCTTCATTCATTTCTGAGTAAGAAATTCCTGTAGCATTCTGTAACAATTCTGCTACCACATGTTCATGAATATGACTATGCTGGCGTATATCTAATGAGGCAAGATGAAAACCAAAAACTTCAGCTGCTCGCCGTAAATGACGTAATGATCCATTAGCCAAATATTCCGATTTATGGCATTTGAGTGAATTAATAACAATATCTAAATCATGAATAAATTCTGTACATTCTTTATATGGCTTAGCAAAGTCAACTGATCGAAGAGGTGTAACTGTGTGACCAAGCTTTTTACTGGTAGCAACAAGACGTGCATAGATCCCAATTAATGCACGCCGATAGGGCTCATCTTTACGACTCACTGCTCGATCAGGGGATGAGGCAGCCAACCCTTCCAATTCATCACTCACTTCAACCAAAATATTAGTCAGACTCAGCTCACGACCGATTTGATGCGTTTGTTTCATATAATAATCAAGTGCTAAAGCTGATTGACGCTCAATTGCGCTCAGCATTGTCTGATCACTTACGAATGGATTTCCATCACGGTCCCCTCCTATCCAACTACCAATACGCAAGAAAGGCGGAATGTGTGGGGTATCTTTGCCCATACTACCTTCAAGTATATCTTCGATTTCTGCATAGACATGTGGCACTTCAGTAAGAAAAGTCTGTTGATAATAAGACAGGCCATTTTTTATTTCATCATCTACTGTTAAGCGATCAAAGCGCAACATACGAGTCTGCCAAAGTGTCAAGATAGCACGACGTAAACCCTCTTCATTACTCTTTAATTCTTCCGGGGTAAGCTGTAACCGATCCCTTTCATTTAGCAAACTTGCTATAGTTGAATGACAGTCTAATATGCTTTTTCGTTGCACTTCTGTGGGGTGAGCAGTTAATACTGGAGACATTGCGGTTTCTTTAAAAAAATCAATTACTATATTAGCAGAAGACCCATCTTCTATTACTCTTTCTAAAGCTAATGCAATACTACCTTCCTGATGCGCTGATCCCGCACAAAGATGTGCACGGCGGCGGCGATTATGATGTATATCTTCAGCAATGTTAGAAAGCTGCGACAAATAACTAAATGCCCTGACCACCATTACAGTATCTCTATTACATAACTGATTAAGAAGTTTATTTAGATCATGACGCGCTTCTGGATTCTGCTCGCGATGTATACGAACAGCAGTTTGTCGTATATTCTCAATCAAATCAAAAATAGCTACGCCTTCTTGCTCACGTAAAGTATCGCCTAGAATACGTCCCAACATACGAATGTCTTCACGTAACGGCAAATCCTTATCATCAATTTTCTTCGTTGAAGACTGGGAACTCATTATCTAATATCCTTCATAAATACTAATACAAACTATATAATTTTCAGCCTATCCTAATTTTAACATCACTAAAAAGGAGGAGGTAAGCTAACTTAAATCTATTTTATGTAGATTAAAATCATTGATTAATTAAAAATAAGCGAACATAAACCCTAATAATGTCACCAAAAATTAAATACTGGCTATTTATCAGAACCTGAAGTAGGTGCTAGATTTGAAGATATAGATACTCCTGTATCTGAATCTGGAATTTGGCCCTTATTCTCGCTCACTATATGAAGATCACGTTGTGGGAATGGAACGCCGATGCATGCATGCTTTAGTGCTTCCTGAACTGCAATAGCTAGTTCACTATGAATTGAATAACCATAGTTAACGTCAACCCAAGTCCAAAGCTTAAATTCAAGGGCACTGTCACCAAAATTAACGAAGAAAGCGCGGGGCTCAGGATCAGAAAAAACCCTCTTATTAGATTTGGCTGCCTTCACAAGAATATCAATCACCTGTTGGGCTGGCGTCCCATACTCGACACCAATATCTAATTCAAGCCGACGAACCCTGTCTGTTAAGGTCCAGTTCACAACTTTATCAGATACCAACATACTATTTGGAACGATCACTTCTGATCCGTCGAATTTTCGGATTACACTTGCACGTATTCCAATTTTTTTCATTTCCCCCCATATTTCTGGTAGCTCTATAATGTCACCTACTCCAATTGGTCTTTCAAAAAGCAGAATCAAGCCTGATACAAAATTATTTACTACATTCTGAAGACCAAATCCAATACCTACACCAAGACCACCTGCTATGATACTTAATTTTGTAAGTTCAATTCCAGCAGCAGCCAAAGCAACAAAGAAACCAATAATGACTAGTGAATATCGTACAAGACCAGCAATAGCCTGAGGAACACCTCTACCTGTACGAACTCTTGAAAATACATCTTCATGAAGAGCAAAATTTACAAAACGTGCAAGCAAGCGTGAGAACCAAATAATTAGAACGAATACCATAATATCCCCCAAGGAGATAGAGATAGAACCAATTGAAGTGGTTGCATTCAATACTCTAGTAAAATTATCTAATATAAGATCAAGCAAACCTATCGGTCGTAACACAAGTACTCCCCATAGACCAATAGCAATTATTTTCATCGCTCCTCCAATACGTTTCCGAATGAGCTGCCGATTTCTTGAAACCATACGAAGTAGGCTAAGTGGCCGGAAAAGAAGCACAAAAGCTATTAAGCTTTGAAATACCAAAAATAATACATAAACTCCAATGCTCGCATAACCACCCCCAAGAATTCCAGCACGAAGTACTCTGGCCAAATCATCCCATCCAATTAGATCAGAAAATATTGCTACTGCTAGAACTACAGCAGCTAATCTCATTGCATAATTTAAAAGTGGTAGAAATGGGGCTAATGGGGAAGATTTAGTTTGGTGTTGTGATCTCAGAAACCAAAATAAAAAACCAAGTGCTACGATCATCTCAATTAGGAATACAACATGTTCAAGTGTAGGCGAAGTACTTAAAAGATCAAGTGCCACTCGATCAAAGATAGCTATAATCATAAGCCCCCATATTAATGGAGCAACAATAGGTAACTGAAAGCGTCTAATAATTGATAAAATAGCTACACCACAAAGAGAAACTACAATAAAACTTACATTATTAGTCCCTAACCAATCCAAAGGAGTAGTAAAACTTGCAGTAATCAATAGTGCCATTGCCAATGGCACTTCAAACACTTCCCTAGCATTCTGTAAATCATAGCCCTTATCAGAATTAGTTGTCCGGACACGGGAGCGAAGCCAATACAAAATAAGAGCCAAAACTATAAATAATAACAATTGGAAATTTAATAAAGGCGCTTGATCACTTGTATCTTTCTTAATCCTATAAAATAATTTCTGCAACTCCAGCGAAGCCCACTCTTTTTGCAGAGAATCACGTATTAAAGGGCTCCATAATGGTGGCCTATTAGCCCCGAAAATACCTTTAATTATTGATCCATTAGAGTTTTGTAACTGCTTAAAATCTGCTTCAAGAGAACTACTAGGTATAATCAATTTATCACGTACAGCCAATATTTGATTGCGATGCTCTACAATCTTTGAGCGCGCTTTATCAATATCACTACGTACTAAAGCTATTCTCTTCACAGTAGTCTCAGCTACATTATCCTGCAAGCTTACTTCAGCTGAAGTTTCTGCCCAGATTGCTACAATCTCTTCTGTTTTCTGAAGGGATTTCTGAATTTCGACAAGCTTTTCATCAAGTTCCTTAATCCATGGCTGTATACGTTGCTTAAGAATTCTACTATTTCTATTTTCAAGCTCGCGTAAAGTACGGATATTAGGCTTACCTGCAAGCTCCTCCCGAATTTCTGCTAGTAATGAATTTACTTCTGGAAGAGCAAGATCAAGCTCTAAATCGATACGTTTAAGTATCTGAATTGATTCTGTTGTTGGAAGAAGAGCACGTAACTCTACACTAGTCTTTGCCGCACGGTCTGATATTGCTTCCAATGGAATTGCTTGTACTCTAGGCTCTAAAATTTCAGGAGCTTCAATTTCTGATTTATCAGGCAAAATCTCCTGAGCAGGCGCATAGGACCAGACAAAGGTAGTAATTAGGCAGGCTAAACATACTAAATGAATAAATCTTACTAATAGCGCCATAAATATAGACCTTTTTTCTGTATAGGAGCTGTATTCAAATACAGCTTATTTTACCTATCCACGATATGGTTAATTATCACGCCCTCCCATACAACAAATGGCGGCATTAAGAAGGCATGAAAATACAATAAAGCAGAACCCCATGGAGAATAAATTCATTTCTTAATAACCTGTTCCTGCGCAACAGATCTCTCATAAGATACAAGTACCACCTCCACTACAATTCCAATAATTGCAACAACAATCATTGTCATAAGAAGGCTTAAACCAGATGTATTTTTTTTTGTTTTTATATATTTCATAAGTTTTATAACACCTATCATTTGAAAAATAACTTTTATCTCTTTTAAGTAGCCTTTTCGTTATAAATATAATCACATAAAATATATTTGATATTTTCTAAATCTTAATAGAACTATCATAATTTCAATCCTGATAATTTCTTACATTAATACTCACGATTAGATTATTAATTTGATTCTATTGATTCTTTTTATGACAGCGTAATAAATCTTGCCCTTAATATGCATATAAAAATCTTACTAAATTATACATCTATTCTCTATGATAGATAGAATCATCCACATAACCAATTGATCAAAAAAGAAGAAGCTCTATGATCAAAAAAAAGAACAATAAATAAAACTATTACATACACAATAATTATTAATTTTCGGTAGTAGTGTCACTTACTCAATAATATAGCCCTTATTACTCTCTACTTATGATACTGACACCTAGAAGTGTACCATGATAGTGTACTTCCTGATTTAGATTCCAGCATAGCTAATGCTGTCTGGCGCCCCTTAATTGTCATCTTACGCAATGATTTATCTACTATATCCATTATCTTATTTTCATCAAAATTACTATGCTTATTGATAAAATCTTCTAAATAATTTTCTATAAATACTAGTACAACAACATCCTCTAAAGTCTGCGATTCAATATCTGTCTTTAGCTTTTCTTTTTTAACCAATGAGCAAACTTGGTCAATCACACTTTCTTCATACCCTACCTCACGAAGAATCTTTTCAGCAGTATGAGCATGAAAGTCTCTAAGCTTTTTACGCCACTGATAATAACCAGTTTTTGTCATGGGGAAGCTTCTGCGGCCAACCTTCCATCGCTGAACATGCTGACATCTTGCTGCTAGCTGCAATATTTCTGATGGGTTTGATACATAACTTTTTAGCATTGTTGTTACCCTATGTGCGTAAAGTAACTCTTTTGATTGCTCTTTTCCATTTATGACTTCACGATTAGGATCTTTGCTATTTAACTCATCAAATAGCGCAATAGCACGATTGAGTCTGTTTCTGTTAACTTTCATTTCTGTCCATCTATTTGAGGTTACGTGAGGGCCAAATTTGAATAGATTTACTTCCTTGATCAAACATCTACTTATGGCACAAAGCAAAAATTCAGATAATCACCCTCTTCATTTTCATAGTCTCACTCAAAAAAATAAATGGTCGAGGAAAAAAGGTAATGCATTTTGGGCAAGATACACATATATGAGGCAAATAAGTTATTTACTAAACGAACCATTAAATAAATACCTATAAGCTAAAACTATTGCCCCTGCAATTCCAAATATTATAAATAGATATCCATATTTAGAACCAGAGCCTGCTTTTCCAGTATGGACATAGTCTCCTTTTCTGCGCGTTTCTATCGGAATTGTAACAAGAGATGTGCCAATATCTTTATCTGGATTACCTTCTAATAATAAAATATTATATTTACTGCGTGGTTCTAATGAGATCATAATAGGGATGCTGCCATTATTATATGTAGTAGAAGGTATAGATAATGCTTCTTGCTCTTCATTTGGCTCTATTTTTACTACTTTAATTGCAATTGGCTGTTCTCGTAACTCAAATGAGAATAGGTCAATTACTATATTTAACAAACCTGCTGGTACAGGTGAACAGAAAGGTGGATAAGATGGGTGATTTCCTTCAGGCACAACGTATGCATTAAAACCAACAGGAAAAGAGCCAGAGTCTATTACGCATGCGCCACTGGTCACCGACTCTAGTTGCTTACTTGAACAAGAAACAAGAGCTAGGATGAGTATTGAAAATAGGCATAGTCTTTTCATTGGATCTTTCCTAAATAACATTACATAACTATATACCTGTAATGATATTTGTCTAGATAGGAAGTAGAGTAGTTTGTTAAGTATTAGCTAACCAGCACACGAGCTTAATATTGACAAGTGCCCTTTTCATTGTGTCGAAGTTAAAAGGTATTTTGTAGTTGAGCGTGCCACAATTATGCCAAATGAAAAAAGAGCTACAAGCATAAACCTATAACTCTTTGATTTAATGGTGCCGGCACCAAGAATTGAACTCGGGACCTTCTGATTACAAATCAGCTGCTCTACCAACTGAGCTATGCCGGCACAAACAGAGCTAAAATTTATGTATCTTATATTATAAAAAATAATAGTTTAGATATTTTTATCTCCGCATTGCTTTCTCAGAAGCTGTCAGTGCCTCAATAAATGGGGGTCTACTAAATAAACGCTCAGCGTATTTCAATAATGGTGCAGCCTGTTTAGGTAATTTAATCCCATAATAATCAAGCCTCCACAAGAGCGGTGCAATTGCCACATCAAGCATTGAGAACTCCTCACCCAACATATGTTTTTGCTTAGCAAATACAGGTGAAATCAAAGTCAAATTATCACAAATTGCTGCTCGAGCTTTTTCTGCCACTTTTGGTGTTCCATTTTCTACAGCATCAATATGACAAAAAAGTTCCTGTTCAAATCGGTATAAAAATAACCTTGCACGAGCACGTATAACTGGATCTGCAGGCATCAATTGTGGGTGAGGAAAACGATCATCAACGTACTCATTGATAATATTAGATTCATATAAAATAAGCTCGCGCTCAACTAAAACAGGAACCTGCCCATATGGGCTCATTACTGCTAGATCTTCAGGCTTATTATCTAAGTCCACATCAATAATCTGAAAATCCATACCTTTTTCAAACAATACTATCCTACAGCGGTGGCTGAAAGGACACGTAGTAGCTGAATACAATGTCATCATAGCTTAATTCCTCACCAGTAAAAATACTCTGCACTCAAACATGACTATAAGCATCTATCAATGGACTTCCCTCCAAAAATCATTCTTCAACGCATAAGTAAGTCCTAGCATTCCCAGAAGAAAAAGCATAACAAGTATCCCTGTTTGTTTACGACGAGCTGCATGAGGTTCCCCCAAATAAGACAAATAATTAACTAAATCAGCAACATAAATATCATACTCTGTTTTGGTGAGTGTACCTGGCTTACTTAAAACTAATTTCTTTACGTCATGCTTACCACCTTTCCCATCGTCAATTTCTTCTATTATAAGCTGCTGCTCTCCCTGCAATTCATATAAGACATGAGGCATGGCAACCCTATCAAACAACAAATTATTCCAACCCGTTGCAGTAGAATCATCTCGATAGAACTGACGCAAATATGTATACAGCCAATCAACACCACGTGAGCGCGCGATTACTGACAAATCTGGTGGAGTTACTCCAAACCACTTCTCAGACTCCTTTTTTTTCATAGCAACCTCCATGAGATCGCCAGGTTTCTGCCCTGTGAAAATAAGATTCTCTTTGATTTGTGTCTTGCTTAATCCCAAATCTTTTAGTCTGTTATAGCGCATAAAATTAGCGCTATGGCAAGTCAAACAATAATTTACAAATATTTTAGCACCGCGTTGCAAGGAAGATATATCTGTAGTTTTGATTGGTGCACGATCTAATACTATTTCTGCTCCACCTGCATATGCTAGCAATGGAAAAAAGAAAGAAAGAAACAACAAGTCTCTCATTCTTTTCATTATGACACCCTTTTTGGCTCTTGCTTACATTTATCTATCTTGCTATACCATGGCATTAAAAGGAAAAAAGCAAAATAAACAACTGTAAATATCTGTGCAAGAGTTGTATATAAAGGAGTAGGTGTCTTGGTCCCTAGCCATCCTAGGACAAGCACACTAATTACAAAAAGAACCATCGCGGTTTTAAAGTAAGGTCCTTTATAACGAATTGATTTTACTGGACTTCGATCCAGCCACGGGAGCAGGCAAATGATTGCTACTGAACCACCCATCAATATTATTCCCCAAATCTTTGCATCTATCCAGAGAAAATTAACTGTTGCAGCTCTTAACATTGAATAATATGGAGTGAAATACCATACCGGTGCAATATGATCAGGCGTCTGTAGTGTATTAGCCGGAATAAAATTATTATACTCTAGAAAATATCCACCCATTTCTGGTGCAAAAAATATGATGCCACAAAATACTATCAAGAATGCTACAACCCCAAATATATCTTTCACTGTGTAATAAGGATGAAATGGAATTCCATCTACTGGAATATTCGTCTTAGGATCACGATTCTTTTTAATTTCAATACCATCTGGATTATTTGAGCCAACCTCATGTAGAGCTATAATATGAACCATTACCAGTGCTACTAATAAAACAGGTAACGTCACAACATGATAAGCAAAGAAACGGTTCAAAGCAGCATCAGAAAGTGTAAAATCACCTAGTATGAGCTGGGAAAGTGGCTCACCAATTGCAGGAATTGCTCCAATCATGCTAATAATTACCATGGCTCCCCAATAAGACATTTGCCCCCACGGAAGAATATACCCAGTAAATGCTAGCATCATTAAAACAAAAAATATCATTGAGCCGATAAGCCACAATAATTCCCTTGGCTGGCGATATGATCCATATAATATTCCACGAAACATATGTAAATATACCACTACAAAAAACATAGAAGCACCAGTTGAATGCATATAACGAATTAGCCATCCAAAATCTACATCACGCATAATATATTCAACAGAAGCAAATGCCATACTAGCATCTGGCTTATAATTCATTGTAAGAAAGATGCCTGTAAGTAATTGATTTACCATAACTAACATAGCAAGAGAACCAAAATAATACCAAAAATTAAAATTCTTTGGCGCATAGTATTCGGTAAGATGCGCCTTCCAATTAGCAGTCAATGGAAAGCGCTTATCTATCCAAGATACAAATGAATCTAGTCGTTTACTCATTTATGCCTCTTCCTTAGTTTCCGAACCAATTAACAAAATATTCTCGCTTAAATAAATATGTGGCGGAACTAGCAAATTAGTAGGAGCAGGAACATTCTTATAAACACGACCAGCCAAATCAAATTTAGAACCATGACAGGGGCAAAAGAATCCACCCATCCAATCTGGACCAAGGTCTGCTGGAGCAATCTCTTTACGATAAACTGGAGAACACCCCAAATGTGTACAGACACCTGTAGTTACCAAAATTTCTGGTCGAATTGATCGTGTTTGGTTTTTAGCATATTCAGGTTGCTGAGCTTTCTCTGAATTAGGATCAGTTAATTTACTTTCAAGTTTTGGAAGACTAGCTAGCATTTCAGAAGTACGATTTAAAACCCAAACCACTTTACCACGCCACTCAACCAACAAAAGCATTCCAGGTTCAAGTTTACTAATATCAACTTCGACCGGCGCTCCCGCAGCCTTAGCTCGTTCACTAGGCATCATACTTAATATAAAAGGCGTGGCCCAGGCAGTAACCGCCACACCTCCTGCTATTGACGTAGCAGTAATCAGAAATCTTCGTCTCCCACTCATCCGATTTTCTTTATCTATATCTTCTATATCTTCTATATCTTCTATATCTTCCATATATGATCTATATTCTTACTTTTATCTTCCTCAACAAGGAAAATCATCAGAAATTTCGACGTACTAACTGCAAACTACCCAAAATTATTTACTTATAAAAGAAACTTAAAAAAGCGGAGTAAAACTATAGTATTTTAACATACCAAAGATCAATAAATAAACAATATCCTACTTAGACCACCTAAATATAGTACTTATAAATTAATTCTCATCAACTATTGTTTTCTTTATAACACACTATAATACTTAATAATTTATACTAAAACCGGCTAGTCAAATCTATTTCAAGAAGGTATGATCTTGATGGCCCAAATTTGATCAAAGGAAGCGTGGCCGAGCGGTTTAAGGCACTAGTCTTGAAAACTAGCGAAGGGGAAACTCTTCCGTGAGTTCGAATCTCACCGCTTCCGCCAATTAATTACTGAAAATATGAAACTAATAAATATAAATTCAAATATAGCCCTAATGACTATCAGTTTTTTCTTATTTTCATCACCCTCCTTTAGCGAAGGAATGGATAAAACAGAACCATCTAATTACAAAGACAATAATAATAACAATAAAAATCAAAACGATATAAATTTATCTATACAAAATGACGGTGAAAAAATTATTCTTGATGCACATTATATTGTGCCGGCACCCGCATCATTAGTATGGGAAACATTAACTGATTTTGATAATTTTCCCAGTTTCAAATCAAGCATGCTGTCTAGTAAAGTCTCAAGCAAAAAAGGCAATACTTTGCGTGTTACTCAAGTATCAATAATAAAATTAAGTGGAGCTAGCTTTAATTTTGAAACTATAAAAGAAATTTACTTAATCCCATTTAAAAAAATTAATAAACGAATGATTAGTGGGAATATGCATAAAATGATGGAAACTACAGAAATAATTTCAAAAGGTACTAATACACATATTTATTATCATGCAGATATTGTGCCTAATATGTGGATACTTAACTACATTGGACATATCTTTATCGAAGATGAAGCAAGAGAACAGCTACAACAAGATAGGAACGAAATTATTAGAAGAAAAAAAATAACTACCACATTGATAAAATAAAGAATATTTAACATAACTCTATAGATATGTAGGATATATGATTATTTACAATAAAATTAATTGTGGTTTTGTATCGCTATCTACATAAACAAATCCATTTTGACGGTATCGTTTTGCTAGCTCCTTTGCAGATTTGAGTAATATTCCAAAAATTAAGACACTCGGTTCATCTACCCATACCCCTGATGGATCGATGCTTTTACCCTTAAGATAAAAGAGATTACAAGATTCTATCTCTAAAATAAGCTTCTTCTCTGCAGCATAATTCTTATAATCTGGGATTTTCTCTCCAAGTGGATTCCATGCTGTTACATATGCAGCTCGATCATAGTTTTTAGCTTTAAACCATCTATCAATCTCAACGCTTGGCTTACCAATCTTAAGAACGAATGACTCAACAGCATTTACTATATAGTCAGCAGCAAGATAAGAATCAATAGTTTCAGTAGTAATTGAGGTTCTATAAATCAGACATTCTCCAATAAAATTTCTCAATGGTATTTAAGATACAAAAAGATGAAATAACTTATGGATCAATATAAATTATTAATTTATAACTAAAAATTACTTTATCTTCTACAAGCTAATTTCCAGAAAGCCATACCAACACTATTAGGCACAATGGACAGCCATTTCATAGATTCATCATAAATAGTTTTCCCTATGACTTCACCTCTCCCCATATTTTCTGATAGTAAAATTTCATAAACTGGCTGCTCTTTTATTTCTTTACAATCATATCTCCATTGACCTCTAATTGATAGAAAAGGCTTTCTAGCACTTTTCTGAGCTGTCTTATAGTCATATAAGACCCACATCTCTACTTTAGCTCCAGACTTAACAATAGTAGAAGAATCAGCATACGCAGTTAATCCAATTTGATTACTAGTATCGACTTTATTCCACTCTGCAATTGAGTGAGTGCTAATAACAGAAAACACTAAAATCCATAATAAATTTTTCATACTTCCTATTTCTAAATACTATATCTCTATTATATTTTATTACTTGAATAGCTCTTTTCTAAAATACTAATCTTTTCTTTTGCAGTTGCTATAATTCTTAGTTCTTGAGGAATATTCCACTCTACACTTAATACCCAATCTACAAAACTGTTTAGATAGATTTCGGAGTCAATGCTCACATTAGATATAAAAACAATCCGTATATCATTAGTATTGAGAACTCGTGCGATCAACAATTCACAGCGCCTATCAAAATCATTTTGTTCCTTTATAGTCCGAAATGATTTGGAATAAAATTGTGGGCCCTTAGATGTCATACGCCCAGTCATCTTTTTTGGATCAATATCTATTGATAAAGCAACTGCCTGCCATATTTTTACATGCGGCATTAACAACCAGAAATCCCAGTCAATATTATTTTTACGAACTTTATCGTCCATTTAAAGACAATATCGAACATTGATTTGTGGAGCAAGAAATTTTGGGAGATAAGAGGCATTATTCCACCCCCTACAGATAAATTATGTGGTATGGAATGTGGTATAGAACACTATCTAGTTACAAATAAAGCCTAATAATCAAAGCTTTATACTCCATAAGTGGCGGAGAGAGCGGGATTCGAACCCGCGGTACGGATGAACCATACGCACGCTTTCCAAGCGTGTACCTTAAGCCACTCAGCCATCTCTCCTTAATCATTAATTTATCCAACATTCTTAACATTTTTTATTATTCAATTCGAGCCAATATATCAGCCCCTCAGCATTAAGATTGATGTCCATATTTAACAGGCCATAAATTTCATGCTTTTGTAGAACACATCCGTGTGATTGAATCTGTCTTGTAAGTAACTCTTGTAGTTCTTTCACCAAAGACGTTTTCCCTTTAGCTCCCTGATTATATATATTGGTAGCTATTGTTACATATTTATCAATCAAATTATGTAGTAATACAGCATGATGAGATAAGTTTCCAATACGTGAGTAATGAGTAAGAAAAGCATATTTTGGATGATAGCTCATGATCCGATCTATAGAATTATGGGCCTCCAAAGGATCAAATTGTACTGGTGTAGTAGTTGGAAAAACAAATTCCATACCACCTACATCAAATTCCCGATAAGATACTCCAAAAGTATCTCCAGTAAAAAACGAATTGCTTTTTTCATCAAAAATACAATAGTGGTGGCGGGCGTGGCCTGGCGTATCAATAAACAATAGCGCTCGTCCATTCATTTGGATACAAAGATTATCAGTTGCTTCAACTATACGATTAGCATCCACTGGATTAATCTCACCGTATAGCCTCCTAAAATTTCCTTCCCCATAAATCATCATTGCACTTTTAATGAGTCTGGAAGGGTCTATCATATGACGTACAGCACGTGGATGTACAACTAACTTTGCATTAGGAAAGAGAGACATAAACTCCCCAGCTCCACCAGCATGATCAAGATGTATGTGTGTAAGAAACACATACACAATATTCTCAGGAGGAATTTTTTTTTGAGATAATATTTTCATCACTCCCGGAACAGAAAAAAAGGTTCCAGTATCTACTAGTGCTGCTTTATTTCCCTCAATTATCAAATGAATAGAAGCTAGACCGGGACGATAATATTCTGAATCAATAGCACAAATACCATGATCATAATTAATACTATTTGGTGATATCATGAGAATTACTCAATAACAATACTTTCTTCCAAGTATTCGATTATGCTTACTTTGTTGACTCATATTGCCGATTTCTTTAACTGCTCAAGTATTGCTGGATTCTCTAAAGTAGAAATATCCTGAGTTATCTCATCCCCTCTTCCAATAGTACGCAGCAAGCGCCGCATAATTTTTCCTGAACGAGTTTTTGGTAAATTATCGCCAAAACGGATTTCCTCAGGTTTTGCAATTGGGCCTATTTCTTTTGATACCCAATTTCGTAATTCAATAGCTATTTGCTTAGCATTCTCTCCTTTAGGGCTGGGCCCTTTAAGTACTACAAAAGCTACTATTATTTCACCCTTAATTTCATGTGGCTTTCCTACTACTGCCGCTTCTGCAACTAAAGAATTAGCCACAAGTGCTGATTCAATTTCCATAGTTCCCAAACGGTGTCCAGATATATTCAGCACATCATCAACACGTCCCATTATCCAAAAATAACCATCTGAATCACATTGAGCAGAATCACCTGCCAGATAATATTTATTGCCTATATCCTCAGGGAAATATGTATTCTTGAAACGATCTGGGTTGCCCCAAATAGTTCTTGCTAATGAAGGAAATGGGCGCTTAATAACTAACAGACCACCTTCTCCATTTTCTACTTCATGACCAGTCTCATCCACTATAGCAGCCATAATCCCAGGTAATGGAAAAGTACAAGAACCAGGCTTGAGTGAAACAACACCAGGTATTGGAGCAATCATGTGACAGCCTGTTTCAGTTTGCCACCAAGTGTCTACAATGGGACAACGTGACTGGCCAACGACTTCATAGTACCAAACCCAAGCTTCTGGATTAATTGGCTCTCCTACAGAACCTAATAATCGCAAAGAGGAAAGATCATACTGCCCAGGTAATTCTGAGCCCAATTTAATTAATGAACGGATTGCTGTAGGAGCAGTGTAAAATGTTGTAACTCTATGATCCTGAATTATTTTCCAAAAACGCCCTGCATCAGGAAAAGTAGGTATGCCCTCAAAAATAATCTGTGTAGCACCCATTGCCAGTGGGGCATAAGCAACATAACTATGCCCCGTAATCCATCCCACATCCGCAGTACACCAAAAAATATCAGTTGATTTGTAATCAAAAACCCATTTCATGCTCACCATTGCACCCAATAAATAACCAGCAGAAGAGTGCTGTATTCCTTTGGGCTTTCCTGTAGAACCAGATGTATAAAGAATAAATAAAGGATGCTCCGCACTGACCCACTCAGGCTCACAATAATCTGGCTTATCAGTAATAAGCTGATGCCACCAAGTATCGCGTACACTATTCCATTCTATATGTGTACCAGTACGCTGATATATAATTACTGAGTTAACAAAATCAGTATTACTCATAGTCAGAGCCTTATCAACTACCGATTTCAAAAGAATACCTTTCCCCCCACGCATTTGTTCATCTGCAGTAATTACAGCTACAGCAGCAGTATCCACAATACGCTCGTGAAGACTCTTTGCTGAGAAACCACCAAATACAACGGAATGAATTGCACCAATTCTGGCACAAGCCTGCATTGCTACTACTGCCTCAATACTCATAGGCATATATATAATAATTCGATCACCTTTCTTAATATTTAAGGATCTGAGTCCATTAGCAAATTGACATACTCGTAAATAAAGTTCACGGTATGTAATATTCGTTATGTTCCCTTCATCAGACTCAAAAATTATAGCCGTCTTGTCCGAATTACACTCAAGGTTACGATCAAGGCAGTTATAAGAAACATTTAGCACACCATCATCAAACCATTTAAAAAAAGGATGGTTGCTTTCATCTAAAACACGAGTAAATGGTTTACGCCATTGAATATACTCTCTTGCTAGCCTACCCCAGAAATTCTCATAATTTCCTTCTGCTTCTTTGCAAAGAGAAGAATAATCCTTTTTATTTAACAAATTAGCCTGAGCTACAAAATTATCATTAGGCTTAAAAATTCGGTTCTCTTGTAGAATTGATTTAATTGTTGCCACTTAAAACTCCAAAATTCATTTTTCTCAAAATATCATATATAAGAGAAATTGTATCACCTGCATTTTTTGAATCAAACCCAAGCTTAAATTTACTCATTAACTTCAGTTTAAAAACACCAAGTATCTCTTTCATTTTTTATAAATTTTTGATATCATATAATACAATTGTTGTGGGCTATTTAGCCCATTTTTTGCTTCTGACGATGCTATGGAGCTATTTGAGATTTTAGACCCAACCATCACTAATTTAGGATATGAATTAGTTAACGTGGAGAGGTCGTCACGTGGACGATTATTAAGAATATTTATAGATAAGCCTGGTGGCGTGAATGTTGAGGACTGCGGGTCAGTAAGTAACCATTTGAGTAAGCTATTGACAGTTGAAAATATTTTCTATGACCGACTGGAGGTTTCTTCTCCTGGGCTTGATAGACTACTTACAAAAAAATCTGATTTTATCCGTTTCACGGGGCAAGAAGTCAAACTGAAGCTACGTTTATCACTAAAAGGACGAAGAAATTTCATTGGTGTTTTACATGAAGTACAAGATGAAATATTAAAGTTGGACATAGATGGAGAAATATTTAATTTTAAATTAAATAACCTGGAAAAGGTCCGTCTAGTTCCAAAATTATAAATAACTAAAAATCTGGCTGGAGGTAACATGAGCCGCGAAGTTTTATTGTTAGTAGATGCATTAGCACGTGAAAAAAATGTTGAAAGAGACGTGGTTTTTACTGCCTTGGAGCTAGCATTAGGCTCAGCGACAAAAAAACAATTTCGTGAAGATGCTGGTGTACGTGTAGCTATTGATCGCGAAACAGGTAACTATCAATCTTTCCGCCGTTGGCAGGTAGTAGAAAACCGTGACGCCGTTGTTGACCCTGCTCATCAAGTTTCCTTAGATGAAGCTCAAAAAATTAACGATAAAATCCAGTTAGAAGAATTTATAGAAAAAGAATTGGAGCCTATTGAGTTTGGGCGTATTGGAGCACAAGCAGCAAAGCAAGTAATATTTCAGAAAATTCGTGATGCTGAAAGGGAACAAATTTTAAATGATTTTCTAGAACGTGAAGAATATATGGTGACCGGTACTATAAAACGTATGGAACGTGGTAATGCCATTATTGAATCAGGAAAAATTGAGGCCGCTTTACCCCGAGAACAAATGATTCCAAAAGAAAATTTACGGGTGGGTGACCGTGTACGTGCTTATCTATCAAAAGTTGATCGAACAGTTAGAGGGCCGCAATTAATATTGTCAAGGATAGATTCTGATTTTCTTATGAAATTATTTGAACTTGAAGTGCCAGAGATTGAAGAGGGAATGCTGGATGTAAAATCTGCTGCTCGAGACCCCGGATCACGTGCAAAAATTGCTGTAAAATCCAATGATCAAAGAATTGATCCGATTGGTACCTGTGTTGGTATGCGTGGCTCAAGAGTACAGGCTGTTACAAGTGAATTAGCAGGTGAACGAATAGATATCATTTTGTGGTCAGATGATCCTGCTACATTCGTTATCAATGCACTTGCGCCTGCTGAAATTACTAGTATTGTTGTAGACGAAGAAAAGCATTGTATGGATATTGTTGTTGATGAGGAGAATTTAGCTCAAGCAATAGGTCGTGGCGGCCAAAATGTGAGGCTTGCATCTGACTTGACAGGATGGGAACTAAATATAATGTCCATGGAAGAATCATTGGCTAAGAATGAAGAAGAGATCTTAGCAATACGAGAAGTATTTATGGAAAAACTTGATGTAGATGAAGAAGTAGCAGACATTCTTGCACAAGAAGGATTTACCACCTTGGAAGAAGTAGCTTATGTACCTCTAAATGAAATGATAGAGATTGAATCACTAGATGAAGAAACTGTTACTGAATTACGAAACCGAGCACGTAATATGCTATTAACTGAAGCTATTGTCAGTGAAGAGAATGTAGAAAATATGGATGAAGATCTCAGATCATTAGAAGGCATGGATAATGCAACCGCACGTGAATTGGCATCAAAAGGAATTAAAACTCAAGAAGACCTTGCGGATCTATCTGTTGACGATCTGGTAGAAATGATTGAAATTGATGTAGAACGAGCAAAAGAATTAATTATGACCGCACGTGAACCATGGTTTACTTAAAAGCAGTGTAATAGCTTATAAACTAAAAAGTTTATCATTTAAATGTCACAAACTAAAGTAGAACAATTTGCTAATGAACTTGGACTGTTGCCGTCAGCATTACTCGAGCAACTCAAGGCTGCTGGTGTAAATAAAAAACTGGCTAAGGATAACTTAACTGAGGAGGACAAAGCTCAGCTACTTGATTATCTCCGAAAATCCCATGGCACAAAAAGAGAAAAAAACAAGATAACTTTAACTCGTCGGCAAACCTCTGAAATCAGAAAATCAGATAGTACTGGAAAAGCACATACAATACAGGTAGAGGTCCGAAAAAAACGTGTGTTTGTTAAGCGTGAGGAGCCAAAAGATAAAAAAGTTCAGAAAGAGGATTCTAGTAAAATCATTTCTACGCCTAGTTCACCTATATCAAATAAATATAAACCTACCCGTTCCCACTCAATAGATAAAACACAGCAAGCATTACGCCAAGAAGAAGAAGAAAAACAAGCTGAATTGATTGCTCGGCAAACAGCTGAAGTTAATACAAAGAAGCAACGCAATAAAAAATCAACTACAACTGATACTAAACAAGATAAAAAAGATTCTAATAAAGAACCAGAAAGTATAATTGTAGATAAAGAAAAGAAATATCGTCCTTCTCCGACAGAAGGTACTTTACATAAACCAATAGTTAAACCAGAAGAAAAAGCAGCAAAAGCTGAAAAGAAAAAGAAACAAACTAAGCAAGTTGTTTGGAGTGACGCTAATACAGGTAAGCGTAGCCATAAAGGACGAAATGATCTTTCCGTAGGAAAATCTGGGTGGCGTGCTAGAAGGGAGAAACATGTAAAAAATAATCCAAGTGAGGAACAAACAATCCATGCTTTCTCTGCACCAACAGAGCCCGTCGTGCACGAAGTAATAGTACCTGAAACTATTTCTGTTGGAGCACTTGCTCAAAAAATGACAGTGAAGGCAGCTGAAGTAATTAAGGCCCTAATGAAAATGGGCAGTATGGTAACTATTAATCAAATGCTGGATCAAGATACTGCAATGATAGTTGTAGAGGAAATGGGTCATATTGCAAAGCAGGCTGCTTTAGATAACCCTGAAGCATTTCTATCAGATAATGAAGAGAATCTTAATGAAGATCTAAAAATAGAACCGCGCTCTCCAGTTGTTACAGTTATGGGTCATGTTGATCATGGTAAAACTTCTTTACTAGATTATGTACGACGCACACATATAGCAAGCGGAGAAAAAGGAGGAATTACACAGCATATTGGTGCGTATCATGTTGAAACAGAGAAAGGTATGATTACTTTTCTCGATACACCAGGCCATGAAGCATTTACTGAAATGCGCGCCCGTGGATCTAAAGTTACTGATCTGGTTATCCTAGTAGTTGCAGCAGATGATGGCGTTATGCCACAAACTATAGAAGCAATACATCATGCCAAAGCTGCAAAAGTACCAATGATTGTTGCTATCAACAAAATCGACAAACCAGAAGCAAATACTGAACGTATAAAACAAGAGTTAATTAATCAGGAAGTTCTACCTGAAGAATATGGTGGTGATACTATGTTCATTGAAGTATCAGCTAAAACTGGTCAGGGTATTGATAATTTACTTGATGGTGTGTTGTTGCAAGCTGAAATACTGGAACTTAAAGCAGCAATCAATGGCCCTGCAAAAGGTATCGTTATTGAATCACGTATTGACAAGGGTCGTGGTCCTGTAGCATCAATATTAGTTCAGTCTGGAACTTTAAAACGAGGTAATAACCTGCTTGCAGGTGCTGTTTTTGGTCGAATTAGGGCGATGCTAAACGAAAATGGTAATCCGGTAGAAGAAGCCGGACCTTCCATTCCTGTAGAGATTCAAGGGTTGTCAGAAGTTCCAAAGGCAGGAGAAGTCGTGATGACGTTAGTAGATGATAGAAAAGCACGTGAAATAGCGCTTTTCCGGCAAGGTAAATTCCGTGACATTAAGCTTGCTAAATTACAAGCTGCTAAATTAGAGAATGTATTTGACCAAAAAGATGAAGTTAAAGTACTCCCATTAATAATAAAATCAGATGTGCAAGGTTCCTTTGAAGCATTAACATATGCACTAGAGAACCTTTCAACAGATGAAGTCAGGGTTAACATTATCCATAGCGGTGTTGGCGCAATTACAGAATCAGATATTAATCTAGCCCTTGCTTCTAAAGCAGTTGTAATAGGTTTTAATATTAGAGCAGATGCTACCGCAAGAAAGTTAATTGCATCTACAGGGATTGATGTACGTTACTATAATATTATCTATGAAGCAGTAGATGAAATTAAAAAAGCACTATCAGGCATGATGACCCCAGACCAAAAGGAAAATGTTGTAGGTCTTGTGGAAGTTCGTGAAATATTTCGTATTTCCAAAATTGGTGTTGTGTCAGGTTGTTATGTGCTTGAAGGCATTATAAAACGTGGGTCAAGGGTTAGACTAAAACGAAATGATGAATTAATTCATACTGGTGAACTTGATTCCTTAAAGCGTTTTAAGGATGATGCAAAAGAAGTAAGGTCAAGCTTTGAATGTGGCCTATCATTAAAAAATTTCAATGATATCCAAGTAGGAGACCAACTAGAAGCTTATGAGATTGTCGAAATTGCTAGAAGTCTATAGCACATCGATATAATGCCTAAAGAATATTCTCGTGCCTTAAGGATTGCTGATCAAATTCAACGTGAACTAGCAGAATTGATTCATAATGAACTTAAAGACAAACGTATTGGCATGATTACTCTAACAGGGGTTGAGTTAAGCCAAGATTATGGCCATGCAAAAATATTTTATACTACACTTGGGAATGCTGAAGATAATTTTCTAACTGAGAAAGGATTACAACATGCGGCAGCATTTTTACGCAACCAATTATCACGTCGACTAAGGCTTCGAGTAGTTCCATTACTTACTTTTATTTATGATAAATCTATTGAGCAAGGAGTTCATCTTTCACAGTTAATAGATAAAGCTATAAAACAAGATAAACAAAAAAAATAACACGTATTCCTATTAGGAATTAATTTATAATTTTCTTTTTATATACATCCCGCTATTAAATCTATAGATTTTGCTAACTAAATCAACTAAACGAGAAATTAGTGGAGTTCTGTTACTAAATAAGTCTACTGGAATTACTTCCCATAAGGCACTTCAAATTGCCAAACGCTTATTAAATGCATCAAAAGCAGGGCACACTGGTACGCTAGATCCAATAGCAACTGGCCTACTACCAGTTTGTTTTGGTGAAGCCACGAAATTTACCTCTGCTTTATTAGGTGCAAATAAAACTTATACAGCTACTCTACAGCTTGGGTATATCAGCTCAACTGGAGATGCTGATGGAGAAATATCTGCTGCAGGTAGTGTTAACTTAACATCAAAGAAAATTGATTTAGCTATACAAAATTTAACTGGAAAAATTATGCAAATTCCACCTATGTATAGTGCTCTGAAACATGAGGGAAGGCCTTTATATACTTATGCACGGAAAGGAGTAGTAATTAAAAGAAACCCACGGGAAATAACAATATACGATTTACAAGTAATAGCGATTAAAAAGAATAAAATAGATATTACAGTTACATGTAGCTCTGGTACGTATATCCGAGCGTTAGCTGAAGATTTTGGTAAAGTACTAGGATGTGGTGGAGCATATGTTACCTCCTTAAATAGAAATGCTATAGGAGGCATAAATTTATTAAATTCTTACACTCTAGACATATTTAAAAACATGTCACTTGCAAAACGGGAGTCTTGCCTACATCCTATTGATACTCTCTTGAAAAATTTACCAGCTGTATTTGTTAATAATATTGATTCTAGACGTTTATTAAATGGACAGACCATAATTGACGTAACACTAGCAAGAAAGTTCAAGGAAGGAGAAAAAATCAGAGTATATGACAATAAGAAAAAATTACTGGGACTAGGGGAAATTGCAAAATGCGGCTCAATAACACCAAAACGTTTAATAGCAGCAGAATCTATGTAAACCCTATCTATACAGTCATCAGTAATAATTGATTTATCAGATCAGTATATGCGAATCAAATCAAAAAATTTAGGGCAGTTGAATTATACTAATCCCATTTTTTAATTCCCATTACTACAGAAGATTTAGAAAAACATCTACCATGGAATTATTTTTCCATCATAAGCAAAAATTTTTCCAGAGTCATCAATTGTAAATTCTTTTATGATATCTAACATACCAGACACACTCTGCTCTGCAGAGATTAATCCATTTGGACCACCCATGTCAGTTCTCACCCATCCAGGATGCAATAAGACTGAAATAATATTTTTCGATTTTAAGTCAATAGCTGTACTCTTCATGACCATATTTAAAGCTGATTTACTTGATCTATATATATAACTACCACCACGAGCGTTATCAGAAATACTACCCATCTTACTAGTTATAGTTACAATAATTTTTTTCCTACTTTTAGTGATATGATTTATAAACTCTTCGACCATCTTTAACGGAGCCATAGTGTTTACTAAAAAAGTATAGGCCCAGGCATCATAGTCTATTTGTCCAAAGCAACCTCTTTCTCTATCAGGATAAAATCCTGCATTATTAATAAGTAAATCTATAGATTCACTAGACAAAGTTTGCGCTAATTTTTTTATCTGTTTGTGATTTGTCACATCAAGAGTATGTAACATTATCTTATCAGGATATTTAGCTGCAAGCTTGTTAAGAGAATCTGAATTGTCAGAATTGCGATTACAAGCTATAACAAACCAATCATCAGCAACAAGCTGCCTTGCAAACTCAAAACCAATTCCCCGGTTTGCACCAGTAATTAAAGTAGTCTTCAAGATTTCCCCCAAAATTTAATTATCTATATTTAATTCTTAATTGTCTTCACGTATTCTCGTAAGTCTTGTTTAATTTCTGGCGCTAAAATATAAAGTCCAATAATGTTTGGAATTGCCAGTGAAAGCATCATAGCATCAGAGAAACGAATAACATTCGCAAGTTCTACTGCTGCTCCAATAACAACGAAAAAACAAAATAGAGTTTTAAATAATAACGTAATTATTTTTTTCTCTCCAAATAGAAAAGCAAGGCATTTTTCACCATAATAATACCAAGTAATAATTGTCGAATAAGCAAATAATATGACACATAAAGATAATACATAAGGAAACCATGAAACGACGCTTCCCATTGCTGCAGAAGTTAACTCAATTCCAGCCATGCCTTCTGTTGTTTTATACACACCAGAGATAACAATAATCAGTGCTGTCATCATACAAATAATAACTGTATCAACAAAAGAACCCATCATACCTGCAATACCCTGTTTCACCGGAATATTTGTCTTGGCTGTTGCGTGGATAATAGCTGACGAACCAAGGCCCGCCTCATTCGAGAATGTTGCTCTTTGCACGCCAGCTAATAATGCACCAATAAAGCCACCGATACCGGCCTGCAGGGAAAATGCAGAAGTTACAATAATCAGTAATGCATTTGGCAAAGAAGATAAATTTATTACGATAATAAAAATTCCAGTCAGCAAATATATTCCAGCCATAAAAGGTACAATTCTTGAAGCTGCAGAAGCAATTGATTTAATTCCACCTATAATAACTACCGCTACCATAATCGCCATTATTAAACCAAAAACCCAACCTTTATTATAAAACCAGCTTTCTTCTCCACCTGTAATATTAAGAAACTGTGCAAAAGATTGGTTTGCCTGAAACATATTACCTCCACCTATAGCCCCACCAATACAAGCAATTGCAAATGATGTAGCTAGAATTCTTCCTAAATTTGACATGCCTCTATTATTTAGAGCATCACGTAGATAATACATTGGTCCACCTGAAATACTCTTATTATTCTCCTGGTCAGAATGGTGACGATACTTCACACCAAGGCTCACCTCTATAAATTTTGTTGACATACTAAACATACCCATAATTGCCATCCACAGAGCTGCACCTGGCCCACCTACAGTAATTGCTACAGCGACACCTGCAATATTACCGAGCCCTACGGTTCCTGAAAGTGATGTTGCAAGAGCTTGAAAAGAACTAATTTGTCCATCAGCATTGGGTTCAGGATAACGGTTAAAAGCAACCGCAACTGAATGCTTAAAATATCGGATATTGATAAATCTAAAATAAAATGTAAAAAATACTGAAGCCACAACAAGCCAAAGAAGAATCAAAGGCAGCTTAATCGAATCCCCTGACGCATTTACTAAATCAAGGTCAATACTATAAAAGATAATTGATTCAGAAATATCAGCTAATTTTGAAAATGCATTATTAATCAAAGAGTCTCTATTCATACTGGTTATTTTTTAGAGTCAGAAGAAAAATATTGGCATGTAATTTACTCAACCCTCTCTTATAAAATTTAGGGTATTGATTTAATACATCAAGCCTTTCTAGCAAGCATATATTTGAATGCCTGCTGAATAAATCCTCCACCTCATTTACTGAAACAGAGAATGGTGGACCCTGCATTTCTAACTGTGAATATTCACAAGTAATAAGTAGAATCTGAATATTTAATGGTAAAATTTCTAAGAGGTGCCGTACATACATATACCGCATTTTTTGAGGAAGTGCTACCAGAGATGCCCGATCATATACTGCTCTAACTTTAACTAGATCTTGTTTATTTAGATTAAAGAAATCACCTCTAAAAATACTAATTCTATCCGTTTCATAACGATCAAATCGTTCACAACAATTAATATTTGGGATAAGCTTATTTTCTTTAAAGAAGCTTTCTACTGCAATAGTACTTACTTCAACACCTAGAACTTTATAATTCTGTGAACATAACCAAGATATATCCAGACTCTTTCCGCAAAGAGGTACAAATACCGTGTCATCCTGATCTAGATATAATTTTTCCCAGTGTTCACATAAATAAGAATTAGCTTTGCTCTGGTGAAAACCAATTTCTTGCTGCTTCCAACGTCTCAACCAGTAGTCTTTTTCCATTTATATACTAACTATGTAAAAGAGAATATAAAAATAGTTAGCTCAAAAGTTGATAGCTCTTATACCTGCAATAAATTCATCGACTCTGAGGAGAGATATAAATAGTCTCTTGATCAAAATTATCCCATATGTATTCAGACTGAACAAAAGAAGTAGTAGGAATTACAAATGTTGTTACATCAAAAACCCCGCTTAAAGTACGCCCAAAAGCATGTACAATTCCAACAAAAAAACCATTCGTCATACCATAACCTATTCCATCAGTACGGCTTCTAACAATCATAGTTTTAGGAATTTCTAAAACGCCTGTAATAATATTAGCGACACCACTTCCTAATTTCTCACCTGCATGAGTTGGATAGTCATTAGCCATAGCAGCAGAAGGTAATAAAATCAACAGTATTGACAACATCATCAAATATTTCACTCTCATTTTCATTAGCAAATTGACTCCTTAAAATTAAGCCTAACCATAATAAAAGCATACATATTATTAAAAATTTATGCGCACTCTATATAATGAATTATTCATATATTCTTATTTTATATAAAGCCTTTTAATCCACTGTCCCTTATTTCAGTAGTATTTAGAATATGTATTTATATGAAAAATAGTGTACTGCATTATGATCCCTTATCAATACAATTTATTGTAAAGGAAATTGCTAATTTAAAAAACAACACTAATCTCATATAGCTGAGTTTCTATATTACTAAACATTAAAACGGAAATTCATTACATCTCCGTCTTTTACTACATATTCTTTTCCCTCCAGTCTCATTTTTCCAGCTTCCTTTGATCCTTGGTCACCATCATAGATTATAAAATCTTTATAATTAATAACTTCAGCGCGAATAAATCCTTTTTCGAAATCAGAATGAATCACACCTGCAGCTTTCGGAGCAGTGTCTCCTTTATGTATAGTCCATGCACGTACTTCTTTAACACCAGCGGTAAAATATGTTTGTAGACCAAGAAGTTTATAAGCAGCTCTAATAAGACGGTTTAAACCTGGTTCTTCAAGGCTGGTATCTGCTAGAAATATTTTCTTATCTTCATCTGATAATTCAGCAATCTCTGCTTCAAGTGCTGCACAAATTACTACCACTGGTGCATTTTCTTTTGCAGCATATTCTTCTACTTGCTTTAGAAATGGATTCTCAACAAACCCCTTCTCTCCTACATTAGCTACATAGATGACAGGCTTAGCAGTAAGTAAACATAGAGGCTTTAGTAACTCTATCTGATCTTTATCAAATTCTATACTTCTAATTGACCTTCCTTGATTAAGTTCTTCTCTGGCCCGCTCTAATAATTTAATTAATTTAATCAAATCTTTATCATTACTTGATTTAGCTAATTTAGTTTCACGTTTTAACGTTTTTTCAATCGTAGCTATATCAGAAAGAGCCAACTCAGTCTGTATGGTTTCAATATCTGAAATAGGGTCTACTTTACCGGAAACATGAACGACATTGTCATCCGAAAAACAACGTACCATATTTATAATTCCATCAGTTTCACGAATATTAGCAAGAAATTTATTACCCAATCCCTCACCATTAGAAGCACCCGCAACAAGACCTGCTATATCTACAAACTCAACTATAGCAGGCTGCACCTTCTTAGGCTTAACAATTGCACTAATCTCAAGTAAGCGCTGGTCGGGTACCTTTACTATGCCAGTATTTGGATCAATAGTACAAAAAGGATAGTTATCTGCAGCAATTTCACCCTTAGTTAGTGCATTAAATAAGGTTGATTTTCCTACATTCGGTAAGCCAACAATTCCACATTGTAAACTCATAAATTTATTTAAATATGAGTAAACGATAAAGAAAAAATACCAACCGATACTGATAATCTTATTCGTAAATTAAATATCATTTTTTAATACTTATAGTATGTAACTTTAGCATTGCTTTCTGATAATTCCCTTGAATCAGAAGTGGCCATATATCAAAACTACTAATAATAGATTTTTGAATTTTATGATTATCCTCTTTAAATGGGGGACACAATACATAATTAGCTACCAAACTCTTATCTCCAGGATGACCTATGCCAATCCGCAATCTCCAGAATTCTCTGGTAGATAGGCATGTAGCTATATCCTTCAAGCCATTATGCCCTGCTAATCCTCCACCCATTTTTAATTTTATAGCCCCAGGAGGTAAATCTAACTCATCGTGAATTACAATGACTTGTTCTGGATCTATTTTATAAAAATTACATATTGCTAATACCGCCTTTCCACTTTCATTCATATATGTTTGGGGGCAAAACAACCAAAAACTATCTTCCCCTTGGCCAATACGTGCACACAAAGCATAGAATTTTTCCTCCTTTCTAAACGTCACTTCCAGCTTATCAGCTAATTTAGCTACCCACTGATACCCTACATTATGCCGTGTAGAAAGATACTTCTTGCCTGGGTTTCCTAATCCCACAATAAGCTTCATTTAAGGCGCTCTATATCTTAAAAATCCATTAAAAAACCCGCCGAGCTAGGCTAGCTCCAGCGGGCAAAATCTATGCTGAAATATCTATTTTTTCTTACCTTCATCTTTATCCTCAGTTTCTTTTTCTTCATCCTCTGATTTCTGAACAGTTGTAGGGATTTCTGCAGCATCTACTGTTTCTGCCTCAGCTGACTCTTCAGAAACAACAGCTCTAGGAATTACGATTGTAGCAACAGTTGGATTTTCACCCTTTGTTAATAAAGGAACCTCTACTCCAGAAGGCATTTTTAGGTCCTTTAAATGAACTGAATTATTAGAAGATAAATCTATCAAATCAACCTCTATAAATTCTGGTAAATCTTTAGGCAAGCAAGAAATATTTAACTCAGTAAAAACATGACTAACAATACCTCCCGATAATTTTACTCCAGGTGAAACATCAGCATTGATAAAATGCAATGGAACTTTCATATGTATTTTTTTATTCTGATCAACCCTTTGAAAATCAATATGTAACACCTGTAATTTGAATGGATGCATTTGTAAATCACGCAACAGGACCTGCTCTTTTTTTCCTTCTAAATCGATAGATAGAATAGACGCATGAAATGCTTCAAGCTTTAGTTTGTGATATAAATTATTGTGATCAAGCTCTATAGGCTGAGCTTGCTTCTCACCACCATATATAATTCCTGGAACCTTCCCACAATTACGTAGGCGGCGGCTCGCACCCTTACCTTGAAGTACCCTTTTATTAACACTAATTTCAATTTGCATTACACCTCTCCAGAATAAAGTCATCCGCGACCAGATGACCCAAAATATACCTCTCTAAAACTTACTCCATAAACAGGGAGCTTACTGAATCTTCATTAATAATCCTTAACATAGTTTCTGCTAATAAACTTGCCACACTCAGCTGTTGAATACGACTAGAAGCTTTAGCATCTTCACGTAAAGGAATTGTATCTGTCACTACTAATTTATCTAACTCAGAGTTCTCAATACGTTTTACAGCCTCTCCAGAAAGAACTGGATGAGTACAATAAGCTACTACACTCTGTGCGCCTTGCGCTTTTAATACTCTAGCTGCTTCACATAATGTGTTAGCTGTATCGACCATGTCATCCATAATAACGCAAGTACGCCCTTTAACTTCACCAATAATATTCATTACTTTAGCAACATTAGGCTTAGGACGTCGCTTATCTATAATAGCCAAATCACATTCCAGCCTTTTAGCCATTTCTCTTGCTCGAACCACACCCCCTACATCAGGTGAAACTACAATTAAATTCTTGTAATTAGATGTCCATACGTCTCCAAGAAGAATTGGCATACCATAAACATTATCCACAGATATATCAAAAAAACCTTGAATCTGGTCAGAATGCAGATCCATTGTTAACAGCCTATCAATTCCAACAGTAGTAAGTAGATTTGCTACAACTTTTGCTGTAATTGGGACCCGTACTGAACGAGGCCTTCTATCCTGGCGTGCATAGCCAAAATAGGGAATTGCTGCAGTAATACGTCCAGCAGAAGCGCGCTTTAGTGCATCTACCATGACTAAAACCTCCATCAAACTATCATTTGAGGGCATGCAAGTTGACTGTAATATAAAAACATCCTTACCACGTACATTCTCTAGGATCTCAACCATTATCTCACTATCACTAAAACGACTAACCGTTGCACGCCCAAGATGAATATTAAGATGCCTTACCACATCCTGAGCCAGCTTCGGATTAGCGGTACCGGTAAAAACCATTAAGCTATCATAGGACATAGTTATATATTGAATAGTATGAAATTAAAAAATATTTCCATATAATACTTTATTAAAAGTAATTATAAACATAATTTTCTTTATTATATATGGCTGGGGAGGTAGGGATCGAACCTACGAATGCTGGAATCAGAATCCAGTGCCTTACCACTTGGCGACTCCCCATCGTAACCAAGAATTACTGCCCAATACATTCTTTATGAAACGCCGATCCAATCTCTAAGCCACAAAATCACTCAAATAAACCTATCTATGGCTGGGGAGGTAGGGATCGAACCTACGTATGCTGAGATCAAAACCCAGTGCCTTACCACTTGGCGACTCCCCATAATTTTTCTAATCATCCCGTCCAAATAATTCCCGTATGGGATGATAGTCTAATCCCTGAGCTATAAAACCACTCATATCAATAGGAATGCTAGCAAGAGCTATTTGCGCCGCTGATTCTGTTTCAAATTCAGCAAAAACACAGGCTCCAGAACCAGTCATACCTACCATTTTAGTGCTATCTAGCTGCCTCAGCCAATCTAAATGACGAGCCACTTCAGAGTAAGATAAGCATACCACCGACTCTAAATCATTGTGCCCAAGCTCGATTGAAAAGGGCGGTATTTTGACTGGAATTGTGTTTCGTGTCAATTCTTTACTAGCAAATATCTCTTCTGTTGGCACATGAACGGGCGGCTTCAATATTAGATACCAAGATGGTTTTAATTTAATAGGCTTTAATTTCTCACCTATCCCTTCTGCGAAAGCACTTTCACCAAATATAAAAAATGGAACATCTGCTCCCAGAATAAGGCCTAGCTCCATTAATTTTTCCTTACTCCAGTTTAAATTCCATAAATGGTTAAGAACTAAAAGAGTAGTCGCTGCATCTGAGCTGCCTCCACCAAGGCCACCTCCCATAGGGATAAATTTTTCTAGATATATTTCTACACCAAGAGAGGTTCCACTTTCTTTCTGTAATAATTGTGCGGCTTGTACACACAAATTTTCCTTTGCTGACAGCCCAATAATAGAAGTATTTAGTTTAATTCTAGCATCATCTCTAAGAATGAATTCCATTTGATCAGAAAAGTCAAGAAAACGAAATACTGTTTGCAATAGATGATAGCCATCACTTCTACGACCTATAACATGTAAAAATAAATTAATCTTAGCAGGAGCAGAGCAAACAAATTTTGCCATTGAATTAATTACCTATTATTTAATAAATAGCTATTTGACTATCCAGTTATCTATTACTAATTTAATTTTAATATTACTACGCTCTAATACTAATATTCTAGGATGTCTTGTTCGCATTAATTGTGAAGAAGAATGATAGGTATATGTAATAATCCATCCATCTTGCCTAATTTCTATAATATGCCCATTTATATCTCTATCAACCTCTGCTCCTGTTTTAGGTGAATTTACACCACGTACCCAATACTGTAAGCCTAAAAGTGGTAGCTTCCATCCTATTACCTGATTAGTAAGTTCCTCCACATTTGAAGCTCTATAATTCTTTTGTTCTGATGTGGTAAGTGAAGTAAAATCCTTATTACTATTTATCTCTACTAATGTCTGTCCAAATGGAGAAAGCAGCTGAATGTTATCATCAGTATTGGTATGCTCCCATCGTACTCCACCAGTAAAAACTTTATCATTACCTTGAGCTATTACTCTACCCATCAGCTCAAAATTTACAGATGATGTATCTTCCCCAGCTTTAATTATGCGTGTTTCTCCAATAATAGGAGTCCTTAAAGTAAATGGGGAGCAACCAACAAGTAATGAAAATACATAGAAAAATAAGATAGGGTGTGTAAAAGAATATAAGTTTCCTTTATCAAATATAGAAAACTGTAGCTTATAAGAAGAGCACATCCCCACAAATTTTATTATCATTTTACAGCTACTAACTTTATGGTATGAATTTCTTCATAGTATTACGTAATACCTCATTATCTGGATAATGTTTGATAGTAGAACGCCAAATTCTTTCTGCTTCTTTCTTCGTCCCTTGCATCCAAAGAACTTCTCCTAAATGAGCAGCAATTTCTGGATCAGGTTTCATTATAAAAGCTTGCTTAAGATAGCCTATTCCTTTATCGAGATTACCCATTCGGTAATGCACCCAACCCAAACTATCTATAATATACGGGTCCTCAGGAGAAAGTTTAATAGCTTTTTCTATTAATTCAAGCGCCTCTGGTAAGCGAGTACCATGCTCTGCAAAACTATAGCCAAGTGCATTATGTGCATGAGCATGACTTGGATTTAGCTGAATTAATTTACGTAAATCTTTTTCTAAAATATCTGTTTTGCCAATTTGCTCTGCAGCCATAGCTCGATCGTATAGTAATTCAGGATAATCAGGTAATTTCTTTAAACTATCACTGAGCAAATTAAATACTTCTTGATGAGCACCAGCTTCACGAAGAAATTCTGCCTCAGTAATTATTAGATAGACTCGTTGTTGATCATTCTTTACTGGTAATTCCTGCATATGCTTTCTAGCCTCATTCAATTTTCCCTGCTTAGAAAGCAAATAGGCATACCTAATTTGTGCTGGAAAAAACTGATTCCCTTGTTCTACTGAATGGTATGCTTTTATTGCTTTATCCAGTCGGTTTGTTTTCTCATACACATTACCCAAATAAAAACGTATCGAATTGGAATCTTTATACCCAAACGCAAGCGCTTTATTAAAATATTCTTCTGCAGTAACAAAATCAAGTAGCTCAATAGAAATCAAACCAATAGATAAAGCAGCATTGGGATTTCCTGGGCTATGTACCAAAAGATTTTGAAATTGATCACGAGCCATTATGTAATTCTTTTCTGCTAATAACAGCCGAGCAAAAATGATACGTAGCTGATTCGCCTTAGGGTAGGATTTAAGATAATCCTCATAAAAATCTATTGCATTTGCGCTTGATGAATGATGTAATATTCTCCCATTATATATTGCTGCCATCTCCCAATCTGGACGCAATGCCAACACCAACTTCATTTTCTGTCTTGCTGTCTCAAACTGGCCTGCAAAAGATGCAGCCTGAGCTATAGCAAAATGAGATTCTGGTATTTTAGAATAAGGTTTAGCAAATTTCTGTACTAGTTTTAATGTTCCAATTTTGTCTGCATTACGTGCTAATAGATTATTTAATTTCATAAAAAAACTCGCAGGATCATTCTCTAAACCTAATAACCTATTTAAATAGACCTTAGCTTCATCTATTCGGCTACGACTCACCAAAATTGCAACTATAGTTTGGTGTGCAAGGATCGAGCTTGAATCAAGTTCTATCCAAATCCTTGCTGCTCTCAGAGCATGTATAGGTTTTCGTGCAAGAAGCGCAACTTCAGTTGCACGTTTTGCAATACGTGGATCCTGCGTAGTCTCTGCCAATCTTAGGTACCTACCTGATGCAGTATCTGGGTCTCCACGTTGCAACGCAGTCTCCCCCATTAAGAAATCAAACAACATCGGGGCTGTCAGATCCTGCTTTGGCAGCCTTAACTGCCCAACTTTATTCATTTGTTCCTCCTGCTTATCTCCCTTAGCTATAGTTTTCTCAGGAAGCTGCGCACAAGCAACAAGAAAGAAAGGTAATAACAGACCAAGAAATTTAAAGTTCATGTACAAATCCAAACAATAATAACTATAAAATACAAAAGCTGATTTAAATTTCTCAGCCTGCCTATATATTAGGTATATTTGACGCTCATCACAAGTAGGCTAATTGATAAGATATAAATCTCTATAATGATTCTTCTCTCCTTTTGTTACTACTACAAGCCTAGGTCTCTAAATGTACTTATTTAAATTCAAATAATATTTATAAATTTTGAGAAAATTACTATGTGTAACTAGAAATTAGCTTAATATCTCCCTAATATGACATTTTCTAGGAATAAAGATGCCAGAATTACCTGAAGTTGAAATTACCTGTCAAAATATTGAGCCCTATCTTGTAAAGAAATATATAACTAGTGTTATTGTACGACAACCACACCTACGATGGCCTATACCGCATAATATAGAGAAAATATTATTTGGCTTACGAATCGATACCGTAACACGGCGTGGGAAATATATCCTTATTGGCTGCAGTAAAGGCACATTAATTCTACATTTAGGAATGTCAGGTAGTTTACTAGTTCAACATATTGGAATATCCCCACAAAAACATGACCATTTTGATCTAATTATTAATGAAGACATAATTCTACGCTTAAGGGATCCACGGCGTTTTGGCGCAATACTGTGGACAACAAATAATGCCATGTCCCACCCACTTTTAACTAATCTGGGACCTGAGCCGCTTAGTAAAGTATTTAATGGATCTATATTATATAAAAGCACACGCAGTCGAAGTGCCAGTATTAAAGAAACTATAATGAATAACCGTATCGTTGTTGGTATCGGTAATATTTATGCAAATGAAGCTCTTTTTCGTGCTGGTATTAATCCAAAAATAGCAGCATATAAAATAGGTATAAATCGTTATATTATATTAGTTAAGGCTATAAAAAAGACGCTTAAACTTGCCATTCAGGCAGGTGGCAGCAGTATAAATGATTTTGTTCATAGTGATAACAGTCATGGCTATTTTCAGCAACAATATTTAGTATACCAACGTACTGGAAAGCCATGTAAAAAATGTAAAGATAGCATTAAACAAATCAAGCAAGGCCAACGCTCAAGCTTTTATTGCCCCAGTTGCCAAAAATAAATGATTAGCTAATAGATAGACAAAATTTCTTATAAATTATCTGATAAACACTTTTAATGGCCAACCCTATAAAGTATCCTAGTTCAAAGTATATTTTTAACTTAAAATTTACAATATCTAAGGAATAATATGAATGTAACTTTCATTGGTGGAGGCAATATAACCTCAGCTTTGATTGGTGGACTATTACAGAAAGGATTTCCTGCTGCACAGATATGTGTAGTTGAAATTAATTCTACTGCTAGAAGAAAAATAAAAAATGACTATGGTGTGAAAGTCACTGAAAAACTAATAGATGGGATAGTAAATAGTAATATTATTCTACTAGCTGTGAAACCACAACAGCTTCCATCCGTGGCACAAGAACTTTCCCCACTCCTAAAAACACATCTAATTATTTCTGTCGTTGCTGGAATCAGGACCAAAGAAATCTGTCGCTGGCTATGCGGTTATACAAGAGTAATACGAGCTATGCCAAACACACCAGCACTAATCCGCGCAGCAATTACAGGGCTATTTGCATTACCTAAAATAAATAAACAAGACAAGAACCATGCTGAAACTATAATGAAATCTGTAGGATCCGTGCTATGGGTTGAACAGGAAGAACAATTAGATGCTGTTACCGCTATATCTGGAAGCGGACCAGCTTATATTTTCTATTTCATGGAAGCAATAGAGAATGCTGGCAGAGAATTGGGTTTAAATATCACCCAATCCCATCAATTAAGTTTGGAAACTTTTCTTGGGGCTGCCAAATTAGTGCATATTAGTAAGGAAACTCCAACTGCATTACGATCCAAAGTTACTTCAAAGAATGGAACTACAGAATATGCAATAAAAGCAATGGAGAATACTGAAACGGGCAAAAAGATAATACATGCAATTCATTTAGCACATAAACGATCAAAAGAGATTGGGGATGAATTTAGCACTAAATAGACCTCTAAAACCGATGAATATTAATGAGGAGGGTACGTGCTCGATCAAATTTTGATTTTTATACTTAATACCATATTAGGGTTGCTATCACTTGCGTTATTATTACGATTCTATATGCAATTAATAAATATCCCCTACAGTAATCCAGTCTCTCATTTTCTTGTCACAATCACTGATTTTATCGTCCGACCCACTAGCAAATTTATTCCTAAATTCAAAGGAATCAATCTATCTACATTTTTGCTGGCATGGCTTACTCAATTTATTTTAATAGTAGGAATATATAAACTACAAAGTAATGATCTTAACTCAGACATAAGTACTATAACTATAGCGCTTATGCTACTAGCATTTGTGGAAATTATTAAAACAACTCTTCATATTTTAATGATAGTAATAATAGGACAAGCTATACTATCCTGGATCAGCCCACACAACCCTATATCTACTCTACTTTACAATTTTACTAGGCCATTTCTAAAGATTTTCAGTGAACGCATACCACCTATTGGTAATATTGATTTGTCACCACTATTTGTTCTAATAATCATTCAATTTATATTAATGATTACAACCGAACTACAACAGAATATCTATCAGTTATTTTGATTTATTTTAATATAGATAATAATATATACTTTAATTTTCTTATTATTTAATTAAAATATACTATGGGATATTTGTCTTAATTTTAGCTATCCTAATAAACTAAAACATATAAAGGAAAGGTCAATCAAATGAGCATACTAATTCATAAGTCATTATTAATTTTTATATTAGCTATTTCCTTGTTTGGTTTTTCTTCTTATGCTTCTGCAACTAAGATTGAAGTCTATAAAAGCCCAAAATGTAAATGCTGTGCAAAATGGGTTGACCATATGCGTGCTAATGGTTTTACTGTAGAAACTAAAAATATAGGCAATAAAGAAGCAAGAAAACGTGCGGGCATTTCTCCCTCATTAGGATCTTGCCATACATCTCTTGTTAATGGTTATGCCATTGAAGGACATGTACCTGCCAACGACATTAAGCGGTTTTTAAAAGAACGTCCTCATGCTATAGGACTTACTGCCCCTGGCATGCCCAAAGGATCGCCAGGAATGGAAAGCCCTCGCCCCAATCCCTACAATGTACTTTTAATTAATAAAAAAGGAAATGTGAGCGTATATAGCCGGCACCTTCCTTCTGATAAGAATAAATCAGTAATGAGATTAAAATAGATGCATACAAGAAAATTTCTTATCTTCTTAAATAATTATTATCATCATTTAATTTTAGGTATATCAGCTTCGTTACTAGCTACACCTATGCTTTCATTAGCAGCATCTGAAACTAAAATAGTGTCACCAGAGTCTATAGGTATAATAAAACATGCACTACAAGATACAGTAATACGTGAATTAGATGCAAAGAAAGTTAAACGAGGGCGAATAATATACCTTGCAAATTGCGCAATCTGTCATGGCAAAAATGGAGAATCTAAGCCTGGTTGGCGTAAGAGAGGTGCAGATGGAAAATTTCCTCCGCCACCATTAAATGGTAGCGCACATACTTGGCACCATTCAACAACTACATTATTAAAAACAATCAAAGAAGGAAGTCCACCAGAAATTGGAAATATGCCTGGATGGGGTAATAAATTAACTGATGATGAAATTAATGATGTAATAGTCTGGATCACATCAATATGGCCAGATGAGTTATATGAAATATGGTACAAGGAAATAGAGCGAAAAGACCAAAAAAAGAAAGAACATAAGTTAGACTAGAAGATAATTGATACAGCCTGTATGACTATATCAATCATTAAAATTTTTTCTAAATTTAATCCTTTACTTCTTTCTTTACTTCTTTCTTTACTTCTTTCTTTACTTCTTTCTTTACTTCTTTCTTTACTTCTTTCTTTAC
>PBKR01000029.1 GCA_002721545.1 Nitrosomonadaceae bacterium | reverse complement strand
GTACTACGACTTTCAAAACCTTTGTGACGAGAATATATCTCGACACTTATATTAGCCGACAATCAATCTGCAGATTAGCCGAGAAAAGCGCCCCAAGTCAAGTAATTTGTTACGTAATTTTGGGGCTAAAAAATTACTTGTGAAAAACCAACGCTTTCCGTATACATTTTAAAATTTATCATGTATATAATAAAGAAAAAACAAAAAATAAAGGTAAAACACTGTTATTTAAATAGTATATTCTCATTTATAGCTTATAAGAATCATTAAATATTAAATTTATACAAATTTATATATTTTTTAAGATGCCAAAAAATTGTAGCTTAAATTTTTATCCTATCTTTTATTTTAACCGCTATTATCTAGATTTAATTCTTCATGAATTTCATGTTGAGAAGTTAATTCTTTTTCTGATACCATCGCTAACTCTTCTTTTTCATCGATAAGCTGCCCTGGCTCTTCTAGTTGAGGCAACTCCTCTAAAGAACGCAAATTAAGATCATCAAGAAAATTATTGGTAGTTGCAAATAGCATTGGCCTACCAGGAACATCTCGATGTCCAATAACTTCTATCCAACCACGTGCTTCTAAAACTCTAAGTACCGGACTCGATACTGACACTCCGCGAATTTCTTCAATATCACCACGTGTTACTGGCTGCCGATAAGCTATAATGGCAAGTGTTTCCAATACAGCCCGTGAATACCGGGGGGGCTTTTGTGGATTTAGTTTATTAAGAAACTTTTGAATCTCTAATTTCGTATGGAATCGCCATCCACTAGCAACACATACTAACTCTATGCCCCCCTCTACCCATTTCTCACGTAATTCCTCAAGTAATTTACAAAGCACTTCTGTACTTACCTTTCCATCAAATAATTTTTTTATTTCTGACAATGACAAAGGATCTTGTGTAGTTAGTAATGCTGCTTCTAATACCCGCTTTATTTGATCAGAATCTTTTAACTCGAATGAGCTATGAGGAAGCAACGAAGTTGATTGATTTGGCATAAATAGTTCCAATAGGTTGAGATTGTGTGATTTCTATCAAACCTTCTTTTACAAGTTCAAGTAGCGCAAGAAAAGTTACTACTATCTCAGGCACACCTGCAGCAGGCCCAAATAACTTATTAAATTCAATAAATTCGGATCCACGTAGATGACGTATGATAAGACTCATATGTGATCTTATTGAAAGTTTTGATCTTATAACTCGATGATGACGCCTATTTTGAGCACGTACAATCAATGTAATCCACGCATTGTATAAATCATCGGCACTTACTTCAGGTAAATGTTTTACTGTCATCTGCTCAACTAATACTTGAGCTAATGTAAAATCACGTTCAGCCTGAGGTATTTCATTCAAACGATTTGCAGCCAGCTTAATTTGCTCATATTCTAACAATCTGCGCACCAATTCAGCACGAGGGTCCAATTCATCTTCATTGTCACTAATAACTGGCCGAGGTAACAACATACGAGATTTAATTTCTATTAAAAGCGCAGTCATCAATAAATATTCTGCGGCCAGCTCAAGTTGATTCGCGCGCATCAATTCGACATAAGCCATATATTGTCGAGTAAGATCTGCCATTGGAATATCCAACACTTCCAGACTATGCTTACGAATAAGATAAAGTAGTAAATCTAATGGCCCTTGAAATGAATCAAGAAAAACTTCCAAAGCATCTGGGGGAATAAAAAGATCCTTTGGCATTTCCAAAAGCGGTTCACCATGGATGCTTGCAATAGAAGAGCTTATTTTTGAGAAACTAGGAAATTGATTCACACTAAAATAAAACCCATTTATTTAATCTAGTCATACTCTACAGACTATATAGTAACCCATAAAAATAATTTTTAAGAATAACTTAACCCCATCGCTTCTTTTACATCTCGCATAGTTTCCTGTGCTAGCTTATCAGCTTTTTCGCAGCCATCTGCAATAATATTACGTACTAAAGTAGGATCTTCTTCATATATTTTTGCACGTTCATGCATAGGCTGTTGCTCTGCAAGCACCGCCTCAATTACTGGTTGCTTACACTCCAAACAACCAATCCCTGCATTTTTACACCCTTCTTGAACCCAATTTTTGATAGTATCATTTGAATAAACTAAATGAAATTGCCAAACTGGGCACCTAGTTGGATCGCCTGGGTCACCACGCCGAATCCGAGCTGGATCTGTACGCATCGTTCGAATTTTATTTTTTACACTATCTGGATTCTCTCTCAAGCCAATTGTATTATTATACGATTTAGACATTTTTTGACTATCCAAGCCTGGCATTTTTGACGCATTAGTAAGCATTGCTTCAGGCTCTGATAAAATCATTTTTCCTCCTCCTTCCAGATACCCAAATAATCTCTCTCGATCGCCCATATTCAAATTTTGCTGCTCATCAAGTAATGACCTTGCTGTTTCTAAAGCCTCACTATCTCCCTTTTCCTGGTAACGATTACGTAATTCTCTATAAATTTTCGATTTTTTTGACCCAAGTTTCTTGATAGCAGCCTCAGCCTTCTCTTTAAATCCAGGTTCCTTACCATAAATATGGTTAAATCGACGTGAAATCTCACGCGTAAACTCTATATGTGGTGTCTGGTCTTCTCCAACTGGAACTCGATTAGCACGATAAATAAGGATATCTGCACTCTGCAATAATGGATAGCCAAGAAAACCAATAGTGCTTAAATCTTTGTCTGTTATATTTTCTTGCTGATCTTTGTATGTAGGGACCCTCTCTAACCAACCTAATGGTGTAATCATTGAAAGTAATAAATGTAATTCAGCATGAGCAGGAACACGTGATTGAATAAACAGAGTTGCCTGTGCTGGATCTATACCAGCAGAAAGCCAGTCTACTACCATGTCCCAAACATTTTGTTCGATAATTTCTGGTGCATCATAGTGAGTTGTAAGTGCATGCCAATCAGCAACAAAAAATAAACATTCAAATTCTTGCTGCAATTCTACCCAATTCTTCAACACACCATGATAATGCCCTAGATGCAGATTACCGGTAGGGCGCATCCCAGATAAGACTCGATCAGTAAACATTCTATTTTTTATCCTTAATATTCTATAGCTAGATATCTTATCAAACCTGTAACCCAACTACCCGTGCAATTACGTGAATAGTACCCAATATAAATGGCCCTATATATTCACCTAATTTTCCACTAAACAAAAGGACCAACAAAATAATAAACCCATATGGCTCAATGTTTGCAAAAAGATATGCAATACGATGAGGTAACAAGCTTACTGCAATGCGACCCCCATCTAGAGGGGGCAAAGGTAGCAAATTAAGTACCAACAGTATCACATTTATTAGAATACCAGCTTGACCCATTAATAACATTGGTTCAGAAAAATCACTTTCTGGTATGGCGACACCAAACTTAAAAACTATAGCCCAAAGAAAAGCCATCAAGAGGTTAGCCGCCGGTCCAGCAGCAGCTACCCAAAGCATGTCACGTTTTGGATTATGAAGATTATTAAAGTTAATTGGTACTGGCTTTGCCCAACCAAACAAATATGGTGAGCTAACTGCTAGAAGTAATAAAGGCACACAAACTGTACCTATCGGATCGATATGCCTTAAAGGATTCAAAGTAACACGTCCCTGGATATAGGCAGTATGGTCACCGTATTGTTTCGCTACGTATGCATGAGCTGCCTCGTGTAAAGTAATAGCTAATGTCACTGGAAGCGCAAAAATCGCAACCCCCTGAACAATCCTGTCAATTTCAAGAATGAAGCTATCCATATTTCATCCCCAATGGGATTAAGTCACCTTTACCTTTTCGCACCAATTCTGGCCTATGTTTAATTAAATCAATCACTGTTGTTATCTCCAAACCACAGGCACCTACATGCAAGATAGAAGCCGCTTGAAGTAATAAACGCTATGAGAAGAGTGAATAGAAAAAATTGAGCCACGTTAGCTAGAATCTATAGTATCAATATGAAATTATTATTGCAGAACATCTTTTCTATACTATAATTTTTTGTCCCAATCATGCCAAATTGGTTTACATTCTACTGGAAATTCTGGTATCAGACCCAAATCAAAATAGCTTTCATCAGGCCCATGAAAATCTGAGCCACATGAAGCAAGTAAATTCATTCTGTTGGCATGATGTGCAAAAATTAGAGACTGTTCAGGAGTGTGGCTTGCAGTAATAACTTCTAAACCAGACCCACCAAGTGCACGAAACTCTAATAGCAATTCATCCAGTAAATTTTTACCTAATTTATAACGTGCTGGATGAGCAATCACAGCCTGACCACCGCTACCACATATCCAACCTACTGCATCACTTAATGAAGCCCAATGATGTGTTACGTGCCCGGGCTTGCCTCTAACCAGATATTTCTTAAATACAGATTTTACATTCTTGGCATATCCTTGATCAACTAAATAACGTGCAAAATGAGTGCGGCCAATTAAACCGCCTTCCCCAGCATAGCAATAAGCCCCTTCTAAACTCCCCCGAATGCCGGATTTATCAAGTTCCTCAGCTATCTTATTTCCACGTGTAGTCCTGCCATTACGAATAACTTCTAAACCTTGTACCAGTGGAGAGTATTTTGGATCTACACCAAGACCCACGATATGCAGTGTTCTATTCCGCCAAGTAACTGATATTTCTACTCCATTAATAAAAGTTATATCATTCTCACTTGCAACACGACGAGCCTCATCTAGCCCATCTAAATCATCATGATCAGTCAGTGCCAGCACGCTTACCCCACGCATAGCTGCACGTTTAACTAGCTGTGTAGGTGTCAATGTGCCGTCAGAAACCGTGGAATGACAATGCAGATCAATATTGAGCATAAAACAGAATGTCTTTTAAAGCTGAGACTTCACATCATAACATAAGAGGAAAGATAAATTGATAGTATAAAAGTTTGATAAATAATTAATTAAGAGTTCAAAACTGACCGCTATTTAATCATTTATATGTCATAGCAACATGCTCTATAAGATTTAATAATTTTCCTATTTCTATCTATTTTTACGAAATAGAACTTACTTTTTATAAACCCACTCGCGCCACCCTTTTAACAATGGAAAATATAATCCCAATTTGATTGGACGACTATCAATCCGACTAATCATTACAGCATAACGATTGAGCTGATTACAATATCGTTCTTGCTCACGATCAAGAAAGAATTCTATATCCGTACCAATATGGCTACTAGTTTTATAATCTACAATCCAACGCAAACCATCCTCGCCAATGAAGGTGCGATCAATTATTAGACTTACAGAGTCCCCGTCAATTACTGTTGTCATATATAGCTCATTTTGAGCATCTCTTTGTGGCCCCAGTAACCACTGGCCACGTGTATCATTTATTGTATGGATGAGTGCAGATTTTATTCGCGTAATTGCAAATTCTATTTCATCATTATTGCCACTCATCCCACATGTAAGTAGATTCTGTCTAAATATATTGTGTAGCTTTTCTATTCGATCCTTATCCCACTTATCTATTTTATCTTCAGCAATGTACTTCAACCAGCGATGCACAATACTCCCAATATGGCGTGCAGTTTCTCCAGCCCATGAAAATTCAATTTCTTGAGTACATACATTTTCCTTTGGTGGCCTCCATTTCACATGCGCCGGCGCAGAAGGAAATATCCAATCAGATACCAGACGGCGAAGTGATTGATCAATTGCCTGTTCCTTCTGACTCTCAATCTTTCTTTTGCCAATTAGAGGCTTTTCCTGTGCTGCAACCTTAGAAAAAATTGGTTGCACCACTGGCCATAGCTTACTCAATAATGATTTTTCAGCAGGCTCTTTTGGTTCTAACACTCCATCAATATTGACAGAAAGAGCTGTACTACCCATCAGGTGTAAAAACTTTCTTGCTCTTGTTGCTGCAACATAGAGAAGGCGCTCGTCCTCAAAAGATTCTTTCTTTTGATTAAGCTTTTCCAACCACAGATAAATGCGATCACTAATTGCCCCCTCTTCCTTAATCGGCGCAAGCAACAAATCATTTTTCCCTCTCTTTACATCATCTAAGATAGAAGACCACTCTTCCCACAAAAGTAATTCTTTTTCATTACTACGTTTCTTGCGCCCAAGACCAGGCACAATCACATAATCGAATTCAAGTCCCTTCGACGCATGAATTGTCATGAGCTGCAATGTGTCATTAGCCTCTATATCAGGTAGCGCATAAAGCTTGGCAAGCCCCTCTTCAAATGTCGCCAGGTCATAGATATCCCCCATTCTTTCATTAGCTTCAAGATAATCCAGGTAAATTTTTATATCCTCAAAATCAGCATCATTTTTTAAGCAAGCTGGCCCCCCTAACGCGAGCCATGCTGCCTCTACAACTGCACGTAAAGACTGTCGATTACGATTATTTATGCAACTTCCTAACACTTCTCGTATACGTAGTAATCGAATAACCCCATCAGCAGAGGCTGCAGATAAGCACGCATCATCATTAAGCACCCCCCATACTGTCTGATGATTTTTTCTTAAACTATTTTCTTTAGGATTTTCTATGTCAACCGCAGGGGTAGTTTGTACTGAAAAGAGTGCAGATAGATCAGCGAGTTTAAGACCACACCATGGGGCACGTAGCATAGCAAGCCACGCTAATTTGTCTGCCAAATGTGCCAATGCACGTGTTAATACTAGTAGATCCTGTACTACCGGCCGGCAGCCTAGTCCTTCTATTCTAATTGCGCGAAATGGCATTTCTACTTTTCTTAATTGCGGGATAATTTCATCATATAAATCTTTACGGGTACGGCCAAGAATAGCAATAGTGGCAGATGGATCATCACGGCGCACCCTCAAAACGATATCTACCACCTCCTTAGCCTCTGCTGCATAATTCTCATTAAATGATGGATGGATGCTAACTGACTCACCAGCTAGCCCCTCATGGATTGAAACAGAATCAGTATAGGGTACAGAACCAGCTGAAACACACTCGTCTCTTTTTAACATTATCTGCGAAAAGGTGTTATTAACCCAATCTACAATACCGCTCTGTGAGCGGAAGTTAGTGCGTAAAACAATAGATTCCAATTTAATATTACCGATACCTTTAGTACGAGCACTTGAAAACAAACTCACTTCAGCATCACGAAAGCGATAAATCGACTGCATCGGATCACCAACTACAAATAAGGTACGCCCATCACCTAGCTCCCATCCTGTAGTAAGCTTAGTAATTAATTCATATTGACTTACCGAAGTATCCTGAAACTCATCCATTAACAAATGTTGAATACGGTAATCGAGTCCAAGCGCTAGATCAGTTGGTTCCTCAAACTCTCCAAGAGCTTGTAGGGCCCCTAGCATAACTTCCGTATAATCAACTCTGCCTCGTGCTTTAAACACAACCTTTAGCTGTGCTACGGCATATGGTAACAAACGAGTGATCGAACTAAGCACTTCCCATTGAGGATTAGTGTAAGTAGGTGGTGGAAGCCTGCTTAAATCATGTAACCATTTTCGTAATGTGTCATCTTCCTTAAGCTTATCGATCAATATAAAAAATCTTTCTTTCCATGACACTAATTCTTTTTTCTGAGTTCTGGTATTACCTGATGGGAAACCATTTTTTTTTGTTAATGATTTTCTCCAATTACCGTCTTTTGTCAATAACAACTGCGCTATATCTTTCCATAGATCTACATCATGTTCTTCACATCCAGGCATAGCGAATAATTCCTCGTAAGAAGAAATTGATAAATTACTACCTCTACCTTTAAGATTATTACCTGCATAATTTACCAATTGAAGTAATTCACCCTGCATAGATTCAGGATATATATTAGATACATTTTTCAGTGCCTCATACCTGATGCTACGCAACCCCTTTTCTAATTCCTCTCGGCCCTTACCTATAACATGACGCAGCCATTGATTACGCTTCTCCAGTATCTTAACAAATAACTTTTCGGCACGACTCACATCATTTCCAAGATGCACTAGTAATTGTTCGATATCCTTTACCACTACATTATCCTTTTGTTCTACAAAATTATTCCTTGTAACCAAACCAATGGTCGCACGAGCTGCCTCACGATAAAGATCAGATGCATCCGATGTACTTTCCATTTGGGAGCTAGATTTAGACAGTATTGGCATCTGGCGCACAATTGATGCGCATAATGAATCAATAGTTTGAATACGTAGTCGCGTAGGATTTTTAACTATCTGCCAACCTAGTTGACCGTCATGCTTTAATACAGCACTAGCTAGCTTACGGGTTAATTTTATATGCTCATTATCAGAAATTTCACTAGACTGAGTAAGTGCTGCAAGTACTCCTTTTTGTATTTCTGCCACTGCTTTATTTGTGAACGTAATCACTATTATCTCTTCAGGCTCTTTAACACGTGCAAGTAGTTTAAGATATCTTTGAATCAAAAGGCCGGTCTTACCTGACCCTGCTGGTGCCTGAACGATAAATGAGCATGTAGGATCAAGCGCAAGTTTACGCTCAGCAAGATCTGAAATATGCTTAGTATCACTCATTTCCTATTCTCCAGCTCTACATACGAACTATCAATTCGTTCAGAAATGCGACAAAAAGATTTTAGGTCACATTTAGGGCATGTATCGGGAAATTTTTTAGGATTAACTTTTGCATCACCTTTAGAAAAGCTTTCTGCAATACAAGTAAGGTCAGTCTGCCAAGAAGTAATTAATTGCTTCCATTCTGGGTCAGCCTTCACACTAGGCAGAAGATCACTATCCCGTGCCAATGCTTTAAATTTCATTTTTCCTATTTTTACCTGTGCGAATACAATTGCTGTGGCATCTGGTTGAGAGGCTATAAGATACAGTGGCAATTGTGGCTCATCTGGACGTTCACCACGCATGGCCTGAACTGATGATTCTCGCTTTCCTGCCTTATAATCGATAATGATAATTCTCTTATCATTAAGCATATCAACGCGGTCCAGGCGTATTGTTAAGGAAAGCCCACCCAGGACAATTATCCGCTTATCTTCAATTGCAATAACACTAAAATCGCTACGTTTCTTCTCTTCAAATAACCAGTCAGACACCAATCTCACCAAACGCTGATTTTCTATATTTCTAAAACGTTTTGAAAATTTTAGCGGACGTACCGCCTGAATACCTTCAATAGCCTCTGTAGCTAAATTTGACAAAATTAATTTAAGATCGTCATCACTGATCGCATCAAGCTCATTTTTGGTCTTCAATTCACGCCATACTTTTTCTAATACTCTATGAACTAACTTTCCATGTTCTATTGCATTTAAACCAGTATGTGGAGCATTTAATCCTCTCGCACCTAAACGGTGCAAAGCAAATGCTCGAAATGGACAAGCTGCTTGGTCCTTTATCACCGAAGCGCCACCATGCCATGCTAACTGATCGAGCTCTGGAGCTTTATTATCTTCAATATACTCAATCTGACCCGCCTGATAGATTAGATCACGGTGACTCATATAAATTGGTAGATTCAGCTCATTTTGTGGAAATTCAACAATTAATGAACTAGGGGAAAGTATACGGTCATCTTTCTTCTCGTCATCATGTATGGGAAAGCTAAAAATTACTTCACCCGAGCTGCAACTCCAGTCATTAATAAAACGACGGGAAAGGTCAAATGCTTCAGAAGCAGAGGCACGTGGTAATTTTGTTGAACGCTGTAACTCAATTGGTAAAAATGGATTTGTACTTGAGGACAATGGCCACTTTGTATCTGATAGCCCCATCACCCATAAATGATCAAATTCCATACCAATAGTCTCATATATATCTAAAATTTGAATAGGAACATCTGGAGTTTCTGGCTGAAAAATTTTCTCTACTGCTATTCTATGAAGACATCGTATCCCTTCCATATATCCTATCCTGGGAATAACGCGATCAAGTACCGAAAATTCAGCAACTACTTCTTTCCATTTATTTAAAGTCTGATATTCCGATGAATCAAGAGTACGCTCACCTGGAAAATTAAAAATTTGAAGTGCTTCTAAAATGACTCTAGCTAAAACTGATGGTGCCTGCCTAACAGAAAAATTTTCTTTGCGAAAATCTTCAAGTGACGTTAACTGATGCATAAGAAGTGGGCAATTTTTACTATTCTGTGTACGCTGAAGAAATACAAATAATTCTTCGAGTGTAATTCTTGGCTCCATTCTCTTTCGTAATTGCTCATCAAGCACTGCGCGACTTTCCATTTCACTCTCACCACCAGCCAAGAAAGGCGAACGAAGGATGACACTTAAAAACTCAAATTCAATATCTTCTCCGGCTAGCTCAAGTACTAAAAATGCTGTACTGACTATTGGGTATGAAGCCAAACTCATTCCAAGTGAAACATTAAAAGGATACACATGATGCTTTGATCCCGGTAAGCCCTGGTGAACATCTGGCTCCATAATTGAGCTGAATGTACGTATAATTTCACTCCTATACTTGGAGAGATCTGGAACAACAACACCAATGCGCGCTTTATTATTAGCTTCAATCTGCTCTCGTGCCCACACTGCAGATCGTTGGATCTCATCATGACTATCTGTACAACCCACTCTTTGCACTCTTCCAAATTGAGATAGAACCTTTGGCTGTGAGTAAGCTGTCATCAACTTACAACCATGTTCTGATAGACTATTTAGAAAAATTTCTTGCTGTGGTGTAAACGTTTTGAATCCATAGCAAATTAATTGATCTGGTTTTTGAGCTCTTGCATGCTTCCATAATTTAATTATCAAATCACAAATTCGTGCTTTATCAATTTGATTTTCTCGTTCGGTTAATCTTCTATAATTCTTTGACCAACTACTGAATACCTTGCAATCTTCATTTAATGGCAGATTTCTTAATTTAGAAGTAAGTTGCCATTCTTGAATTATTTGCCAAGCTTTACGTGCTAATTTTGCTGCTTCCGGAATAGAAAATAAAATTGGAGACTGATCCGAATCAGAGATAACATGCTCCCACAGTGCCTGCTCCTCAGCATTAGAGAGCACTACTGGTAATGTATCTGCTTGCTCAGAATAGAGCATCTCTTCATATACGCGTTCAATAAATGCAGCTATTGGAAGAATATCGATAGAATGCCAAGCTGCATGGCCTTTAATAATTTGATGGTTATTAAATTCCCTCCGCAAAACTATTGCAAGTCTCCGGTTAGGCGTAACAACTACGCTGGAGCCTATACCAGTAGAAAACTGGTTAAAAAAATTATCAAGGCTAATTTGTGGAAATTTCTTTATAAATGACATGCGGTGAACTGATTACCGCTAAAGTTTAACGCTCCAATAATTCAAATTTACTACCAGCATCTGCATCTGCCCAGTCATCTGCGTCTGCTAGAGCATCTTTTTTCTCAACAATTGACTCCCAAGATTTTGCTAACTCAGCATTAAGTTCTATAAACTGCTGTTGTTCATCAGGCACATCATCTTCAGAATAGATTGCCTCTACCGGGCATTCAGCCACACATAAAGTACAATCGATACATTCTTCTGGATCAATCACTAGAAAATTTGGGCCTTCATGAAAACAATCTACCGGACATACATCTACACAATCTGTATACTTACACTTGATACAGCTCTCTGTTACAACATAAGCCATAATATTTTTTCCTCTTCTTTACAGCAAGAATAGCTTTAAAATAGAATCATTTTAAAGCAACTAATTTTAACAGAAATCATGCTGGCACCACTACAACTAAACCATAACTTACTACTATAATCTCATCATAAATCGAGAATCTCAAAATTTATATGGCTTTAGATAGACTAAAATACTTAACAAATTAGTAATTATAAGTACTCTATGATAAAACAATGAGCTTATAAAACCTAACTACAACTTCCTTCATAGAATTATTAAGAACGTTCAGTCATCATCATTAATCCACCGGAAAAATAAGATACAACCTAAGATAAAACCAAGGCACAGAATTACTTTTAAAAGCTCTTTAAAAAACCAAAATAACATAGATTCATGAAAACCCACTTCCTGTTTCCTTATAAAAATAACTATAAAATTAATACTACAGATATAAAATTAAAGCTCCTTCATAAAAGCCTAATAAACTAAGGTTGTGGAGAATAACCACTCTTCCATTGAGCATAGGGTAAGACTGTAGCTAATTCTCCAAAATCAAGAAACCAAGTATCTACTACCCATGAGTGTAAAGTATTAATTTCAATAATTTGACTAGCGTAATGTAAATTTATAAGTAATGGGTTGCGCCAAACAATTTCCCCAACTTTATGATAATTCAGCCAACCTTGCTGTTGAATATAATTAAGAAATGTAGTGTCATTTCTGCTATGATCAACACAGTCCATACGCCCTTGTACAGAATAATCTTTAAAATTACCCCCACGATCAGATGCAATAGGGCTATATTTAGCGGCCTCTAGATATAAACTACGTACTGCATGACGAATAGCTTCTCTTTCTTCTATTGCAGAGGTTATTAATAAGAAGAATGTGCTAATCTGATTATGGGTATCTTCTGAAACTGTAAAATTTACTTCTTCTAAACAATTGGCCTGATAGCAAACAGATAACTTTTGGCCCAAAACCAGTGAACTATTAAACCCACATACCATAGCTAAAGTAATATATAAAATCCGCATAATTTATTAAATAAAAACCAATTAAGATTAATAATTTCTTCAGAATAGATAAAATAATTATTTTATAAACTATAATTCTTGAATATAAATATCACACAAGATCTTCATAACCACTTTCTTATATGATAATTAAGATAAGTACCAATCATAGATTGTACGTTTAATAATATGCAGCTTACCATGAAAAAAATGCTCAGCACCTGGAATTACTACTATTGGCAAATCCTGAGGGGCGGCCCAATGTAAAATTGTTTTAAGCGGAACCACTTCATCCTGATCACCCTGAACAATTAATATTCTTTTAGCATAATTAGAAATTGCTGGTACTTTAAAGTGACCTACTGAAGGGGAAATCATAATAAGTCCATGCGGGTTAAGAGTTTTAGCTGCATGAGCTTGAATTGCCCCCCCAAAAGAAAAACCAGCCAACAATAAAGATAGATTATTAGACTCTGAGTCAAATTTTTTCTGGACTGCCTTAACTACAGCAATAATATCTTCTGTTTCACCCAAACCATCATCATAATTCCCCTGACTCTTACCGACGCCCCGGTAATTAAATTTAACTGTAATAAATCCTAACTCAATTGCTACTTTAAAAAGAGTATGCACTACCTTATTATCCATAGTGCCGCCGTATAATGGGTGAGGATGGGCAATCACGGCAATCCCATGCCTACTCTTATAATTTGATTCCGACAAGACTCCCTCCAACTTGCCAGCGGGACCATCAACGAAGAATGCCTGTGTGATATTAGAACCTAACAAAATAATAAATAGTAGAAATTACTTTGCATTTCTAGCTAACTATTTCCTAATTATATTAAAATTAATGATAATTAGATGAATTGACTCACAATAGCAAATAGGTCATTACAAATGAGGCTATATATTATTATTTATTTTTAATGCCAAATAAAAATTAAATTTTTAACCTATCAACTACGCGGCCATTTATAATATGCTCTTCTATAATTTCATCTATGTCTTCTCTGTCTACATAGGTGTACCAAATCTCATCAGGATACACCACAATAACTGGCCCCTCATCGCACCTATCAAGGCATCCGGCCATATTAATCCTAACTTTCCCTTTACGATTTAGATTTAATTTCTTAATCCGTTTTTTAGCATAATCACGTATTTCCTGCGCACCATATTCATTACAACATAATGCTCCTCCCTCCCTCTGATTAACGCAGAAAAATACATGCTTTTGATAGTAGCCCATATAAATTATTAAAAAATATTAAGAATAAGTTATACCGAAAAGAAAAATTTATCTTTTAAACCGTATTCTGATAGCATAATAAGTATAATTTTACCATCCAATAAAATTTGGCCAAAATCAGACAGATTAAAGCCTACAATAATATAATACTGTTGTTTTACAATAACCAGATGAGGCTAATAAGATAAAAAATACCTGCCTCAATAGTAATATTGGTGTTATCTAATACAGTAAAATTAACAAAGGATCTTATTACACTTAATATTTCAAGTAATGCCATAGCCCACTACTTTAAAAATAGAAATTTTCAAAAATTACTGACAAATTTATAAAATTCCTCTTTAAAGTATACTAATACCATATCTGCCAAAATAACAATGCTATTAACAACGCTGACAAAACAAATAATAAGCGACTTTGTCGTTTTTCTTCTTTCAGTAATTCAACCATTCTTTTTTCAAGGTCTTCTGCTGGGTTTTTACTCAAAGTTTGGTGCAAGAGACGAGGAAGCTGTGGAATCATAACAGCCCAATTCTTCCCTTCTTTCTGTATACCACTATACATCCCGCGCCAGCCAATTTGCTCAGACATCCAATCTCCCAAGTATGGCTTAGCTGTAGTCCAAAGATCCAGATCTGGATCAAGATCCCGACCAAGACCCTCAATATTTAATAATGTTTTCTGCAACATAACTAATTGCGGTTGAATTTCCACATTAAATTTTCGTGACGTTTGAAATAAACGTAATAAAACACGACCAAAAGAAATCTCTTTTAATGGCCTATCAAAAATTGGTTCACATACTGCACGAATCGCATTTTCGAAATCATCTACTCTTGTATCCTTTGGAGCCCATCCAGCTTCAACATGAGCTTCTGCAACACGCCTATAGTCCCGCCCAAAAAAAGCTAGAAAATTTTGCGCCAAATAATTTCTATCTTCATCTGTAAGTGTGCCCATAATACCGAAATCAACTGCAATATACTGCCCATCATCACCAACAAAAATATTACCTGGATGCATATCTGCATGAAAGTACCCATCTCGAAATACCTGAGTAAAAAAGATTTCTACACCCGTACGAGCAAGCTTTGGGATATCTATGCCCTTCTCATGTAACGAAGATATATGACTAATTGGCGTTCCATGAATCCGGCCCATCACCATGACCCCTGCATCACAATAGTCCCAATATACTTCTGGTACAAATAACAAAGGCGAGTTAATAAAATTACGTCTTAATTGGCTACAATTAGAAGCCTCGCGTAAAAGATCAAGCTCATTATCTAAATGCCTTGCAAATTCTGATACTACTTCTCTCGTCTTTAGTCTCTTACCATCTGGCCATAAGGTCTCAGCTAACCATGCGCCTGTTTCCATCAAAGCAATATCATGTGCGATGACATTCTCAATCCCAGGGCGCAAAACTTTTACAGCAACCTTAGTCCCATCATGTAGTACTGCAAAATGTACTTGTGCAACTGAAGCGCTTGCTATTGGCTCATGTTCAAACTCTAAAAATACTTCATTGATTGGTTTTCCATATACTTTCTCTAATATTGTTAATACAATACTGGAAGAAAAGGGTGGGACCTGATCTTGCAGCTTCGCCAATTCATCTGATATATCTTGTGGCAATAGATCACGACGAGTAGATAACATTTGACCAAATTTTATAAAAATAGGTCCTAAATTTTCTAGGGCCATACGCAAACGAACCGCACGTGCTTTATGTAATCTTTTACGCCAAAAAGTCATTAACCAAATAGGTATTTTCAGCAATCTAATCCATCCATGACTTGGGAAAAACTCATCAAGACCAAAGCGTAGCGCTACAGCATTAATTTTTAGAAATCTAAGAAAACGCATTTATTTTATAATCTTCATTTTGTATTTATTATGAAACACCCTTATTAGATCTTTTAAGGACTTTTCTAGCTAATTTGTCTATCCGAACTACTAGTTGATCTACCTCTTTATTTAAATTACCTACACTATCATTAAATTCTTTAACATGAGTGGAAGTGGCTAATAATGGCTGTTCCTCTAACCAATATTCTGCTATTGCTTCTAATAAGTTTTGAGTAGTCTCACTGTGCCAATATTTTATATCTTTACTAGCCTTCACTATACGATGAGCAAGGATATCTCCTGTAACTTGACTCAAGTCCTGTTCCACATCCCAGCGTATATTTTTACTTATATAAATAAAGTCTTTAGCAAACGCGTTATCTCCAGATATACTAATCTCACTATATGCATTTTCATCTTGTATCAATAAACGAGACAATAAACCAAGTGTACAAGTGGCTGTAGCATCAATATTTTTGCAATTAACTGCTACTGCTAACTCGCCATTTTTTTGTACAGTTAGCTTAGTACTAAAGAATGGAGAAATACAAAATTGTATTGTCTTTCCAATATGTAACTGAAGTCGCTCCTTAGCCCAACTTTCACTAAGTAGAATATGATTAAACGGAGTCAAAGCTACGGAAGACAGCATGATAGTTTTAAATTTTGGAATACCTTCTATAAGTTATAGCTACAGCTAAATTCATTTTAAGCTCAGGTACTCTAGGCACATAATATTGTTTTAGAATTTTCTAAAATTTATTTCCACGGTGTAATGCAACAACTCCTGCAGTAAGATTGAAATACTCGACTCTCTCGAAACCAGCCATTTTCATCATTTCTTTAAGTTCCTCCTGCCCAGGGTGTACACGAATAGATTCAGCAAGATAACGATAACTATCTTCATCATCAGCAATAAATCTGCCTATAGTAGGCAGCATATCAAATGAATATTTATCATATATCGGTTGCAATGGCTCCCAAATTTTAGAAAATTCCAAGACAATTAGACGCCCCCCAGGACAAAGTACACGAAACATTTCTTTCAATGCCACATCCTTATGGGTCATATTTCTAAGTCCAAATGCAACGCTCACACGATTAAAATAATTATTTGGGAAAGGTAATTTTTCAGCATCACACTGTGCTACTGATACTTTCAGGCCAGAGTCTAAAATTCGATCACGGCCTATAGAAAGCATAGAATTATTTATATCAGTAAGCCAAATCTCTCCATTCTCTCCAATGTGATCACTAAACAATGTACTTATATCTGCTGTACCACCTGCTATATCAAGCACCCGATCACCAGCTTTAACTCCACTCGCCTCTATAGCAAATCGTTTCCATAACCTATGCATCCCAACTGACATAAGGTCGTTCATCAAATTATAATGTTCTGCTACAGAGTTAAAAACTCCCGCCACCTTATGCGACTTATCAGTCTCTGAAACTGAATTAAAACCGAAATGTGTAGTTTTTGTCATAAATTTATGTATTAAATACCAAAAATATATTTGCTACATACTATTAAATAATGAATACTATGCTTCATATAAATATGCCAATTCTATTTGTGCGTAGATAATTTCCTACTTGCACCTGCCTCATCAATTCTCTTTAGATATTGCAGCCACATTTTATCTTGATTTATACCATAGTTATAAAGTAAGTCCCAAGAATATAAACCCGAATTATGGCCATCTGAGAAATTCGGTTGAATTGCATAACTTCCTACTGGTTCAATATAATTAATACTTATATCCTGCTTTCCAGTTTGCAATATTTCCTGCCCAGGACTATGCCCACGAACTTCAGCTGAAGGAGAATAGACACGTAAAAATTCATATGACAATTTAAAAACCTTACCATTATCAAAAGAAATCTCCATTAATTTAGACTTTTGATGCAATTTAATTTCATTTGGTCTAGGAGTATCTGAATGTAAGCCTGCCATAATAATATTTGTTTAATAGGAGTACGACATAATAAATATCTTTAGCCCCTATAATTTAAATTTAACGTAAATCAAGTAATTCAACATCAAAAACTAAAACTGCGTTGGGCGGAATAGAATCTCCCGCCCCGCGCATACCATATCCAAGATGGGCTGGAATAATCAGAGTCCTCTTTCCCCCAATTTTCATCCCTACAACTCCTTGATCCCACCCTTTAATTACTCGCCCCACACCTAATGGAAAAACAAATGGCTCTCCCCGATCAACTGAGCTATCAAATTTAGCCCCCTTCTTATAAGGTGCATCTGCTTTATAAAGCCAGCCTGTATAATGAACTTTAACAGTATGGCCACCAGTTGCCTCTTCACCTGATCCTATTTTAGAATCGATTTTTACAAGCTCTATTACCTTTGTAGTATCAGAGAATGCATATTGCTGCAGTGACAACATACTAAAAACTACTACGGTCAAATTAAATATTGCTTTTGCTTTAATCATAATTACCTCAAAAAGAAAAATTAAAACGTTCGACTATAATTAGAAATAATATACTAATAAGATCTTTTATAGGCCACATAATACTGAGATATTATACCTTGATGTACAATACAACATCCTCATTCAATAACATAAGAGCTAGATATCAAAAGATAATTAAAGCCTGTTAAATTATTGAATTAATCAGCATATAATTATAGTTACTTCATATAATTATACTTGGGTATTAATTTATGAGAAATTTGAATCCTCAGAATAATGAAATTACCAACGATAAATGAACCCAACTACAATTGAATTAATCGGTGCAATACTATTTGGCATCGCTTTGATTCACACCTTCTCAACAAAATTCTTCCAACATTTAGCTCATACGCGCCCAGCTCATTCTGGAATATGGCATTTTTTAGGTGAAGTAGAGGTTGTCTTCGGTCTTTGGGCATTAGTGTTAACTGTAGCAATATTATCTATTGATGGTAAACAAGCAGCCACCTCATACCTTGAGCAACAAAGCTTTACTGAACCAATGTTTGTATTCGCCATCATGGTAATCGCAGGTAGCCGTCCAATTCTTCAATTTACAATGCTCTGTGTGAAAAAACTTGCACAAATTATCCCATGGTCAGATGGAATGACATTTTATCTTGTCACTTTATCAATAGTACCCCTACTGGGATCATTCATAACTGAACCAGCTGCAATGACACTCGCCGGGCTCATACTTCTTGAACGCTATTATTCCCAAGGTATTACAACCAAACTTAAATATGCCACTCTTGGTATTTTATTTGTAAATATTTCAGTTGGTGGAACAATGACTTCATTTGCTGCTCCACCAGTACTTATGGTAGCGAACAAGTGGGGGTGGGATCTTACATTTATGTTAAGTACATTTGGCTGGAAAGCTATTGTCATAGTATTAATAAATACTATAACTGCGACTTTTATTTTTCGACAGGAGCTCTCACGGATTAATTCTTATAAAGAATCCCAAGATAAAAATGTTCCATTACCCGTTCTATTTATTCATCTTTTCTTTCTAATAGGTGTGATAATTTTTGCCCATCATCCAGAAGTATTTATGGGGTTACTCCTTTTTTTTATTGGGTTTGCGCACGCCTACGAACGCTATCAGGATAGATTAATTCTACGAGAGGGCTTATTAGTTGCTTTCTTTCTTGCAGGCCTTGTTGTATTAGGAGCACAACAAAAATGGTGGCTGCAGCCAATATTACAAGGCATGGATAATACTGTTCTTTTTTATGGCGCTACGCTTCTTACAGCATTTACTGATAATGCTGCACTTACATATCTTGGTTCTTTATTAGAAGGAACAAGCCCTGAATTTCAATATTCTCTTGTTGCCGGAGCAGTTACAGGTGGAGGTCTAACAGTTATCGCTAATGCTCCTAATCCTGCAGGTTTTGCTATACTTAAAGACTCATTTAAAGATGAAGCAATCCATCCTTTAGGGCTATTAATAGCAGCATTACCACCTACATTTGTTGCTATTCTTGCATTTCAATTACTCTAATCTAGCCAATTAAAAATATAAATATATAAATAGCCTATTTATAATTTATCAGTAATCACTCAGCTTTTATGTATTTTAAAGCGATTCTTTCTTTCCATCCATTTCTTAATACGATTAGCATCGCCAATTCGAGTATTTTTCCCCCAAGAGTCAAGTAATACTATTATTACTGGTCTGCCAAGTATTTGTGCATGCATAACTAAACAGCGTCCTGCCGCCTTTAGAAAACCAGTTTTTGATATATCAATATCCCAAACTCCTCGACGTACAAGACTATTAGAATTTTTATATAATAATTTTCGCTTCCTATGAGGAAGCTTTATTGCATATGCTGCAGTAGTAGTATATTTACGAATAAGTTTGTATCTATGTGCAGCTCCAACCAGTTTTGCTAAATCACGAGCAGTAGAAACATTCCTACTGCTAAGCCCGGTAGATTCAACAAAAAGACTATTCCCCATACCCAATTCAAAAGCCTTATTGTTCATTGCTTTAACAAAGCTTCTCTTGCCACCAGGATAAGTACGCCCTAATGCTGCAGCCGCACGATTATCTGATGACATCAATGCTAATAACAGTAACTCTTTACGAGTAAGCTTAGACCCAATTGATAAACGTGAGCGCGTATTCTTTATACGATCAACGTCAGCTGATCTTATAGAAATTTTTTCATTTAATGGTAATTGTGCATCAAGTACAACTATTGCCGTCATCAGCTTCGTAATTGAAGCTATTGGCCTAATCTTATCTGCATTTTTACCATAAATAACATCACCTTTCTTAGCATCTAGAACAATTGCAGATTCTGACCTTAAACGCAATTCTCCCGGTTTTGCAACAGCAACACTGGTAAAAAATATTGTTATGGATAATGCCAAGATTATTTTCTTCATTGTTCTTACACTACCCAAAAATTTCACTAATAATCGATTAAAAAATTTTTTAATTAACCATAGATCAGAATCTCTGACTATAAACTGTATGCCAATACTTGTAAAAATCTATATTGTACGGATGTTACCAATCAATATGTTACTATCCAACTATGTGGAAATAGCACTTGTGAAGCTCTAGATATTAGATGCTAAATATGCTCTGGTCTGTTCTTCTTGCTGCTGTAACTCCCACATTTGTGAATAGAACCCTTTTGCTACTAATAACTCCTGATGACTACCACGTTCTATAATCTTACCTTTATCCATTACTAAAATCTGATCAGCATCAGCAATAGTAGAGAGTCGATGTGCAATTGTAAGCGTAGTACGATTTACAGCTATTCTCTTTATCTCTCTCTGAATAGCCTTCTCAGATTTTGAATCTAGTGCTGAAGTGGCCTCATCAAAAATAAGAATTTCTGATCCCTTCAAAATTGCCCGGGCAATTGCAACACGCTGTTTTTCTCCACCAGACAGTTTCAGCCCCCTCTCTCCTACTGCTGTTTCATACTTACCTGGTAGGCTCTCAATAAAATCATGAATATGAGCTGATTTTGCTGCCTCGATGACCTCCTCTCTACTTGCCTCAGGACATCCATAGGCTATGTTGTAATAAATACTTTCATTAAACAAGATTGTATCTTGTGGAACGATACCTATAGCTGCTCGAAGGCTCTTCTGGGTAATATTACGAATATCCTGTCCATTTACTAAAATACAGCCACTAGTGATCTCATAGAAACGAAATAATAAACGTGAAATTGTAGACTTACCTGATCCACTATGCCCAACTACTGCAATATTACGCCCAGCAGGAATATCAAAACTTATATTAAATAAAATTTGACGATTAGATTCATAGCTAAAATTTACTTTTTCAAAACGAATTGAAGCATCTTCTTTAACGAGATCAAAAGCATTTTCCTTATCTTTAATCTCTTCCTTTTCCGCTAGCAGTGTAAACATTTTCTCCATATCTGTTAGTGAATGCTTAATTTCACGATAAACAAATCCAAGAAAATGTAATGGCATATAAAGCTGCAACATAAAAGCATTAATTAACACTAAATCACCCAATGACATTGACCCCTTAACCACTCCGTCAGATGCTAAAAGCATTAACAATGTTACACCTAGCGCTATAATGGCACTTTGCCCAGCATTAAGGGCAGCAAGTGAAGTCTGGTTACGCACTGCAGCAGTTTCCCACTTCTGTAAATGGTCATCGTATCGCTCTGCTTCCCATGATTCATTACCAAAATATTTTACAGTTTCATAATTTAATAGACTATCAATTGCACGTGTATTCGCCTTTGAATCCATGTCATTCATGGTACGACGGAAAATCATACGCCATTCTGTAACAATTAGCGTAAGGGCGATATAAGCAGATAATGTTACAAGAATAATTATAGTAAACCAGATATCATAATTAGAAAGAAGGATCACTGTCACTAAGCCAATTTCCAAAAAGGTTGGCAAAATATTGAATATCATAAAGTTAAGCAGAAATGATATGCCACGTGAACCCCTCTCAATATCACGTGATACACCCCCAGTTTGACGTACTAAATGAAAGCGTAATGACAATGCATGTAGATGCTCAAAAACTCGAATTGCAACTCTACGTATTGCTCGTTGTGTTACCCTTGCAAAAACAGCATCACGAATTTCACCAAATAAAGTACTACATAGACGCAACACTCCATAACCTATCACAAGCAATACTGGCAAGACCAACATATCAGATGGCTGATCAAGAACATCAACTATTTCTTTCATTACCAGAGGTACTGAAACACTTGCTAATTTGGCCATTACCAATAACAATAGTGCTAAAAAAATTCTCCCTTTAAATTCCCATAAATAAGGTATTAAAGAGCATATTGTCCTCCAGTCATTACGATTGGCCGATGGATTTTCTAAACGTGTAGGGCGCATTTATTAATTTTCAGAACTAGAAATAGTTTTCATTATTACAAATAAAAATTTGGTGTAAACAGAATATAAATTAAGCCTTTTATCATGTTGCATAGCTATAAAAGAACTCTAATTCTTCTATTTTGCTTATGTATTTATTTAAATAATTTTATATAGATTAAAAAATAAGCATCAATTCCCAAAAAATTGGAAAGCCCCTACAGACGAACGCCCTATAACGTCAGATTCCCAGCCACCACCAAGTGCTTTAAATAAATCAACAGTTGCTATTAATCGGTTTTGGCGACTACGAATTACTGCTAATGCCGCATCATTATGAATTCTCTGTGCATCTAATACTTCTAAGTAAGCTGAGTATCCTAATTTATAACGATTCACGGAAATTTTTAATGCTTTCTTAGCCGAGTCTTCACTAGCTTGTAAAGCAATTTCCTGCTCTGAATTTTTACGTACACTTATTAATGCATCATTCACTTCTCTAAATGCAGTTCGTATAGAATTTTCATATGAGGCCAGTGTCTGTTTTTGTTGCGCATTAGCCTGATCTAAACGAGCAAGCAATCTACCTGCATCAAAAATTGGCAAATTTAAGTTTACTCCAGCTGTCCATATATTTGCTGCCGATTTAACTATATTTCCTAATGTAATACTTTCTCTACCAAACCTGGTTGTAAGCATAATACTTGGAAAAAGTGACGCTTTAGCAACACCAATTTTAGCAGTTGCTGCTATCACCTGCTCTTCAGCCTGCCGAACATCTGGACGGGCCTCAAGCAAGCTTGAAGGCAGCCCAGCTGGCGGTATAGGTGGTATAGGTAAAGTCTTAATATTACCTTCTTCCAAATGTAGATCAAGCACCCCGGTAAGTACAGCTAGCTGATGCTCACAAATAGCCCGCTGACGAGACAAATCAGAAATTTGTGCCACTATATTAGAATGAGCTGTCTCAGCCTGATAAACATCTAATGCTGAGATAAGTCCCTGCTCAAAGAGTTGTCTAGTAATATTCAGACTTTCTTTACGGTTACGTAAATTATCTCGAGATACAGAAAGCTGCGCATCAAGACCACGTAACACTAAATAATTTGTCGAAACTAGGCTAGCAAGTGATAAATATACAGTATCCCTTGCATAATATGTACCTAGTGCCTGGGCTGATGCGGCTTCTTTTGAACGACGGATTTTTCCCCAGAAATCTAGCTCAAATGCTGTTCCAATAGAAAAACCATAAATTTGGCGTACTGGATTTAACCCTGGAAAAATAGGAATTACACTGACCTTAGAGATACGTGAACGTGTTACATTTGATTGTAAATCAATTGTTGGAAAAAGTGCAGCTCCTATTTCTTGTAAATATGCATCAGCCTCTTCTACCCGTGCTATAGCAATCTTTATATCCGAATTATTTTCTAGAGCCTTACTCACTAAATCATTTAAAACCGGGTCTTTGTAAAGCTCCCACCAAGTACTTGAAACATGATCTATTTGCTTTTCTTTCTCCTCAGTAATGCCATTAATAGTAAAATTAATTGGAACAATATCTCTACTCTTAGAGCGCTTATAATCTGGTCCAACCATTACACAACCTTGAGTAAGCACAGTAACTAACAACAGATAAACTAATTTTAATCGAGACCTCATTCTGGAACCCTCGCTACGCCATTAGAGGTTTTCTTTGACTTTTTTCTCGATAGCAAAACAAAAAACAAAGGAATAAATACTGTAGCAATAAAAGTTGCTATTATCATGCCACCAAATACACCAGTCCCCATTGATTGACGTGCAGCTGATCCTGCACCAGTTGCAATGACAAGTGGAAAAATACCCAAAATGAAGGTCATTGAGGTCATAACAATTGGGCGGAAGCGCATACGGGCAGCTTCAATTGCAGCTTGCACAACAGGCATCCCTTCCTTCGTTTTCTGGCTTGCAAACTCAACAATTAGAATTGCATTCTTAGCTGCCAGTCCAATTAAAGCAATTAAGCCAACCTGAAAATAAACATCATTTGGCATCTCGCGTAAAAATACAGCAAGTAATGCACCAGTCAATGCAAAAGGTACAGCCATGATAACAGCTAGCGGTAAAACCCAAGTTTCAAACTGTGCAGCTAAAATTAAGAACACCATAATAATTGCGAAACTAAAAGCAAATATTGCCGCTGAACCTGTACGCTTCTCTTGGTAGGCCTGACCAGTCCAAGATATCTGATAGTTATCTGGTAAATTTCTTGCAGCTACCTTTTCGACTAACTTAATAGCTTCACCCGAACTGACTCCAGCTGACCCACTCCCAAGTATTTTTGCGGAAAGCATTCCGTTATAGCGATCTAACTGCTCTACACCAACCAAATCATTTACTTTACTAAAAGCTGATAAAGGAACCATAGCTCCAAGCTGTGAACGTACGTATACTCGCCCAAGGTCTTCTGGCTTCATACGGTATTGAGGCTCTGCTTGCATTTGTACACGATAAGTACGCCCAAACCGATTAAAATCATTAACATAGAGCGAACCCATAGTGCTTTGTAAAGTGGCATAAATATCTGAAATTAAAACACCCTGAGAGATTGCCTTTGCTTCATCTACTTCAATAAAAAACTGTGGCACAGTAGGGCGAAAAAAAGTATTAATACCAGTCAGGCTCGGCTCCTTTTTCAGCTCTTCAATAAAACTATTGACTACATTAAATAAATATAAAGGGCTCGAGTCACCACGACTTTGTACATAAACTTCAAATCCTCCTGAGCTTCCCAATCCACGAATTGCTGGCGGATTAAATGCGATTGCTAAGCCATCAGGCTGCATCATGCCAATACTCGTTAGTTTTTTAACGATATCTTCAGCTGAATCTGACCGCTCTGACCAATCTTTGAGCGCAACAAACATGGTTGCTGAGCTAGTTTTATTACCGCCGCCTATAAGATCAAATCCATTTATGACAAATTGATGTGACGCTGCTGGATCTTCTGCAATAGCAGCTCGTACTGCCTCAGCAGTTTTCGCTGTCCGTGAAAGAGTCGCTCCATCAGGCAACATCGTTGTAGTTACAACATATCCTTGGTCTTCAGGAGGAACGAAACTACTTGGTACTAATTTAAGTAAATAAAATGAAACTGCAATAAACCCTATAAATACAAATATACCAGCAATTTTGTGACGTATCGTATAGTCGACTATATGAGTATAAAGTTTAGCAACTTGACCAAACCCATAGTTAAAAATTTTGAAAAATGAAGTATCGTTATACGTTTTTTTTAACAAAACAGCACATAGTGCAGGTGTTAAAGTTAATGCGACAATACCAGAAATAATTACAGCAACAGCTACTGTAACAGCAAACTGTCGATATAATTCTCCTGCAATACCCCCAAGAAAAGCTACTGGTACAAATACTGCGCATAGCACTAAAACAATTGCAATGACCGCACCTGACACCTGTTCCATTGCTTTAATAGCTGCTTTAATTGGTGATAATTGCTCCTCCTCCATTAACCGTTCAATATTTTCTAATACTATAATTGCGTCATCCACTACAGTTCCTATAGATAAAACCATAGCAAAAAGCGTCAACGTATTAATTGAAAAGCCAAATATCCACAAACCTGCAAAAGTTCCCACCAAAGATATAGGTACTGCAATAATAGGAATCAACGTAGCTCGCCAGCTTTGTAGAAATAGGTATACCACTAGTACAATCAGCACCATTGCTTCCCCAAGTGTCTTGAGTACTTCCCAAATTGATGCCTTTACAAACAAACTTGTATCATATGGCACTACATAATCCATTCCACTAGGGAAATGCTGCTTTAGCTCATCCATTCTGGACTTGATAGCATTGGCCGTATCAAGAGCATTAGCCCCATTCTGCAAGAAGATAAGAATACCTGTTCCAGGCTGTCCATTTAACGTAGTACGTACATTATAACTTTGGGCACCTAATTCAATGCGAGCAACATCCTTAAGATACAGAGCCCCTCGTGTACCGCTTGCACGAATAACTATGTTGCCAAACTGTTCTGGTTCTAACAATCTACCTTTGGCAATAACGGTATATGCCAACTGTTGCTCTGCTGAAGCTGGCTCTTGTCCTATCCTGCCAGAAGCATATTGCGCATTCTGTGATCGAATAGCGCTAGCAATATCAGAAGTAGTTACTCCAAGTTGAGCCATACGATCAGGACGCAACCAAATACGCATAGAATAGTCCTGGCCACCTGAAATGGTTGCATCACCCACACCTTTAATACGTTTTAATTCATCTAGTATATTTAAAGTTGCATAATTGCTTAAATATAATGTGTCATGTTGCTCCTCATTAGAAATCAACATAACAACTATCAGAATGTCATTGGATCTCTTCTGTACTACTAGACCAGTTCGACGCACATCATCTGGTAAGCGTGGTAAAGCAATATTCACTCGATTGCTAACATTAAAAGTTGCCTGATCAATATCAGTTCCAACTTCAAATGTAGCAGTAATCGTCAATGTGCCGCTAGAATCCGCACTAGAGCTAAAATACAGTAAATTCTCTATACCACTTAATTCCTCTTCAATTGGTGCAGCAACTGTTTTTGCCATAGTTTCTGCACTTGCACCAGGAAAAGTAGCAGTTACCAATACAGTAGGCGGTGAAATTGGTGGATATTGAGCAATGGGAAGTTGGATTGCTGAAGTCACCCCTGCCAAGACAATGATCATGGATAGTACAGATGCAAAAATTGGTCGTGTAATAAAAAATTTAGTCATGATAATTAGAACTATTTCTTCTTACTTGAGTCAATTCCCTGATGTACAGAGCCTTTTTCTATATTAATAAAATTAGGCACTACTGAGGCGCCTGGGCGAAGCTTCATAAGGTTATCTACGATTACTCTATCACCAGCTCTAAGCCCTTCAGTAATGACCCAATCTTTCCCAACCCATTCTCCAGTTACAACTGGTCGAATAACAGACTCATTTTTTTTATTAACTACATAAACTGCTCTACCTAAATCAGATGTTAATACTGCTGTCTGTGGCACAAGAAAAACTCCTTTTTGCTCACCGGTTATAACCCGGACACGAACAAACTGACCTGGTAATAACCGATGATTAGAATTATCAAAAGTTGCACGTAATGACTGTGTGCCCAGAGCTGGGTCAATCTGTCTAGCAGTAAAATTTAATTCCCCATTTTTCTCATATTCCTTGCCGTTAGGTAATATTAATGTAACTTTTGTTATATTTTTTGCACTTAGATATCCTCCAAACTTTATTAATTCATTATCAGATAAACTAAAGCGAACCCAGATTGGCGATAATTGAACAATTGTTGTTAACAAGCTTGTATTAGCTTGTACTAACACCCCTTCAGAAAGCTGGCGACGACCTGATATTCCTTCTACTGGAGCGGTTACTGTTGTATACGAAAGATTAAGCCTTGCATTTCTTACTTGAACCTCAGCTTGCTTCAAAGCCGCACTTGCTATTTCATTCTCTGATACTGCATTGTCATATTCACGCTGACTAATTGATTTAGTAGATAGCAATTCTTGCAAACGATTCTCTTCACGCCTAGTTTGCTCAATCCGAGCTTTTTGTTCAGAAAGTTGAGCTTTAGCCTGCGCTAGTGCATTCTGATAGGGAATTGGGTCAATTAAAAACATAGGCTGTCCTGACTTAACAGCAGCCCCTTCTTCGTACAAGCGTTTTAGTAAAATTCCTCCTACACGAGGACGTATCTCAATTTCCTTCGCGCCTTCAGTCTGCGCTACTACCTCAGTACTAATTGGCACACTTGTAGGCTCTACCGAAATCACACTGACAGGTATAGCTATTTTGGGAGAAATAGTATTACTAGGCTCCTGATCATTATAATTACAGGCGGTCAGTACAACACTGCTAACAACGACATTAACTAACCCTATGCAAACTTTCACCCATAAATTACAATAATTTTGTCTATTAATATTAAATAACCACATAAAATTAATCCTAAACATTCTCTAAAATAACTTGCTTACATTCATGTATGTATGTAATAGTATACATACATTACCGTATGTATACACTTATTTAAAAAATATGGCTCGCAAAACTAAAGAAGACGCTGAATTAACAAAAAAAAATATCATTATCGCAGCACGCGAAGTATTCTTACTCCGCGGTGTTAGCCGGACAACCATGGAGCATATAGCAATTCAAGCCGGTGTTACACGTGGAGCAATCTACTGGCATTTCAAGAATAAGACTAAAGTTTTTCAGGCTATGCGCGAACAAGTATTCTTACCTTTAATAGATCGCATGGACGATACACTACTAGTTGATAACAACGTAAATCCTTTGGTACGAATCGAGAATTTTTTATGTGGGACAATCCATCTTCTAAATAATAATGTAGAAACTAGACAGATCTATGAAATAATGATGATTAAGTGTGAATATGTAACTGAATTTTCAATTGTTTTACAGGAAATTCTACAAACATGCTCTGGTATAGAAGAAAAATTACGCCTGACTTATGAGAAGGCAAAGAATCAAGGATTATTACACACTGCACATGAACCCGCCCAATTAGCAATTGATACACAATTATTCTTTATTGGATTATTACATATGTGGGTTAAAGACTCAGATGGTAAGCATTTCCGGAACCGAGCAATTAAGCTGATCAAATCTCATATGAACCTTCTTAGTCGATAACATTACTCTTTCATTATAAATAGCTAAATTCTTATTGGACTCTAATTCGCCACATTTCAAAAAATATCTACTACTGTATATTTGACTAATTTAATCAGGTATTTTATACTTGAGTAAATTGATCATGTATTAATTACTATAGTAGCGATAAGCTCTATTTTATAAAAACCAAATTAAGAGATGGCTTCATGAGGCTCACAACCCGAGGAAGATTTGCAGTTACAGCACTCTTAGATCTTGCAATGCAACATAGCAATAAACCACTTAAGCTTGCTGAAATTAGCGAACGTCAGCAAATTTCATTATCTTATCTTGAACAATTATTCATTAAGCTTCGGCAGAAAAAGATAGTAAATAGTGTTCGTGGTCCTGGTGGAGGTTATTGTCTTGCTAGAAAAATGGAACATGTATCAGTAGCTGACATTATTCTTGCTGTTAATGAACCAATTGATTCGACACAATGTGGTGGAAAAGAGAACTGTCATAACGACAAGAAATGTATAACGCACAATCTATGGACGGACCTCAATAAATTAATATTTGGCCACTTAAGCTCAATAAATTTAAAACAATTAGTTGACGAACAACAAATGGATCAAATCAGTGCCACTAAAATGGTTGGTATATATCAACTTTGTTCTGGTAAGGAGCTTGCTGCATCCTCAAGTAAAACACTAGAGAATAAACAACAGGAGCAGTAATGGGTATTACGCTATCTGAGAATGCAGCCAAACAAATCCTAAAAAAACTTGCTAGCCGAGGAAAGGGGCTAGCCTTGCGAGTTGGTATAAAAAAAGTTGGTTGTTCTGGATTCGCTTACACATTTGACTATGCAGATGAAATACATGCTGACGACCTATTATTCAAATCGCATAATGCAAATGTAGTGGTAAATGCCAGTAATTTACAGTTTCTAAATGGATCAAATATTGATTTCGTGCGTGAGGGCCTCAACGACTCTTTCAAATTTGATAATCCAAATGTAGATAACACATGTGGATGTGGCGAAAGCTTTAGCCTAAAAAATGAAGTCAAAATATAACTAAAATAATTTTTAAAATAACCTTAAATAAGTTCCACGATCAAATAATAGGAGATATTTGATGAGTTCTGCTCTACAGAATGTAATTGACAAGCCTTATAAACATGGCTTTGTCACAGATATTGAATCTGATATTGCGCCAAAAGGGATAAATGAAGACACCATCAGATTAATATCTTCAAAGAAAAATGAGCCCAAATGGTTGCTTGATTTTCGCCTCAAAGCCTATAAAAAATGGCTTGAGATGGAAGAGCCTAATTGGCCAAATGTTAAATACCCCAAGATAGATTTCCAGGAAATCAGTTATTATTCTGCGCCAAAACCCAAAAAAAAATTAGCTAGTATGGATGAAGTCGATCCTGAATTACTACGTACATTTGAGAAACTTGGTGTGCCAATGTCTGAACGTGCAGCACTTGCAGGTGTTGCTGTTGATGTAATTTTTGATAGTGTATCAGTGGCAACTACCCACAAAAAGAAACTTGCTGAAGTAGGTATTATTTTTAGCTCAATTTCTGAAGCAGTTGATTCACACCCTGAGCTTATAAAGAAATATCTTGGCTCTGTAGTTCCAATTGGTGATAACTATTATGCCGCACTAAATTCAGCAGTATTCACTGATGGATCATTTTGTTACATCCCAAAAGGCGTTAAATGCCCAATGGATTTATCGACCTATTTTCGTATCAATACCGAGGAAACTGGACAGTTTGAACGAACTCTTATTATTGCTGAAGAAGAAAGCTCTGTCTCCTATCTTGAAGGCTGTACAGCACCAAGATTTGATACTAATCAGTTGCATGCAGCTGTAGTAGAGCTAGTTGCACTAGATAAGGCTGACATCAAGTATTCTACTGTACAAAATTGGTATGCAGGTGATGAAAATGGTATTGGTGGTATCTATAATTTTGTTACTAAACGCGGATTAGCCAAGGGCAAAAATTCTCGTATTTCTTGGACCCAAGTTGAAACTGGTTCAGCGATTACCTGGAAATATCCATCATGTGTACTACAAGGAGACAATTCAGTCGGAGAATTCTATTCAGTAGCTGTTACTAACAACCATCAACAAGCAGATACCGGCACAAAAATGATACACATTGGCAAAAATACACGTAGCACCATTGTTAGCAAAGGTATATCAGCTGGATACTCTAACAACAGTTATCGCGGGTTAGTTCGAGTTGCACCTACTGCCGCAGGTGCCCGTAATTTTTCACAGTGTGATTCGATGCTAATAGGTGATTTGTGCAATGCAAGTACATTCCCTTATATCCAGACGCGCAATAACAACGCAACAATTGAACATGAAGCATCGACATCAAAAATCGGTGAAGACCAACTATTCTATTTTGCGCAAAGAGGTATAGGCAGTGAAGAGGCAGTATCTATGATTATCAATGGATTTTGTAAAGATGTATTTCAACAATTACCGATGGAATTTGCAGTTGAAGCTACAAATCTCCTGGGTCTTAAGCTGGAAGGGAGCGTCGGATGATTTATCAAGGCAGCAAAACTCTACTTAAAATATGTAATCTACATGCAGCTGTGGATAATAGTGAAATCTTAAATGGAATTAACCTTACTATTAAAAGTGGTGAAATACATGCGATTATGGGAACAAATGGATCGGGGAAAAGTACTTTAGCCAAAGTTCTTGCCGGCCATACTAGCTATGAGATCACAGATGGTACAGTAGATTTTGAAGGAAAAAACCTGCTTGATTTAGCACCAGAAGACCGCGCAAGAGTTGGAATTTTTCTTGGCTTCCAATACCCTATAGAAATTCCAGGTGTAGCAAACAATCAATTCTTACGCCTTGCTTTTAATACGGCACAAATAGAACAGAATAAAGAAGAGCTTGATCCACTTGAATTTGATGATTTTGTCAGGGAAAAAATGAAGCTACTTGAAATGAATCCAGATTTCCTTGACCGTAGTGTTAATGAAAATTTTTCAGGTGGAGAAAAAAAACGTAATGAGATACTACAAATGGCATTGCTTGAACCTAAAATAGCCATTCTAGATGAAACAGACTCTGGTCTTGATATTGATGCGCTTAGAGTTGTATCTAATGGCGTTAACCAGCTTACAAATAAAAACAATGCAATCATACTAGTTACACATTACCAACGTATGCTGAACTATATCGTACCGGATTACGTCCATGTAATGGACTCAGGTCGTATAATTAAAACTGGAGGCAAAGAGCTAGCACTGGACCTTGAAAAACATGGCTATGACTGGGTCAATATCGAAAGAATTGCCGCAGTAGGGACATAAATATGAGTATAGTTGCAAGTGAGAGATCTCTTAAGAATCTGCTCAAGGGACAGTCAAAGCTATCGAAAAGCCCACTCAAAAGGCTTAATCAGTTGCGATCGAGTGCAGTTAATCAAATAAATACGCTAAAATTCCCGACTAAGAATGATGAAGAATGGCGCTTTACTGATATTTCTCCACTGACCAAAACATCTTTCCAGCCATTACGGGTAATGTCTCCGCTGCAAAATTCTGATATAGAACATTTCTATCTTACAGAAACCGTAACTAGGCTCGTGTTTATTAATGGAATTTATGCGCCTCATTTATCTGTACAAATAACAAAAAAATCTAAAAATTCTGGCGTGGTGGTTTCCAACTTAGCAACAGCATCCTCTAAAGATCTAACGGCTATAAAATCTCATCTGGGTTATTACACAGAAATTAAGGACAATATTTTTGCTGCACTTAATACAGCATTTCTAAATGAAGGCGCACTAATAATGGTGCCAAAAGATATTTTGGTTGAGGCACCAATACATCTTTTATTCATTACTACCCAAAAAGAAACGTCAAATCACCCACGCTGCCTATTAGTAGCTGAACCAGGTAGTAACGTGACAGTTATTGAAGACTATGTCACATTGCAGGAAGACACTTATATTACTAATACGGTAGCAGAATTTGTAATTGCTGATAGCGCCCATGTCAATCATATACGAATACAACGTGATAGCAAAAAAGCATTTCATATGGCAAATTGTTCTGTATCACTAGCGCGAGCCAGCCGATATCAGTCTGTTAGCGTCGCATTTGGTGCTCGTATTTCTCGTTATAACCTTAATGTGTTACTAAAAGGTGAAGGTGCCGAATGCACAGCTGATGGGCTTGCACTGATATCTAATCGTCAACTTGCTGATACTCATGCCTGTATTGACCATATAAAACCACATTGTATAAGCCACCAATTACACAAATGTATTATTGATGATTCTGCACATGCAGTATTTAATGGAAAAATTATCGTAAGGCAAGATGCGCAACTTACAAATTCTAATCAATCTAACCGTAATCTTTTGCTAACTCCCAAAGCTATAATTGATACTAAGCCCCAACTAGAAATCTTTGCAGATGATGTAAAATGTTCTCATGGAGCAACTATTGGCCAATTAGATAATGAAGAGATATTTTATCTTAAAAGTCGCGGACTATCAGAAATCACAGCACGCAACTTGCTGACATACGCATTTGGTGCTGAAATTATTGAACGTATACCTATAGCTTCACTAAAACTTCGACTAGAACAGGCAGTACATGAACAAACTCAAAGAGATTAGAATATGACCCTCGTTGAACCTTTATTAAGATCATCAGTCGCTTCAATGTTCAATAATGAACAGGTACGTGCTGATTTCCCTATTCTTAAACTTAAGATCGATGACAAACAGCTAATCTACTTTGATAATGCTGCTTCTAGCCAGATGCCAAAAGTAGTTATGGATCGTATGCTCAGGTATCAAACTATGGAACACGCCAACATTAACCGTGCAGTGCATTATTTATCAGAAACGGCTACTGCAGAGTATGAGAAATCACGCCACAAAATAAAGAATTTTATTAATGCAAATGAAGATCGGGAAATAATTTTTACCAGTGGAACAACAGATGCAATAAATTTAGTAGCCCATGGCTATGGCCGTAAATTTATTAACTCTGGAGATGAGATTATATTAACTGCCCTTGAGCACCATTCGAACATAGTGCCATGGCAAATGTTAGCTGAAGAGAATGGAGTAAAAATCCGTGTTGTGCCAATTAATGATGCGGGAGAACTCTTGATCGAAGAATATAAGAAGCTTTTTAATAAAAATACAAAACTTGTAAGCGTGACTCATGTATCAAATGCAATTGGGACCATAAATCCAATTAAGCAGATGATCAAATATGCGCATACTCAAGACGTTCCTGTGCTAGTAGACGGAGCGCAGGCTGCTCCACACATGAAAATTGATGTACGAGAACTTGATTGTGATTTTTATACATTTTCGGGGCATAAATTATGTGGCCCAACAGGAATTGGGGTTCTCTATGGCAAAGCTAACCAGCTAAATTGTATGAAGCCATTCAAAGGTGGTGGAGATATGATTACATCTGTTACGTTTGAAAAGACCACCTTTAATACGATCCCACATAAATTTGAGGCTGGAACACCACCAATTGCGGCTGCAATTGGATTTGGTGCAGCCATTGACTATTTATCTTCAATCGATTTATCTATAATTGAAGAATACGAACAAAACTTAATAAATTATGCAACTGAGAAAATTAATACTATACCGGGCACACAGATTATTGGCTCTGCTGCAGAAAAAGTTGCAGTTTTGTCTTTTTCTATTAAAGGAATACACCCGCATGATATAGGGACACTATTAAACGAGGAGGGTATTGCTGTTCGCACTGGACATCATTGTGCACAACCGGTAATGCAACATTTTAAAGTACCAGCAACCACACGTGCCTCTTTTTCTTTTTACAATAATATATCTGAAATCGATGCGTTAATCGCAGGTATTCAGAAGGTGCAGAAGGTTTTCTTATAATGGTTACAAAATCTCTCTATCAAGAAGTAATCCTTGACCACAATAGAAATCCAAGAAATTATGGTTCACTTGATAATGCAAATAGATCAGCTGAAGGGCATAATCCATTATGTGGAGATCATCTGAATATTAAAATCAATCTTAGTGAAAATCTAATTATTAATTCTATCTCATTTCAAGGTGAATCATGTGCAATCTGTAAGGCGTCTGCTTCAATGATGACTGCCAATGTTAAGGGTAAAACACAAGCTGAAGCAGAAACGATGATCAAGGAATTTAGGGATATGTCAGTTGGAAAACTTGAGCCTGATGACAACCATAACCTGGGACGATTAACTGTTTTTGTTGGAGTTCGAGATCTCCCTACAAGAGTCAAGTGTGCAATACTACCATGGCATACACTACAAGCAGCATTAAATTCTATTACTACAATTTCAACTGAAGCTGATAATGACCCAATGCATACCTCTATTGGTAATGCCTCATAGGATACTATAAATGCCAAAAATTTCAGAAATTGAAGGAACACCTAATCCAAATGCACTAAAATTCGTCCTAAAAGAACCATTAACTTGGGGAGTGACACGCTCTTATGATAGTGCTGAGCAAGCAAAAGATGATCCTCTTGCTACTGAGTTATTTGAAATTGACCACGTAACTAATATATTTTATGTAGATCATTGGATTACTATCACACAAGATGGAGGTGCAAATTGGGCAGATCTAAAACGAGAAGTTGCAGATCCAATTCGAGCAGCTCCTGCGGCACATGCTCAATCTACAGATACTTTAGCAACTGCATCTACTACCATATCCAATTTGAGCACAAAAGATCAATTGCGCCTTGATAGAATTAATAATCTGTTAGATGAGGAAGTACGACCCTATTTACAAGGAGATGGTGGAGACCTCTATGTAGTTGGGCTGAAAGATAACGTACTTAGCGTTCACTATCAGGGTGCATGTGGTAGCTGCCCAAGTTCTATTTCCGGGACACTACGAGGTATTGAAGGGCTACTGAGGTCAATTGAATCTGATATTGAGATTGTAGCAGTCTAAATAATAAATCGATCCTAAGAAGGAATTAAGCGTATTTTCATTTTTGATAAGACATAATGAAAAATCCAAAAAAGAAAACCCTATCAGCAAAAAAAAATAAAACAACCTGGTCAGGAAGATTTAACGAACCAGTCTCTAAGCTAGTACAACGGTACACTGCTTCCGTAGAATTTGATCAGCGGCTAGCAGAATATGATATACAGGCCTCCTTTGCCCATGCTCAAATGCTTTCTGCTGCAGGAATTATCAGTACCAAAGATCTAGCCGCGATCGAAAAGGGGCTACGCCAAATTCGCAAGGAAATACATAAAGGTACATTTAACTGGTCACTTGAGCTAGAAGATGTACATCTTAATATTGAGAGACGTCTTACCGAATTAGTTGGTGATGCTGGCAAACGCCTCCATACAGCTCGCTCACGCAATGATCAAATAGCAACTGATATCCGTCTTTATTTACGTTCTTCAATCGATGAAATCATTAAACTTATTATAAAATTTCAGTTCTCAATACTAGACCTTGCTGAAAAGAATATAAATACAGTAATGCCAGGCTTAACTCATTTACAGATAGCTCAACCAATCTCTTTTGGCCATCATCTTATGGCATATTTTGAGATGCTTAAACGTGATAAGCATCGATTATTTGACTGTAGGAAAAGAGTAAATATACTCCCATTAGGATCGGCAGCATTAGCAGGGACCAGTTATCCAATTAATCGAAAAATAGTAGCAAAAAAATTAGACTTTGATGATATTTGTATGAACTCGCTTGATGCAGTTTCTGACCGAGATTTTGCTATTGAGTTCTGTGCTTGTTCGACACTCATCATGACTCATCTATCACGATTATCTGAAGAATTAATTTTATGGATGAGCCCATTATTTAGATTTATTCAACTAGATGACCGTTTCTGTACTGGCTCATCCATTATGCCACAAAAGAAAAACCCTGACGTACCAGAACTAGTACGTGGAAAAACAGGACGTATAAACGGAAATCTTATTGCTTTACTAACATTGATGAAAGCACAGCCATTGGCCTACAATAAAGATAACCAAGAGGATAAAGAGCCACTATTTGATACAGTAGATACTCTAAAAGAAACTTTATGTATTTACACTGATATTATTAAAGGAGTTCATGTTGATATAAATTCTATGCGCAATGCTGCAATACAAGGATACTCTACGGCTACTGATTTTGCTGATTACCTTACAAGAAAAGGAATGCCATTTAGGGACGCGCATGAAACTGTAGCAAAGGCTGTACGAGCTGCAGAGAAAAAAGAATGTGACTTGAGTGAACTTACCCTACCTGAGTTACAAAAATTTTCTCAATTAATTAAGAAAGATATCTTTAGTATATTAACTGTAGACGGATCAATTAAAAGTCGTAACCATATTGGTGGCACAGCACCATCACAAGTTAGTAAAACAATAAAATCCGCTAGAAAAAATATGTCCTAGCATAAATATTGATTTGAAAAATAAGATATGTCACTCTGGTCAGATATTGCCATACAAATCTCAACTTCAATCAATAACTTTTTTGATATAGAAAAAATTTCCTCAATTAGCGGCGGATGTATTAATCAAGCTTATTGTATTAAAAACAGCAAACATAGTTTTTTTGTAAAAACGAATAAAAATGTAAATTTACATATGTTTGAATCAGAAGCTATGGGTCTACAAGAAATTCAAAACTCTTGCTCCCTTCGAGTTCCTACTCCGATATGCTGGGGCAAGAATGAAACTAATTCTTACCTAGTATTAGAGTATATTGAAATGGATCATATCACTAAAAATGGAAGTGCAGCACTAGGGACGGGGCTCGCAGAAATGCATCAGAAATCCTTTGAAAAATTTGGCTGGATACAAAATAATACTATCGGCTCTACGGAACAGATTAATGATTTCTCTCTTGACTGGATAAATTTCTGGCGTAAGCATCGCCTTGGATATCAATTACAACTTGCGAAAACTAACGGCTATACAGGAATAATACTGAAACAGGGTGAATACTTAATGGCCGAACTTAAATCCTTCTTTCCAGAGAACCCGCAAGTTGCATCTTTATTGCATGGAGATTTATGGCACGGGAACTGCAGTTATGACCTTACAGGGCATCCTGTATTATATGATCCAGCAATATATTATGGAGACCGTGAGACAGACCTTGCTATGACTGAGCTTTTTGGTGGCTTTCCCAAAACTTTCTATGCAGCCTATAACGAAGCCTACCCACTAGACCCTAGCTATAAAATTCGCAAAATACTCTATAATCTTTATCACATCCTCAATCATCTAAATTTATTTGGACAGGGCTATCTCAATCAAGCAGAAGATATGATGATGAAGCTATCAGCAGAAATACATTAATTAAATTATAATTTTCCTTGAAATTTAAATATAAATTATTCTCATATAATCTGATTCATAAAATTTTTTTCTAAAATTCAACTGGATCTATATCAAGTGACCAACGTATCTTACGAGTAGAAATTTTAGTTAGCTTTATTCTCCATACAGCAAGAAATTTTTGTAATTCCATACGTGAGGCAGATTGTATTAATAAATGCGCCCTATCCATTCCCTTAAGCCTTGCCAATTGTGCTGGGACCGGGTCAAACATTTCTATATTTTTACCCGGGTCAGCTAGAGACATTACATGCGAAAGAAAATTTAATGCAGTAGAAAGCTTAGGCGCCTCTGCCCGTAATAATGCTTGATAAACATATGGTGGAAAATTTGCTACTCTTCTTTCTGCTAATATCATTCTTGCAAGATTCTCATAATCATGCTGTCGTAATGCTTGATATAAAGGATGATTAGGAAATTTAGTTTGAATTAACACATCCCCAGCAATGCTAGCACGCCCTGCTCGGCCAGCAACTTGTATGAGTTGTGAAAATAGATTTTCTGCCGAACGAAAATCAGTACTATAAAGTGAAGCGTCTGAATTTAAGACACCAACTAGACCTAAATTTGGAAAGTTATGTCCTTTAGCTAGAATTTGTGTCCCTACAAGAATATCTACACGTTGCCCATGAATTTCTTCTAATATTTTTCTCCAGGCTGCTTTACGGCGCATACTATCATGATCTATTCGTAAAATTCGTGCATCAGGAAATCTTACCTTTAAGGCAGATTCTATTCTCTGTGTGCCTTGACCAAATGGCACAATATCTTGATCACCACACTCTGGACAAGAAGATGGGATTTGCTTTTTATACCCACAATAATGACAACATAAATTTTTATCTTTTAAGTGAACTACTAAGCGACTTGCACAGCGAGAACAGGTTGCTGTCCATGTACATGATTTACACATTAAGACTGGTGCAAAACCACGACGATTAATAAATATTAAACTTTGCTGTTTTAATTTAATCCTTTTTTCTAAAGACGCAATCAATGAATCAGATAAGCCCTCTCTAACCCTAACTACCCTAGTATCAATACATTGAATAACAGGAAGGGAGGCATTATCAGCTGCCCGAGAATACAAACGTAGCATACGGTACCGATTTTTAATTGCATTGTAATAGCTTTCAAGTGATGGTGTTGCAGAGCCAAGTATTACTGGGATATTCGTATATTTAGCACGAAAAACTGCCAAATCACGTGCAGAATAACACAGCCCACTTTGCTGCTTAAAGGAATTATCCTGTTCTTCATCGACAATTATCAAGCCAAGATTAGAGATTGGTGTGAATACAGAAAGCCGGGTTCCTAGTATTATTTTAGCTGTACCATACAAAGCCTGTAACCATCCCTTTGTTCGCTCAGAAGGAGATAAACCACTGTGAATACTTATAATAGAGGTAGTTGGAAAACGTGCACGAAAAACTGCCTCTAGCTGTGGAGTCAAATTAATTTCTGGTATTAACACTAATGTTTGCCGCCCTTCAAGTAGCTGCAAAGCAATCAATCTCATATATATTTCCGTCTTTCCACTACCTGTGATGCCATACAATAACCACGTATTAAATTGTTTTAGCTCCTTTGCAATTTCATTTACGACAGTTGCTTGCTCTTCCCTAAGAATTAGTGGTACATCATTTTCAATTTTTAATTTAGGCGAAAATTCCACCACCCACCCTACATCTAAAAATTCTTTTAATACTTTTACTGCTCCAGCTGAAATCTGTTTTATTTCAGACAAGTGGATAGTTCTTGATTCCTTAAACAAAGCTAGGAGACGTAGCTTAACTAGACTTCTTTTCGAAATTACTGATGAATCAACTAGCTTCCCTTTATTTGTGATGCAAAACTGAGATTTCATCTGAGGTTTTTCGATAAATGGCCTAGATGTACGTAATCTAGTAGGAAGCGCATGCATCACTACCCCTCCAAGAGGATATTGGTAATATTCACTACAGAATTTAAAGAGATCCAACAATGATTCTGGTAAGGCCGGGATATCATTAAAAATGTACTTAACAGTTTTAAGTTTTTCTTTTGAGAAAGATGAATGAGTAACTACCTCAAGAATAATACCGATAACCATTTTCCGCCCAAATGGAACCTGTACCCGGACACCAACCTGAGGAGTTATAGCATTTGGTACAACATAATCAAATATTGTATTTACTGGAACATCAAGTGCAACACGAATAATTTGCATATTAATTTTTTTTAAGGAAGCTCTAATATAATCTAATTATTATAAATAACGATAAAAAATTATTATGTATACCATAATTAATAATCTATATATAAAAGAAGATATTTATGTGACATGGCCCCATACTACAAACGAAATTATCAATAAAATCATATGATTAATTACTTATCTAATATAAAATACTCTCATTTACTTAAAATAAGATTACCTATAAAAAGAGCTATAAATCTTATAGATTACAAATTCATCTATCAGGTTTCTTGACTTATAGGGACTCTATCAGCTAATCTATTGCCACTGATCATCATCGAGAAGAGTAAAAGTCTCAATAATGAGTCAAAAGCCTCCGTTAATTAGATCAAGAGCTATTTACTAATAGAAAAAAAGTAAATAGTTTTAATATTTATTTGAATAGGAGAAACTAACATGGCAACTACATACGGTTCAACTGGAACAGCGGCCACAGCTTCATCCGGCTCCTGGGATCAATCACTATGGTATGACTCAAGGTGGTATAAATTTGGTATGGGTCTTAT
>PBKR01000028.1 GCA_002721545.1 Nitrosomonadaceae bacterium | reverse complement strand
TTCAACATCTACACCAGCTGGTAAGTCCAACCTCATCAATGCATCTACAGTCTTATCTGTTGGATCCATAATGTCCATTAAACGTAAATGTGTACGAATCTCAAATTGGTCACGAGAAGCTTTATTTACATGTGGAGACCGCAATACATCAAACCGCTCAATACGTGTTGGTAACGGTATAGGACCCTTAACCACCGCTCCAGTACGCTTTGCAGTTTCAACAATTTCCATCGCAGACTTATCTATTAGCCTATAATCAAAAGCTTTCAGACGAATTCTTATTTTCTGACTCTGCATGTTCTAACCTCAGGATTGAAGATTCGGGATTCAATGATATGTGCCTTTAGCGCCTAATCCTGACTCCTCCCTCCATAATTAACTGCTATTCAATAATCTTTGACACTACACCTGCACCAACTGTTCTACCACCCTCACGAATAGCAAAACGTAAACCTTCTTCGCATGCAATCGGCGCTATTAAAGTTACCGACACCGAAACATTATCACCAGGCATTATCATTTCTGTACCTGCTGGCAACTCAACCGCACCAGTTACATCTGTAGTCCGGAAATAAAACTGCGGGCGATAGCCCTGAAAAAATGGAGTATGACGTCCACCCTCATCTTTACTTAAAACATAAATCTCAGCAGTAAATTTTGTATGCGGAGTAATGGACCCTGGCTTGGATAATACTTGACCACGCTCAACTTCCTCACGCTTGGTTCCACGTAGCAATACCCCAACATTATCACCTGCCTGCCCCTGATCAAGCAATTTCCTAAACATTTCCACACCAGTACAAACAGTTTTAGTCGTTTCTTTTAAACCAACAATCTCTATTTCTTCTCCAACCTTCACAACTCCACGTTCAACTCGACCAGTAACAACCGTTCCACGCCCAGAAATAGAAAATACATCTTCTACTGGCATAATAAAATCACCATCTATTGCACGTTCCGGATCAGGAATATAGCTATCTAGCGCCTCTGCTAATTTATATATAGCAGGCTCACCAATATCACTCTGATCACCCTCTAGAGCTTTCAAAGCAGAACCAACAACTATCGGAGTATCATCACCAGGAAAATTATATTTAGTTAATAATTCACGTATTTCCATTTCAACCAATTCTAATAATTCTGCATCATCTACCATGTCAGCTTTATTCATAAAGACAACAATATAAGGCACACCCACCTGGCGCGCCAGTAGAATATGTTCCCGCGTCTGCGGCATAGGACCGTCAGCAGCAGATACCACCATAATGGCACCATCCATTTGTGCCGCACCAGTGATCATATTCTTAACGTAATCTGCATGCCCAGGACAGTCAACATGAGCATAATGGCGAGTATCCGTTTCATACTCAACATGAGAGGTATTGATAGTAATTCCACGCGCCTTCTCTTCCGGTGCAGAATCAATCTCAGCAAAACTTCTTGCTTCACCACCAGATTTCTTCGACAGCACCATCGTAATAGCTGCAGTCAGCGTAGTTTTACCATGATCTACATGGCCAATCGTACCTACATTTACATGCGGCTTCGTCCGTTCAAATTTATTTTTTGACATGACCCTTTCCTTTTCTTAACTACTACTATTTTTTATTAATAATTGCCTCGGCTACAGTCTTTGGAGCCTCTGAATAATGTTTAAATTCCATAGTATATGTTGCCCTCCCCTGCGTTGCCGAACGAAGAGATGTAGAATAACCAAACATCTCTGCTAATGGCACCTCTGCACTTACCACTTTAAGCCCAGGAAGGTCCTCCATACCCTGTATCATTCCACGACGGGAAGATAAATCACCAACCACATTACCCATATAATCTTCCGGAGTCTCTACTTCTACAGCCATCATTGGCTCAAGTAAAACAGGGCTAGCTTGCCTCATCCCATCCTTAAAAGCCATTGATGCAGCCATTTTAAATGCATTTTCATTTGAATCGACATCATGATAGGAGCCATCATACAATGTAACCTTAATATCAACGACAGGGAACCCTGCTAAAACACCATTTGGCAATGTATCCTTAAGACCCTTCTCTACAGCCGGTATATATTCCCGGGGAACAGCACCACCTTTAATTAAATCAATAAATTCAAATCCTTTTCCGGTTTCATTTGGCTCCATTTTAAGCCATACATGCCCGTACTGACCACGCCCCCCAGATTGCTTAACAAATTTACCTTCCACTTCAATCTTTTTCCTAATTGCTTCGCGATAAGCAACTTGTGGGGCCCCCACATTTGCATCAACACTAAATTCGCGCCTCATACGATCCACAATAATCTCTAAATGTAACTCACCCATTCCAGATATAATTGTTTGCGCAGATTCTTGATCAGTATGCACCCTAAAAGAAGGATCCTCCTGCGCGAGTCTATTTAGTGCAAGACCCATTTTTTCCTGGTCCATTTTAGTCTTTGGTTCTACAGCAACATGAATCACAGGATCAGGAAAAACCATTTTTTCTAATGTAATTGCCTTATCTGGATCACATAACGTATCCCCTGTTACAGCTTCTTTCAAACCAACTGCCGCAGCAATATCACCTGCTCGCACCTCTTTAATTTCATCACGATTATTTGCATGCATTTGCAACAAACGTCCAATTCTTTCTTTCTTCCCTTTAATTGGATTGTAAATAGTATCTCCAGTAGTAACAACACCTGAGTAAACACGGAAAAATATTAATTGGCCCACAAAAGGGTCTGTTGCAATTTTAAAAGCAAGGCCTGCGAACGGCTCTTTATCATCAGCTTTGCGTTCTGTTGTTTCACCATCTTCTTCTTCACCAGTAACAGCCCGAATATCTACTGGTGACGGCATATAATCAATTACGGCATCCAACATAGCTTGAACACCCTTATTCTTAAAAGCAGTCCCACACAACATGGGCACTATTTCATTATTGATTGCACGAATTCGCAGCCCCTTCTTTATATCTTCAACAGATAAATTACCTTCCTCAAGATACTTATTCATAAGCTCTTCATTTGCCTCTGCAGCAGTCTCAAGCATCTTGTCATGCCAGTCTTTTGCATCTGCCAGCAAATTATCTGGAATATCACGCTCCTCGAATTTCATGCCTCGAGTCTTATCATCCCAGTAAATAGCCTTCATCTTAACTAAATCAACAACACCTTCAAATTTATCTTCTGCACCAATAGGCAGCTGAATAGGAACTGGGTGCGCTTTTAAGCGCACCTTCATCTGCTCATATACACGCATAAAATTAGCACCAGAACGATCCATTTTATTAATAAATGCAAGACGAGGCACTTTGTATTTATTAGCCTGACGCCAAACAGTTTCTGTTTGTGGCTGAACACCACCAACAGCACAAAAAACAGTGCATGCCCCATCTAAGACACGCAAAGATCGTTCTACCTCAATAGTAAAATCAACATGCCCTGGAGTATCAATAATATTAATACGATGAGCAGAGTAATCATTCTTCATCCCACTCCAAAAACAGGTAGTAGCAGCCGAAGTAATTGTAATCCCGCGCTCCTGCTCTTGCTCCATCCAATCCATTACTGCCGCACCATCATGCACTTCGCCAATTTTATGGGAGATACCTGTATAAAATAAAATACGCTCAGTGGTCGTAGTTTTTCCGGCATCTATATGCGCCATTATCCCGATATTACGGTACTTCTCAATTGGTGTTTTTCTTGACACAGTATCCCAGCCTTAAATATTTGAATTTACTTAATATCAAGAATGCGCAAATGACGCTAAGAGCAAATTAATATTAAAACCTATAGTGCGCAAATGCCTTATTTGATTCAGCCATGCGATGCACTTCTTCTCTTTTCTTAACTGCTCCACCGCGGCCTTCCGCAGCCTCAGATAATTCACCTGCCAAACGAGCATCCATCGACTTTTCACTTCTCTTTCGAGCCGCTTCACGTAACCATCGCATAGCCAAAGCATTCCGACGAATTGACCTAACCTCAACTGGAACTTGATAATTAGCCCCACCAACTCGCCGACTCTTTACTTCTACTATTGGACGAACATTTGATAATGCCTGGGTAAAAACCTCTATTGGATCTTTACCAGACTTTTGTTCTATCTGACTCATCGCACCATAAATAATCCGCTCTGCAACAGATTTCTTACCGCCTGTCATCAAAACGTTAACAAACTTTGAAACCTCTTTATTATGATATTTAGGGTCCGGCAAAATTTCACGCTTTGGTACCTCTCTCCTTCTTGGCATTCTCTAACCCCAGTTTAGATATAAAGCATAATATCTATCTATATTTATAGATATACTCACTTAAAACCTATATTTAATTAATTTGATTTATTTCTTTCAAGCTGCTTTTGGTTTTTTTGAACCATATTTTGAACGCGCTTGCTTTCTGTCTTTGACTCCAGCAGTATCAAGGCTGCCACGCACTGTATGATAACGAACACCAGGCAGATCTTTAACTCTCCCACCACGTATTAACACAACTGAATGCTCCTGCAAATTATGCCCCTCACCGCCAATATAAGTAGAAACTTCAAAACCATTTGTCAAACGAACTCTAGCAACTTTACGCAAAGCTGAATTTGGCTTCTTTGGTGTTGTTGTATAAACACGAGTACATACTCCTCTTTTTTGAGGGCTACTACCTAGTGCCGGAACCTTACTTTTTAAGTGCCTTGCCAAACGTGGCTTACGCACTAATTGATTAATTGTTGGCATTACAACTCCGCATTACAGCTCCCTAAAAAAACTAAAACGGCGATATCGCCGTCCATCTAAATTCATTTGTGATGTCTTATACTAACCACCCGTTACAGCCTATATGCCCGCAACCAAATTAACCACTGATTTTATGGGGTTTATCGTAGCATGTCAAGCTTATAAACGCACTTCGACCTTTTCTAACCACACACAAAATACAATCTATTTTAAATGCCAATTTGCAATCAATTAACCCTCTATCTCTGCATTTATTTTCTCTAACATTAATAATGGATCTTTAGCCTGAGTAATAGGCCTGCCAATAACCAAATAATCTGCGCCATTCTGAATTGCTATTTGTGGTGTTGCTATTCGATTCTGATCATCACTTAACGATCCTAATGGACGAATCCCTGGTGTAATTAAATTGAAATTAACACCCATTGTTTGTCTGAGCTGCGACGCTTCTAATGCAGAACACACTACCCCATCCAATCCACAACCACGCGCAAGCAAAGCTAATTTTTTCACCATATCCTCAGAATTACCATTAAACCCAATACTTTCCAAATCTCCTGTTCCCATACTTGTAAGTAATGTTACTGCAACAAGTTTAGTGCCTCCAAATGGCAATGCATCTCTAGCTGAAGCAAGCATCTTTTTTCCGCCTAGCGCATGAATATTAATCATCCATACACCAAGGTCTCCCGCCACCCTACAAGCACTCGCTACTGTATTTGGAATATCGTGGAACTTTAAATCAAGAAAAACTTCAAAGCCCATGCTCATAAGTTTCTCTACTATCCTAGGGCCAGTCGAGGTAAAAAGCTCCTTACCTATTTTTACTCGACATAGTTTTGGATCAAGTCTCTTTGCAAGCTGTAACGCTTGCCCTTCATTTGGAAAATCAAGCGCAACAATAATACATGGATCTTTCATACGTTAATTTCCATCTGCTCACTCCCACTAACAATATAGCAACATATTGATGTTTTATAATAAGCTTATTTAAGTTAATTATGGATTTTTATTATCTAATAATTTCTTTCTAACATTATTTATACTAAATTAAAAAAGTCTTGATTAAATTCTATTATCATAACTTAAACCACCAAACAAAAAAGGCATGATCACAAATCATGCCTTTTTTAAGTTCATATAGCTCTTGATCAATGCTTATAGTCAACTCTCTCTCGCATCTCTTTACCAGCTTTAAAATGTGGAACATATTTTTCAGCTACATTTACTTTTTCACCAGATTTTGGATTACGGCCTATACGGGGAGGGCGATAATTTAAATCAAAACTTCCAAACCCTCTTATCTCAATACGTTGCCCCTTTGATAAGCTATCTGCCATAGCATCTAATATCACCTTAACTGCAAGTTCTGCATCCTTCACTACCAGCTGCGGAAAACGGGTTGCAAGATTAGCAATCAACTTAGATTTTGTCATATGAGTATCCTTTGCCTTAATTATTCAGTTTTTTTTGTATCCATTTTAGCCTTAAGTAAAGCGCCCAAACTTGTTGTCCCTGCATTATCAGGCTCCTCTGTTGCCACTTTCTGTATTGCATCAGACTCTTCCGCCAAGTCTTTAGCTTTTATAGAAAGATTTATACCGCGATTTTTACGATCTATATTTATAATCATCACTTCTACAACATCACCTTCTTTAATATGATCACGAATATCTTCCACCCGGTCCCTAGCTATCTCTGAGGACCTCAAATAACCTTCTACAGCATCATCTAATGTAATTATCGAGCCTCTAGCATCAATCGATTTAACTGTACCTTTTACGATACTATTTTTATCATGTTCAGATATAAAGCTATTGAATGGATCGCTTTCCATTTGCTTGATACCAAGTGAAATACGCTCACGCTCGACATCAATAGACAGCACCACTGCCTCTACCTCATCACCTTTCTTATAATTACGTACCGCATCCTCACCTGGCTCACTCCAAGAAAGATCTGATAAATGAACCAATCCGTCAATGCCGCCTTGTAACCCAATAAATACACCAAAATCTGTTATAGATTTAATTTGTCCACTCACCTTATCATTTTTTTTATGATCCACCGCAAAATCATCCCAAGGATTAGACTTACACTGTTTCATGCCCAGCGAAATACGACGACGCGCTTCATCAATCTCAAGAATCATTATTTCTACTTCATCGCCCAATTGCACCATCTTTGAAGGATATACATTCTTATTAGTCCAATCCATTTCTGACACATGCACTAATCCCTCAATCCCCTGTTCAATCTCAACAAATGCACCATAATCAGTTAAATTACTCACCTTCCCAAACAAGCGAGTATTTTGTGGATATCTCCTAGAAAGCCCTACCCATGGATCCTCATTTAATTGCTTCATTCCTAAAGAAACTCGATTCTTTTCTTGATCATATTTGAGAATTTTAGCCTCTACTTCTTCGCCTACATTTATCATCTCAGAAGGATGTTTTACTCTTCTCCATGCTAAATCAGTGATATGTAACAGGCCGTCTATCCCACCCAAATCTACAAAAGCACCATAATCAGTAATATTCTTCACAATCCCTTTAACTACTGCACCTTCTTGTAAGTTCTCCAATAATGTTTGCCTGTCAGCACCCTGACTTTCCTCTAAAACAGCACGACGGGAAACAACTACATTATTACGTTTTCGATCAAGCTTAATTACCTTAAATTCCATTTCCTTATTTTCATAAGGTGTAGTATCTTTCACTGGTCTTAGATCCACCAACGAACCAGGCAAAAAAGCTCGAATACCATTTATCATTGCAGTAAGGCCACCTTTAACCTTGCCACTTACCATTCCACATACAATAGTGCCACTTTCCATAGCCGCTTCTAAATCATGCCATGCTGTTAGCCTCTTCGCTTTATCTCGTGATAATCTTGTTTCACCATGACCATCTTCAAGAGCCTCAATAGCAACACTTATAAAATCACCAGGCTTGACTTCTACCTCTCCCCTATCATTCTTAAATTCTTCGACAGGTATAAAACTTTCAGATTTTAATCCTGCATTTACTACAACAATATTAAAGTCAACTCGTACAACCTCAGCAGTAATGAGCTCGCCTATTCGCATCTCCTGTCGCGCAAGGCTTTCCTCAAATAATACTGCAAAACTTTCTGAAGAATCAGCTACAGGAGCGTTATCACTTGTGGGGGGGGTCTCTGTTACAGGAGAAACTACAGTCATTGTCAAAACCTGTTTTTAATCACATGCAAATAAATATCTGCAGTTTTTAGTTAGTTAATAAAATTATTTAGTTAAATTTAAACCAAATACCCGAACGCAAAAGCTAGCCTCTCAAATTTTCATGGTCATGATATTAATAAAACCATATCAAATACTTTTTACGCTAATTTCAGAATAATGATCTAATATCTTATTTACAACTTCAGTAACATCCATAAAAGTTGTATCAATTAAATTTGAGCCTCTATCCTGCTTTAAAGGTGCAACACTACGAACACTATCCCGTGTGTCACGATCCTTAATATCTTTCAAGATCATAGTGATATTAACATCCTCACCTTTTTCCATCAACTGTTTATAACGTCGTTTCGCACGAATTTCAACGCTTGCGGTAAGAAAAATCTTAAGTGTAGCATCAGGGAATACTACTGAGCACATATCACGGCCATCTGCTACTAATCCAGGGCTTTTTCGAAATGCGCGCTGACGATTTATTAGAGCCTCCCTTAGACGTGAATGCTGAGCTACTTTAGAAGCAGCATTTCCATATGTTTCATGACGAACTATGCCAGTAACATCTTTGTTCCTAAGTGTAACCCCTCTTTTAGAAAATTTAGTATCGAGATGTATCGCAATATTTTCTAAAGATTCTTCATCATTGAGATCAATCTTTGCTTGTATTGCCTCTAAAGCTATCAGCCTATAAAGTACACCACTATCTAAATAATAAAATCCAAGTGCCTCAGATACAAGTCTAGCAACTGTGCCTTTACCAGAAGCAGATGGACCATCAATTGCAATTACCGGTATATTATTAATAGTCATGAATAATTTAGTATATTTTTAATTTATTAAGAAAGCACATAAATTTAATATATAGCGATTTCTGCAAATTTCTCAAAATAGTTAGGGAAGGTCTTAGACACACACGCAGGGTTATTTATCCGTACTGGAACTCCTATCGACACTAGTGAGAAACACATGGCCATCCGATGATCATCGTAAGTATTAATATGTACATGTGGGGTTATTTTTTTATTAATTGATGGTGTAATTTTTAGAAAATCTAACCCTTCATCCACTGTGGCACCCAATTTACGTAACTCTATTGCCATTGCTGAAATACGATCAGTCTCTTTTACCCTCCAGCTTGCTATATTAGTAAGAGTAGTTACACCATCAGCAAATAAAGCAACTACTGCAAGCGTCATAGCAGCATCGGGAATATGATTACAATCAATATTAATCGCTCTAAGAGATCCTGACTGTGGTGCCTGTGCTTCAATCCAATTATCCCCTTGTCTAACACCAGCTCCCATTTTCTCCAATGCTTTAATAAATAGTATATCTCCTTGAAGACTATTACGACCTACACCTTCAATTCGGACTGGTCCTCCTCCAATAACTCCAGCGGCAAGAAAATAAGATGCTGATGATGCATCCCCTTCCACAAAAATCTCACCTGGACTCTCATATTTAAGCCCATCATGTAGTACAAAATGCCGCAACCCCTCCTGCTCTATTTCTACACCAAAGCGCAACATTAATGCTAATGTTAAGTTTATATACGGTTGTGAAATTATTTTCCCTACAACTTCAATACTCAACATTTTATTAATTAATGGTGAAGCAATAAGTAAACTAGTCAAATATTGACTTGAGACTTCACCTCTAATTACCAACGCATCTGACCAAGTCTCAGAATTCTTTATTGCTATCGGAGGAAACCCATCATTCCCCAGATAAGTAATATCTGACCCAAGCTGCCTAAGTGCATCAACTAGATCTTTGATAGGACGCTCATACATTCGTGGGACGCCATATAAACGATAATTGCCCTGCATTAATGAAAGTACAGCTGTTAGTGGGCGGTATGCTGTCCCAGCATTGCCTAAAAATAAATCTGCTTTACGTACAGGGAATCGCCCACCTACACCCTTTACAGAATAATCATTCTCATCAGTTTGGCTGATAGATACACCAAGAGCTTTAAGTGCATTGAGCATACATAACGTATCATCAGCTGTAAGCAAATCACGCACATGTGTTTCACCACTTGCTAAAGCTGCTAGAAGTAAAACACGATTTGATATACTCTTAGAGCCAGGTAATCTAACCTCACCCCGCACTCCCTTAGCAGCATGAAGATCAAGAAATTCCACGTTATGCCTTAGGGCTGATACTCATAAACAAATCTCCTAATTATGTTGAGATTCAATATAGGGGTAATTATCAGAAACTATCTTGATACACGGTGTAAAACATAAGAAGAATTATCTTTTGTTTTTAAGGTAGCCATATCGCCATCTGTATCAATACTAAATGTAGCTGGCTCATTATCAGAAAATCCCGCGCAACCATTAGTATTATATGTAAATCCCTTAAGGTCTAATTTTCCTGTAGCTTTATCATAAGCATAAGATGAAAATTCAACACCCGGCTCTGCGCAATCACGCCCAGCATCTCCTACAGGATCAACCATAAAATAAATTCCATTAGGGAAAAATAAAAGAGTCTGAGTATTAATTTTAGTATTATCAAATACCCATGCTCCAATAATTCCATTAGTAATACTCTCCATCTTGGAAAAACGCACCTCTTTAACAATCATTTTATTTTTCTCTTTAGACGAACTTAATTTAAGTGGCTTTGCTATATGGAATAACTCAGAAAAAATACCTTTCTTTTCTACTTTTCTCTGCTCTGTTACCATATCTGTTGTGATTAATTCATGGCCATCTGTATAAATTCGCCAACTTGGCCTCAAATGTGATAAACCTGCCTGCAGATTAGTATCTAATTCTGGCTCTCCAATAATTTTAAATCCTCTAAAACCAAATGTAGATAAAGCTGCTGACCCATACTCAACACCAGCCCTACTAACAGTCTTATTACCGCATACATTATCTGCATCACAAGGATCATCTACTATAGCCTCGCCAAATAAATATTCTCCATCATTAACATTTGACATTCGAATTAAAGTAGCGGTCGTTTCATCATACTTTACCCATACATTATTACTTAGCAAAACGATTCCTTGTGAAAGAAAATGAGAATTAATTTCTGCTAAACTCCTAATTTTTCCTTTAATCTCAGCCTTCTCTCTTATATTCTTTAATGCTGAAGACGCTGCAAATTTTTTTGGATCATCATCTAGATTAATATCAGCACCTACTGCAGCAGCTGCGACTTCCGAGATAGAAATACCATTTCCAGGCTCACTATCAGAATCTAATGCTTGTAACAAAACAAGTAAATTTTGTAGCCGTGGGATATGGCCCCCAGCTAAATTTATTGGCGTCACAATTGCTGATGCCTTAGTTTCCCCAAGAACCAAACTACCAAGTTTAAATTCGACTGTATCACCATGATTATATTTGTAAGTGCCATGCTCATCTGTAATTCCTGTCATTTTTGATGAGGTAGAATAATTCACACCACTAACTGCTGCATCCATCAATTTTCCTGTTGTGGCTCCCGCTAACTGGATGCCAGAATTTCTGACACTTGAAGAGCCATTATCATCTCTACCTTCACATGCAACAAGAAATATTACAAACGCTATCAACATTAATCTTGCTCGCCATGCCATGTTATTTCTCTGGCTAAATTTCATTTTATAAATTTCCTTCATAATTAAATTGATTATTTCTTATTCTAGCCTTTAACATCATAATCTTATCGTTATATAATTAGACTAATGGCGGAATATGATAAAAGCTATATATTATAACCAACCTTTTTAGCCCCGTCTTGATCTCTAAGAATTAATGGGGCCTAATATAGGCTAGTTAATACAAGTCAGTATAGTATATCTGCTCAGTAGAATAATTCCGTCTAGCTTTGTGTTTTAAAGCATTCATGAAAAAATATAAAGTTTAAGTTTTTAATTTTCACACGCACATTGCTTAATTTTATTTTTTCTGAAGGTTTATCACTCAGGAACTCATAGCATAATGCCAAAACAAAAAAAGAAGACTCCGCATTCTCAAAAAAAAGAATATTTCTCAGTTGAAGATATTGTTACTGATTTACGTACCTTACGTATGAAATCACTAAATAATAGAAAAAGGATCAAGCACCCTCCCAAGATGCCTTCTAGTAAAATGCTTGCTACTATCATTGATCAACTAGCTGCTGTTTTATTTCCTAACCGACTAGGTAATACAAAATTTACTGACAAGGATATAGATCAATATGTCAAGCAAACTCTAGAAGAAGCGTTACAAAATTTACTGACTCAAATAATTCGTGAACTAAATTATACCTCTAAGCATGAACCAAGTAGCGACATAATAATGAATAAAGCAACTATGATTACTCATTCTTTTGCAAAGAAACTTTCTGGTATTAGAACACTTCTAGACAAAGATATTTGCGCTGCTTATGAAGGTGACCCCGCTGCACAAAACGTAGATGAGGTACTTGTATGCTACCCAGGAGTCGCTGCCATCATGTACTACAGAATAGCTCATGAATTACACTCCCTAGGCACACCGTTAATTGCTCGTATGATTTCTGAAATCTCTCATTCAATTACAGGTATTGAAATCCATCCAGGCGCAAAAATTGGGGCCAGCTTCTTTATAGATCATGGAACAGGCGTGGTTATAGGAGAAACAACTATCATAGGTAAAAATGTGAGGTTATATCAAGCTGTAACTTTAGGCGCGAAGAGCTTCCCAATAGATGAAAATGGGGCCTTGGTAAAAAATATTTTACGCCACCCTATAGTTGAAGATGATGTCATTATTTATGCAAATGCTACAATATTAGGTCGAATTACAATAGGAAAAGGATCAACTATTGGCGGGAACGTTTGGCTAACATATAGCGTCCCACCTGGAAGCATGATTTCTCAAGCACAAATGCAAAATAAAGCACTTGATAATGATATCAAAAATTAATTTCTCAAACAATTTGAAATTTATTGATTAAATAATCCCTCCTAATAAAGATGGTGTCACAATGCATTGCTAGATTTTATTCAAGGTTTAAAAATGAGCTTTGCTGCAATAAAATTAATTCATATAACTAGCATAATATTAAGCTATATCTTATTTAGTTTACGTGGAATATGGATGATACAAGGATCACCATTGTTAACAATGAGATGGATAAAATTCCTTCCGCACATCATTGACACCATACTCCTAACAAGTGCAATATTACTAGTATCTATGATCCAGAAATACCCAGGGTTCAATATATGGCTTAGTGCAAAAATTGGGGGGCTATTCCTCTATATACTATTAGGAATGGTAGCTTTAAGATTAGGAAAGACAAAAAAAACAAAAACTATCTCATGGATCTTAGCCCAAATTGTATTTTTCTATATAGTACTAGTTGCTCTTACTAAAAACCCTACCCTTGTGTTTTAAGGCTATAAATAATTAGCAATTAAAAAATAATTTTAAATTAATTGCCTTTAGAGAGGATTTAGAAATACAAAAAGCGTATATCTTTTCACTTGCAATAATATTAATGTAGTCATTTTAATAATATAATGACAGCACTTCTAATCTTGAGCCAGATCAAGTAAAAATGTTATACTGATAAAATAATTTGGCTCTGAAAATAATATTTTCACCAAATTAAATTCACATGCTCGCCAATCCAAGGGTGCTCATTAAAGAGTGACTAGGCGGGTTGAGGCTCAACCCTACAGGAGAAATTTATGGCTGTAACTATGCGCAAAATGCTAGAGGCCGGAGTTCATTTTGGACACCAAACTCGATTCTGGAACCCAAAGATGGCCCCATATATATTTGGCCACCGAAACAAAATCCACATCATTAATCTTGAAAAAACCATTATCATGTACCAAGATGCAATGAAATATGCACGCCAACTTTCTACTAATAAAGGTGTCATTCTATTTGTTGGCACTAAGCGCCAAGCAAAAAATATTATTCGTGAAGAGGCAATACGATGTGGGTCTCCTTATGTAGATCAACGTTGGCTAGGAGGGATGCTAACAAATTTTAAGACAATTAAGCAATCTATTAAACGCCTTAAAGATATGGAAACCATGGCTCAGGATGGAACATTTGAGAAGCTTAATAAAAAACAAGCACTTGATATTCAAAGAGAGTTAGATAAATTAAATCAAAGCCTAGGTGGAATTAAAAATATGAGCCAAATACCAGATGCTATGTTTGTCGTTGATATTGGCTATCAAAAAGGTGCATTAACAGAAGCTAATAAACTAGGTATCCCAATAATTGGCGTCGTGGATACAAATCATAACCCTGAAAAAGTTGATTATGTAATCCCAGGTAATGATGATTCTAGCCAGGCAATACGCCTCTATGCACGTGGTGTGGCTGATGCAGTCCTTGAAGGAAAAAGTAAAATTGTGCACGAAACAGACCAAAATGAATTTGTGGAAATGAATGAAACAATGATGGCAGAAAAGGAAACCGCTTAAATTAAGAAACCAATAAACTATTTCTTCATTTAGCTTATTTTTGATAAAATTTTGCAAGAATTAATGCACGGTAATTATTAATTTATATTTGGATAAAAGTATGGCGGACATAACCGCAAATATAGTAAAAGAATTACGCGACATTACTGGGCTTGGCATGATGGAATGCAAGAAAGCCTTAGTAGAAACCAGCGGCAATATTAAAAAAGCCGAAGATTTATTACGTATAAAAAGCGGATCGAAAGCAAACAGAACTGCAAATCGTATTGCGACAGAGGGAGTTATAGGTATAGAAATATCCCCTAACAAAAAAAATGGGGCTTTGGTTGAAATTAACTGTGAAACTGATTTTGTAGCAAAAAACGAAGATTTCATTAAATTTTCAAGAGATTTAGCTCAACTAATTGCTACTGAAAATTTAACCAATGTGGAATCTCTTTCAAAATCTAATATGCAGAATGGAAAGAATGTAGAAGAATTCCGTATGGAATTAATTATGAAACTTGGTGAAAAAATTAGTATTAGACGTTGTATGCTACATACTACCAAAGGTTACCTTTCTTCATATCTTCATGGCGGTAAAATAGGCGTCATTGTTGACTACGCTGGTAATGATGAAGTATTAGGTAAAGATTTAGCTATGCATATTGCAGCAAGTAAACCAATATGCATATCAAAGGAGCAAGTATCGGAGGAATTATTAGAGCGAGAACGTCAGATTTATATGGCACAAGCAACAGAAAGTGGAAAGCCTAAGGAAATAATTAATAAAATGGTTGATGGTCGTATAGCAAAATATCTTAGTGAGATAACATTATTAGGACAACCTTTTGTCAAAGATCCTAATCAAACTATCGAGAAATTACTCAACACTAAATCTACTATAGTGAATGGATTTACAATGTATACAGTAGGTGAAGGCTTAGAAAAAAAATCCTGTGATTTTGCAAATGAAGTAATGTCACAAATTAATCAAGCAAAAGAAAATACTTAACTAACGATATAGTTAACTTATTATAATTATTCATAATAACTATGACCTATAAACGTATCCTGTTAAAACTTTCAGGGGAAGCGCTGATGGGGGAAAATAGTTACGGCATTAACCATGCTGTGATGGAACATGTAGTCTCAGAAATTTCTGAGGCTATAAAAAATAATGTTGAGGTAGCAATTGTAATTGGCGGGGGAAATATATTTCGTGGAATGACAACTTCAAAAAATAATCAGATAGATCGCGCAACTGCTGATTATATGGGGATGTTAGCAACTATTATGAATGCCCTGGCTTTACAAGATGCAATGAAGTGCAAAGGATTAAAAGCAAAGGTACAATCTGCATTACGTATTGATCAGGTCGTAGAATCTTATATACGAGAAAAAGCAATACGCTATCTAGAAGAGGGCAAAATTGTTATCTTTGCAGCCGGTACTGGAAATCCTTTTTTTACTACAGATACTGCTGCTGCATTACGTGGCTTAGAAATGAATGTAGATATAGTTCTCAAAGGAACTAAAGTTGATGGGGTATATTCTAGTGACCCAAAAATAGATACTGATGCCAAGCGATACAAAAATTTGTCATTTGATGAAGCTATTAACAAGAATTTAATGGTAATGGATGCCACGGCTTTAACCCTCTGCCGTGATCAGAAACTACCTCTTAACGTTTTTAGTATCTTTAAAACTGGAGCACTAAAACGTGTAATAGAAGGAGCTAATGAGGGTACGTTAATCCAGATATAAACTAGCATAGTATTTTTGCTATTAAATATAGCAGATAGTATTATTTAACTCTAAATCATTCTCTATGATCACCAATATAAAAAAATCTGCTGAACAAAAAATGCAGAAAAGTTTTGAGGCACTAATAATTAGTTTTGGTAAAATACGAACTGGACGTGCTCATACAGGTATTCTAGACCATGTTACAGTAGATTATTATGGTTCGCCTGTACCAATTACCCAAGTTGCAAATATAACTTTAGCTGATGCCCGTACAATTAATGTTACGCCATGGGAAAAGAATATGCTCGGTCAGATTGAAAAAACAATTCGAGATTCAGATTTAGGCTTAAACCCTGTGACTGTTGGTGAAATAATACGTGTCCCTATGCCGATTCTAACAGAAGATCGCCGCCGAGATCTTACTAAAATTGTAAAACAAGAAGCTGAAAATGCACGAGTATCCATGAGAAATATCCGACGTGATGCCAATACTAATCTGAAAAATATTCTAAAAGACAAGAAAATTGCTGAAGATGAAGAACGACGTGGCCAGGATGAAATACAAAAGCTTACTAATCATCATATTTCTGAAATAGATAAGCTCTTGCAGGCTAAAGAGGTCGAATTAATGGCTGTTTAGGGAACTAACCAATGTATAACCTTGCTCATGCATGTAACCAGTTCCAGCTCAAATAAAACAACTCCAAAAATAGATATGATTCCCCAACATGTCGCCATTATTATGGACGGCAATGGTCGTTGGGCAAGAACACATTCATTACCACGAATGGCTGGTCATAAGCGTGGAGTAGAATCCGTACGCACCGCTGTAAAATCTTGTATTAAGCGTAAAGTTAACTATCTGACACTATATGCTTTTAGCAGTGAAAATTGGCGCAGACCAATTGAGGAAATTTCATTTCTAATGCAGCTATTTACTTTAGTTCTTGATCAAGAGGTAATTAAATTACATGAAAATGGCATCCGCTTCAAAGTAATAGGAGACTTAACAAAATTTGATCAAAAAACAATAGAATTTATTCGTAACGGTGAAGAAATGACTGCTTCAAATACACGGTTAACACTTACTATTGCAGCAAATTATGGTGGACGTTGGGATATTATGCAGGCCATACAGAGGATGCATACAAAAAATCCGGGGCTAATTAATAATTTTGTAGAAAATGATTTATCTCAATATCTTGCAATGAGCTACGCACCTGAACCAGATTTATTTATACGGACAGGCGGTGAACAACGTATTAGTAATTTTCTATTATGGCAGCTTTCTTATACAGAACTTTATTTTACTGATACCTTATGGCCAGATTTTAATGCGGACTCACTTGATCTTGCTATCAAGTCATATCAGCAAAGAGAAAGACGTTTTGGCAGAATAAGTGAGCAACTCTAAGAACTAAGAACTACTATAAAATAGTATAAAATTTTGCCTCAACAATAATTTAAAAATACTCATTCAATTTGATAGTCTTGCACTTACCACCTAACTCTTATGCTAAGCACCCGTATTTACACAGCCCTATGTTTCTTAATAGTTTTTATGCTAGGGCTATTCTATTTTTCACCAATATTTTGGATGATTTTTCTTCTTGCTATCGCTGTAATTGGCTCATGGGAATGGAGTCAATTATCAAAGTTCTCCTTACCTGGCTCCATTCTTTATCTTATCTTTACAGTATTCATTGGAGGAGAATTACTATTTATTTTAAGCAGAGTCACTATAATTGACCCTTATACTAGTCAATTCATATGGCTTTATGCTGTAGCCCTATGTTTCTGGTTATTTTGTGTGCCTTGTTTTTTAAAGTTTAATGTATCAGTAAGAAACCCGATATTATTTGCACTAATAGGATGGATGCTGCTATTACCGACATGCCTTGCCTTGTTCCAGCTTCGTGCCATAGATCCTATGCTTTTATTAGGATTTATAGCAGCTATTTGGATCTCTGATACTGCAGCATACTTTACTGGACGTAAATATGGAAAAAACAAACTTGCCCCCAAAACAAGCCCTGGTAAGACTTGGGAAGGTGTATTTGGTGCATTAGTTGCAGTCTGTATCTACGCATTAATTTGGGACTATTTAGTTATAGATAAAATTAAAATTAGCTTATATATTCCTCTGTTATTAGCGCTTGTTGTATTAGGAATTTTAGGAGATTTATTTGAATCATTAATAAAACGCCAGGCAGAGGTTAAGAATAGTGGTAATATTCTACCCGGTCATGGTGGTATACTTGATCGTATTGATTCACTAACTTCATCACTACCTGTAGCTATTTTTGTAGTTCTTCTTTTCTTTACCATTTAAATTATGGCTGCTCGAAATATCACTATTCTTGGTTCTACTGGAAGTGTTGGAATTAGTACACTTGATGTAGTCTCTCGCCACCCAAATAAATATCAAATAGTTGCGCTTACCGCTAATAAAAGCAGTGATAAAATGCTAGATCAATGTCGTATTTTCCATCCACAATATGCAGTAATGCTTGACCCCATCAGTGCTGATAACCTTAAAACAGAAATCACTAAAGAAGGGATTGATACTGAGGTCCTATGTGGAGTTGAATCTCTGGAAAAAGTTGCATCATTGCCTGAAGTAGACATTGTTATGGCAGCAATTGTTGGCGCTGCTGGAATCCGCCCTACTTTTGCTGCTGCTTCGAAAGGAAAATATGTTCTTCTTGCCAATAAAGAGACTCTAGTAATGGCAGGTCGCATATTTATGGATATAGTCAAAAAAAACCATGCTACTTTGTTACCGATTGATAGTGAGCATAATGCAATTTTTCAGTCTCTACCCAAAGGATTTACTGGGAATCATAAACAATCTGGTGTACGTAGAATTTTATTAACAGCATCAGGTGGGCCATTCCGAAAAACATCACTATCTGATATTAAGAATGTTACCCCAGAACAGGCTTGTAATCATCCTAATTGGGATATGGGGAGAAAGATATCTGTGGACTCTGCCACTATGATGAATAAAGGGCTAGAGATAATTGAGGCACATTGGTTATTTGATGCGAAGCCCGAAAATATTCAAGTAGTAATACATCCACAAAGTATAATTCATTCTATGGTTGAGTATATTGATGGCTCAGTATTAGCACAATTAGGCAACCCAGACATGCGAACTCCAATAGCTCATGCTTTAGCATATCCAGAGCGAATTGAATGTGGAGTAACACCTCTTGATATCTTTAAGGTTGCATCACTAAATTTTGAACAACCAGATTTCTCTAGATTTCCCTGCCTCAATCTTGCATATAAGGCACTTTCTACTGGCGGTAGCTCTCCTGCAGTGCTTAATGCTGCGAATGAGGTGGCGGTTGAAGCATTTCTAAAATCCAGAATACCATTTACAGCAATTCCGTCAATCATTCAGCAAGTAATGGAGTCAATAGAATCTACAGATATTTTTACACTTGAAGATATACTGGCAATTGATAATTTAGCACGTAATGCTACTTATAAATTAATAGACTCAGAAGAAAATTAATCATAAATTAACTAGAAATCACGCTGATTTAAAATTTAAGGATACATAAATACTAGCTTCATATGAATAACTACTATAATTTTAAGAATTACAATCTACTAGATACTATCTAGTTTTAATTTAGTCATTATCTTTTCATTCTCTATCTATATGATATAAGTAAAATTACATATTCACATTGATCAATTTTATCACTCTGATCAATTTTAATTAAAAAATTAGTATGACACTACTCTTTACAATAATTTCTTTCATCATTGCATTAGGTCTACTAATAATTTTTCATGAACTAGGCCATTATTTAATTGCACATTTATGCAATGTCAAAGTATTACGTTTTTCTGTAGGATTTGGCCGGCCATTAATAAAAAAATGTTTGGGGAAAGACAAAACTGAATGGGTAGTAGCAGCTATCCCTCTTGGCGGTTATGTAAAAATGCTAGATGAACGAGAAGGTAAAGTGTCCCCTGAAGACCTATCTCGTGCATTTAATAATCTTACTGTAGCTCGCCGCTTTGCCATCGTATCTGCAGGGCCTCTTGCAAATTTTCTTCTCGCTATTTTTCTCTATTTTCTTCTTTTCTTGCATGGAGTAAATGGCATAAAGCCAATCCTTGGGAAAATTACTCCTAATTCACCAGCAGCAGCTGCAAATTTTCAAGCTGGCGAAACTATAGTAAAAATTGGAGGGGAATCTATATCTACCTGGCAAGATGCTCGATGGGCTCTTCTTTCTAATGCAGTAGAAAAGAAACATAATTTAATTATCGAAACTATCAATAAGAGTAAACAAATTACTTTGAAAAAATTAAATTTAAGTACACTAGATGTGAATGATCTAGATACCAATTTCTTAATGAAGATAGGATTAAATGTGTATCAGCCAGAAATTGAACCAATAATCAACCAAATAGAACCAAATGGGGCAGGTGATCGTGCGGGACTACTTTTTAATGATAGAATTTTATCTATTAATGAAGAAAAAATAGCTCAGTGGGCTGATTTTGTACAGAAAATACAGAACAACCCAGAGAACCCATTAATTATTAAAATACAACGTGGCAATACCATAGTTAATGTAAAAATAACTCCTGATACAACCACCAAAAATGGAGAGCAAATTGGTAAAATTGGTGTTAGTCCAAAAATTGATCACTCAAAATTCAAGGATTTATTAATTAAAGCTAATTACCCAGCACATATTGCAATAGTAAAAGCAATAAATAAAACTTGGGACACATCCATATTTACATTACAAATGTTATGGAAAATGGTGATGGGAGAAGTATCATTAAAAAATTTAAGTGGACCTATCACAATTGCTGATTACGCTGGTAAATCTGCACAAATGGGGGTTGCACCTTACCTAGGATTCCTCGCACTTATAAGTATTAGCTTAGGTGTATTAAATTTACTCCCTATCCCATTATTAGATGGCGGACATTTGATGTATTATGTCGTTGAAATCATTAAAGGTAGCCCTTTGTCTGAAAGAGCCATGGCAATTGGTCAACAAATAGGCATACTGTTATTGTTTACTTTAATGATTTTTGCAGTCTATAACGACATCAATCGGCTAATCTCCACTTAAAAAATGAAAATTAAGGGCCTTGTTGTACTTATTTTTTTCTTTTACTCCTCATATCTGTTAGCAGAAAATACATCTATTGATTTATTAACTGATGATAAGCCAATTGATATATTTGGTGGTGATACCAAAAAACAACCCATAATCAATGATTCAGAAGAAAAAATTCTAATAGTTAAAGATATCAGAGTAGAAGGCATACAACGTACAGAAGCAGGAACCATATTTAGCTACCTTCCAATAAAGGTTGGTGATTCCTTAACTAAAGAAAAAGCAGCAGATGCGATAAAAGCACTTTATTCAACTGGATTCTTTAAAGATGTTCGATTAGAGTCTGAAAATGGCGTTCTATTAGTAATAGTACAAGAACGGCCAGCTATTGCAGAAGTCACTCTTGTCGGTGTAAGCGAGTTTGAACCAGATAAACTTAAAACTGGGCTCAGAAAATCAGGTTTAGCTGTCTCGCGTATCTTTGATCGTGCTTTATTAGATAAGGCAGAGCAATCATTAAAGCAAAATTATATCAGCAAGGGAAGATATTCTGTAAAGATTACTACTACGATTACTCCGCTTGAGCGTAATCGTGTCGGCCTAAATTTTAGTATTGATGAGGGAGAAGTTGCAAAAATAAGAAAAATAAACATTGTTGGAAGCAAAGCATTCAGAGAAAGAGAGCTTGTTGGCCTTTTTAGCCTTAGAACTCCTGGCCTCCTGACTTGGATTACTAGCGATGACCAATATTCAAAACAGAAATTATCTGGTGACTTGGAGAAATTACGTTCTTATTACCTTGATCGTGGCTATTTAGAATTTACTATTGATTCTACTCAAGTTTCTGTTACACCTGACATGCAAGATATTTATATTACAGTCAATGTAATTGAGGGCCCTCAATATAAAATATCAAATATTAAATTGGCAGGTGACATGAAGGTTCCAGAAGATGAATTACTTAAACTTGTTAAGCTAAAAACTGGTGATATATTTTCACGTAAAAAACTAACCAAATCAATTAAACTTATTACAGATAGGTTAGGTGATGATGGATATGGATTTGCTAATGTCAATGCTGCGCCTGAACAAGATAAAGAAAAAAGAGAAGTGGCTTTTACTTTTTTCATTGATCCAGGTCGTAGAGTATACGTAAGAAGAATCTCTATATCTGGTAATGATCGTACCCGTGATGAGGTTATTCGTAGAGAAATTCGTCAACTTGAAGGAGGCTGGTATTCAACTTCCAAAATAAATCGGTCTAAGGTTCGTATAGATAAGCTAAAGTACTTTGAATCTGTTAATGTAGAGACCCCTGCAGTGGCCAATGCCACAGACAAAATTGATGTAAATATTCAGGTTAAAGAAAGACCAACTGGGAATGTCATGGTTGGCTTAGGCTTTTCTCAGCAAGAAGGCATAATATTAAGTGGAAACGTCTCACAGGCTAATATATTTGGTACAGGCAAGTTTTTAGCTATTAAAGCAAATACAGGTGCAGTTAGAAGATTATTCTCTGTATCATATACTGATCCCTATTTTACCATTGATGGAATAACAGCAGGAATCGATCTTTACCATAGAAGTCTTAATACTAATAACCTAAATGCGGTATCAAATATCAAATCTGCTACAACAGGAGCTGCTTTCCGATTCGGCCTCCCAATTAATGAAATTGACTCGATATTTGTCGGGATTGGGGCTGAAGTAACAGATCTATCACTATCACCCTTAAGTCCTTTACGTAACAGAAATTTTGTATCAACTTTTGGGAATCCTACTAGCAATTTTCCACTTACTATGAGGTTTGTTAGAGATGAAAGAAATAGTGCCATTTGGCCAACTAAGGGGTCAACACATAGAATATTTGGGGAAATAAGTGTACCAATAGGAGACCTTAAATATTTTAAAATAAACTATCACACTAAGCACTATTTCCCTATTTCTAAAAATTTCACATTTCTGCTAGATGGAAAGCTGGGCTATGGAGATGGCTATGATGGAAGAGAGCTACCGTTCTTTAAAAATTTCTTTGCCGGTGGCAATCGATCAGTACGAGGCTATAGAATAAGCTCGCTTGGTCCACGTGACACCTCCCGTAGGGCATTAGGTGGAAATAAACTGGTAGTTGGAAGTGCAGAAATTCTATTTCCATTACCTGGGATGGAAAATGATAGGTCTATCCGATTAGGTGCGTTCATTGATGCGGGTACTGTATTTGGGCCCAATGGACTATATCCTAAAACAGAAGGCCTACGATACTCTGCTGGAATTTCTGTTTCCTGGGTTTCGCCAATGGGCCCTCTTAAAGTTAGCCTGGCAAAAGCACTTAATAAAAAAGAAGGAGATAGATTACAACCATTTCAATTTGTGTTTGGGAACCAGTTTTAAATTAAAAACAAATAGTATTTAAATGAAATTCTCATAAAAAAAACTTATCTACCACTAAGGAGTATTATGGACATTCATGAAATATTGAAATATCTGCCGCATCGTTATCCATTTTTACTAGTGGATCGAGTGTTATCATGTGATCTAGAGAAAGAAATCATTGCACTTAAAAATGTCACTATTAACGAGCCATTCTTTTCAGGTCATTTTCCTCACCACCCTATTATGCCAGGGGTATTAATAATAGAAGCCCTAGCACAAACAGCTGCACTACTTACGCTAAAAACATTAAATCAGAAAATTGATAATGACTCTGTATATTATTTTGTTGGTATAGATCAAGCTCGCTTTAAGAAGCCAGTTTATGCAGGTGATCAGTTAATACTAAAAGTAAGGATAGAAAGGCAAATTAAGGGTGTCATGAAATATTCTGCCACAGCAGAAGTAGAGGGAAAGGTAGCAACTGAAGCTAAATTAATGTGTACAATGAAGGATATATAAATTCATTTATATTTAATAAATATTATTTAATGATGAAAGACTACTTATTACAGAAAAATCCCGTCCCAATAAATGAAATGACCGGTGGAGTAGATGAAGCGGGTAGAGGGCCATTAGCAGGGCCAGTATTCGCGGCTTGTGTAGTACTCAATCCAGTTAACAAAATAGAGGGGATAATTGACTCTAAGAAACTAAGCGAAAAAAAAAGAAATATACTCGCAAATTTAATCAAAAGGGACTCTATAGCATGGGCAATCTCTTCAGCATCTGTAGAAGAAATTGATAATATCAATATACTACAGGCAAGCTTGCTAGCAATGAAGCGAGCTGTTGAAAATTTACCTTTCCAACCTGATAAAGTACTTGTGGATGGCATATACAGCCCCAGACTGCAGATTCCAGTACAAACTATCATTAAGGGTGACAGTTTAATAACAGAGATTTCTGCAGCTTCAATTCTTGCAAAAACAGCACGTGATACTGAGATGTACTATTTACACAAAATTCTTCCAAAATATGGCTTTGATAAACATAAGGGATACCCCACAAAGAAGCATTTAGAAGCACTAAAAATCCATGGGATATCATCAGCACATAGGCGCAGCTTTTCGCCTATACGAAAATTAATATCTTGTAATTAGCAATTTTAATAAAATGAAAATAAAAAAAAATACTGTTGTATCTATTACTTATGCGTTATTAGATTCTACAGGTAAAATTATTGAGCAAACTGACTCCCCATTCAGTTACTTACACGGTGGGTTTGATGAAATTTTTCCAATAGTTGAAAAAGAGCTACAAGACAAAGAAATAGGTCACTCTTGTAGTGTCCTTATGTCACCCGAGGATCATTTTGGGGACTATGATAGTAATTTAGTTCGAATAGAACCTCGTAATGTATTACCTGATGACATTAAAGTTGGCATGCAATTTGAAGGGGAAGAAGTAAATTCTAAAATTAAATTAATATATACTGTAACTGATATTACTAAAGATAAGGTAGTCGTTGATGGAAATCACCCCCTAGCAGGTATGACTTTGCATTTTGATTGTACTGTTACAGATATACGAGTTGCTACTAAAGAAGAAATATCTCATGGCCATATCCATGAATAACGTTAAATATTCCATATTTACCAGAAAAACTTTATATGAAGTAAATACTTACGGCTAGACTATTTATTTTCTTTATACATTTCCCTTAGAATATAAATTTTTTCTAGTGCCTCTTTTGGACTTAAGTCATCTGGCGCTATCTCAGACAGTATTGTCAGAGCTGGATGTTCTTTCACTGCATTGCTTTCTATAGAGTCAAGCATTTCTTTGGAAAGTAAACCTCTATTTGAATATTCATTTTTGAATCTAGCTAAATATTTTTTAGCAGCAATAATTGTTGTTTCTGGTACTCCAGCTAATGCTGCAACCTGTAGGCCATAACTTTCACTAGCTGATCCTTTATTGACACTATAAAGAAAAGTGATTCGTTGGTTATGCTTTACAGCATCAAAATGTATATTAGCTACCTGGCTAAATTTTTCTACTAGCTTTGACAGTTCTGAATAGTGTGTTGCAAAAAGAGAGTAGCATCTATTTTTCTCCAATAAACCCTGTGCAATTGCGAAAGCCAACGCTAGCCCATCAAGAGTTGAAGTCCCTCTTCCTATTTCATCCATTAGAACTAAACTTTGTGCAGTAGCATTATTCAGAATATTAGCAGCTTCTGTCATTTCTACCATAAATGTAGACCGTCCACTTGCAAGATCATCAGACGCACCAATTCTTGTAAAAATCTTATCAATTGGGCCAATAATTAGACTTTTAGCAGGAACAAAACTACCACAATGTGCTAGTAAAGTAATCAAAGCAACTTGTCTCATATATGTTGATTTACCACCCATATTAGGGCCCGTAATAACTAACATTTGTCGCTTTCCACCTATCTCTGCATCATTCGCAATAAAATTATCTACTTGGTTTTCTACTACAGGATGCCGGCCTGCTTCAATCTTTATAACAGCTTCACTAGTAAAGCTTGGAATAGTAAAGTTACATGTCAATGCACGCTCAGCAAAAGTTGATAAAACATCTAATTCAGCTACACTTTTTCCTATTATCTGCAAATGGCTGACATATGATACAAGGGTATCTAATACCTGATTAAATAATAATTTTTCACGCGCCAAAGAACGTTCTTTTGCCGAAAGTGATTTGTCCTCAAATGTTTTTAGCTCTGGAGTAATAAAACGCTCAGCATTCTTTAAGGTCTGACGTCTAATATAATCTTCTGGAATTTTTTCTCTATGTGTATTAGTTACTTCTATATAAAACCCATGCACACGATTGTATTCAACCCTTAAAGTTGAGATGTTCGTACGAGCTCTCTCCTTTTTTTCAAGCTGTAATAAAAATTCACCACAATTATCTTGTATGGCACGTAATTCATCTAATTCCTTGTCATAACCATCTGCTATTACTCCACCATCACGTAGCATTGAATTAGGCTCATCATGTATCGCACTATTTAATAATCTAAGTAATGTGGTTTTAGGTGTTATAGAATTTGCTAATATCGCCATATGACTTCCATTACAATCCAATAGAATAGAAGTAATGTCAGGCAGCACCTTAAGACTATCACGTAATCCGGCCAAATCTCTTGGTCTGGCTGATTTAAATGCAATGCGGGCCGATATGCGTTCGATATCAATAATTCTTTTTAGATATTTTCTTACTGCCAAATATGGTTCTGCTCCTAGTTTACCAATCAGCGTAGATACATCTTCCAAGCGATGGCGTATTTCTTTCTGATCATGCAATGGGTGATGTAACCAATGCCGTAACATACGACTACCCATACTAGTTGAGCAAGTATCTAATAATGATAAGAGCGTTGGTGCTTTCTCTCCTCGTATAGTTTCTGATATCTCAAGATTACGCCTAGTAACAGCATCCATTTGCACATAAGTAGTACCCTGCTCCACTTTCAAAGAATTAACATTAACAATATTCGCACGCTGCGTAAGACACACGTAATCAAGTAATGCACCTGCTGCACTTAATGAAGGATTTAATTTATCGCAACCAAAGCCCGAAAGGTCATGAGTTTTAAATTGCGCACAGAGCTTCTGAATTGCAGTTTTAGTATCAAATTTCCATGGAGGTAAGTACTTTAAAGCACTAGTTCCACTAATTAGTGGCAATTTGTCAAATGATTCAGATAAAAGTATCTCTGCAGGTTTCAATCTTTCAACCTCATTTACCAAGCTCTGTTGCGTTATTTCCATTACACGAAAATCACCTGCAGCTAAATTTAGCCATGCCAATCCTAATATTCCCTCATGTAAATCTAATGCAAGTAAAATACAATCTTGTTTCTCCTCTAATAATGCTGTATCAGTCAGCGTTCCTGGTGTGATAATACGTGCTATTTCACGTTCTATTAGGCCTTTCTTAATGCTCCTAGGATTACTAACCTGCTCGCATATGGCAACTGATAAACCATGTTGCACAAGCTTCATCAAATATTGTTCAGCAGCATGATACGGAACACCTGCCATTTTTACAGGGGCTCCAGCTGAAATACCACGACTAGTCAAAGTAATATTTAATAATTTTGAGGCCTTTTCTGCATCATCAAAGAAAAGCTCATAAAAATCACCCATTCGATAAAACATTAAGGTATCTGGATACTGTTCCTTAAGACGAAGGTACTGCTGCATCATTGGAGTATGTTTGTTAAGCATTATTAGAATAATATTTAAGAAATACTTACCACACCTAAACTATACAATAGTTGTCCCATAATACTGCTTTTTTCAAGCTATCAACTTCTTAGTTAAATGGGGGCTAATGATTTTTAATAGCTGTCCAAATATTTTTGGATTCCCAGCTATGATATGACCACTATTCATATAATTCTCATTACCTTCTAAATCACTTACAAGTCCACCTGCTTCTGTAATAAGTAAACAACCAGCAGCCATATCCCAAGGCTCCAATTGCAGCTCCCAGAAACCATCGTAGCGCCCAGCTGCTACATAAGCTAAATCTAATGCGGCAGATCCAGGGCGACGAATACCTGCAACCCTAGATAATATATCTTTGAGCATAGAAAGATAGGATTCAATATGTGTAAGATCCCTAAATGGAATACCTGTTCCTATTAAACATTCAGAAAGCTGGCTACGTTTACTTACGCGTAATCTATGATCATTTAGGTAAGCGCCTCTTCCACGACTTGCTGTAAATAATTCATTTCCTATTGAATCATAAATAACAGCCTGGGTTAATATACCTCTATGTTTTAACGCAATGGAAATAGAGTATTGGGGAAAGCCATGAAGAAAATTAGTAGTACCATCAAGTGGATCAATAATCCATTGATACTCAGGTTCCTTCTCATTACCTATAACACCACTTTCTTCTGCTAGAATAGAATGTTTAGGATAGGCTTCTAAAATAATATTAATTATGGCATCTTCTGCTTTACTATCTACTTCACTTACAAAATCACTATGCGATTTGCGTGAAACATGCAATATATCAAGATTCTGTGCTGCATGATTAATGATTCCTCCGGCACATCGTGCCGCCTTAACTGCGATATTAAGCATTGGGTGCATATTAGTTCCTAAAACGAGTTTGAATTATTTATAAAGATGGCATTCTAATATGATTCCTATAAATCCGCTTGAAAACATACGTGTGATTTTAAGCTGCCCAAGCCACCCTGGGAATATAGGCGCAGTAGCAAGAGCAATGAAAACAATGGGTTTGGAGTCACTTTATCTAGTTAATCCAAAGTCTTTTCCAGATAAAGAAGCAGAGGTCAGGTCTGCCGGTGCTTGGGATATACTTAATAATTCAAAAGTCTGTACAAACCTTAATGAAGCCTTAAGTGGTACTACTCTTGCGGCTGCTATTACAGCCAGAAAAAGAAATATTTCACTTGATGTATTTGATCCGAGAAAAGGCGCTAAAAGAATTTTGAATATAGCTACAAAATCATCAGTAGCAATAGTTTTTGGAACAGAAATATCGGGACTTACTAAAGAAGAAGTAAATAAATGCCAACTAATAATCCATATTCCCGCTAATCCGGAATATTCTTCTCTTAACTTGGCTAGTGCAGTACAAGTAATAACTTATGAATTACGTATGGGACTCCCATACGTTGCAGCACATTCACCAAAATCAAATGAACTTGCTAGCCATGAGGAAATTGAATTATTTTACCAACACTTTGAAAACACTATGATTCATAGTGGATTTCTTGACCCCAAGAACCCAAAATTTTTAATGCAAAGAATTCGCCGTTTGTATGCTCGTACTAATTTAGAGAAAAAAGAAATCAGCATATTACGTGGTGTTCTGAGTTCTTTTAAAAAATAAGTACCCTCAATTTTTGATTTAATTACTATGAAAATAGCAATAAATATAAGGTGCATTCATAAATAAATATATGAATTGAAATGCCCCAATTCAGAGTAAAGTGACGTAAAATAATTCCTAATATAAAACTCTATAAAATATGAATAATATTAAAAAAATTTATTTTGATCATAATGCTACCACTAGAGTAGACGATGAAGTATTAGATGCAATGATGCCATATTTTCAAAGTGATTTTGGCAACCCATCTAGTGGGCATAATTTAGGAGTAACAGGTCGTCAGGCAATTAATCAAGCACGAAAACAGGTAGCAGATTCAGTTAATGTACTGCCATCACAAGTGATTTTCACTAGTGGGGGATCAGAAGCGAATAACTTATTTATTCAGGGTGCAGCTGGGTACCTTAAAAATACACGAATCATTGTTAGTGCAATTGAGCATCCATGTATTTTACGTCCGGCTAAAGAAATGATGCAAAATATTAATAATAAATGGGATTTACGACAGCTTATGGTTGATAAATCCGGATACATAATGATGAATGATGTAGATAAAGCCTTAACAGAATTTCCTCCAGGTATTGTATCGGTTATGTTAGCTAATAATGAGACTGGAGTGATTCAGGAGGTTGCAGCTATTGCAGAAAGATCAAGAAAATTCAATGCATTGGTACATACTGATGCAATCCAGGCATTTGGAAAGATACCAGTTAATTTTCCCTCCCTGAATGTACATGCTATGACCTTATCATCTCATAAGATCTATGGGCCTAAAGGTGCTGCAGCACTCATTATAGATAAAGAGCTTATACTTAAGCCGCAGATTTATGGTGGTGGACATGAAAATGGATTACGCTCAGGTACTGAAAATGTACCTGCTATAGTCGGCTTTGGTAAAGCTTGCGAACTATCCCAACTACGTATAAATAAATCCTCTGCACAAATTAAAAAATTACGTATACACCTAGAAAAGAAACTAATAGAAATGGGTGCTATAATTTTTGGCATCCATATGAATCGCTTACCAAATACATGTTATTTTGCCTTACGAAATATTGAAGGTGAAACCTTAGTAACTAATCTAGAAAAAGCAGGATTTGCAATTGCAAGTGGTGCTGCTTGCTCAAGTGCTACTCCAGGTAAGAGCCATGTACTTGATGCCATGGGGGTTGAACCTGCTTTAGCGCGTTGTGCAGTACGTATAAGTCTAGGTAATAGCAACACTTTTGAGCAAATAAATAATTTCATTGTGGCATTAAACACCATAGTTAAAAAATTAAATCGTATAAGCTCAATAATGACAGAGGAAGAGTAATTAAAATATATTTCTTCAAAAACTATATCTTTATTTTCTACTATGATTTAATTCGAACTTCCAATAATAGCAGCAATTTACCTAAGTATATTGATCTGGAATATGCTGTTTTACTAGAATTCATAGAAAATCACTATATGTTTAGATAATCCCTATGTTTCCACGTAAAATAATAAATAATAGAACTCTTTTAATTTTCTAATAAATAATTTCAAGGAGTAAAAAATTGGCAAGACCTAATTTTCAATATGAAAAGCGTCAACGAGAATTAGCGAAAAAGAAAAAACAGGAAGACAAGAGACAACGTAAAATGAATAAAACCAAGTCTAGTGCTAGTGCTGAGCTACCACCTGCGCTAGAAGACAAAAATAATGCTGAATAAATTTATAAAATCTATTCATAATAAAATGATCATATTTTCTCTTTCCTAAATTAAAGTATCATAAAATAATATTATACTTCTCTAATATAACTTCATAATTCTTAGGCTAATATAGGTTAATAATGTCACTACAGCCTGCACCAATTTCTTCTCAAATAAATTTATCGCTAATAACTCATATAATTTATGCGCTCCATGCGCTTAGTGTCATTAGTGGAATAATTGGGTCTGCTTTTATCATTACATCTTTCTTAACTGGCTGGCCATCAATTATTGCTATAATCATCAACTATACAAAGCGGGAAGCTGTACAAGATACTTTTCTTGACTCGCATTTTAATTGGCAGATACGTACGTTCTGGTTTGCATGTCTATGGATGGTATTTGCTATAATATTGTTCATATCCGTACTGGGAATCTTTCTCTCTTATATAATTACGGTTTGCACTGGTATATGGGTGTCCTACCGTATCATTCGTGGTTGGCTAACACTTAATCAAAGGCGCCCTATGCCAATTTAATAATAAAATTATATTCTATGCTTTAGCACCATGAATAAATAACAAATTTAAATGAAATAATTAACTAGATTATTAATTTTAATCTAAAAAAAAGCACACCTAATTTACTAGGTGTGCTTTTTTTTCTTATATAGACAGTTAAATCAATGGAACAATTAAAAGCGCAACAATGTTCATAATTTTTATTAAAGGATTAATAGCGGGACCAGCAGTATCTTTATAAGGGTCACCAACAGTATCACCCGTAACAGAAGCGTGATGCGCTTCAGAACCCTTACCACCAAAATGGCCATCCTCAATATGCTTCTTAGCATTATCCCAAGCACCGCCACCAGCTGTCATCGAAATCGCTAAGAAGATTCCTGTAATAATAGCCCCAATTAACACACCACCTAAAGCTACTGGACCAAGTAAAAGACCAACTATAAGTGGCACTGCTATAGGTAGAAGTGATGGCACAACCATTTCTTTTATTGCTGCTCTGGTTAACATATCAACGGCCTTCGAATAATCTGGCTTAGCTGTAGCATCCATAATCCCAGGTATTTCTTTAAACTGGCGTCGCACTTCTATAACAACTGATCCAGCTGCTCGACCAACAGCTTCCATTGCCATTGCACCAAACAAATATGGAACCATTCCCCCAAGAAATAAACCAATAATAACCATATGGTTTGAAAGATCAAATGTAAACGAACCTTGGCCTCCCGCGGCAAGCGCATTAGTATAATCAGCAAATAAAACTAATGCGGCTAAACCTGCAGAGCCGATTGCATAACCTTTTGTAACTGCTTTTGTGGTATTACCAACAGCATCAAGTGGGTCAGTAATATTACGAATCTCTTCTGGCAGCCCTGACATTTCAGCTACACCACCAGCGTTATCAGTTATCGGCCCATATGCATCAAGTGCTACTATAATTCCAGCCATGGACAACATTGCAGTTGCAGCAACAGCTATACCATATACTCCAGCCAGACCATAAGCACACCAGATGGCAATACACACAACTATTACAGGCCAAGCTGTTGATCTCATCGATATACCTAGTCCCGCTATAACATTAGTTCCGTGACCGGTGCTTGATGCCTTCGCAATATATTGAACTGGTTTATATTCTGTTGATGTATAATATTCAGTAATCCAACATATTGCTCCAGTTAGTAAAAGACCGACTATTCCGGCAAGATATAAATTGAACCAGGAAGTTTCTTCACCCCCAATAACTATCCCACCGCTCATCATTATAGCTGTAACAGGCAAGTAAACAACTGCTGCCAAAACTCCTGCAACAGCTAATCCACGATACAGCGCATTCATAATCTTTCCGCCTTCGCGTGCTTTTACAAAATAACAACCTACTATTGAAGCAATTATAGAAAAACCTCCAAGAACCAGCGGATATAAAACAGCACTCGTACCAGCATTATCAACTAACAACCCACCTAATAACATAGTTGCAATAATTGTGACTGCGTAAGTTTCAAATAAATCAGCAGCCATACCAGCACAGTCACCTACATTGTCACCTACATTATCAGCAATAACTGCCGGATTTCTAGGATCATCTTCAGGAATACCGGCCTCAACTTTACCTACCAAATCAGCACCTACATCAGCACCTTTTGTAAAAATCCCGCCGCCAAGACGAGCAAAAATAGATATTAAAGAACTACCAAAAGCCAACCCTACCAGTGCATGTATTGCATCAGATATAGAAACACCGATAGCTAAAAGTAAAGCAAAATATCCTGCTACCCCAAGAAGACCTAGACCAACAACCAGCATGCCAGTAATTGCCCCTCCTCTAAAAGCTGCATCTAATGCTGGACTAATCCCGCCTTTAGCAGCCTCTGCAGTTCTTGTATTGGCTTTAACTGAAACATTCATCCCAATGAAACCAGCCAAGCCTGATAATATCGCACCTATAGCAAAGCCAATAGCAGTCTCCCAGCCTAAGGTGGCAAAAATAACTACTAACAAAGCTCCACCTACAATGCCAATTGTTCTATATTGCCGATTAAGATAAGCAGAAGCGCCCTGTTCAATTGCCGTACCAATTTCACGCATGCGCTCATTTCCTCTTGGCAAGGCTAAAATCCATTTGATCGATACCGCTCCATATACACATGCGGCTACTGCGCAAGCAATAGCAATGATTAAACCGAAAACCATTTGAATCTCCAATTAAAGTCAGACCATCTGTAAATATATGAAGGATATTGGCCTAATACCCCCATATTAGGAATAATTTTCCATTGCTCTAAAAAATTAATTTCTACTCCGTCTAAATTGCTATCTAATTTAGATCTTAAAATTACTTAGTTTTTTCTTAACTCCAATATTTTTCAGCCTTACATATTTTGGTAGCCCATCTTTATATGAAGGATAATCTTCACCCTTAATAAGTGGCACAAGATATGTTCGGCATCTTTCCGTTATACCAAACCCATCTTTAGTAATAAAATTAACTGGCATCATTTTCTCTACATTGGCAACCTTTGAAAGCTTTGCCATACCAATCTTCCATTTATAAGGTTTGTTAGATAAACGTTTTATTGTAGGCATTACTGCATTATGTCCCTTAATTGCAAGTCCTACCGCAGCCTTGCCAACTGCATATGCTTGATCTACATCAGTTTTTGATGCAATGTGACGAGCAGAGCGTTGCAAATAATCTGCGACACCCCAATGATATTTAAGCCCCAAACCATCTTTAATAATATTTGCAACCACTGGTGCAACCCCACCTAATTGTGCATGCCCAAAGGCGTCCCGTAACCCTTGATCAGCCAGAAAATTTCCCTTTGTATCCTTTACTCCTTCTGAAACTACTACAGTGCAATATCCAAATTCACGAACACATTTTTTTACTTTAGCAAGGAATCTTTTCTTATTAAAGGTAATCTCTGGAAACAAAATTACAATAGGAATCTCACAATCCTTATCAGAAGCAAGGCCTCCTGCTGCTGCAATCCATCCAGCATGCCTTCCCATTACTTCTAGCACAAATACTTTAGTTGAAGTCTTAGACATGCTAGATACATCAAAACTTGCTTCTCGAGTAGATACAGCTATATATTTAGCTACTGAACCAAAGCCAGGGCAACAATCAGTAATTGGCAAATCATTATCCACTGTCTTGGGAACATGAATTGCTTGCACTGGGTAGCCTAGCTTCTTTGCTATCTGCGATACCTTAAGACAGGTATCAGCTGAATCTCCACCACCATTGTAGAAAAAAAATCCAATATTATGAGCTTTAAAAACTTCAATTAGACGTTCATATTCACGTCTATTTTGATCAAGGCTTTTTAATTTATATCTACAAGAACCAAAAGCACCAGAAGGCGTACTGCATAATGCCTTAATAGCAGCATTACTTTCTTTACTAGTATCAATAAGATCTTCAGTTAACGCACCAATAATCCCATTTCTCCCCGCATAAACTTTCCCTATCTTTTTTTTATTTTTCCGTGCGGTCTCTATAACTCCAGCAGCAGATGCATTGATAACAGTGGTTACCCCACCAGACTGAGCATAAAATGCATTTTTTACTGCCATATTTTTCCCCTAATTATTACAATTTTTATAAATTTATCTAAATCTTAAAAAAATATTAACCCTTAAATCCTACTGACTAATTACTGCAAAAATATCATTACGTATTTTTTCTACCGATCCAAGCCCATCTATTTTTAAATATTGAGTACCTTGATCTCCGCTAACAGAGCACCTAGAATAATACTCTATCAATGGTTTTGTCTGTTTATGATAAACTTCAAGCCTTCTCTTTACAGTTTCTTCTTTATCATCATTCCTCTGTATTAATGATTCTCCAGTAATATCGTCTTTCCCATCAATTATTGGCCTATTGAATGTAACGTGATAAGTACGGCCTGTTCCTGGATGAACTCTGCGTCCAGTCATACGTTTAATAATCTCTTTATCATCAACACTTATTTCGATTACAAGATCAACTAGCACACCAGCGGCTTTCATTGCATCCGCTTGGGGAATAGTGCGAGGAAAACCATCAAACAAAAAACCTTTTTTACAATCAGGTTTTGATATACGATCTTTTACTAAATTAATAATAATGTCATCAGGAACTAACTCGCCCATATCCATAATTTTTTTAGCAGCAAGACCAAGTTCAGTACCTTTATTAACTGCATTACGCAGCATATCACCAGTTGAAATCTGAGGAATACCAAGATGCTCTTTTATGTAATTTGCTTGAGTACCTTTGCCTGCGCCAGGCCCACCTAATAAAATGATTCGTATGATTATTCTCCATTTCTAAATAAAATTCCCCGCTGTAATAGCAGGGAATAAAATCAACCAATTCCGAAAATGCCTATGAATTATAACGCAAACCAACTAAATTCTCGAATTTTTTAATACTTCAAATTATGCCGTCTTACTATTCTCAATGCTTATCATAATACTTTTATTTTTGCATCTATATTCCATATTAAAAGTGAATTATTAATAATACAATATAACAAAAAAGAGCTAGTCTTCTCTAACCGTATCATTATTTATAGCAACAATCAGATTAAATACAGCTAAATCAAGCAATTTTAAGTTTACCCAAAACCCATCACCTGAAATAACATGATCTACTACATCTCAGGCATCCAATTTAACAGCTACATAACTTAACTTAATCTCAATACAGAGATAGACTTCCTAGCAAATAAAAAAAGTATTTTTTATTTTATTATTCCTGATTTATTCATAAGTCCTGTGGATAAACTTGTGGGCTATTTTCATTTAAAGCTACATATGTACCACTATTTAAGGATATTTTTCAACAAAGCACAAGCCTTATTTTATAATTTTGTTACTATAAAATAAATAGTTACTATAGTATCAAAGCTATAATGAATTAATTATCGCAAATTTATTTACTGAGGCTAATAAATGTGGATTATTATATAATCCACATTTAAAATTTTTACAAAATGTCAATTAATTCATGACATAATAAAATCACAAATCAAAGGAAAGAACTAATGTCCCGCTGATGCAGTTTCACCTCCACCCATAAATTTAATAGACTTTTCTCCGGTCAAATGTTCAGGCTCTACCAAAAAATCACCTCCATTAGTAACTGCCCAAATTTCATTAGCAGCTTCATCATCTCCACCCGTGAGCAAATATGCGCCTAACCCTACTATTCCCCCGCCCATTGTAACCGCAATTTTAGCTGGAAAATATACCATCGTTGCCAAGGCTGAAGCAGCTTCCATACCAGTATCAGATATAGCCACAACAAACTCATTAGGAGCATCCTCTGCATGTGCTGCAGGCACAGTCATAGCTACAAAAATACATAAAGCAACTATTGCATAGATATTCTTAAGATCTCTTACTATCATCATTTCTTGCCCCCTATAATTAAAATCTAGAAAAAATATTCGCTTCAAATACTATTTATATAAAATACTACTATTTATATTTTATTCTCCAGCGCTAGTATCTTAATGTCAATAGTAAATATGTGAAAAACTAATTTACAATAGAGATGCTATAGCCTTTATTAAAATAACAGCTTGTAATATTAAGTTTATTAGCAATAATATTATACTGTATCACTTGTTATCTATTGATTAAAAGCCTTAATTACACCCAATCTTTGCTAATAAGAAAATTAGTATAAAGCTCTGATTCCGGGCTGCCTTCTGCCGGCTCCCAATCATAGCGCCATTTAACTATAGGTGGCAGAGACATAAGTATAGATTCAGTACGGCCACCAGATTGCAACCCAAATAAAGTTCCACGATCCCAAACTAAATTAAATTCTACATACCGGCCACGACGATAAGCCTGAAAGTCTCGTTCACGTTCACCATAAGACATATTTATACGCCTTTCCAGAATAGGCACATAAGCAGGTAAAAAATGATTCCCTACACTTTTCGTTATACTAAAACAAGTCTCGAAATCTGGTTGGCTCAGATCATCAAAGAAAATCCCCCCTATCCCACGTGGCTCATTACGATGTTTTAGATAAAAATATTTATCACACCATTTCTTGAATTTTTTATGATATTCACTACCAAAAGGTTGAAGAGATTCCTTACAAGTCTGATGAAAATATTTAGCATCTTCCTCAAAACCATAATAAGGTGTCAAATCCATACCCCCCCCAAACCACCATACTGATTCTGCACCTTCCTTACGAGCCTCTAGAAATCGAACATTCAAGTGAATAGTAGGAGCGTAAGGATTATATGGATGCAGTACAATTGACACTCCCATTGCCTCAAAAGAACGTCCAGATAACTCAGGCCTTGCAGCGGTTGCTGAGGCTGGCAACCCTGAACCAAATACATGTGAATAATTTACTCCGCCCCTCTCAAATATATTACCCCTCTCAATTACACAACTTAGCCCACCACCACCTTCCGGACGGTCCCACTCTTCTCGTTTAAAGTGTTTGCCATCTACACACTCTATATGCTCAATAATCTGATCTTGTAATGTACACAGGTATTCTTTAACTTGATTTGTATTCATACCGAATATATAAAGAATTAATCTTACAATAAGCCTAATTTATAGAATTCAAATCTATAATTATTTTCTCTCGACTAAGCTCTAATTATTGCAATCCAATATCAGATCGCATAAATTTGCCATCAAAATAAATATGCTTAGAAATATCATATACACGTTGCCTAGCATTTTTTATGCTATCTCCTAAGGCTGTCACGCATAGCACCCGACCACCAGCTGTGACTATTTCTTTATTATCCTTTCCACCCATCTTAGTACCCGCATGAAATATATGATGGCCTTCCTCTGATTTTCCTTTCGACATAAACTCTAAAAGACCATGAATTATATCCCCTTTACGAGGCATCTTAGGGTAACCATACGCTGCCATAACAACGCCTAGTGCCACACGACAATCCCACTCTGCATCTACCTTATTAAGAGTCCCATTTATTGCATTTTCTACTAAAATTGACAAATCACTTTTAAGTCGTAACATAATTGATTGGGTTTCTGGGTCTCCCATCCGACAGTTATATTCTAATATGTTTACAGCTCCATCTTTCCCAATCATCAAACCCGCATATAAAAAACCAGTATACGGTTGTCCTTCTTCTGCCATACCTTTTATGACTGGATCAATAGCCTCTTGAATTATTTTTTTATGTAACTCCGAGGTAATAACTGGGGCCGGTGAATAAGCACCCATACCACCAGTATTCGGACCTTGATTACCATCCTTCAGCTGTTTATAATCCTGACTTGTAGCAAGAGGCAGTACATTATGCCCATCTGTCATTACTATAAAACTAACCTCCTCTCCCTCTAGAAACTCCTCAATCAAAATCTTCTCACCTGCACCGCCCATAGTATTAGAAATTAACATCGAATCTACTGCTTCATGTGCTTCAGGTAATGTCATAGCTACCTGAACGCCTTTCCCTGCAGCTAGGCCATCAGCCTTAATAACAATTGGGGCCCCTATTTTCTCTAAATATTTATGAGCTTCTACAGGATCACAAAATGTAGCGTACGCTGCAGTAGGAATACTATGTCGCCGCATAAATTCCTTTGAGTAATCTTTAGATGCCTCTAATTGTGTAGCCTGTTGATTAGGCCCAAATATTCTTAACTTAGCCAAGCGGAAGGCATCCACTATCCCCTCGGCTAATGGAGTTTCAGGCCCTACTATAGTAAATTTAATAAGCTCTTTCTTGGCAAAATTAATGAGATCGGGAATAGCAGTCACTGAGATGTTTTGTATGCCTTCTTCAAGATCCGTACCGGCATTACCTGGAGCAACAAAAACTTTACTTACACGTGGAGACTGCTTTAATTTCCATGCCAAAGCATGCTCTCTACCACCACCGCCTATAACCAATATTTTCATATTCAAGATTACTGAAAAAAACAATGTCACGAAAAATTACAACGTGGCTATTCTACACACAAAATTCTAATAAATTGAATTAATGCCTAAAATGCCTGGTATTCGTAAAAACCATTGCTACTCCATGCTCATCTGCAGCTGCAATCACTTCCTCATCACGTATGCTACCACCAGGTTGAATGATTGCTTTTGCTCCAGCACTCACCACTACATCAAGCCCATCACGAAAAGGAAAAAATGCATCTGAAGCTACGACAGAACCAACCAATGTAAGCTCGGAATTTTTCGCTTTAATTGACGCAATTCGAGCACTATCTACTCTACTCATTTGCCCTGCACCTATACCAAGTGTCCTGCCATTCAAACAAAAAACTATTGCATTTGACTTAACAAATTTTGCTACACGCCATGCAAATAACAAATCTTTCATTTCTTGCTCTGTTGGCTGCACCTTAGTTACAACTTTAAGGCAACTGGACTCAACATTTTTATTATCTGGTGTTTGTACCAACATACCACCACCTACGCGCTTGAAATCAAGATTATTATTCTTCCCCTTTAAATTAAGGATAAGCACACGTATATTTTTTTTCTGGGCAAGAATATCTTTAGCCTCATCAGACAAGCCTGGGGTAATAATTACTTCAACAAATTGCTTCATTATAGATTCAGCAGTAGCCCCATCTAACTCTCGATTAAAAGCAATAATACCCCCAAAAGCCGATGATGGATCAGTAGAAAATGCAGCGTTATATGCCAAAAGAGTATTATCAGATACTCCTACCCCACATGGATTAGCATGTTTAATGATTACACAAGCAGTAGAATCAAACGTTTTTACACACTCCCAGGCTGCATCGGCATCTGCAATATTATTATAAGAGAGCTCCTTCCCCTGTATCTGAGTATAATTAGCAATCCCTTCAGAAACAGCAAAGGAACCATCCCTGTAGAATGCTGCTCCTTGATGCGGATTCTCTCCGTAACGAAGATTCTGTGCAATCGTATAATTAAAACTAAGATTCACAGGAAAATTATTCTGGCACTCATTCAGCTGAGCTCCAGTTAAATAATTACTGATAACACCATCATAGGCAGCAGTATGAGAAAACGCCTTACAAGCAAGGTACAAACAATACTCCTTTGAAACAATACAATCATTTGATTTTACTTCATTTAATACAACACTATAGTCCTCTGGATCCGTAACTACTGCCACATTCTTATAATTCTTTGCTGCAGCACGTACCATAGCTGGGCCACCAATATCAATATTCTCTATTGCCTCTTCCAAAGTACAATTATTCTTAGAAATTGTTTTGCTAAACGGATAAAGATTTACCACGACCAGATCAATAGTTGAAAAAGACATACTCTCCATAATTTCCATATGTGAGGGCAAATCTCTTTGAGCCAGAATACCAGCATGAATTTTTGGATGAAGTGACTTAACCCTACCATCAAGTATTTCTGGAAAACCAGTATAACTACTTATTTCAACTACATCGATACCAGCACTTCGCAATTCTTTAGCGGTGCCACCTGTAGAAAGAATACTCACACCATACTTCCTTAATTCCTGTGCGAAGTCAGCAATACCTGTTTTATCAGAAACACTAATTAAAGCTTGTTTGATTCTCATATTTTCTTATACATAAACGTAGCATTAATTAATATTATGAATTGCAATTACTACCCACCCTTCTGCAAGCTATCCTTTATTTAATTCGGTATTGCCTTATTTTATTTCGAAGAGTATTTCGGTTTATTCCAAGTATTTCTGCCGTACGAGTCTGGTTCCCTTCAGTATATTTCATTACTAATTCAACAAGAGGTTTTTCAACACTATGTATAACCATCCCATATAATGGATGAGGTTTCTCTCCATCTAGATCCTTCAAATAACCTTCAACAGACCTGCGTACACATCGTGCTATTTCATTCTCATTTATAATAGTCATGCAGCTAAACCCTCACGTTCAATATAAGTTAATCTTTCTCCATGACAAGATAAATTTCTAAAGAATTCATTAACAGCAAATAACTGTTCATCAGAATTTTTTAACTGATTCATAGCATGACGAAAAGATGCCGAACCAACCAGACCCTTTGTATACCAAGAGATATGTTTACGTGCAATACGTACCCCAGAATATTCCCCATAAAAATCATAAAGATCATACAAATGATTCGTAAGCACATCCTGAATTTCATTAACTTCGGGTAATGGAAGATGACTACCTGTAGACAAATAATGACTAATTTCTCTAAATATCCAGGGTCTCCCTTGAGCAGCTCTCCCAATCATTACAGCATCTGCTCTAGTATATTCTAATACTTTCTTAGCTTCCTCTGGTGTATTAATATCACCATTAGCAATAATAGGTATTTTCACATGATTCTTTACAGCAGTAATTGTGTCATACTCAGCTTTCCCATTAAAAGCACATGCTCTAGTCCTACCATGAATAGCAAGTGCCTGCACCCCAGAATTTTCCGCTATGCGTGCAATAATTAACGCATTCTTGTTATCTTTATCCCAGCCGGTGCGAATTTTCAAAGTAACAGGTACATCTACAGCACTAACAACAGTATCAAGTATTCTCCCTACCAATTTCTCATCTCGTAACAATGCAGAGCCTGCCATCGTATTACAGATCTTTTTAGCTGGGCAGCCCATATTAATATCTATAATTTGTGCTCCCTGTTCTACATTGTAAAGGGCAGCCTGCGCCATCATCATTGGGTCAGCCCCGGCAATCTGTACTGAGATTGGATCTACTTCTCCTTCATGATTAGCACGACGTTTAGTTTTCTCAGAACCCCATAATAGTGAATTACAAGATATCATTTCAGATACAGCCATACCCGCACCCATTTTCTTACATAATTGCCGAAACGGACGGTCAGTAACACCTGCCATAGGAGCAACTATCAAGTTATTTTTAAGAATAAAAGAACCAATCTGCATAACATTTAATAAATACCAAAAGATAAAAAATTTTTACACAAATTATGAATTCTAAACCCAAGGCAATTCTAGGGAAAGAAATTATTAATAATAATTAAAAATAACACAGATTTTCCAGTTACCCTCTTGAGCCAAACATCATACGTTTAGCTACAAAACGCTTAGCTGGTGGGAAACAATCAAGAGCACTTAATCCAATTCCACGCACTCCATGCAATAAAATATCGTCATTAGAAAATAATTTAACCAGTGTGTCAGTAAAAATTCTCCCTCCTCCACTATCAGTCTTACGCATAGCACGATATTTTGAAAGCATAGCTGAAGATCCAATATCTACAGGCATTGTAATAATTTCTCTTGATAATTCCCATGCATCACGTAATCCTAAATTAAACCCTTGCCCAGCCACAGGATGTAGAGTTTGAGCTGCATTCCCAATCAATACAACTCGGTTTCCTGATACAGGTGTTGCATATTTAAGCGCAAGAGGAAAACTAGAACGCTTACTCGCACTGATAAGCTTCCCAACTCGATAACCAAAATGACTCTGCAGCCGTGCCAAAAATGCATCATCATCCAAATCAAGAACCTCTTCTACAGTTGATGGCGGAGCAGTCCATACTAACGAAAAATTCTGGCCAAAAGGTAAAAAAGCAACTGGTCCATCTGAAGTAAATCTCTCATAAGCTACTCCACATTGGGGAAATGAAGTCTCAATTCTAGAAACAACTGCCTTCTGTTCATAATCCTTTACATGCTGAGTGACCCCATCTACCTGTGCAGTAAGTCGACCGCCATCTGCTAGTACCAATAAACTTGCTTTTACCTGTTTTAATTCTCCATTATGCTTAAACTCAACTCTTCCCTCTGACAAATCAGATTTTAATTGTGTTACTTGAGCTCCAGTTAAATAATTAATTCTGTATTCATGTAATTTCTTATGCATTACTCGAAAGATATCCTGATGAAGTATTACATAGCCTAAGGCTGGCACATCAATTTCCTCCGCAGTTAACAAAGTACGCCCAAAACCCCCACGATTAGAAATATGTATTGTCTTAATAGGAGTAACCTCTGACAAAGATTCCCATATGCCTAAACGGTGCAGAATCAGGCGACTACCATGAGAAAATGCTAATGGACGCGGATCCTCGTTTTTATCTATTGATTCACGCGCTTCCAATAAAAGAACCGACAAACCACTACCACGTAACGCAATAGATAAAGACATTCCTATTGGACCACCACCAATAATAATGAGGTCATACTGATCAGCTACCATAGTATCCATTTTTAATTAGGTTTGTTGCTTGGTTTAATTGTTCGCACCGCTTCTTCTAGCTCTTTCTTTAACAACCTGATCATCCTCATCAACCACAGTATATTCACCTTCTACAGTCTCTTTCCCTTCTTTATTTAATGAGTTAACCAAGTTTTCCGATTTATTTATATTACGTTTTAACCACCAAAACCGTATACTAAAACCAACAGCAGTGATAGCAAATAATGCCAAAAATGCTGCAAAAAAGAAAACTCCAAAAAGTGACAATAAAATTAATATTGGAATCAATATTAAATACGTTGCCCAACGTTTAGTTATCAGCGAAGTATTACCCCGGCCCTGTTTGTGCATGCCCTGAAACTCAGAAGCTTTCTTGACTATTATTTTCCAAATCTCATTCATTGCATTAATTCTTCAATTTCATTAACAGACCTTGGTGCTGATGCTGTCAATACCTCACAGCCATTAGTAGTTACAATTACATCATCTTCAATACGAATACCAATATTCCAGAAATGTTCGGGCACATTCTCTGCTGGACGTATATAACATCCAGGTTCTACCGTTAGCGCCATCCCCAGATCAAATAAACGCCATTTCCCATTTTGCTTATATTCACCAGCATCATGAACATCTAACCCCAGCCAATGACCAGTTCGGTGCATATAAAATTGCTTATAGCCTTCTGACTCAATAACAGAGTCTACATTTCCTTGACATAGCCCCATATCAATAAACCCCTGTACCAGCACCTGAAGCGCAGCAGTATGTGGCATATCCCAAGAGTTACCTGGTTTTACATTACTGATAGCTGCAGACTGCGCAGATAGAACCAATTGGTATACATCTTTTTGCACCGGACTAAATTTACCATTGATAGGAAATGTTCGAGTAATATCTGCAGCGTACCCATTTAATTCACAACCAGCATCAATTAATACTAAATCACCCGATTTTAATTCCATATTATTATTAATATAATGTAACACGCATGCATTTGCGCCACCTGCAACAATTGGGGTATAAGCAGGTGCTTCAGATCCATGCTTGCGAAATTCGTGCAAAAATTCTGCCTCAATTTCATATTCTTTCATTCCAGGACGCATTACCTGCATTGCACGACAATGAGCACGACTAGAGATTTTAGCAGCATGGCGCATAAGCTGAATCTCCTCTGTGCTTTTTAACAAACGCATCTCATCTATTAACATTCGGTAATCATAAATTTCAGGTGGAGTGGAAATGCCACTTCGGGACTGATCTCGTACTTGATTGAGCCAGCCTGTTAAACGTAAATCCCATGTAGCATCATGCCCTAATGAATAATATATTCTAGATTGGCCCGCCAATAATTTAGGTAAAACCTCATCCAAGATTGATATGGGATATGCTTCATCAATACTAAACACTTCTTTTGCAGACTCAGGACCATATCTAAACCCTTTCCAGATCTCCTGCTCTATATCCTTATCTTGACAAAATAGTATTGTCTTTGTTGCATGTATATTATCCCCGACCATCATGACAAATACAGCATCCGGTTCATTAAAACCTGTCAAATAATAAAAATAACTATCAAAACGATAAGGATAATTACAATCACGATTCCTCACCCTCTCTGGTGAAGTAGGAATAATTGCTATCCCTTTTTTCATATTTAATGCTAATTGCTGACGACGTTTAATATAAGATTTATTCGGAATCATAAATAATACTATTGCAGGATTTATATAATAAAGCAAAACAAGTTAGAGTTTTCCTTATTTACTTCTAAGTTTAGCATCAAGTCTATATAACCGCTCTGGTGTCCCTACATCTACCCAGACACCGTCATAATACTCGCCACTGACATTTCCTTCTGTAATTGCCTGATATAATTTTGGTGCTAGCTTCGTTACTACTCCTGGCCCAATACTATTAAAAAAAGATGGCTTATATACACTAATTCCACTAAAAGTAAGCCTCTTGCTACCAGTTAGCAATAATCTACCAGAATCAAGAAAAAAATCCCCATCTGGGTGGTGCGCCTGATTATTTACCATGACCAGATGTGCTGTATCTTTGCACATTCTCATTTGCCTTAACATTGGCAACAATTTTGTAAAATTATATTCACAATATATATCTGCATTAACTACAAGAAATGGTTGTTCTTTACACTGATTCCCATTCTTTCTATCTAGCAAAGGCAGTGCTCTTACAATACCACCTGCTGTTTCTAACGCTATTACTTCAGGAGAATAATAAATTTTAACCCCATAGCGACTTCCATTCCCTAAAGCTTCCTCAATCATTTTCCCCAAATAAGCATGATTAATAACAATTTCTAAGAAACCAGCACGCGCAAGATTTTCAATATGATATTCAATTAACGTTTTATCTCCCACACAAAGTAATGGCTTTGGCACATTATCAGTCATATGGCGCATACGTATTCCACGTCCAGCAGCCAAAATCATCGCTCTATATTGTCCTGCTTTATATTCCATGATCAATTTCTTGTTTTTTGTTTCTTACTATCTAATTCATCAAATAACTCAAATAAAAAATTTAGCTCACGGTAACGATCACAGGTCTTTCTTAAATAGCTAACTACTACAGGTATATTTCTAAGATAACTATTTTTTCCATCTCGATGATATAAACGCGCAAATATACCTAATATCTTAATATGTCGTTGTACTCCCATCCACTCAAAATCACGATAGAAATCCGAAAAATCTTCTGCTACAGGGAGTCCTATTTTCCTCGCCTTCTCCCAATATCGTATTACCCAATCAAGTATTCTTTCTTCATCCCAGTAAACATATGCATCCTTAAAGAGAGATACCAAATCATATGTAATGGGCCCATACACAGCATCTTGAAAATCAATAATACCGGGATTAGGACTGGTTACCATTAGGTTTCGTGAATGAAAGTCACGGTGAACATATACCTTGGGCTGAATAAGGTTATTTTTTAAAATCTCTGTAAAACAAGCACTAAGATTATTTTTCTGATTTGCATCTAGTTCTATATTTAAGTGCTTAGTCAAATACCATTTTGGAAATAGGCTTAATTCATTAAAAAGAAGTGTTTCGTCATAATTTGGCAATTTTCCAGCACAACTAGCTAATTGAATCCTAATTAGCGTATCTATAGCATCATGATATAAATCATCTGAAGCCGAAGGCTCTCCTCGTAGTGCTTCCATATATGTAGTATCTCCAAAATCTGAAAGCAGCAGAAATCCTTGCCTTAAATCTCGCCCCAGGATTTCTGGCACATGTACATTTGCTGCAGAAAAAATATCAGCAACATTCAGAAATGAAACACAGTCCTCATACTGTGGTGGAGCATCCATTAAAATTATAGTCTTTGGGGCAAATTTATCACTAAATTTTATTCGGAAATATCTGCGGAAGCTTGCATCAACAGAAATCGGCAATAGAGAAAACGATCTTGTTGGGAATTTATTTTTTACCCAATTTTCTAGAAGCTGATAGCGTTTCATTTGGTCCATGATCTATCTATTGATTGCCTATTTCTTAAAAATATGAGATTTTATCATGCGAATCTCAGTCATAATCCGAATTGGTGCTATAAAGTAAAGGAGAAATTATGTTAAACCAAAAAATACTGGATGAAATAAGTACAAAAGTAAATGATTTAGTAGCACAGAGCCCCGTAAAGGATGTAGAGCAAAATATGCGTGTTTTGTTATCCGGGGTATTTTCTAAATTAGATCTGGTAACACGAGATGAATTTGACGTGCAACAAGAGATGTTAATGCGTGCACGTGAGCAGTTAAATAAATTGGAAGAAAGAGTTAATGAGCTAGAGAAAAAATTAAAGACAAGTAAAACAAGAAATCCCAAAAAAACCTAATCTTTTAAAAAATAGTAGTAATATTTTCTATGCTAATTCCTTACTCTAAATGAGTGCGGAATTATGTCATCATAACAAATGATTACTCTATGTTTTTGGAATATAAGAAACCGATCCATTGACTTTAATTATCGGATTAAACTTTTTTACCATCAAAGATTAATTTAGTAAATTACAGTACTGCTTCCATATAACATCCCATTCTCTTTCCTAGGAAATTCCGCTCCAGTTAATTAAATTAGATACATCATTTTTAACTTAAATTCACAAATATAATATTATAGGGATAGACTATGATCTGTATGGGGATGATAACCTAAACTAATAATTATTTTCATAATAAACCCCAGTATCAGCTTAATTTATGGGACATGATAAAATTCTATATATCTCTGAATCCATAAATGCAACTCAAACATGAATAACCAACAACGTACCAAGCTATTACATAAATTTCTTGCTCAAAGAATCTTGTTACTGGATGGTGCTATGGGAACCATGATTCAGAGCTATAAGCTTAATGAAGAAGATTACCGTGGTACACGTTTCAAAGATTACCCTTATGATCTCAAGGGAAACAATGATCTTTTAACACTTACTCAACCACAAATCATCCATGCAATTCATACTAGTTATTTAGAAGCTGGAGCTGACATTATTGAAACTAATACTTTTAATTCTAATGCTCCCTCAATGGCAGATTATCATATGCAGGACCTGATATATGAATTAAATTTTTCAAGTGCAAAATTAGCACATGAGGCAGTAAAAAAAATAGAAGAAAAAATCCCAAACAGGCCACGCTTTATTGCTGGCATATTAGGCCCAACAACTAAAACCAGCTCTATTTCACCAGATGTAAGTGACCCTGGATTTCGTAACATCACTTTTGATGAATTAGTAAGTAATTACTTAGAATCAATTCGAGGTTTGATAGACGGTGGCGTAAATATTCTGTTAGTGGAAACTATCTTTGATACGCTTAATGCAAAAGCAGCTCTATTCGCAATAAATGAGTACTTTGAAACTTCTAATACTAGTGTTCCTGTTATGGTATCAGCAACCATAACAGATGCCTCTGGCCGAACACTTTCCGGACAAACACCAGAGGCATTCTGGAATTCAGTAAGTCATATACAGCCATTGTCAGTAGGGTTTAACTGCGCACTTGGTGCTGAATTAATGAGGCCTTATATAGAGGAGCTTTCCAACGTCTCTGGCGTATATATCAGTGCCCATCCTAATGCTGGTTTACCAAATCCACTTGCAGACACAGGCTATGATGAATCACCTGAATATACAGCAAAACTAATTAAGGATTTTGCGCAGTCTGGTTTTGTTAATATTGTGGGGGGATGCTGTGGTACGACACCCGCGCATATCAAAGCTATCTCAAAAGCAATAAATGGAGTTACTCCACGTACAATCCCTAATATAAAAAAGGAATTAAGGCTTTCTGGTCTTGAACCCTTAAACATTAGTGAAAATTCATTATTTGTAAATGTAGGTGAACGTACGAATGTCACAGGATCAAAAGCATTCTCACGTTTAATATTAAATAATGACTATACGGAAGCACTAAATATTGCACGTGCCCAGGTAGAAAATGGTGCGCAAATTATTGATATTAATATGGATGAAGCCATGCTTGATTCAGAAAAAGCTATGGTGACATTCCTTAACTTAATTGCGTCTGAACCAGATATTAGCCGTGTTCCAATTATGATTGATTCAAGTAAATGGTCTGTGATTGAATCTGGTTTAAAAAGAGTACAAGGAAAAGCTATAATCAATTCAATTAGCATGAAGGAAGGCGAGGCAGAGTTTATAAGACACGCTAAACTTGCACGTCGATATGGAGCAGCTGTAATAGTAATGGCTTTTGATGAATTGGGGCAAGCAGACTCGCAGGAGCGAAAAATAGAAATATGCTCTCGCTGTTACCAAATCTTGGTCAATCAAATAGCTTTTCCCCCAGAAGATATCATATTTGACCCAAATATTTTCGCAGTAGCTACAGGTATTGAGGAGCATAATAATTATGGCATAGATTTTATTGAAGCCACACGAGCCATTAAAAAATCTTTACCATATGCCAAAATAAGTGGTGGCGTATCTAACATTTCATTTTCATTTCGTGGTCAAGACGCAATCCGTGAAGCAATTCATACAGCTTTTTTATATCATGCTGTCCGCTCAGGAATGACAATGGGCATTGTTAATGCAGGACAATTGGGTGTTTATTCTGACATACCAAATGATTTATTAGAGTATGTGGAAGATGTACTATTTAATCGGAGAACAGATGCAACTGAAAGACTAGTTAATTTTGCTGAAAATTTTAGGGGACAAAAGAAAGAAAATATTGAAGATTTAACCTGGCGACATGAACCAGTTCAACAAAGGCTTACACATGCCTTAGTTAAAGGTATTAATACCTACATAATAGAAGACACGGAGGCAGCAAGAACTGAAATAAATGACCAAGGAGGAAAACCAATTCAAGTTATTGAAGGGCCATTAATGAATGGAATGAATGTGGTTGGTGATTTATTTGGGTCAGGAAAAATGTTCCTGCCGCAGGTAGTAAAATCAGCACGAGTAATGAAGCAAGCTGTCGCCTATCTCTTACCTTTTATTGAGAAAGAAAAAAAAGAATCTGGTGATTCAGAAACAAAGGGGAAAATTATTATTGCTACAGTTAAAGGTGATGTACATGATATTGGTAAAAATATTGTTACAGTAGTACTGCAATGTAATAACTATGAAGTAATAAATATGGGCGTGATGGTTCCTTGTGCGCAAATTTTAGAGACTGCGAGACGCGAGCAGGCTGATATGATTGGCTTATCAGGATTAATAACTCCCTCATTAGAAGAAATGTCATATGTAGCTAAAGAGATGCAACGCGAAGGCTTTACTATTCCTTTATTAATTGGTGGGGCAACTACTTCTCGTGTACATACGGCAGTAAAAATAGCTCCTTATTATGATGGAGTGACTGTATGGGTGCCAGATGCTAGCAGGGCGGTTGGAGTATGTAGTAAATTACTATCAAAGAATTTAAAAGAAAATTATATTCATGAAGTCAGATCCGAGTATGAAAAAGTCAGAGTTCGACACAAAAATAAAAAAGGCCAAGGCAAGATGCTACCAATAGAGGAGGCCAGAAGCAACGCGCTTAAAACTGACTGGAAAAACTACTCCTCTTTCTCACCAAATTTCATTGGGGTTCGCACTTTAAAAAACTACCCTATTGAAAGAATTATACCCTATATTGACTGGACTCCATTTTTTCAAGCTTGGGAGCTAGCCGGACGGTACCCTGCTATTCTCAATGATAGCGTAGTAGGTGAAACTGCTAGAAATTTATTCAGTGATGCACAAATAATGCTAAAGAAAATTATCAACCAGAAATGGCTATCTGCCAATGCTGTATATGGATTATTCCCTGCCAATTCCGTAAATAATGATGACATTGAGATATATACAGATGAAACAAAAACTAAAGTTGCTATGAAGTACCATACGCTTCGACAACAGACCAAAAAGCCATCAGAACGACCTAATTTATCACTTGCTGATTTTATTGCCCCAAAAGAATCTGGCATCAATGATTATATTGGAACTTTTGCATTATCTACAGGTTTCGGCATCGATGCCAGAGTAAAAGATTATGAAGATGCACATGATGACTATAATGGAATTATACTAAAAGCGCTTGCTGATCGTTTAGCTGAGGCCTTTGCAGAACATTTACATTCTAGAATAAGATGTGAATTCTGGGGCTATGCTAAAGATGAAGCTCTAGATAATGAAGAGCTTATTTCTGAAAAATATCGCGGTATTCGCCCAGCACCTGGATACCCAGCGTGTCCTGATCATACAGAGAAAGGGCCATTGTTTGAATTGTTAAAAGCTCAAAATAATGCAGGCATCTCCATTACAGAATCTTATGCTATGGTCCCAACGGCCGCAGTATCTGGATTCTATTTTTCTCACCCTAATGCTAAATATTTTGCTGTTGGTAAAATAGATAAAGACCAAGTAAAGGACTATGCAAAGAGAAAAAAATGGACCCTAAAACAGGCTGAACAATGGCTTGCTCCAATCTTAGCCTATGAGAAATAATTTTAATAAACTCTCTATATCAAATTACCCTTTCACCCTGTAGATTCTAGTAACTTCACGAATATGCCTGAGCCCACGCATTAACTGAGCAAGATGCTTGCGATTACTAACCTGCAGAGTAAATTTTATATTTGAATGAGCACCATCACCCTCCATAGAAATATTATCAATATTAGAGTCAGCCTCAGCAATACTTTCAGCCACCCTAGCTAATACACCGCGTTGATTTGCAACTACCATATTGATATTAGCTTCAAAAAGCCTAGCTATATCTTGACTCCATGTTACATCTAACCAGCTATTTTTATTATTTCTATTCTTAGCAATTAATGGACAGTCATGTATATGGATTACAAGCCCTTGATTTTTCTTTATAAAACCAACTATATGATCTCCTGGAATGGGGCGACAGCATTTTGCAAACTGAACTACCATGCCCTCTGTCCCAAGAATAGCAATAGCATCATTTTTCGTACTTTGCCAAACAGCAGCCTCTCCAGGTTTCGCAAATCGCTTTGCTACAACAGCTGGCAAATGTTTGCCTAGACCCATGTCGGTTAATAACTCTTTCTTTGATTTAGCACCACTTTCACGCGCAAGTTTCTGCCATTGAGCAGCATTTATTTTTTTTGGATTAACATTAAAAGATAATAAAGCCTGATTTAATAAACGTTTCCCAAATTCAGCTGATTCTTCAGCCTGCATAGCTTTTAAAAAATGACGAATATGAGATCTTGCCTTGCCAGTAGACACATAAGTAAGCCAAGCAGGATTAGGCTCAGCATGGACTGATGTCATGATCTCTACACGGTCTCCACTCCTTAATTTTGTTCGCAAAGAAGCGTTCTCTCCATTAATTTTCACTGCTACGCAGCTATTACCAATATCTGTATGAACCGCATATGCAAAATCAACAGCTGTTGAATCTTTTGGTAATGCTAGAACTTTCCCCTGAGGGGTGCATACATAAATTTCACCTGGAAACAAATCAACTCTAAGGTGCTCTAGAAATTCTAAAGAATCATCAGAATCACTCAGAGTTTCTAATAAACTTTGTAGCCACTGATGCGTCCTAAGGTGCATATCATTTAGACCAGAGTTCAAATCAGAATCAGAGCTCTTGTATAACCAGTGTGAAGCAACCCCAGATTCTGCAATCTTGTGCATTTCATCTGTTCGAATCTGCATTTCAATTGGCGTACCATATGGACCTAATAAAGTACTATGCAATGACTGATAGCCATTCTCCTTTGGTATAGCAATATAATCCTTAAATTTTCCAGGAACAGGGTTGTATAAGCCATGCAGCGCTCCCAGTGCAACATAGCATGAAGGTATGTCTTTTACGACAATACGGAATCCATAGATATCAAATATTTCAGAAAATGTAAGGTGTTTCTCCACCATCTTTTTATAAATACTATACAGTTGTTTCTCTCGCCCATTTACCTTTGTATTGAGACCTGCATCTTGCAAGCACTTCCTAATCGCATCAAGAATTTTCTTTAGCACTTCTCTCCGGTTACCTCTAATCGCTTTCGTTGCTTTAGTCAAAACTTTATAGCGCGTTGGAAAGAGATAACGAAAACTAAGTTCCTGTAATTCCTGATAGATATTATTAAGACCTAACCGATTAGCAATAGGTGCATAAATCTCCATTGTTTCACGTGCAGTACGGCGTCTTTTTTCAGGCCTCCTCGCCTCAAGTGTACGCATATTATGAAGTCGATCTGCTAGCTTTATAAGAATGATACGTACATCACGTGCCATTGCTAGTAACATCTTACGAAAATTTTCTGCCTGAGCATCTGCATGTGTTTGAAACTCGATTTTATCTAACTTAGATACACCATCTACTAGTTCAGCAACTTCTTTCCCAAACTGCTTTCTAATCTCTGGTTTAGAAACATGAGTATCTTCCATCACATCATGAAGAAACGCTGCAGTTAACGTCTGAGTATCTAGATGCATCTTACTAAGTATGCTAGCTACCGCTAAAGGGTGAGAAATATAAGGTTCGCCAGATTCACGATATTGACCAGAATGGGCATTTTGACTAAAAAGATAAGCACTTCTAAGCTGAGAAACATCTTTCGGTTTTAAATAGCCAGCTAATTCATGAAATAATACATCTTCTCCAGAAATATAAGAAGATGCATTAGGCAGGACTTCTGCTAATAAAGTACTCTCCTTATTTTTCTGTCGCTCTAATTGACTCATAGTATAGTCTAACGAGACAGGGAAATTTTTTAAACTTCTCTATAATCTTAAATAAAATATTTGTACCCAATTAAATAACAGGGGGAAATAATTTTATAAGTAACTGTATAATGCAACTTCAAGCAGGATCCAATTTTATGATTTCTTCTCCTATTTCCCCTTGAGCCAATTCACGTAATGCGATAACTGTTGGTTTATCTCTATTTACCTCTACCATAGGGGGACTACCAATTGAAATTTGCCTTGCCCTGATTGTAGCAGCTAAAGTCATATCAAATCGGTTATGTATTCTTATTAAACAATCTTCTACTGTAATCCGTGCCACACCAATCCTCCTAATAAAACGATATTAAAATCATATTTATAAAAACTGTGCTACCAAATCTTTATAACGAGCAATCTGTACTAGCATTCTTAGCCGTTCAGACTGCACAATAGAGACTAATTCTCTTAAGGCTATGTCTATATTGTCATTGATAATAACATAGTCATATTCACTAATATGGCTGATTTCATTTTTTGCCGCATCCATTCTCTTAGCAATTACATCTTTACTATCCTGATTACGATTTTTTAAGCGCCCTTCCAATACTTCCAATGAAGGTGGCAATATAAAAATACTCACCACATTAGGGAAAATTTTACGCACTTGTTGTGCCCCTTGTCCATCAATTTCTAATAAAACGTCTTTTCCAGAATTTATTGTCTCATTTATCCACTTTTGAGAGCTACCATATAAATTGCCATAAATCTCAGCACTTTCTAAAAATTCTCCATTTTCTAGCATTTTTTCAAAAGTTTTACGCTCTACAAAATGATAATCTTGACCTTCTACTTCATTAGAGCGTTTTAATCTTGAAGTATATGAAATTGATAAGCATAAATTTATATTCCTCTGAAGCAGTGACTTAGTCAAGCTAGTTTTTCCAGTTCCAGAGGGCGCGCTAAGAATAAATAAATTACCTAATACTCTCTCCATATTAGATCCTCTGATTTTGAATATTCTCGATTTCTATCTGATAGAACATCTGTAATTACCATACAGTAAGATACAAGTGGTCTATTAATTTAAATCTTATAATAAAAGAAATACTTACCTTGAACCAAAAATAAATAAGCATTAAATATTTAAAGCTTCAAGCACGCATCACTAGCGTCAAGAATTCTCTTATATCGAATCATCCACTCAAGTGGAATAGGGAAAATAGATCTCTTCTGCTGCACCATATGTGCGGCAAGAATAGAACCCAGTATAATTGCACGACCACAATTGTCCCCTCCAGTACGAATATTAACCTCTATTGCTGTTTGATAATCTGGAATACATTTAGCAATATGGAAAATTACAGGTAACCCTTCAGCCACATGGCAAGCAGAACCAAATTTCTCTGCAATTTTAATATTATCTAGTGTCTGTATAGCTAAAACTTGTTCAAGTAATGGTCTTAATTTATTACCAGCAAATTCTAAGGATCCATTTAATGCCGCCTCCATTGAGCTACCATTCAGTATTCTAAATAATACTGCTCCTGAACATCTTGCGGCTGCAACTGCTAAATCATTATTATTTGTCACACGTACTATTTCATCAATCTTACTCATCAATACTTCAAGATTATCTGTATTGGCTGCAACTACCGAAGGCAGTCCTGCTAATGATAAAAATTGGTCGTCATCAGCACCTGATTCTTTTGGAAAGCGCTTTGGTTCAAGCGGCAATAGTGTTTGCAGAGTCATGCGAGTAGGTGAATCTACATACCCTACATATGTACCACCCAAACCAAAATGCTCACGGAAATCTGTTTGATATTCGGTACGCCTGAACTCACCATATTTTACCAAATGCTGTAACATCAACAGACATACCTCACCATAACCTGTTGACTCTCCAGAATTCTTTGCGCTATGCGCAAAATAACCTTTTACGCCTTCATAGTGACTAGCATCAGGCTGCAAAAATACAAGCCCTTTTAATTTCTCAATTTCTGCAATACGGTTTGGATCATAAATCCAATGCAATCCAAGCGTAGCAGAATCAGCTATAAGCGCACCAAGTATGGCAGCAATTTTTGAGTTCATACACTATTTCTTACTTTACTAAATTTCTTCATCAGCAGGCAATTTACGAGCCTCATCTTCTAGCATGATGGGAATATCATCTTTTATATTAAAAGCTATCCTATCTATCTTACAAATCAATTCGCTATCAGGTTTTCTATATAATAGTGGCCCTTTACACAATGGACACACTAGGATGTCTAATAATTTTGTATCCATAAATTATATCCTCAATATTTTTAATACTAATTATTAAGCAAATATACAAATATTCCCTCTCTTTCTTGAATAGAATCAAATATCATAAATTTACTTTAGGGAGATGTATCAGTCCTTATTTTCTTTTCTCAGTCATAAAAGTTATATGATAGTACCCTGCATGATGAGCCGCCTCCATTACAGAAATAACAGATTGATGTGTCGCATTAGCATCAGCATTTATGACAATGACCGGATCTTTTTTCTTACCTGCAGCGACTCTTAGCTCATCACTAAACCCTTCCATACTACTATATCTTACAGGCACACGATTAATTACATAATCACCGACTGCATTTACAGATATATTAATAACACCAGGGTGGTTAGATGGTTCTTCCGATATAGCTTGAGGTAAAGTAATCTCCATTTCAGAAAATTTTGAATATGTAGTAGTAATCATCAAAAAGATTAAAATTACTAACAGCACATCAATCATTGGGATTAAATTAATCTCCGGTTCTTCTTTATCTCTTCCTCGTTGAAAATTCATTTAATAATTTAATTATTTACTAAAAGAATGGTATGGAGAACCTCTAATTTAGTCTTTACGCTCACCATAGATAGTTTCCACTAGCTTTAATGCTTGTAATTCCATCCCTACAACCATTGAGTCAACCTTAGCACGAAAATAACGATAAAAAATCATACTTGGTATGGCTACTAAAATACCAAATGCCGTATTGTAAAGTGCCACAGAGATACCATGCGCAAGTTGGGCAGGATTACTGTCACCTGTAGTAGGAGAATTTGAGCCAAAAATTTCAATCATACCGACTACAGTACCAAATAATCCCAGCAATGGGCTCATTGAAGCAATAGTACCAAGAGTAGTTAAATATCGATCAAGATCATGTGAAACAGCTCGGCCAGCCTCCTCTATAGATTCTTTCATAACCTCACGTGTACTTTTAATGTTTTTTAAGCCAGCTGCAAATATTTTACCTAACGGTGAATGTGAGTGTAAACGCATAAGCATATCTGAATTTACACCATGTTCTTGGTACTCCCTAACTACTCTTGTTAATAGTCCTTTGGGAGCAACAATATTAATCCGTAAAGCAAGAATTCGTTCGCCAATAATACCAACAGCGGTAACAGAAGCTATAATAATCAACCAGATTGGCCAACCAGCAGCTTGAATCAGTGAATACAAGTAATATCCTCCTAAAAAAGCTAGATGAAAATTGATATTGTAATGTATCTTGCTTATATATACTCAACAAGGTAAAAATATACTATTTTTTTGTATAAATATTTATAAATTTGGTTACCCTAAACTGTATATAGAAATAATTTAGTCTATTACACTAACACTATTCACCAGCATGATTAATCTTTTATAATCATATTAAAGAAAATTATCTGCAAATTTTAACAAAATTTATATTGTCTCGTTCAAAATATCCAATTTCATTTTATATATAGATTAATGTAGGACTTCAAAATGAAATCCCCTTTAAAGACAAGAAATAACCATACAATATTAACTGTAAGTGAATTAAACCATGCAGCTAAAGACCTTCTTGAGAATACACTCTCCTCTCTATGGGTTAGCGGCGAGATATCTAACCTTAAGCAACATGTTTCTGGGCATTGGTATTTCTCTTTAAAGGATGATAATGCACAAGTAGGGTGCGTATTCTTCCATAACAAAAATAGGCTGCTAGAATGGCAGCCTGAAGATGGCATGAAAGTAGAAGTACAAGCATTAGTGACACTTTTCAAGCTACGCGGCAATTTTCAATTAAATGTAGATACAATTCGTTTAGCAGGAAAAGGAAATTTATTTAAGGCATTTGAACTTCTAAAAATTAAGCTAGAAAAAGAAGGACTATTTGAGCCCATTCGCAAAAAACCCTTACCAACCTTTCCAAAGCAAATAGGAATCATAACCTCCCCATCAGGTGCAGCCCTTCTTGACATTCTATCTACACTAATGCACCGAATGCCTTCAATACCTATAATGATTTATCCTACGCAGGTACAGGGTGAGTGCGCCGCAGAAAAAATTGTAGAATCTATTCAAACTGCAGAAAGCCGAAATGAATGTGATGTACTAATGCTATGTCGAGGTGGCGGCTCTATTGAAGATCTATGGTCATTTAATGAAGAAATCGTAGCTAGAACAATAGCTTCATGCCCTATCCCCATTATTTGTGGAATAGGGCATGAAACTGATTTTACTATTGCAGATTTTGTTTCAGATGTCCGAGCACCAACTCCAACTGGTGCAGCACATCTTATTTCTCCTGATAAAAAAGAGCTATTACAAAGAATAAGATCTATAAATGAGGATATCCTAAAAACAATGCAGAACCTCCTTGATATCCACATGCAACATATTGATATGCTTGCACATCTCCTCATACACCCAAACAAGCAAATTCATTTACAATTTATACAACTCCAACAACTTAGTGATAAATTTACAAATACTTGGATGAGGTATTTTGAAAACCGACTTTGGTCATTACGTGAACTAAACCAGCGCATTAAATTAACAAAGCCAGATATCAGCCCTCTAACTACAAAGCTGAGAGAATTAGATCAACGGCTATACAGAGCAATAATTCATTATTTCGATACATTAATGGTGCCACTGGAACGACAACAAGCACAGCTTAATCTTCTTAACCCAGAATCTATTCTAGGGCGAGGCTACAGTATTATTTACGACAAAGATAACCAAATACTACGGAAAAATGATCAGATCAATGTTGGAGATACTATCCAAGTCACCTTTGCCAAAGGGTGGAGTAAAGCTAAAATATTAGAGAAAGGAAAAAGAAAGAACTAATTCTGGTATTCTGGGGAATAATAAAATTAATTATGAGATGACCACCAGAGATTATCTAATTTTTTTCCAAATATGCCAGTTATGAAATAGTATTTTATTATATTTAGCCATATCTTATATAATATCTAATCAAACATGTTTGTAGCCCAAATCCAATATGCTAAAATGCGATACAATTGATGGCTTAATTTTAGCAATTAAACAATATTACATAGCTTAAAAGCTATCTAATAGAAGCTACAACTCTTTAAATAAATGAATAATACCAAATGCCAAGAATCTTTCTAATGCTTGGTGCTATCAATGCATTTCTTTGTGTTGGCTTTGGCGCTTTTGGTGCGCATAGCTTAAAACAGCTATTATCTACAGAGATGATTGCGGTGTATCAAACAGGAGTGCAATATCATTTCTACCATTCTCTAGGCCTAATTATTATTGGTCTAGTGTTGTCACATGCCCCTAAATCTAAATCTATACTATTATCGGGCTGGCTAATGCTTGGAGGAATTATATTATTCTCTATCAGTCTCTACGCATTAAGTATTACAGGAATCCGTATTCTGGGAGCAATCACCCCAATTGGTGGCGTAGCATTTCTAAGCGCATGGTTATTGCTCGCATATGGCGCAAGAAACATCAAGTAGCCTCCTTAAACTGTATATGATATTAGGTAAAAGATTAGCTTTATTGTTAATATTTATTATATGCGCAAATGTAATTGGATATGCGTTATACCTTCAATTAGTAATCAACCTTCTACCATGCCCACTTTGTATAGCACAACGCATTGCATATTGGCTCATTGGATTAACAGCCCTTTTCTATTTTATCCACTATCCTCAAAATCTATGCCAAAAAATATACTCTATTTTTATGGTGATTTTCTCACTACTTGGATTACTACTGGCATTACATCATTCCTGGCTAATCGCATACTCAGAAAATTTTGAGTGTGGGATTAGTGCGGAAGAAGAATTCATAAACAACATATTAATAGCCAAATGGTGGCCCATTATGTTTGAGGCTAATGGGGATTGTGCAGATATAGAATGGGAATTCATATTCTTAACTATACCTAATTGGTCAGCTATCTTTTTTCTAGTTTTTAGTATTTTTTCAGTGTATATTTTATTCGCTAACAATAATTAAAAAAAGTTAGTGTCAATATAAGAACCTTAATTAAGCACTAAACTTCAAGCCATAATAATCAAATTTTATTATTAGTAATTATCATACTATCTCTTCTTGAGCTAACCCTTTTTAATGCTCAGAATCATGTATTGGTTGCCATGGCTCTGGATCAATATACTCTATTATAACATCACGCTTCTTTTCCTCAGGAGAGGACTCCTCAACAGTTGCTTCCTTTTCATCATCTACAGAATTTGGAGGAGAACCATCAAATATTAAATTCTTTCGATGCTGTAAATATGCATCACGTAAAAACTCATATTTATCTAATGCTGCCTCATTTACAATTTCTTCTTTATCTAACACTTGTTTACGTTCATCAACAAACTTGCCAGCCCCTATTGTTGGTGAAACAAAGGGAGCCATAAAAGGTGCTGCGTAAAAAACTGGATTAGTAGCTATATCAACGATACCTCCAATTCCATCTCGTACCGTATAACCACCAAAAAATGGAACAACTATGTATGGCCCACTGGATACCCCATAGTGAGCTAAAGTTTGACCAAAATCTTCATGACGCTTAGGAAATCCATAATCACTTCCGAAATCTACTAAGCCACCAATCCCCAGAAATGTATTAATTAATAGGCGAGACCCATCTGATCTTGCCTCACTAAATTTTAGTTGAAGAATATCGTTAACGACCACTACAAAATCGTCTAAATTAGAAAAGAAATTTCCTGCCCCTACTTGCACAGGCTCTGGCGCAATGAACTTATAACTTTCAGCTACAGGCTTAAATACATATTTATCTGCTTGCTCATTAAAAGAAAAGATAGAACGATTTATGGATTCATATGGATCATGCTGATTTTCAGTGGTGGCACATCCTGAAAATAAGAGCCCAGATAATAACAGAATTGAAAATTTAGGTACTCTAAAATGTGTTGTTTTCATAATGCTCCCTTTCATTAGACTGATGGAGTCTGCCATAAATATATATCTGATTCAATGTGTTTATGGGAATCTAATACATTTTAAATCTCTTTTGAAGCCTTATTTATTTAATTTTTCATAGAAATAAGTTTATTACTCTCTATAAATTATTAATATTTAACTAAATTTCATCCACTTTACGTTTAGAAAAATCTTTTAGGCGGATACCTAAAATCCATAAAGATAAGAAATAGCTTGCACCCCCCAATACCACAACCCCTATTAATCTCATTATTCGCTCTTTTATCGTATACTCAAGCCACAATGTAGTCTCTCCCATAGTAAACCAGAGCATTACTGACATCATAAATAATGATATTAATACCTTAACAAAAAAGACCAACCACCCTGCTTGTGGTTGATAAATTTCGTGGCTTACTAATTTATAATAAAGAAAACCTGCATTGAAACATGCGCCCAAACTGATTGACAACGCTAATCCAACGTGCTGGAGTGGGTCAATAAGAATAAAATTTAATAATTGTGTAATAACAATTGTTGCAGCAGCAATTTTTACTGGGGTTTTAATATTTTGACGCGCATAAAATGCTGGCGCCAATACTTTAATCAAAATTAAACTCAATAATCCTACACTATAGGCAACTAACGCATCACGTGTCATAAAAACATCATTAGCAGAAAACTCTCCATAGTGAAACAATGTGGTAATTAATGGGATTGCAAGTAATGCTAGCGCCATTGCAGCAGGCAAAGACAAAATCACTGCAAACCTTAAACCCCAATCAAGTAATTGAGAATATTCTATTTTATTATTACTTGTATGATGACGGGAAAGAGATGGAAGCAATACTGTCCCTAATGCAACACCTAACAAGCCAGCAGGAAACTCCATCAGGCGGTCAGCATAATATAACCATGAAACACTACCAGTGATAAGAAAGGAGGCAAAAATAGTACTTATTAATAAACTAATTTGGCCGGCAGATGCGCCAAACACTGCTGGCCCCATTTTCTTTACAACACGCCAAGCCCCTGAATCATTTGGAATAAAATGAGGGCATGGCAATAATCTCATCCGCATTAAAAACGGCAGCTGAAAGGCAAGCTGCAAAACTCCCCCAATAAATACTGCCCATGCTAAAGCTAATATAGGCGGATTAAGGAGCGGCGAAAGCCACAATGCACAGCCAATAAAAGATAAATTTAAAAGCGCAGGAGTAAATGCAGGGACAGAAAACTTCCCAAATGTATTAAGAATTCCTCCAGCAATAGAAACTAAAGAAATAAATAATATATAAGGAAATGTAATTTTTAAAAGCTCAACTGTTAATAAAAATTTTTGTGGATTATCTGAAAACCCAGGAGCACTTATATAGATTATGTATGGTGATGCAACTACACCAACAAGTGTCACAATAAATAATACAATCCCCATTAATGTTGTAACATGATTGATTAAATCTTGTGTTTCATCAAGCGAGCGAGTATTTTTGTATTCTGTAAGAATGGGAACAAATGCTGATGAAAATGCACCTTCCGCAAATAAGCGTCGCAAAAGATTAGGAACACGAAATGCAACAAAAAAAGCATCTGTTGCCATACCTGCACCAAAAATTCGAGCAATTAACATATCTCTTATGAATCCTAAAATACGGGATACTAGAGTCATGCTACTTACTGCAGCAAAAGATTTAAACAAATTCATGAGAACATATATAAGCTTGGTTTCATAATTACTTTCTATCAGTTATGATATTCCTACTAAAGATATAATATACCTATGAGTAGATAATCATTTAATAATAATGCTCAAACATTATCAATTTCAAAAGCATTATTCACTGACATTATAGGCAAATAGAAATGTTCCTATAACTTCTTGTAATATTACATAAATGGTTTTAAAATATCAGATTATATTCAAATGCAGGATTGGAAATCTATCTAATGGCTAATACCGCACAAACCAGAAAACGAGCAAGACAAAATATAAAACAAAATATTCATAACCATAGCCTACGAGCCAAATTACGTACTGCTATCAAACTTGTAACTAAGGCTATTAAATCTGGTGATAAACAATCCGCTCAGGCTATATTCAGAGTGTCTTGTGCCACAGTAGATTCAATTGCGGATAAAAAAATAATTCACAAAAACAAGGCTGCTAGGCATAAAAGCCGCCTATCTGCAGCTATTAAAGCAATGAACTAAAATTAAATTTATAAAAAAACTGTTTAATTAAAGTTTTTTGTAGCTATTCTATTTATTATAACCCATCTCGTTTATATCACTCCACTATACAGAAATAAGGTTACTATGCTTTACTCAATAGCTTCTAGCTAAATAAAGTCAATTATACTGACCCAAAAATAAACATAGCTATCTAATATTAAGTAATTTTATATTTTTAATCTCTTACCAGTACTATCGAAAAAATATTGAAAAATTTAATCAAATAGGTAATGATATTTATTAGCAATATAATTGAATTTATACAATACGGCGGCTTCTGTCGCCGTATTACATACTAATACTAAGAATCTTAATATCTATGAAAAACTTGATGAACACCTATTCCCCATTGCCAATTACCTTTATAAAAGGAGAGGGGGTATGGCTATGGGATGATAAAGGAAATAAATACCTTGATGCCCTTGCAGGTATCGCTGTATGTAGCATAGGTCATTGTCACCCTAAACTAGTAAAAACAATCTCAGAGCAAGCTGGAACATTAATTCATACCTCAAATTTATATCATATAGATAAGCAAGAAAAATTAGCTAAGAAATTAGCTTCTTTATCTGGATTAAATAAATCATTTTTTTGTAATTCTGGCGCAGAAGCAAATGAGACTGCTATTAAATTAGCTCGATTATACGGCCACAACAAAGGAATTGACTTGCCTACTATAATAGTAATGGAGAACTCATTTCATGGTCGTACTATGGCCACCCTGACGGCAAGTGGAAGTCGCAAGGTTCAGGCTGGATTTGAACCCCTACTAACAGGCTTCTCTCGTGTACCGTTTAATGATCTTGAAGCAATAAACCAAGTATCAATTCATAATAAAAATATAGTAGCCGTCCTAGTTGAGCCATATCAAGGAGAAGGTGGTGTCAATGTCCCACAAGCAGATTATTTAAAAGGACTACGCAAATTATGCGATAAAAATAACTGGCTACTCATGCTAGATGAGGTGCAATGTGGCATTGGTAGAAACGGAAAATTATTTTCTTTCCAAAGTAGCGAAATAATCCCAGATGTAATCACTCTAGCCAAAGGTCTTGGCTCAGGTATCCCGATTGGCGCATGTGTTGCAGGTAACACTGCTGGAAAAGTATTCAAACCAGGGAATCATGCATCTACTTTTGGTGGCAACCCGCTAGCTTGTGCTGCAGCAATCACCACTTTAGATATTATTGAAGAAGAAGATTTAATATCAAATGCATTAAAACAAGGTAACTTTATACGGAAAAGCTTCCAAGATCGATTAAATGGAATAAGCCATGTTGCTCAAATACGTGGACAGGGGTTAATGATTGGTATAGAACTTACAGAACCCTGCGGTACACTTGTAAAAGATGCTCTAAAACATGGCCTGCTGCTAAATGTTACTTCAGACAAAGTAGTGCGTCTATTACCACCACTAATAATAACCAAGAATGAAGCCAAAAAAATAGTGGATATCGTATCTACTTTAATAGAAAAATTTTAAAGCATTACAAGACATGAAAGATGAAATAACCAATTATTAATAACTTAAAAATATCATGCAACTTAAACATTTTCTACAATTCAATGATTTATCCCGTGACGAGTTTGATTACCTATTCGAGCGTACCCATTGGATTAAAAAAAAATTTAAACAATACCAGCGTTATTGGCCATTAAAAGATCGCACTCTTGCAATGATCTTTGATAAAAGTTCAACACGCACAAGACTATCATTTGAGGCTGGCATGCACCAAATGGGTGGAGATGCAATCTATCTTTCAACAAAAGATACACAGCTCGGACGAGGAGAATCAGTAGAAGATGCTGCACGAGTAATCTCTCGTATGGTTGATATAGTAATGATCCGCACTCATGAACATGAAATAATTAAGAGGTTTACAGCACACTCAAGAGTGCCTGTAATTAACGGCCTCACAGATGAGTATCATCCCTGCCAAATAGTTGGTGACATTTTTACCTTCATCGAGCAACGTGGTAGTATTTCTGGCAAAACAGTAGCCTGGATAGGAGATTCAAATAATGTATGCAACACGTGGCTCCAAGCAGCAGAAATTCTTAATTTCAATGTGCATGTTTCTACCCCTCCAGGTTATGAGATAAAACCTGAGCTGGCAGGACTTAATGGTACAAATCATTATGAAGAATTTTCAGACCCGAATGATGCAATAAAAAATGTTGATCTTGTAACAACTGACGTCTGGACAAGCATGGGATTTGAAGCTGAAACTGAAAGAAGAAAAAAAGACTTTGCTAATTTTCTTGTGGATAAAAGAATGATGTCGTATGCAAAAAAAGAAGCTCTCTTTATGCATTGCCTTCCTGCTCATAGAGGTGAAGAAGTATCTTCAGAAGTTATTGAAGGACCTCAATCCGTTGTTTGGGATGAAGCAGAAAATAGGCTACATACACAAAAAGCTCTGATGGAATATATGCTACTAGGAGAAATAAATCCAGAATCTTCTATATAAAAATAAATTAATGCTTGTAGGTTAAACATGAAGAATATGAACAAAATTAATAAGGTAGTCCTAGCTTTCTCTGGTGGGCTGGATACATCAGTAATTCTTAAGTGGCTGCAGGATTCTTACCAGTGTGAAATCGTTACTTTTACTGCAGATATTGGACAGGGTGAAGAAATAGAGCCTGCACGCACTAAAGCTGAGAAGCTAGGAATAAAAGAGATATTCATTGAGGATTTACGTGAAGAATTTGTACGTGATTTTGTTTTCCCAATGTTTAGAGCTAATACAATTTATGAGGGAGAATATTTACTTGGCACCAGTATCGCAAGACCATTAATAGCAAAAAGACAAATAGAAATTGCTAAGTTAACAAAATCTGATGCGGTCTCTCATGGATCAACTGGAAAAGGTAACGATCAGGTTCGTTTTGAACTTGGCTATTATGCTCTACAACCTGACATACATGTAATAGCACCATGGCGCGAATGGGATCTCACATCACGTGAGAAACTTTTACAATATGCAAAAGAAAATAACATCCCAATTGAAATGAAAAAGAAAAATGGCTCTCCATATAGCATGGATGCAAATCTATTACATATATCCTATGAGGGCCGCATACTAGAAGACCCTTCTATCGAGCCAGATGAGGCCATGTGGCGCTGGAGTGTATCACCTGAGAATGCCCCTAACGAAGCAGAATATATTGATATTGAATTTAACCGAGGCGACATTATTGCATTGAATGGGGAAAAATACTCGCCAGCAGAAATATTGACTAAGCTTAATATGATAGGAGGCAAACATGGCATTGGGAGACTGGACTTAGTAGAAAATCGCTATGTAGGGATGAAATCAAGAGGCTGCTATGAAACACCTGGCGGATCAATTATGTTACGAGCACACCGTGCATTGGAATCTATCACTTTAGATAGAGAAGTTGCACACCTAAAAGATGAATTAATGCCTCGTTATGCAACATTAATTTACAATGGTTATTGGTGGAGTCCAGAACGAAAATTACTACAAACCATGATTGACTCATCTCAGACACACGTAAATGGTTGGGTTAGAGTAAAGCTATATAAAGGTAATATCATAGTAGTTGGAAGAGACTCTAAAACAAATTCATTATTTGATTCTAATATTGCAACTTTTGAAGAAGATCAAGGCGCTTATAATCAATCGGATGCTGATGGATTTATTAGATTGAATGCTATGCGAATGCGAATAGCATCAAAGTTAGAAGAGAAAAGTTAATTTTAAGGATTCTCACTTGCGATAACTACAATTAAATTTAATATAGCTAATAACTCATTAACTTTTTAGCTATTTGATCTCACAAGGAAAGCAAGATGCCTTCATTTGATATAGTTTCAGAAGTAGATAAGCAAGAGCTAAAAAATGCAGTAGACCAGGTAAATAAAGAAATAGGTACTCGTTTTGATTTTAAGGGGTCTGATGCACGAATCGATCAAGAAGATTACAAGCTTACTATTTATGCAGATGACTTATTTAAAATTGGCCAAATACTAGATGTTCTAATGAATAAAGCTACCAAACGTGGTGTAGATGTTCGCTGCATGAATAAAAACGAAGCAGAAAAGACCACAGGCAGTAAAATGAAGCAGGTGGTCATAGTAAAAACTGGAGTGGACATGGACCTTGCAAAGAAAATTGTAAAAAATATAAAAGATAGTAAACTTAAGGCCCAAGCTAATATCCAAGGAGAAACTATACGTGTTTCGGGTAAAAAAAGAGATGTGCTACAAGAGGCGATAGCACTTCTTAAAAAATCTATTACGGAATTTCCCATTCAATTTCAAAATTTTAGAGATTAATTTTCTTTAGTATATCTGCTCATTAATAGCAATTTTTAAAAATACTTAACAACTATAAAACTAGCTGGTTCTAGAAAACAAGCCATCTTTTAATTACGTCGAAATCAATTTTCTTTATGATAAGGGGTATTTTTATAAGGAGATTCATATTCCATCAAAATGTCATAATAAGCTCGGACAGACTCTGTAAGATATACAGCCTCACCTCCTCTCGCATAACCATACTTTAATCTCCTAAAATGCTTCTTTTTACTTAATAACGGTAACGATTTTTTTAAATCTATCCATATATCGGGACTCAATCCCAAGCGTTGTGCTAAAATCCGCGCATCTTCAATATGCCCATAGCCCTGATTATATGAAGCTAAGGCAATCCAAGTACGATCAGGTTCCATAATACGTGCCGGTAGCGTATTTTTTAGAATTAATAAATAACGTGCACCAGCAATTATATTTTGTTGTGCATTAAGGCGATCTTTAACTTTCATCCGTTCGGCAGTTTCTTGTGTCAGCATCATGATGCCTCTTACATTTGTAAACGAAGTTGCCTTTCTGTCCCAATGAGATTCCTGATACGATAAAGCAGCAATTAGCCTCCAATCAATTTTTGTAATCTCCTCAGCTTGATAGAAATATTTACGCAAACTTGGTAGGGAAACTTTCCTTTTTTCTAGAAATTTACTTACATTCTCTTGCCCCAACCGCTTAATATGACCATAATATTTATCGATTAAACGATTTAACGTTCCATCTTTTTTAATTCTCTTGAAAAATTTCTGCGCTTTCTCTTGTAATTCTAATTCTGCAAGAGAAGAAAAAGCCCATGCCTTACCAATTTTATTTTTAATAGTCATTGCTACACCTAAATTAGCATAAAAATTTCTAGCAATATTTATTTGGGTTGAATCGGACAATACATAGTCAATCTTTCCTGCCGCTACCTTTGATAACAAATCTTCTATTGATTCATCTCTTTCAACCCAATTTAATTGTGGAAATTTTAATCGAGTATTGTTTAATATTTCGCCATACATCCCTTCTTTTTCAATTACAATATTTTTCCCAATCATTTCATAAAAATTCTTATGCTCTAAATAATTAGTATTGTATGCAACTTGTTGGTATGTATGCTGATAGACTGGACCAAAACGAATTTGCAGCTTGTTACTGGTACTCACATTAATACCAGTAGCTAGATGAGCTTGATTGTTCTCTAAAAGTAATAATGATTCAGAGGAGCTTCGTGCCATAACAAATCTAATTTTTTTACCTAATTCTTTAGCAAATTCTGTGGCAACATCACGCTCAAACCCCATATATTCACCATCATAACTTTTCTTATATTTATAACGATCATTCTTAATAATAACTACTAACTCATGGCTCTTATCAATTAGTGGGATAGGCCCACTAATACTATTATCTAATGATGGAACAGAGAACTCAAAAACATCACAGGCTGATATTAAGAGAATCAAGGCTATAAATGAAAGGCATGAACAGAAAGTACGCATTAGTGAAATATTTAAGATATTCAGTTATTCTATTGTTTTATATCGTAGGCCCTGCAGAAACTAACTAATATAAAATTTATTCTGGTATGTATGGAGGGGTACCGAAGTGGTCATAACGGCGCTGACTCGAAATCAGATGGCTAGGGAAACCTGGCACGTGGGTTCGAATCCCACCTTCTCCGCCACAATGTATAAAGATAATTTTTAATTAATAATTTTATATGACTACTAATTAATGAATCTTATCATCAGCTTTGTATGAACAATTAAGCTAGAATAAATAATATATTAATTTCTACACTACCCTCCTTATAAAGTATAAAATATTCTTAGGGTATTAATAATTGGCCTATGATCCATTTTTACGAAACTTGCATGGTAACTTATAATACTATTTATTTTTTAATAAATTTGCATAAATGATGTTTAATAAAATTATATTTATTATATTTCTCTTGTTATTTTCAAATATAATTATCGCTGAGCCAGCAATACAATCTGCACAAAAATTACACAGTGGAGAAGGTTGGCGCGTGGTCCGATCTGTTGAATTGGGAAAAACAGGAAAATATGTTCATATGGTATTAGTAGATCTAAATCGAGATACTGATATAGCTGTATATGGAGCGGCACGTATTAAAATTTGCAGAAATGAGAGTGAATTCTGTAGGATAAGATTTTGGAATGAAGAACGCTACATCCCCAATTCATTATCTTTTACTAAAAACCAATATAAAGCTCTACGAGCCGAATATACATTTAATCGAGAAGGTGGTATTCAACAAATGCGTTATGCTTGCACTGTATTACCCAATAAAAGTTTATGCTTTAAAAATTAAGAATATAAATTTCAGTTTTCAGATTCATACGAGCATCATGTGCCA